>NZ_LT629775.1:3370000-4005625 GCF_900105395.1 Streptomyces sp. TLI_053
TCCGGCAGCTGCACCGGGACCTGGGCGCGGAGGTGCCAGCCCAGCGGGCCCTCCTCCTCCTCGACGAGGCCGCCCTGCGAGGTGATGCCGTTGGCGATCTCCTCACGGACCTCGCCCCAGATGCCCTCCGACTTGGGGGCCGCGAAGGCCTGGAGCTGGATGGCGCTGCTGCCGAGGACCAGGGTCGCGGCCACGATCGAGTCGCCGGCCACCTCGACCCGGAGCTCCATGCCCTCGACACCGGGGACCAGCAGGCCGCCGAGGTCGACGCGGCCCTCCTCCGGGTTCTCCAGCTCGGAGTGGTCCCACGGACCGTCCGGACGCGGAGCCGGCGGCAGGCCGACCCGGTCCGTCGGGTCCAGCTCGGTCACGTTCTCGCTCTCGGCGGAACCTTCGACGTCATCGGCCGTCTCGTCGGCGCTGATGGCGTCGTCGGCGAGCTGCTCGACAGCGTCCTCGCTCTTCTGGCGACGACGGAACACGGTCACTGTCCTTCCCGGTCCAAGACCGATGCGAATACCTGCTCGGCTTCCTGCGAGGCCGCGGGCAGCCTAGACCGCGGCGTGGCCACCGGTCGACCCGAACCCGCCCTCGGCCCGTGCCGACCCCGGCAGCTCGGCCACTTCGTGGAAGCGGGCCTTCTCGACCTGCTGGACGACCAGCTGGGCGATCCGGTCCCCTCGGCGGAAGCTGACGGCCTCGCGCGGATCCAGATTGACGACGATCACCTTGATCTCTCCACGGTACCCGGCATCGACCGTCCCTGGGGCGTTCACCAGAGCAACACCGCAACGAGCTGCCAGTCCGGACCGGGGGTGGACGAACGCCGCGTAGCCGTCGGGCAACGCGATGGCGATGCCGGTGGGCAGCACCGCGCGCTCACCGGGGGCCAACTCCGCGTCCACGGTGGTCCGCAGGTCGGCGCCCGCGTCGCCGGGCTGCGCGTACTCGGGCAGCGGCAGCTCGGGGTCGAGCCGGCGGATCAGGACGTCGAGGGGCTCGCGGGGGGTGGTGCTCAAGGGTTCACCTCAAAGGTTCGGGCGCGCTGCATCAGGTCCGGGTCGTCGAGGACCTTCTCGATGTCCTCGGGACGACCGTGCTTGGTGAAGTGTTCCAGCTTCACCTGGATGAAGAGTGCCCGTGCGCGCACGGCGACCGGGCCGTCGGGCCCACCGATCCGCGCCTCGGCGGCACTGTAGATCTTCCGGCCGTGCGCGCCGGTGATCCAGGCCCGCAGGTGCAGCGTGGAGCCGACCGGCACCGGGGAGAGGAAGTCGGTCTCCAGCCGGCCGGTGACGGCGGGGACGTGCAGCAGCCAGTTGAGGGTGCCGAGGGTCTCGTCCATGGCCGTGGTGAGCAGGCCGCCGTGGGCCAGCCCGGGGCCGCCCTGGTGCTCCGGGCGGACGGTGAACTCGGCGGTGACGTCGAGGCCGGTCCCGGCGACCGCGTCGATCCGCAGTCCGCCGGGGTGCTGCGGGCCGCAGCCGAAGCAGTGCTCGTAGTGGGAGCCGAGGCGGGTGCCGGGGGCCGGGGCCTCGGGCGCGCGCGGCGGGAGGACGGCCTCCGGCGGGGGCGTCGCGGGCGACGCCGGGTGGGCCGGGGCCGCGGACTCGCTGGGGGCGGCGGGGGTCAGGGGCGCGGTGGGGGCAGTCGAACCGGTCACGGCGCCCAACCCTACCGACCGGTAGCCGTGCCGGGAGCGGGGGTTGCGTCGGGAGCCCGGTGTATCGACGCCCACAATGGGGGGCATGTACGACGAACGCCTCACCGCGCCGCGCTCCTGGTGGCTGTTCCCGGTCCTGATCGGCCTCACGCTCGCCCTGATCCTGCTGCGGATCAGCGCGGTGGGCGCCCTGGTCGGGCTGGTGGTCGGCATCGCCGCCGGCGCCGCCGCGATCAGCAGTTACGGCTCCGCCCGGATCCGGGTGGTCCAGGGCTCCCTGGTGGCCGGCCCGGCCCGGATCCCGGTGGACGCCCTCGGCGCCGCCCACGCGCTCGGTCCGGCCGAGGCCGCGGCCTGGCGCGGCCCCAAGGCCGACCCGCGGGCCTTCATGCTGCTGCGCAGCTACGTGCCGACCGCGCTCCGGGTCGAGGTCAGCGATCCGACCGACCCGACGCCCTACCTCTACCTCTCCACCCGCTCGCCGATGAAGCTCGCCGAGGCCCTGGAAGAGGCCCGCCGGAACGCCCGCGCCTGAGCGGGGCCCGCGGGGCCGACGCCCGGCCCCGGCCGGAACAGACGGAGAGGGACGGTACCGCCTCGCGGTACCGTCCCTCGGCGTCTCCGGGAGACGCGCTTCCGTCCGCCCGTACGACTGGTGCGTCCGTCGGGACGGACGCCGGAGCTGCCGTCCGGCCCCGCTGCCCGGGGCCGGAAGGGGCGTCGCACCGGTCTCGCGGACACCGCGAGGCCCGAGTCATGACGCCCTGGTCCTCAGGCGCCGCAGTCCCGGCAGATCGGGTTGCCGTTCTTCTCGCTGTACAGCTGGCTGCGGTGGTGGACCAGGAAGCAGCTCATGCAGGTGAACTCGTCGGCCTGCCGCGGCAGCACCCGGACGGAGAGTTCCTCGTTCGAGAGGTCCGCGCCGGGGAGCTCCATGCCCTCGGCCGCCTCGAACTCGTCGACGTCGACCGCGTTGCCGCCCTTGTCGTTCCTGCGGGCCTTGAGCTCCTCGATGCTGTCTTCGTTGAGCTCGTCGTCGGTCTTGCGTGGGGTGTCGTAGTCGGTAGCCATATTTCGCTCTCCCCCTCCGGGTTGTGCGGTGTGTGCGGTATCTCCAGCGCACGTAACGCATGGGGGGTCGGTCTTGTGCCCGACCCGAGGCGGAGATTTTGCCTTACTTCAAGCCCTGTTACTCAATCGACACCCGGCCGGGGGTCCGCCGGGATGATCCACTTGGGCTCCCGGAGCCTCACGCAGGGCCATCGCCGGAGCGGGTCGGCGAGCGCCCGGCAGACACACTCCGTAAGCGAAGGTCCCCCGCGCGCCCGCCAATTCCCTTGCCCACCAGGGCGGGGAGCCGATCCTTCGCCCCGCGTCCGATCGCCGTTCCGGTCACGGACGGCAATCGCGGGGGCCCGAACGATGATCACTCTCCGGGGTTGCCCGATCCCCCGGAGCGACACGGTGTGACCTTGGTCACGTTAGGCTCCGGGCTGGGCAAACCATGGAAAATCCGCCCAAGCCAGTACGTCTGCCGCGGTGCCCGCCGGAGCGTCCGGACGGGCACCCGCCGCCCGGCCTACTGCTGCCGGGCCGCGATGCGCGCCAGCCGGGCCGCCTGCCGCTCGTCGAACTTGGTCGCCTGGGCGTCCAGCCCGCCGAGGAAGACGCCGAGCTCCTCCTGGGCCCGCAGGCCCTCGGGGCCGAGTCCGCCGATCTCCATCACCTTGAGGTGGCGCAGCACGGGCTGCAGCACGTCGTCGTGGTGGATGCGGAGGTTGTAGACGCCGCCGAGGGCGATCTGCGCGGCGGCCCGCTCGAAGCCGGGGATGCCGTGGCCGGGCATCCGGAAGTCGGTCACCACGTCGGCGATCGCCCGCATGGCCTGGTCGGGGGCGATCTCCAGGGCGGCCTTCAGCAGGTTCCGGTAGAAGACCATGTGCAGGTTCTCGTCGTTGGCGATCTTCGCGAGCAGCTGGTCCGCCAGCGGGCAGCCGGCGTAGTGGCCGGTGTTGCGGTGCGAGATGCGGGTCGCGAGCTCCTGGAAGGCCACGTAGGCGACCGACTGCAGCATGCTGTGCGCGTTGTCGGACACGAAGCCCTCGGCCATGTGGGACATCCGCGCCCGCTCCAGCTCGTCCGGGTCGACGGCCCGGGTGGTGAGCAGGTAGTCGCGGATGGCTATGCCGTGCCGCCCCTCCTCCGCCGTCCAGCGGTGGACCCACGTCCCCCAGGCGCCCTCGCGGCCGAACATGGTCGCGATCTCGTGGTGGTAGCTCGGGAGGTTGTCCTCGGTGAGCAGGTTGACCACCAGCGAGACCCGGCCGAGCGGGGTCACCTTGGAGTCGCCGGGCTCCCAGGCCTCGCCGCCCAGCACGCCGGGGAAGTCGCGCCCGCGGCTCCAGGGCACGAACTCGTGCGGCATCCACTCCTTGGCGACCTTGAGGTGGCGCTCGAGCTCCTTCTCGACGACCTCTTCGAGGGCCATGATCAGTCGCGCGTCGGTCCAGGCGCTCGAACCGAGCGAGGCGCTGCGCTGCACGGGGGCGATGGTCACGGGTCTGGCTCCTGGGGGAGGTCACGCGCCGGAGGAGCGCGTTGGACGGGCACACCGGAGTACTGGGGGCAACCGCACTTACGGTTGCGTAGGTTACGACACCGTAAGTTGCCCGGGCCGGAAAAGACAAGCCGCCCCCGCCAGGGCTTATGTCGTCTTGACATGCCTGGCGGGGGCGGCTGGGAACGGTCCGCGCACGGAGCTGGCCCGGGCTGGGCGGCGGACGGGCCCGAGAAGGGCCGTGAAGGGGTCGTGGCGGCTCCGGGAGCTGCCCGGTGCGGCCTCTGTGCGGGAGGGGTGCCGGGAGCGCCCGCTAGATACCGGGGATGCGCACGCGCATGGTGAGGCCGCCGCCGGCGCGCGGGGTCGCCTCGATGGTGCCGTTGTGCGCCCGGACCACCGAGCGGACGATCGAGAGGCCGAGGCCGACCCCCTTGTCGCTGCGGGTGCGGTCGGCGCCCTTGACCCGGCGGAACGGCTCGAAGATGTGCTCCAGCTCGTAGCCGGGCACCACCGGGCCGGTGTTGGAGACCACCAGCTCGCCGCCGCCGGGGACCGGGGCGGTGGTGATCTCCACCCAGCCGTCCGGGGAGTTGTAGCGGACGGCGTTCTGGAGCAGGTTGAGCGCGATCCGCTCCAGCAGGATGCCGTTGCCCGCGACCATCGCCGGGTGCAGCGTGGCGCGCAGGTCGACCTCCCGTTTGGCGGCCTCGGAGCGGGTCTGCTCCAGCGCCCGGGTGGCCGCCTCGGACAGCTCCACCGGACGGCGGTCGGTCAGCTCGTTGTCGCTACGGGCGAGCAGCAGCAGGCCCTCGACCAGCTGCTCGCTGCGCTCGTTGGTGGCCAGCAGGGTCTTGCCGAGCTGCTGGAGGTCGGCCGAGGCGGCCGGGTCGGAGAGCTGGACCTCGAGCAGGGTCCGGTTGATCGCGAGCGGGGTGCGGAGCTCGTGCGAGGCGTTGGCGACGAAGCGGCGCTGGGAGTCGAAGGACCGGTCCAGCCGCTCCAGCATGTCGTCGAAGGTGTCCGCGAGCTCCTTGAGCTCGTCGTCCGGGCCGTCCAGCTCGATCCGCCGGTGCAGGTCGGAGGAGGCGACCTCACGGGCGGTGCGGGTGATCCGGCCGAGCGGGCGCAGCACCCGGCCGGCCATCGCGTAGCCGGCCGCGAAGGCGATCGCGGCCAGGCAGACCAGCATGGTGAGGGTCTTGCGCAGCAGGGTGTTCAGCGCGGTGTTGGCCTGGTTCAGCTGGAAGGCGTCCAGCCAGTTGTTGAAGCCCTGGGCCGACACCTGCTGCCCGTCCGGGGTGATGAAGGTGAACGGCACGTCGGAGTGGATCGAGATGTTCGGCACCTGGCTGTCGCGGAAGCCCTGCCGGACGAAGACGTACATCAGCAGCAGCAGCGCCACCCCGGCCATCAGGAACATCCCGCCGTAGAGCAGGGTGAGCCGGATCCGGATGGTCGGGCGGAAGGGCAGCCAGGCGAGCATGCCGTCACCGGGCACGTAGCTCTCGGGCTGGTGCAGCCGGGGCGCGCGGGGCGGCTGGGAGGGCTTGGGCGGGACGGGCCGGCCGGGCACGGCGCGCCCGCCGGAGGGCGCGCCGGAGGGCCCGCCGGCCGAGGGCGGGGTGGTCATGATGGTCCTCTCGGGGCGTCCGCCGGGGGGCGGGCGCGGGGTGGGGGCGGGTCCGGTCAGATCCGGTAGCCGGACCCGGGCACGGTGACGATCACCGGCGGGTCGCCGAGCTTGCGGCGCAGGGTCATCACGGTGACGCGCACGACGTTGGTGAACGGGTCGGTGTGCTCGTCCCAGGCCTTCTCGAGCAACTGCTCGGCAGAGACGACGGCGCCGCCGGCCCGCATCAGGACCTCCAGGACGGCGAATTCCTTGGGGGCGAGCTGGACCGGGCGGCCGTCCCTGATGACCTCGCGACGGCCCGGGTCGACCGAGATGCCGGCCCGTTCCAGGATCGGGGGCAGCGGGACGGTGGCGCGGCGGCCCAGGGCGCGGACCCGGGCGACGAGTTCGCTGAAGGCGAACGGCTTCGGAAGGTAGTCGTCCGCCCCGATCTCGAGGCCCTCGACCCGGTCGCTGATGTCGCCGGAGGCGGTCAGCATGATCACCCGGGTGGCGAGGCCCTGCTCGACCACACTGCGGCAGACGTCGTCGCCGTGGACCAGCGGCAGGTCGCGGTCGAGGACGACCACGTCGTAGTCGTTGACCGCGATGCGCTGGAGCGCGGCCTCCCCGTCGTACACCACGTCGACGGCCATCGCCTCGCGGCGCAGACCCGTGGCGACTGCCTCGGCGAGCAGCTGCTCGTCCTCGACGACGAGAACCCGCACGGTCGTTGTCCCTTCTCCAGGCCGGCCCCGGAGGCGGACGCACGGCTCCGACGGTGCCTCCATCCTGCCTGGTCCTGCGGTAAAGCAGCGATAAGCTGCCCCGGAGGCAGGTCCGCCGCCGGACGGTGCCGGGCGCGCGGCGGTTCCGCGACGGGGGGTCCGCGGCCGGGGTCCGCACAGGGGTTCGCACAGGGGTTCGTGGCGGGAACAGTCCGGTTGGACTGTGACGCGGGCAACTTTCTCGCGGCAGGAGGTTTCCCCGCCCCGGGGGCGGGGAGGACAGCTGCACACCCGCGATCCGGTTTCTGAGCCGATCGCACCCACCCGCCGTGCGTTCATCCGCGCCGGCCCTGGGGCTCGGGGCGTCACGGGAGCGGCCGAGGGCCGTCTCCGCGCCCGACCGGACATCTTCACCGAACCGGATCGGACGCTTCCGTTGGCTACCGCACACCTGGGGCAGGGGGCGCACGACCGTGCACGTCCGACACAGTAAGGGGGCCCGTATGGACGCCTTCACCGCCGGAATCCTGCAGCGCATCGCCAACGCCGAGCAGGACCTGCACCGCGCGATCGAGGCCGGGGACGAGTTCCTCGCCGAGGTGGAACAGTCCGAGCTGGACGATCTGCGCCGTCTCGCCGCCGAGCACGGCGTGGACACGGTGCTGGAGCGCCACCGCACCGCCGCCTGATCCTCCGACCGCCCGACCCGTCGCCGGACCTCCGGCACCAGCGGCCCTACGGGGGCCGTGCGAAAACCCAGGCCCTGGCATCCCCCGTATGTCAGGGCTCTTCGCTGCCCCTCGTGGCCGGAACCGCCACCGGGCCCGCCCGCCGTCGCGCGGGCGGGCCCGGTGGCGTCGGGGCGCGTCTGCACGTTCGCGTCGCGACATCCGGCGGGAAGGTGCAGAGACGCCCTACCGGTCGGCCCAGGCCCGCAGGGCGGCCAGTCGCTCCTGGAGCGGCTCGTACACCCCGGGCGCGGCGGCCACGGTCAGCTCGCCGTCCGGGCCGTGCCCGGGGCGGCCGCCGACCAGGGCGCCGGCCTCGGCCGCGATCAGGCAGCCCGCCGCCCGGTCCCAGGGGGCCAGCCCGCGCTCGTAGTAGCCGTCCAACCGGCCCGCCGCGACGTCGCAGAGGTCCACGGCCGCGGCGCCGGCCCGCCGGATGTCGCGCACCTCCGGCATCAGGGCGAGCACCACCTCGGCCTGCCGCACCCGCACCTCGCGGACGTAGGCGAAGCCGGTGCCGATCAGTGCCTGGCCCCACGGCGGCGCCGGGCGGGTGGAGAGCGGCTGTCCGTCCCGGTGGGCCCCGCGACCGATCACGGCGTGGAAGAGCTCGCCGCGCGCCGGGGCGTACACCACCCCGACCACGGCGTGCCCGTCCAGCTCGGCGGCCACGCTGACCGCCCAGGAGGGCAGCCCGTACAAATAGTTGACCGTGCCGTCGAGCGGATCGACGACCCAGCGCACACCGCTGGTGCCGGGCCGCTCCGCGCCCTCCTCGCCGAGGTAGCCGTCCTCGGGCCGGCGGGCCGTGATCAACTCCAGGACGAGTTTCTCCGAGGCCAGGTCCATCTCGGTCACCACGTCGACCGGGCTGCTCTTGGTGCCGGCCACACCGAGGTCGGCGGGCCGGCCGTCGAGCAGCAGCGCCCCGGCCCGGCGGGCGGCGTCCAGGGCGACGTCGAGCAGCTCGTCGAGCAGGGCGGGGTCGGGCACGGCGGGGCTGGACACGGGTTCTCCTCCGGGACGGTTCGGAACGGGACCGGGCGCTCAGCGCTCGGCGGCGGCCGGGCGGGGCGCGCGCGGGTTGGGGCAGCAGGCCACCGCGCAGACGTCGTGGCTGGGCCCGAGCGCGCCCAGGGCGCAGCGGGACACCGGCTCGCCGCGCTCGGCGGCGGCCCGCTCCAGGACGAGCTCGCGGACGGCGGCGGTGAACCGGGGGTCGGCCCCGACGGTGGCGGCCCGGGCGACCGGCAGGCCCAGTTCGGCCGCCCTGGCCGTCGCCTCGGTGTCGAGGTCGTACTTGACCTCCATGTGGTCGGAGACGAAGCCGATCGGGACCATCACCACGGCCGGGGCGCCGTCGGCGTGCTGCGCCTCGAGGTGGTCGCAGATGTCGGGCTCCAGCCACGGGATGTGCGGGGCGCCGCTGCGGCTCTGGAAGACCAGCTCCCAGCGGCGGTCCGCGACGCCGGTGCGAGCGGCGACCGCGGCGGCGACCAGCCGGGCGACGTCCAGGTGCTGGGCGACGTAGGCACCGCCCGGGCGGCCCCGGGCCGGGTCGTCCGGGGCGCCGGAGGTCTCGGCCATGGTGTCGGGGATCGAGTGGGTGGTGAACGCCAGCCGGGCGCCGGCCCTGGTCCGCTCGGGCAGCCGGTCCAGGGCGGCCAGGGTGGCCTCGGTCATCGGCTCGACGAAGCCGGGGTGGTTGTAGAAGTGCCGCAGCTTGTCGACCCGGAGTTCCGGCAGTCCCTCGGCGGCCAGGGCGGCCAGCGCGTCGGCGAGGTTCTCCCGGTACTGGCGGCAGCCGGAGTAGCCGGCGTAGGCGCTGGTGGCGAGGACGGCGATCCGGCGGTGCCCGTCGGCGGCCAGCTCGCGCAGGGTGTCGACCAGGTAGGGCGCCCAGTTCCGGTTGCCCCAGTACACCGGCAGGTCGAGGCCGTGCTCGGCGAAGTCCTTGCGCAGCGCGGCCAGCAGGTCGCGGTTCTGCTCGTTGATCGGGCTGACGCCGCCGAACAGGAAGTAGTGCTTGCCCACTTCCCGGAGCCGTTCCTTGGGGATCCCCCGGCCGCGGGTGACGTTCTCCAGGAACGGCACGACGTCCTCGGGGCCTCGGGCCCGCCGAAGGAGAGCAGCAGCAGGGCGTCGTACGGGGCGGCGCCGGTGAGGGAGGTGTTGCGCACGTCGGACATGGGACCGATCCTGCCACTGTGGGCCCCGGGGCCGACGCCGGGACGGCGCCCGGTGTCCGGAAAATACCGATTGCCAAGGTTCGTAAGCTGTTGAGACCAGCCTCGTCCCTTACCCCCGATTTGCGGAGCTCCCGTGCTGTCCAGCTACCGCCAGATATTCGCCGCCCCCGGCACTCTGGCCTTCTCGTCCAGCGGCTTCATCGCCAGGTTGCCGATCTCGATGACCGGCATCGGCATCGTCACCATGCTCTCCCAGCTGAGGGGCTCGTACGGCATCGCGGGCCTGGTGTCGGCGACGCTGGCGGTCTCGGCGGCGATCCTGGGGCCGATGGTCTCCTGGCTGGTGGACCGGCACGGGCAGCGCCGGGTCGCCGTGCCGGCGACCGTCATCACGATCGCCGCCGCGACCGGACTGCTGCTGTGCGCCCACTTCTCGGCGCCGACCTGGACGCTGTTCGTCTTCGCGGTCGGCATGGGCGGGATGCCCAGCACCGGCGCGATGGTCCGTGCGCGCTGGGCGCACCTGTACCGGGACGAGGCGCCGAAGCTGCACACCGCCTACTCCTTCGAGGCGGTGGTCGACGAGGTCTGCTTCATCGTCGGCCCGATCCTGTCGATCGGACTGGCCACCGCGGTCTTCCCGGAGGCGGGCGTCCTGCTCGCCGGGGTCTTCCTCGCCGTCGGCATCGCCCTGTTCACCGCGCAGCGGCGGACCGAGCCGCCGCTGCATCCCGCGCACGCCCACACCGGCCGCAGCGCGATCCTGAACGGCGGCCTGGTCGTCCTGGTGCTGACCTTCGTCGCCACCGGGGCGATCTTCGGCTCGGTCGAGGTGGTCACCGTCGCCTACGCCGAGGCCCAGGGCCACAAGGCGCTCGCCAGCGTGATCCTGGCGCTCTGGGCGCTCGGCTCCTGCGTGGCCGGCTTCGTGTTCGGCACCCTGAAGCTCACCGGGTCGATGGCGAGCCGCTTCTTCGGCGGGGTGGTCTTCATGGCGGTCAGCATGGTGCCGCTGCTGCTGGTCGCCGAGGCGGTGAGCGGGGTGGGCGGCCTGGTCGCGGTCGGCGGCGCGCTGCTGATCGCGGGCATCGCCATCTCCCCCACCCTGATCACCGCGATGGCCCTGGTCGAGCGGCTGGTGCCGCCCGCCCAGCTGACCGAGGGCATGACCTGGACGACCACCGGGCTGGCGATCGGCGTCGCGATCGGTTCCTCGGTCGGCGGCTGGACGATCGACGCCGCGGGGGCAGCGGCCGGTTACTGGGTCCCGCTGACCGCCGGGCTGTTCGGCGTCCTGACGGCGGCGGCCGGACTCAAGCGGCTGCGGGCCGGGCTGGACGCCGAACCGGGCAGCCCCGCGTCCACCGAAACCGTGGACCTCGGACGCTGACCTGACTTACCCTCCTCCCTACCCGCGGCCTACCCGCGGGTAGGGAACGAGGTGAGCCGAAGCCCGTTCGGCCACGGAGCAGGAGGCGCCGCAATGCCCCAGGCCAGTACCGCTGCCCGCACCCGCTGGACCAACTGGGCGGGCAACCAGAGCACCGTGCCCGCGCGGGTGGTCACCCCCGGCAGTGCGGAGGAACTGGCCAAGGAGATCCTGCGCGCCGCCGACCGGGGCGAGACCGTCAAGGCGGTCGGTTCCGGCCACTCCTTCACCGCGATCGCCTCCGCCGGCAACGGCGTCCTGGTCCGCCCGCACGGGCTGACCGCCGTCCGCGGGATCGACCACGAGAACGGCACCGTCACCGTCGAGGCCGGACTGCCGCTGCACCGGCTCAACCGGCTGCTCGCCGCCGCGGGCCTCTCGCTCACCAACATGGGCGACATCGAGGTGCAGACCGTGGCCGGCGCCACCAGCACCGGCACCCACGGCACCGGCCGGGACTCCGGGTCGCTGGCCGCCCAGATCCGCGGGCTGGAGATCGTGCTCGCCGACGGAAGCGTCCGGCACTGCTCCCCCGCCGCGGACCCGGAGCTGTTCGAGGCCGCCCGGCTCGGCCTCGGCGCGCTCGGCGTGATCACCGCGCTCACCCTCGCCGTCGAACCGGCCTTCCTGCTCACCGCGCACGAGCAGCCGATGCGCTTCGACGAGGTGCTGCACCGGCTGGACGACCTCACCGCCGTCAACGAGCACTTCGAGTTCTACTGGTTCCCGCACACCGACCGCTGCTCCACCAAGCGCAACAACCGCAGCCAGGGGCCGGCCGCTCCGCTGCCCCGGTTCAAGGAGTGGCTGGAGGACGACTTCCTCTCCAACACCGTCTGGGAGGGCGCCTGCCGGGTCGGGCGCCGCTTCCCCGCCTCGGTGCCGACGATCGCCGCGCTGGCCAGCCGGGCCTGGTCGGACCGCAGCTACACCGACACCGCCCACCGGGTCTTCACCAGCCCCCGCAAGGTGCGCTTCGTCGAGATGGAGTACGCGGTGCCGCGTGCCTCGGTGGGCGAGGTGCTGCGCGAGCTGCGGGCCTTGGTCGAGCGGTCCCGCTGGCGGATCAGCTTCCCGGTCGAGGTGCGGTTCGCCCCGGCCGACGAGGTCTGGCTCTCCACCGCCCACGGCCGGGACACCGCCTACATCGCCGTCCACCTGTACCGGGGCACCGCGGAGCAGGGCTACTTCACGGCGGTGGAGCGGCTGATGACCGAACACGGCGGCCGGCCGCACTGGGGCAAGCTGCACACCCGGGACGCCGAGTACCTCGCCGGGGTCTACCCGCGCTTCGCGGACTTCACCGCGCTGCGCGACGAGCTCGACCCGGACCGCCGCTTCGGCAACGACTACCTGCGCCGGGTACTGGGCGCCTAGGACGCCTGGGGTGCCGGCGGCACCTGGGGGGCCCGGGGCGTGGTCGCCGGGTCCGGGGCCGCCGGCGGGGGGACGACGGCGGTGGTCGGGTCCGGGGGCTTCGGGACCGCGCCGCCGGACGGCTTCGCGGAGGCGCTCCCGCCGCCGGACGGCGCCGGGGACGTGGCCGGGGCGGAGGGCTCGCCGGAGGGGCGGGCCGAGGGGGAGCCCGAGGCCGGCGCGGACGGCGTGGCGCCGGAACCGCCCGGGGCGCCGGAGGACGGGGAGGCCGTCGGGGCGGAGGACGGCCCCTCGCCGTCCTCGCCCGGACGGGCACCGGGGGCCGGCCGGCCGGAGGCGCCGCCGTCCCGGCCCGCGGAGGGCGAGGGCACGGCCGCCGGCCCGGAGGGCGGCGCGTCGCCCGGCGGCTTCCGGTCGACCCGGCCGCCCAGCGAGGTGCCGGTGCCCGACTCGCCCTGGACCGTCGCCGACACCGGTCGGCCGGTCGCCAGCTCGAAGGCGAGGATCGGCACCATCGCGACCGTGAACACCAGGGCCGAGACGGCCGCGTACGTCCACCGGCTCCGCCGGCGCCGCGCCCGGAGCAGTCTCGGCGCGCTCCACCCGTCCGGACCGGGCGGCGGGACCGGGTCGGCCCGGTCCGGCTCCGGCGCCTGCCGCAGACCGTTCGCGAGCTGCCCCGGACCGGCGGCGCGGTCGACCGCGCCGCGCAGCTGCTCGCCGGTGCGCCGGAAGAGGTGCTGGAACAGCGCCCCGCCGGTGGTCGCGCCGATACTCACCACCGCCGCGCCGAGAATGGTTCCGTACACCCCGAGTTCGGACGCCAGCACCGCCCCCACCACGGTGGCCAGCGCGCTGGCGGCGACCTGAGTCGCACTCAGATCAATTCGCCTGCGACCTTCCTCCGCCGCGCCCCGTTCGGGCTTCTGCTCCGGCATCGACATCCCTCGCGTCAGTACGACTGTCCTTCGAACAAGTCACTCCATCCTGCCCAAAGAAGGACACAAGGGTCGAAAATGCGGTTCTCCGCGAGAGATATATGTGAAGATGATCACCGTTCATCGGTCGATCCTCGGCCATTGGGGTCGTGTGCTCTTGAGATTCCCGTGAATCGCGGGAGACTTGAGCGGCGAGCCGCCCCTTCGGATGCCACGAATGGAGTACTGTTCGTAAAGCCTGAGCCCAGGTCGACTTGTCGACTGCCCATCAACCGGCAGCTTGACAAGGAGTGGTGGCGCAGGCGCGCACGGCGACACCGGTCCCGGATCGTCGCGTCACTCCACGTGCGAGGACGGTCGGGGCACCCAGGCGCGACGTCGACGGATGACGTGGCAAAAAGGCAACCGTGCCACAGCGGTGTGGCCGGGCGTAAGCCCGACACGCCGGGGAACTCAGCAAGGTTGTGGCCAGTCGCGAGTGGGCAGGCCACACTCAGTACGGGAGCAGCGACGCAGGTGACGTCGGCAGGCACCACCCGGGAGGTAAGCGTGCCCGAACTGCGGGTTGTGGCCGTCAGCAACGACGGCACACGGCTGGTGCTCAAGGCTGCCGACAGCACCGAGTACACCCTCCCCATCGACGAGCGGCTGCGGGCCGCCATCCGTGGTGACCGGCCGCGCCTCGGCCAGATCGAGATCGAGGTCGAGAGCCACCTCCGCCCCCGGGACATCCAGGCGCGGATACGAGCCGGTGCCTCCGCCGAGGAGGTCGCCCAGGCCGCCGGCATCTCCGTCGACCGGGTCCGCCGCTTCGAGGGTCCGGTGCTGGCCGAGCGCGCCTTCATGGCCGAGCGGGCCCGGAAGACCGCGATCCGCCGGCACGGCGAGGCCCCCGGCCCGCAGCTGGGCGAGGCGGTCTCCGAGCGGCTGGCGCTGCGCGGCGCCGAGAAGGAGACCGAGCGCTGGGACTCCTGGCGGCGCGACGACGGCACCTGGGAGGTCATCCTCTCCTACCGGGCCGACGGCGAGGGCCGCAGTGCGGCCTGGACGTACGACCCGCCCCGGCGGCTGGTGCAGCCCAACGACGACGAGGCCCGCGCGCTGATCGGCGAGTCGGTCGAGCGCGAGGACGATTCGGTCTTCCCGTTCATCCCGCGGATCGCCCGACTCCCCCACGACCGGCCGCTGCGCCCGATGATCGACCGGCCCTCGGCGGACCGGATCATGTCGGCCCGCGAGGTGCGGGAGTCCCGTGAGGCGACGGCCGAGTCCCGGGACTCGCTGACCAGCCTGCTGGACGTGGTGCCCGCCTTCCGCGGCGACCTCGCGGTCGGCGCGCCGCCGCCGATCGAGCCGGTGCCCGCCGAGGTGGCCGAGGAGGAGGTCGCGGAGCCCGCGGCCGCCGCCCCGGCGGTCGGCGCGGGTTCGGCGTACGCGGACATCCTGATGCCCCGGGCGGTGGCACCGCACCGGGAGCGGCTGGTCGGCACCACCGACCGTCAGGCCGAGGCCGACGGTGTGCGGCCCGGGCGCCGGGCCACCGTGCCGAGCTGGGACGAGATCGTCTTCGGCAGCCGGCGCAAGAAGCAGGAGTAGCACCGCGGGGCGGCAGGACCGCGGCGCGGCAGAGCGGTGCGAAGGCGCGGACGACCCGGTCGTCCGCGCCTTCGGCGTCGGCGGGCTCAGCCGGGCTGGTCGGTGACGGCGACCGGGCGGGCCGCGTCACTGGACCACTCGCTCCACGAGCCCGGGTAGAGGGTGGCCGGCAGCCCGGCCACCGCGAGCGCCAGGATCTGGTGCGCGGCCGTCACCCCGGAGCCGCAGTAGACGGCGGTGCCCCGCTCCCCCGCGCCCAGATCCCGGAACCGGGCGGCGAGTTCGGCGGCCGGGCGGAAGCGGCCGTCCGGACCGACGTTCTCGGTGGTCGGCGCGGAGACCGCGCCGGGGATGTGGCCGGCGCGCGGGTCGATCGGCTCGGTCTCGCCCCGGTAGCGCTCCCCCGCCCGGGCGTCCAGCAGCAGCGCCTCCCGGGCCCAGGCGGCGGCGCCGTCCGCGTCGACCACCGGCAGCTGCCCCGGGACCGGCTTGAAGTCACCGTCCCCGGCGGGCGGCACCTCGGTGGTGACCGGCAGGCCGGCCTCCTGCCAGGCCGCGAAGCCGCCGTCCAGCACCCGGACGTCCGGGTGGCCGGCCCAGCGCAGCAGCCACCAGGCGCGGGCGGCGGCCAGCGAGGTGGCGCCGTCGTAGACCACCACCGGGCGGTCGGCCGAGACGCCGAGGCGGCGCAGCGCGGCGCCGAACTCCTCCGGGTCGGGCAGCGGATGGCGGCCGCCGCGCCCGGGCGGGCCGGCCGGGGCGGCGAGGTCGGTGCCGAGGGCGACGAAACGGGCGCCGGGCAGATGGCCGGCGGTGTAGTCCTCGATGCCGGGCGGACCGCCGAGCTGCCAGCGCACATCGAGCAGGATCGGCGGGCGCCCGGAGTCGAGCGACTCCCGCAAACCGGTCACCGACACCAGCGGGGAGTCATCGTGAAGGGTGGTCATGGCGGTCATTCTGGCGCAGGACCGGAGCGCCCCGGCGGGGTGGCGCTCTTTGTGCGCTCTTTGCCGGACTTTCCGCGCGGCCCGAGGGTTCGACGAGCGCCACGGTGGAAGCATCACCCTCACTGCGCCGTTTCGTGCGCCGACCGCCCGTTGAGGAGACCTGTCATGCCCGCGCTGACACTCCGGCTGGCCCAGGGCACCCCGTGCTGGGTCAGCCTGATGACCGACGACCTGCCCGGCGCCCGGGCCTTCTACGGCGAACTGCTCGGCTGGACCTTCGCCCCGGGACCGGCCCAGCTCGGCGAGTACGTCCGGGCCCGGCTCGGCGAGGAGCCGGTGGCCGGGCTCGGGCTGTCCGCGGTGGCCGGCTTCCCGGTGCAGTGGACCAGCTACTTCGCGGTGGACGACGCGGACCGCGCGGCCCAGTTGGTGCGGGAGTGCGGCGGCACGGTCGCGGTCGGACCGCTCCAGGCCGAGCGGGCCGGGCGACTGGCGATCGCGGCCGACGTCTCCGGCGCGGTGTTCGGGCTCTGGCAGGGCGAGGAGCACCTCGGCCGGGAGAGCGGGCCGGGGCCGGGCGGACCGGCCTGGGCCGAGCTGCTCACCCCGGACGCGGAGGGCGCGGCCGTGTTCTACCGCGCGGTGCTCGGGGTGCCGGTGGCCGAGGCCGAGGGCGGGTCGGCCCTGCTGGTCGGCGGCCGGCCGGTGGCCGGGATCCGGCACGGCGCCGAGCTGCGCGGCCACCCGCCGCGCTGGCGCACCCACTTCGCGGTGTCCGACGTCGATCTGACGGCCCGCCGGGCGGTCGAGCTGGGCGGCCGGGTGCTGGTGGAACCGCAGGGGACGCCGCGCGGCCGGGCGGCCCGGCTGGCGGACCCGCGCGGCGGGCACTTCTCGGTCCTGCAGGCCGGCTGACGGCGCGGCTCAGGCCTGCTGTTCCTCGAAGGGGAGCACGTCCGGGGAGAGCACGGCGGCGCGGGCGGTGGCCGCGGTCAGCCGACGGCGGTGGTGCCGGCGGCAGAGCACCTCGTAGCCGACCTCGTCCTCGCGCACGGAGATGTCGCCGATGACGACCTGCGCGCCCTCGACCACCATGACCCCGCCGACGGTACGGGCGTTGTGGGTGGCCCGGGCTCCGCACCAGCAGAGCGCCTCGACCTGGAGCACCTCGACCCGGTCGGCGAGTTCGATCAGCCGCTGGGAGCCGGGGAAGAGCCGGGTGCGGAAGTCCGTGGTGATGCCGAAGGTGAAGACGTCGATGTCGAGTTCGTCGACCACCCGGGCGAGCTGGTCGATCTGCGCGGGGTCGAAGAACTGGGCCTCGTCGCAGATCAGGTAGTCCACCCGGCCGCCGGCCGAGAGCCGGTGCACGACATGGGCGTGGAAGTCGAACTCGTCGGCCACCTCGACCGCGTCGGCGCGCAGACCGAGCCGGCTGGAGATGGTGGCCGCACCGGCCCGGTCGTTGCGGGTGAGGATGATCCCCTGCCGGCCGCGGGCGGCGTGGTTGTGGTCCATCTGGAGCGCGAGGGTCGACTTCCCGCAGTCCATCGTGCCGGAGAAGAACACCAGTTCAGCCATGGGTGGTGCGAGGGCCTTTCAGGTCGGGGGAGTTCAGCGGCGGAATTCGAGCAGCGGCACGAACTGCTCGACCGGGGTCATCGAACCGTGCAGGCCGATCATCGCGGACTCGCCGGGCTCGTTGCGGGAGGCGACGACGGCGATGTCGTCGCGGGCGGCGGCGACCACGTCGCCGATCCGGTGGTAGACCCGGTCGTCCACCGCGGGGCCGAACCAGCCGGCCTCGATCGCCTGGTCCCTGGTGGCCACCCACATCCGGTCGCCGAGCACCTCGCTCCAGACCGTGTGGACGTCGGCGGCGGCTCCGGGGACGGCGTAGACGTGGCGGGCGCGGCCCTCGCCGCCGAGCAGCGCGACGCCGGCGCCGAGCTCCCAGTCCTCGTCGAAGTCGATCCGGTCCTCGGGGGCGATGTCGATCATGCCGTGGTCGGCGGTGACGTACATGACCGAGCGCGGGGGCAGCTGTTCGGCGAGCCGGCGGGCCAGCCGGTCGACCGCGTCCAGGGTCATCCGCCACTCGTCCGAGTCCACCCCGAAGCGGTGGCCCGCGCCGTCGAGTTCGCTGACGTACGTGTAGACGAGCGCGCGGTCGTGCTCGGCGAGCCAGGCGGCGGCCCGGTCCATCCGCTCCTCGCCGGTGGTGCGGCCGAGGAAGGTGCCGCCGGAGAGCGCGACCCGGGTGAGCGGGGTCTGCGCGAACAGCGGGGAGGACACCTGGGCGGTGGCCACCCCGGCGGCGTGCACCTGCTGGAAGACGGTGGGGTACGGCTGCCAGCCGGCCGGATCGGTCGGCGGCTGCCAGCGCAGCTGGTTCATCAGGTGCCCGGCGCCGGGCACCGCCACCGTGTAGCCGGCCAGGCCGTGCAGACCGGGCGGGGTGCCGGTGCCGACCGAGGCCAGCGAGGTGGCGGTGGTGGACGGGAAACCCGCCGTCAGCGGGCGGCCGGTGCCGCCGAGCGAGCCGGCCGTCAGCGAGGAGAGGAACGGCGCGTACTCGGGATGGCGCAGCAGCAGCTCCCACCCGAGGCCGTCGACCAGGAAGACCACCGCCCGGTCGGCGGGCGCGAGCGGCAGCGCGGCGCCGAAGCCGGGCACGCCGAGGCCGGCCGCCACCGAGGGCAGCAGATCGCAGAGCGAGCCGCTGCCGTAGGGCGGCGCGGGCGCGGTGGCGGGGTCGAGGAGCTCGAAGGCGTCGTGGCCGTCGGGGGCGAAGGGCATGGTGGCGGGGGTGGCTTCCTGGCTGGCCGGCGCGGTCCGGACCCGTGGCGGGCGGTGTCCGGACGGCGGCGGGTCGGCGGCGGTCGGCGCGCGACCGTGCGGGTCGGCGCCGGTCGGCGCGGTGGGGGCGGGTCGGCGCGGGTCTGTGCGGCTCGTCCGGGGCGGGGTCAGACCCGGGGGCCGCTGGTGACGGTCGCCTCGGAGAGGGCACGGGCGAAGACCAGGGCCTGGGCCACCGTCTCCGGTCCGTCGCCGGCCTCGCTGACCCGCAGGGAGAGGTCGTCGGCGGTGGCGGAGCCGGTGTAGCCGTGGTCCGCCTCGCAGTTCGGGTCGGAGCAGCCGGCCGGTTCGAGGTCGAGCCGCTGGACCGCGCCCCAGCCGATGGTCAGCACCACCTCGCGGGGCAGCGTGCCCGGGGTGTAGGTCTCCGGGTTGGCGACCATCCGGCTGACCACCACGGAGTTGATCCGGTCCAGCCGGACGCTCTCGGTGGAGGTGGTGGCGAGCGGGACGGCGGGGCTGCTCCCGTCCCCGGTCTGCTCGTCGGTGTGGCTGACCACGAAACGGGTCGGGGTCAGGACCAGGACGGTGACGTGCCGACGCACCTCGTTGGCGTCGAAGGTGGTCTCCTGGTGCACCAGGTAGGAGCTGATCGGCTCGGGACCCACCGCGGACTCGACCGCCTCGGACACCAGGGCCGGGTAGTAGCCGCTGCGCTCGATCGCGGAACGCAGGTCCTGTGTGGTGGTGGTACCGGTCTTCGCCATAACTCCATCCTGGCATGGTCCGCCGACGAAGCGGGCGGTGCGGCGCCGAGCTTCGGACAACGGCGCCCGGGTCCGGACGCAACCAAGGAAGGTTACAGCGTGCTCATGGCGCGCGGGCCCAGACTGCGGACCGGCAGGGGCGCGATGCGTACGCGCGCCCCCAGGATCGCCAGTCCGTGCGGGGCGACGACCACCGGTTCGAGGTCGACCGAGGCGACCTCGGGCAGGTCGTCCACCAGCCGGGACACCCGCAGCAGCAGTTCCTCCAGGGCGTCGGTGTCGACCGCCTCGGCGCCCCGCCAGCCGAACAGCAGCGGGGCCGCCCGCACCTCGCGGACGAGCGAGGCGACGTCCTGGTCGGTGGCCGGAACCAGTCGGTGGGCGACGTCGCCCAGCAGTTCGGCGGGGGCGCCGGCCAGACCGAAGGACAGGATCGCGCCGACCGCCGGGTCGACGGTGGCGCCGATCACGGTGTCCACGCCGCGGGGGGCGAGCCGCTGGACCACCAGCGCGGCCTGGGCGGCGCCGCCGAGCAGCTCGTCCAGCTCGCGGTGCGCGTGCCGCAGTCCGGCCTCACCGGTCAGGTCGAGCCGGACGCTGCCGAGGTCGGGGCGGTGGCGCAGGTGCGGGGCGGTGGCCTTGAGCGCGACCGGGTAGCCGAGGGCCGCGGCGGCCCGCACCGCGCTCTCCTCGTCCGGGGCGGGCAGGGTCGGCGAGACGTCGATGCCGTAGCGGCCGAGCAGCGCGGCCGCCTCGGGGTCGGGCAGGGTGATCCGCGCCCCGCCGGGCTGGGTGCGGGCGGCGACCGCGGGGCGGGTGGCGAGCGCGGCGTCGACCAGGGCGCGGGCGCCCGCCTCGTCGATGCCCTCGAGCTCGGGGACCCTGGCGGTCTCCTCGGCCTCGGCCATCCGGCGGCGCCAGTCGGCGTAGTGGACGGCGTGCGCGAGGGCCCGGACCGCCCGCTCGGGGGCGGGGTAGGAGGGGATGCCACCGGGGCGCAGCCGGTCCGGCAGGTCGGTCAGGGCCAGGTGGGCGAGGAGCAGCGGCTTGCCGGCGGCCCGGGCGCGCTCGCCGGCGGCGAGCAGGGCGGCGGCGATCTCCGGATCGTCGGACCCCACCTCGGGGCCGGCCCCGGGACCGTCCGGGCCGGCGGGGCGGCCGGCCGGGCGGGCGCCCCAGGACTGGCTGCCGATCGGCGGGATGGCGACGGCGATCACCGCGTCCACCCCGGGATCGGTGAGCGCGGTGTCCAGGGCGATCCGGAAGTTCTCACCGGTGGCGGCGGTGGTGAGGTCGACGGGGGTGCGCGGGCGCAGGCCGGCGGAGAGGCAGGCGTCGTGGGTGAGCAGGCCGAGGGAGTCGGAGTTGCCGACCACCGCGACCCGGTCGCCGGGCGGCAGCGGCTGGTGGGCGAGCAGGTCGCCGGTGTCGTACAGCTCGGTGATGGTCTCCACCCGGGTGACGCCGGCCTGCTGGAAGAGGGCGTCGACGGTGGCGTCCCGCAGGCCGGTCGCGGTGGCCGGGACGGCGTGGCCGGGCGGCAGGCTGCCGGTGTGGCGGGCGCCCTTCACCACGACCACCGGCTTGGCCTGGGCGAGCCGGCGGGCGATCCGGGTGAACTTGCGGGGGTTGCCGAAGGACTCCAGGTAGAGCAGGACGACCTCGGTGGCCGGGTCCTCGGCCCAGTACTGGAGGAAGTCGTTGCCGGAGACGTCGGCGCGGTTGCCGACCGAGGCGAAGGAGGAGACCCCGAGGCCGCGCCGGTGGCCGGCCTCCAGCAGGGCGACGCCGATCGCGCCGGACTGGCAGAAGACGCCGAAGGCGCCCCGGGCGGGCAGCACCGGGGCGAGCGAGGCGTTCAGCGGGTGCTCCGGGTCGGTGGAGATCAGGCCGAAGGCGTTGGGGCCGATCACCCGCATGCCGGCCGCCCGGGCCTGGCGGACCAGGGCGCGCTGGCGGTCGCGGCCCTCGGGGCCGGTCTCGGCGTAGCCGGCGGTGACCACCACCAGGCCCTGGACGCCGTGCGCGCCGCACTCGGCGACCGCCTGGGGCACGGCCGGGGCGGGCACGGCGATCACGGCGAGGTCGACCGGGCCGGGGATCTCCAGGATCGAGCGGTGCACCGGGAGGCCGTCGAGTTCGGTGCCGGGCGGGGCGCTGCGGTTCACCGCGTACACCGGGCGGTCGGCGGCGGCGAAACCGCCGAGCAGGTCGCGCAGCAGCGTCCGGCCGACGGTCTGCGGGTTGCGGGAGGTGCCGATCACGGCCACCGAGCGCGGGGTGAGCAGCCGCTGGACGGAGCGCGCCTCGGCGCGGTGCTCGCGGGCCCGCATGACGGCGAGCGAGGCGGCGGTGGGTTCGAGGTCGAACTCCAGGTGGACCACGCCGTCGGCGAAGCTGCGGCGCTGGACGTAGCCGGCGTCGGTGAAGACCTTCACCATCTTGCGGTTCTCCGGCAGCACCTCGGCCTGGAAGCGACGGATGCCGCGTTCCTGGGCGACCGCGGCGATGTGCTCCAGCAGGGCGGAGGCGACGCCCCGGCCCTGGTGGGCGTCCTGGACCAGGAAGGCGACCTCGGCGTCGGTGCCGGTCTCCGAGGGGCGGCCGTCGGCGTCGATCCGGTCGTAGCGGACGGTGGCGATGAAGCGGTCGCGGACGACGACGGCGAGGCCGACCCGGTGGACGAAGTCGTGGTGGGTGAAGCGCCGGACGTCCTTGGCGGAGAGCCGGGGGTAGGGCGCGAAGAAGCGGAAGTACTTGGACTGGTCCGACACCTGTTCGTAGAACTCGACCAGACGGCCCGCGTCCGCCGGGGTGATCGGGCGGATCCGGGCGGTGCCGCCGTCGCGCAGCAGGACGTCGGCCTCCCAGTGCTGCGGGTAGTCCGGGCCGGTCGGGCCGTGGTCGTGGCGGGCCTCCGTCCGGGCGGGCGTCGGGTCCTGCTCGGGGTGCGGTGCCGCGGAGTCGTCCACGATCGTCAGGTTATCCGGCGGCGGGCCGAATGGCGCCGGGCGTGCGTTCACGGCAGGGTGGGCAGGGCCTCTGAACGGGGATTATGCGCCGTTTATGGCTCTGAAAGAAACAATCACAACTCCCGAACGCGGCGACTCGCAGGGGTCGGCTGCGTGCAACACTGGTCTAGACAACATGGCCGTTCCCCCCATCGCGGCCATGACCAGCTTCACCGGAAAGGCACGTCTCATGGCCGAGCGCCGCGTCACCATCGGTTGGGCCGAGGGCCTGCACGCCCGTCCCGCCTCCGTCTTCGTCAAGGCCGTCGCGGCCACCGGCGTGCCGATCACCATCACCAAGCCGGGCGGCAACCCGGTCAACGCCGGCTCCATGCTCGGCCTGCTGGCGCTCGGCGCGCAGGGCGGCGACGAGGTCGTCCTGGCCTCCGACGCCGAGGGCGCCGACGAGGCCCTGGACCGCCTGGCCGCGCTGGTCCAGCAGGGCCTGGACGAGCTGCCCGCGGCGGCCTGAGCCCCGCGGCACCGCGCACACGTCCGGAGCCCGGGCCCCGTTGGTCGGGGGGCCCGGGCTCCGGTGTGCGCGGCGGCGGCCGTCAGCCCGCCGCGATCGCCCGCAGGATGTCCAGCCGGGCCGCCCGGCGGGCCGGCCGCAGACCGGCCACCGCACCCGCCACCAGCCCGGCCACCAGCACCACGGACAGCTGGAGCGGCGGGACGGCGAAGCTGCCCGTCCCCTCGGTGTCCGCCGCCCGGACCAGCGCCCAGCCCAGGAACGCCCCCAGGCCCAGGCCGCCGATCGTGCCGAACAGCGCCACCAGCACCGACTCCCAGCGCACCATCGCGCGCAGCTGGCTCCGGGTCTGGCCGACCGCCCGCAGCAGGCCCAGCTCCCTGGTCCGCTCGTGCACCGCCAGGGTCAGCGTGTTGGCGATCCCCAGCAGCGCGATCAGCACCGCCAGCGCCAGCAGTGCGTAGACCACCGAGAGCATGATGTCGACCACCGAGGCCGAGTCCTTCGCGTACTCCGCCCGGGTCTGCACCTTCGGGTCGCCGAACGGCACCGCCGCCGCCGTCACCGCCGCCTTGCCGGCCGACAGCGAGACCCCGTCCTTGAGCGCCACCGCCACCAGCGAGTCGGAGTCCTGGCCCTTGTGCGGGGCCCACGCCTCCCGGGTGACCAGGTAGTCGCCGGCCAGCTCACTGCCCTGGTACAGCGCCCTCACCGTGAACGGCGTCTCGGTGCCGTCGCTGAACCGCACCGGCACGGTCGTGCCCACCTGCCAGCCCTGCTTCTCCGCCTCGGACCGGGACACCGCCAGGCCGTCGGTGCCCAGCTGGAGCGAACCGTCCACCCGGCCGAGGTCCACGATCCCGGCCAGCCGGGCCGGGTCGGTGACGTCCAGGGTCCGGCCGTGGCCGTCCACCCGCGCCACACCCCGGCCCAGGCCCACGCTCTGCCGCACCTCCGGCAGGGCGGCCACCGCGTCCGCCAGCTTCGGGCTGAGCGCCCCCGCCCGGAAGCCGCCGGTGGAGACCGCGAGGTCCCCGGCGAAGGTCCGGCTCACCGTGTCGTCCATGGTCGCCTTGATCGAGGCGCCGAAGACGGTGAACAGCGAGACGACCGTGACCCCGACCATCAGCGCGCTGGCCGTCGCGGCCGTCCGCTTCGGATTGCGGGTCGCGTTGCGCTGCGCCAGCACACCCGGCATGCCGCGCAGCCTCGGCAGCGGCGCGCCCAGCACCCGCACCACGAAGGTCGCGAAGACCGGACCGAGCACCACCACACCGAGCAGCGTCGCCACCGCCCCGCCCGCGGTCAGCCCCACCGAGGGGCCGTCCGTGGCGCCGACCACCGTGGCGGCCACCCCGGCCGCGACCATCAGCGCGCCGGCGGTCCAGCGGACCCGGCCGGCCCGGCCGTCGGCCGCGCCGTCCACCGCCACCGCCCGCATCGCGGCCAGCGGGGCCGTCCGGCCCGCCCGCACCGCCGGCGCGACCGCCGAGCCGACCGCCGTGACCGTGCCCACCAGCAGCGGCAGGGCCACCGAGACGGCGCCGATCACCAGGCTGCCGGTCGGCAGGCTGAAGCCGATCACCTTGAACAGCGACGTCAGCCCGGCCGCGATCCCGATCCCGCCGAGCACTCCGGCCGCCGAGGCCGCCAGCCCGACCACCACCGCCTCCGCCAGGGTCGCCCCCAGTACCTGGCCGCGGGCCGCGCCCAGTGCCCGGAGCAGTGCGTTCTCCCTGGTGCGCTGCGCCACCACGATGGCGAAGGTGTTGTGGATGGTGAAGGTCGCCACCAGCAGCGCGATGCCCGCGAAGACCAGCAGCAGGGTGGTGAACATGGTCAGGAAGCGGCTGGACACCTGCGCGGTGGCCTCCTCCGAGACCTTCGTCCCGGTCACCGCCTCCAGCCCGGCCGGCAGCTTCGCCGTCAGCGCCTTCACCAGCTCCTGCTGGGAGACGCCGCCCTCGGCCCGGAACTGGATCGAGGTGGCCTGGCCCTGCCCCTTCGGGGTCAGGTAGCGCTCGGCGTCCGCCAGGGTCAGCCCGGTGTAGGTGTTCTGGCCCATGCCGTCGGCCGAGGCGCCGAAGGTCGCGATGCCGACGATCGTCACCGGCACCGGGTCGGGGGCGCGCAGGATGGTCGAGTCGCCGATGCCCAGCCCGCCGGCCTTGGCCGCGCCCCGGTTGATCACCGCCTCCCCCGGCTGCTGCGGCGCCCGGCCCTCGGCCAGCCGGTACGGGTTGAGCCCGCTGTCCGGCTGCCAGTAACCGGCCAGCGTGGGCGGCCCCTGGCCGCCCACCGCCTTGCCGTTCTTGCCGATCAGCTGGCCGGAGCCCTGGATGGCCGGCTCGGCCGCCGCGACCCCGGGCACCTGGCGCAGCTGGTCCGCCAGCGCGAGGTCCACCGGGGCGCGGACGCCGCCGAAGGTGTTCTCGGTGTCCATCACGTCGGCGCTGCGCACCACCGCGTCGGTGCCGCGGTTGGCATCGGCGAAGAGGGAGTCGAAGCTCCCGCGCAGGGTGTCGCCGAGCACCAGGGTGCCGGTCAGGAAGCTCACCCCGAGCAGGATCGCGGTGAACGTCCCGGCCAGCCGGCGCTTGTGCGCGGCCAGCGAGCGCAGACTGATCCGAAGGGTGGCGGTGGTACTGCTCATGCGTCCACCTCGCGGCGCTCGGCAGGCGCTTCGCCCAATGCGCACCCCACGATGATTCGCTCGCTCCGCTCGCTCATGACCCCGCGCCTCCCCGGCCCGCCGCGGGGGCACGGTCGAAGTCCTTCATCCGGTCCAGCACCCCGGCCGGGGTGGGCCGCTCCATCCGGTCCACCAGCCGGCCGTCGGCGAGGAACACCACCTCGTCCGCGTAACCGGCGGCGGTCGGGTCGTGGGTGACCATGACCACCGTCTGGCCCATCTCGTCCACCGCGCGGCGCATCAGCTCCAGCACCTCGGCGCCCGTCCGGGAGTCCAGATTGCCGGTCGGCTCGTCCGCGAAGACCACCTCCGGACGGCCGGCCAGCGCCCGGGCCAGCGCGACCCGCTGCTGCTGGCCGCCCGACAGCTCGGTCGGCCGGTGCTCCAGCCGTTCCCGCAGGCCGACCGCGTCGATCAGGGTCTCCACCCACTCCCGGTCCACCTCGCCGCCGGCCAGGTCGACCGGCAGCGTGATGTTCTCCCGGGCGGTCAGCACCGGAACCAGGTTGAAGGACTGGAAGACGAAGCCGATCCGCTCCCGGCGCAGCAGGGTCAGCCTGCGGTCGTTGAGGTTCTCCAGCTCGGTGTCACCGATCATCGCGGTGCCGGCGGTCAGCCGGTCCAGCCCCGCCGCGCAGTGCAGCAGGGTGGACTTGCCGGAGCCGGACGGGCCCATGATCGCGGTGAGCCGGCCGGCCGGGAAGCCGACGGTCACGTGGTCCAGGGCGCGCACCTCGGTGCGGCCGATGCCGTAGACCTTGACCGCGTCGGCCACCCGGGCGGCCATCCGGTCGGTCCCGACCAGTTCGAGGGTCGGCGAGGTGGTCACTTGGTACCGCCCTGACCCGGCTTGCTGTCGTCCGGGCCGCCCTGGAGGTGCTCCAGCAGGGTGTCCCGCCGGGTGCGGTACTCCTCCTCGGTGATCTCGCCGTCGGCGTACCGGCGGGCCAGGCTGGCCAGCGGGGCCTCGGTGCCGCCGCCGGCCCAGGGGGTCCGCCGCGCCAGCCCGGGCCGCCGCCCCAGGGGCCGCCCCACTGGCCGCCGGCCCACGGCGGGCCCCACGGCCCGCGCCGGCCGAAGCCGCGGCGGCGGAAGACGGTGAACACGGTGACCAGGACGATCAGCCAGAACAGCGGGAAGAGCAGGAACCACGGACCGGGGCCGCCCCCGTTCCAGGGACCCCAGCCCTCCCGGCAGTAAGCGTCGGCGAGCAGTGCGGTGCTCTGCATGTCGGTCAACTCCTCGGTGTGCCCCGCACGTTCGGACGGGGGCCGCGCCGGCCCCGGACGGTCTCCGAGGCCACCACGAGCTTCTCGCCGAAGGGGGGTCCGCCGCGTCCTCCGGGGAGCGGCACCGCGGGTACGACACCGGGAGTACGCCCCGGGGCGCGGGCTGCTCCCGGGCCTTCCGGGGCGGGCTTCAGAGCCAGCCGGGGCGGACCAGGCCGGACTCGTAGGCGAGGACGACCAGCTGGGCGCGGTCGCGGACGCCGAGCTTCACCATGGCGCGGCTGACGTGGGTCTTCGCGGTGAGCGGGCTGACCACCAGGCGGCGGGCGATGTCGTCGTTGCTCAGGCCCATGCCGACCAGGGTGAGCACCTCGCGCTCCCGGTCGGTGAGGGCGTCCAGCAGCTGCCCGCCGACGGAGGGCTCCCGGGAGCGGCTGGCGAACTCGTCGATCACCCGGCGGGTCACGCCCGGGGAGAGCAGCGAGTCGCCGACCGCGGCGACCCGGACGGCGCGCAGCAGGTCGGCCGGTTCGGTGTCCTTGGCGAGGAAGCCGGCCGCGCCCAGCCGCAGCGCCTCGAAGATGTACTCGTCCATCTCGAAGGTGGTCAGCACCACCACCCGGACGGCGGAGAGCTCGGGGCGGGAGCAGATCAGGCGGGTGGCCTCCAGGCCGTCGGTGCCGGGCATCCGGATGTCCATCAGCACGACGTCCGGCCGCAGCTCCTCCACCAGCCGGACGGCCGCCGCGCCGTCGTCCGCCTCGCCGACCACCTCGATGTCGGGCTGGGCGTCGAGCAGGGCCCGGAAGCCCGCCCGGACCAGGACCTGGTCGTCCGCCAGCAGTACTCGGATCATTCCGTCCGCTTCCCCTCGCTCGCCGCGCCCGGCCCCGCGGGGTCGGGCAGCCAGGCCCGGACCCGGAAGCCGCCGCCGTGCGGGCCGGTGGTCAGCTCGCCCGCGAAGGCCGCGGCCCGCTCGCGCATGCCCACCAGGCCGTTGCCGGAACCACCGCCGTCACCGCCGGCGGCCGGGCCCGGATCGTCCACCCGGAGCAGCAGCCCCGCCGGGGAGGACCAGTCCATCAGAACCGTGGCGCTCCGCGCGGCCGAATGGCGGATGACGTTGGTGAGCGCCTCCTGGACGATCCGGAACGCGGCCAGCTCCACCTGGGCGGGGAGCGGCCGGGCGGTCCCGACCGTGTCGACCGTGACGGCGAGCCCGGCGTGGCCGGCCTGGGTCACGAGTTCGGGCAGCCGGGCCAGGCCGGGGGCGGGGGTGCGCGGGGCCTGGCCGTCCGGGCCCCGCAGGGTGCCGAGCACCTGGCGCACCTCGCCCAGCGCCTCCTTGCTGGTCGCCTTGATCACGGTCAGCGCGGCCCGCACCTGGTCCGGGTGCTCGTCGATGAGCTCCAGCGCCACCCCGGCCTGGAGGTGGATCACCGAGATGGAGTGCGCCAGGATGTCGTGGAGTTCGCGGGCCATCCGCAGCCGCTCCTCGGCGGCGCGGTTCTCCTCGGCCTGCCGCCGGGCCAGCCGGCGGGCGGCGAGCTGCTCGCCGCGCGAGCGCATGATCTCGGCGCCGGCCAGGATCAGCAGCAGCCAGGCCGCCGCCCCGGCCTCCTGCCACCAGCTCGGGCCGGGCCCGGGGGCACGCTGCCAGCCGTGCGGCAGCAGGTGGGAGCTGGCCAGATGGATCAGGTAGCCGGCGCCGAGGGAGATCCAGGCCCACCACCGGCGGCCCCGGGCGAGCGCGCCGTAGACGGCGACGGCGAGGCTGAAGAACACCGGGCCGTACGGGTAGCCGGCCAGCAGGTAGCCGATGGTGACGGCGGTGACGCCGGCCACCACCGGGCCGGGGAAGCGGTCGCGCAGGAGCAGCAGGGCGGGCCCGAGCAGCAGCAGCGCGTAGCCGACCGCGTCGAGCGCGGCCCGGTCGGTCTGCTGGCGGGCGGCGGCGGTGGAGCCGACCACCTGGACCAGGGCCACCAGGACGGCGGAGAGCCTGGTCCAGGAGGGTCTGGTCCACGGCGGTCCGGGATAGGGGTCGTGGCCTGTGCTCACGTGGTCGGTGCTCATGAACGGGTAACGGTCACCGCCCCGGCGCCGCGCCCGCGGCCCGGTTGACGCGCGCGGCGCGGGCCTCGGCGGCCAGGCGCTTGCCCCGCGCGGTCATGCCCCAGGGCTTGACCACGGACAGCACGGTGGCGGTCAGGTAGATGGTCAGGGCCACCGAGGGGG
Source organism: Streptomyces sp. TLI_053 (assembly GCF_900105395.1). Classification (NCBI taxonomy): domain Bacteria; kingdom Bacillati; phylum Actinomycetota; class Actinomycetes; order Kitasatosporales; family Streptomycetaceae; genus Streptomyces; species Streptomyces sp. TLI_053. Next base: position 3,398,976 of record NZ_LT629775.1, read on the forward strand.
CGATCACCAGCACGTGCGGGGCCCGGCCGTCCGGCGGTACGGTGCCGGCCGCGACCTGGCCGGCCGCGTCGTGGATGAAGGCGCGCAGGGCGAAGATCGAGGCCAGGGTGGCGGCCAGGGTGAGCCAGAACTTGGTGGCGACCCAGCGGTAGCGGAGCAGGCCCCAGGTGGTGCCGAGGGACAGCAGCACTCCGGAGAGCAACGAGAGCAGGCTGATCGGGATCAGCAGCCAGTCGGCGAAGATCTCCTGCGCCAGGTAGGCGGCGCGCACGGTGTCCGGGTTGTCGGAGAAGCGGCCGGCGATACCGAGGGCGAGCACACCGGCGGTCAGGCCGAGCCAGCCGACCGAGCAGGCGACGTGCACGGTCAGCCAGACCCGGCGGGCGTGCTTGGGCAGCCGCAGGCGCCCGGCGAGACCGGCCGGGGGCTCCAGCCGGTCGGCACGGTCGGCCGGGGGCCCGGCGGGGGCCGTCGGGGCCTCGGGGGTGTCGGCGGCGGGCGGACCAGGAGGTGTGGGCATCGGCTTGTGCTCCGGAGGGCGAGGGGCGACGCGGGCCACGGGCCGGCGGCCACCGGGTGGATGGTGTACGGCCGCCGGCCCACGGCTTGGGTGATCCACGGGATCACCCCCTACTCTGCCCGGCCGGGGTGGGCGGGGCATCGCACGGCGGGAGTAGCCGGCCGTACCGCCCGTTGAGTACGAACGGCGCGAGGTGCGGACGGCCGACGGCCGGGATCGTTCGGCGGACGGGCTGCGCGCGGGGTTCCGGACGGGCTCCGGACGGACGGCGGACGGGCGGCGGACGGGCGGTCAGTAGGCGATCTCCACGACCTCGCGCCGCGCGGCCGGCTCCTGGAGCGCGGCGAGCAGGTAGTGCGCGAGGTCGGCGCGGGATATCGACCAGGCCCCGGGCAGCCGCCGGCCGACCGCCGTGCGGTAGCGGCCCCGGGCCCGGCCGCCGGTGAGCCGGGCGGCCCGGACCAGCGTCCAGTCCAGCTCGGTGTCCTCCAGCAGGAACCGCTCCATTCGCGCCATGTCGGCGTACGGCCGACGGAGCATCGGGTGCAGCACCCAGGAGGTGAGGGCCCGTTGGAACGGGGCGGCGCGCCAGGGCACCGGGCTCATGCTGGTGGTGGAGACGCACACGACCCGGGAGACGCCGGTGGCGCGCATGGCCTTGAGGATGTGGTCGGTGCCGGCCGAGTAGACCGTGGTGGCGGCCCGGCTGTAGCCGATGCCGAGCGCGGAGACCACCGCGTCCGCGCCCTCCACGGCGCGGGCCACCGCGTCCGGGTCGAGCACGTCGCCCTGCCGGATGGTGCTGGGGCGGGCGTCGGCCAGGGCCAGCGGGTCGCGGGCGAAGGCGACGGTGGAGTGCCCGGCCTCGGCGGCCAGCTCCAGGAAGTGGCGGCCGGTGCCACCGGTCGCGCCGAAGACGACGATGTTCACGGTGCGTTTCCCCCTCGATCGGCCTCGATCGGCCTTGGACGGCCTTGGACGGCCCGGGTCGGCCCCGGTCAGCCCCGGTCGGCCCCGGCGGCGGGTGCCCGGCCGGTGGCCGGCGCGCGGCCGGCCCGCGCCGCGGACGTGCCGCGGGCGGGCCGGCCCCCGCCGGGGGTCATCAGTTGGCCACCTCGACGCGCCGGCCGTAGGTGGCCGTGTCATCCAGATGGGTGACGATGTAGTCGGCCACGTTCGCCCGTGCGATGCGCGACGCCTTCGCGATGTGGCCGCCCACCACCGCCTGGTAGTTGGGAGTGGCCGGACCGTCGGTCAGCATCGGCACCCGGACGATCGTCCAGTCCAGCGGGCTGGCCTCGACCTCGTCCTCCATCCGGGCCAGGTCGAGGTGGATGTTCCGGTACACCCGGTCCACCACGAACTCGGCGACGAAGCGCTGCATCGCCGGCAGGTGCTTGGTCTCCAGACCGGCCGAGGACATGGTCACCAGCCGGCGCACCCCGCCCGCCCGGGCGGCGGCGATGACGTTGCGCGCACCCTCGGAGAACACCGTGGTCGTGGTGCGGGTGGTCACCCCCAGCGCGATCACCACGGCCTCCTTGCCGGCCAGCGGGCCGGTCAGCGAGTCCACGTCGAACACGTCCGCGCGGACCTTGCTCAGCCGCTCGTGCTCGATCGGCAGCTTCGCCGGGTCGCGCAGCAGCGCGGTGACGCTGTGCTTGTTCTCCAGGGCCTTCTCGACGAGCAGCCGCCCGGTCCGACCGGCCGCTCCCACCACGACGATCTCCATAATTTCCTCCTTGCCGGGGCCGGCGGCAACTGGGTGCCGCCGGCCGTGAGTTGACCTTCGCTACGCCGACTGGTCCTACGGTAGGGAAAAGGCGAGCAGAACGCCGCCCGCATTGCTCGGGTACTGCGGGTAGTACGCGGCCTGGACGTAGAGCATGCCGTCCGCGACCACCGCGCCGCCGCCACCGGAGAGCGCCGTGCCGTGCCCCGGCACACCGTTGACCGTGGTGAAGTCGCGGACCACGTCGTACTGCCAGAGCACGGCGCCGGTGGTGGCCGAGAAGACGCGCATCTTGCCGTCGGCGCCGCCCTCGTAGACCAGGCCCCGGGTGGCGGTCACCGCCGGGGTGAAGGCCCGCTGGCACAGCTCGGGGTTGGCGGCCGCGCCGCCCCACTGGCACCCGTCGGCCGGGCTCTCGGTCTGCCAGAGGATCGCCCCGGTCGCCGGGTCGAGCGCGTACAGGGTGCCCGGGTTGGCGAACCAGGTCGCGACGTAGAGCCGGGTGCCGTCGTAGCTGGTGCCCCACTGGATGCCGGAGCTGCCGCCCTTGGTGTTGGGGTCGGCGACCACCGCGCGGTCCCAGACCTTGGCGCCGGTCAGCGCGTCGTAGACGTGGTAGACGCCGTTCTTCTGGCCGATGCCGATCACCCGGCGGTGGCCGATGCTGAAGACGTTGGCGCTGGCGCCGAAGTCCCAGTCGTGATCGGTGCCGTTGGCCTTGCTGGGGCAGTAGGCGTCGGCGCCGGGGATGCCGCAGGCGACGGTGAAGGTGTCCGGGAAGACCTCCTGGGACCGCCAGCGCACGTTGCCGTTGCGGGCGTCCAGGGCGAGCACCGAGTCGGTGTCGCCGGCCGCGCCGGTGTAGTTCTGGCCGGTGCCGACGTAGATGGTGCCGGTCTCCCGGTCGACCACCGGGGAGCTCCACACGGCGACGCCGGAGGGCTCGTAGCGGGCCGCGCCGTTGGGCCAGGTGCCGACCTGCTGCGGCTGCGGGGTGGTCCAGTGCCGCCAGCTCAGCTGTCCGGTGTACGCGTTGACGGCGACCACCGAGCCGCGGAAGGTGCAGCACGGGTAGGTCAGGTCGAAGGTGGCACCGGACTCCTTGCTGGACACACCCACGTAGACCTGGCCGTTGTAGACCAGCGGCGAGCTGGTGATCTGGGCCTGCGGGTGGGTGTCCAGCTTCAGCGACCAGCGAAGGGCGCCGGTGCGGCGGTCGAGCGCGTACAGGTAGCCGCGGTTGTCACCGAAGTAGACGGTGTTGCCCTCGACGGCCGGGCTGCTGCGGACCGGGTCCGGGTTGGTGGCCGAGTGGGCGCCGGCCACCGGCGTGACGTCGAAGGTCCAGCGCGCCGCGCCGGTCCTGGCGTCCATGGCGTGGAAGGTGCCCTCGGCACCGCCGACGTAGAGGGTGCCGTCCGCCACGGCGGGCTGGCTGCCGAGGTAGACGCCCTGGACCTTCTCGTGGCCGAAGGCCCACTTGAGGCCGAGGTTGCCGACGGTGGCCGGGGTGATCCGGCTCTCCTGGCCGTTGAACCGGCTGCCGGCCTGGTCGAACTGCCAGCTGCTCCAGTTCGCCGGGGGGCGGGGGCGGGACTCGGTGTCCTCGGCGCCCGCGCCGTTGGTGGCGGCGAGCAGGACGAGGGCGGTCAACAGGGCCACCAGGGCGGTGCCGAAACCGGCCGCCCGGGACCGTCTCGGCTGGGGCTGGGACTGGGACACGTGGATCAACTCCTCGGTGAGGGCGCGTGGTTCACGTACGGTCCGGGGTGCCGGGAAGCCCGGCGGTGACCTCCGCATGGGAGAGCACGGCGGCGCAGTCCAGCTCGCCGAGGCCCGCCTCGGCGGCGGCGACGAGGGTTTCGTGGGTGGCGTCGCAGACCGGGGTCGCGACACCGAGGCGCCCGGCCTCGGCGGTGGCCAGCCGGAGGTCCTTTCGCATCAGGTCGAGCCGGAACTGCGGCTCGCCGTAGGCCCGGCGGCGCATCACACCGGCCTTGTACTTCATCACGGGCGAGCTGAAGCCGCTCTCGCTGATCATCGAGAGGGCCAGCTCGCGGTCGATGCCGGCCCGCTGGGCCAGCGTCACCGACTCGGCGAGCACCTGCATCTCGACGCCCATCAGCACATTCAGCATCACCTTGGCGGTGGCGCCGAGGCCGCTCGGGCCGAGGTGGCGGATCTCCTTGGCGAGCGGCTCCAGTACGGCGCTCAGCCGCTCGAAGGTCTCCGCGGACCCGCCGACCATGAAGCGCAGTTCGCCGTCCTTGGCGTGCTGGCCGTTGCCGATGATGCAGGCGTCCACGGCGCTGCGGCCGCGGCCGGCGACCCGCTCGGCCACCGACCGGGCGAAGTCCGGGGAGACGGTGCTGGTGTCCATCACGATGCCGTGGGCGGGCAGCGTCTCCAGCACCCCGCCGGCGCCGAACAGCTGCTCCTCGACGGCGGCCTCGGAGGCCAGGCTGAGCAGCACCACGTCCACCTGCGAGGCCAGTTCGGCCGGGGTGGCGGCGACCACGGCGCCGCGGGCGGCGAACGGGGCGGCGCGCTCGGGGGTGCGGTTGTGGACCACGATCCGGTGGCCCTGGTCGAGCAGGCGGGAGGCCATGCCGCCGCCCATGACGCCGAGACCGATGACACCGATCCTGGTCGCCGGGGGTATGCCGGGGGCGGCGGCGGGCGGGAGGTCCCGGGAGAGTGCACGCCGCCGGCTGGGTATGTCGGCCATGGAGTCGACCCGCTTCCTGGTGGGCTGGTCGCGCCGGTACTCCCGGCGCTCGGAGTGCGGCGGGGAAGGCCGTGCCAGACACCCCGCCCCACCGCGGCCGGGGTGCCGACTGCCCGTCCAGCCTAGCGGGTGAACACTCACTCCGCGACGGCTTTCGGCGTCCGTTTCGAGCCGTATCCGATGCTGACGTGCTATCAGTTCAGGCCCCGGACAAGCCTCCTCCCCCACCGCCGGGGGTAACGGTGGGGGAGGAGGGGCTGTCGGGGCGGACGCCGGTCGGTCGACCGGGCGGAGCGGCGGCCGTCAGCCGGCCGCGGTCTCCGGTCGTCCGCCCGCGGGACCGGCGTGCCCGGGCTGACCGCCCTGGCCACCCTGGCCGGCCGGGGCGCCCTGGCCCTGGCCCTGCCACTGGCCGCCACCGGCGGGAGCACCCTGTCCCTGGCCGCCTCCCTGGCCTCCCTGGCCCTGCCACTGGCCGCCGCCCTGGCCCTGCTGCTGGCCGCCGGGGCCGCCCTGGCCGCCCTGGCCCTTGCCACCGGGCGCGCCCATCGGCGCCCGCATCGGACGCTCCTTGAGGAAGACCACGACCAGGGCGCCGAGCAGCGCGATGATCATGCCGATCAGGTAGACCGTGTGCAGCGACTCGGCCAGCGCCGAGGCCACGCCGTCGCGCACCTCGGGCGCCTGCGCCCGGACCTTGGCCGGCGAGGTCAGCAGACCGTCCGTGCCGAGCCGCGCCAGCGCCTCGGCCGGGACCTTCTTCGGCAGCTGGTCGCGCAGCTGGGCGTTGAGGATGGCACCGAAGACGGTCACACCCATGGCGCCACCGAGCGAGCGGAAGAAGTTCGCCGCGGCGGTCGCCACACCCAGCTGGCGCATCTCGACGGAGTTCTGGACCGCCGCGATGAGCACCTGGGTGACCAGACCGAAGCCGATGCCGAAGACCGCCAGGAAGCCGCCCGCGGCCACCTGGGACGAGTCGGCCTTGAGGGTCGACATCAGGTACAGGCCGACCGCCATGATCAGCAGACCCGCGATCGGGAACATCTTGTACTTGCCGGTCGCCGCGACGACCTTGCCCGAGACGGTCAGGCTGACCACGGTCGCGATCATCAGCGGGACCAGCAGCAGGCCGGACTCGGTGGCGGTGTCCCCGTTGGCGACCTGGAGGAAGAGCGGGGTGTAGACGGTCGCCACGAAGAGCGAGATCGAGGCGAGGAAGAGGCCGACGGTGGCCACCAGGATGACCGGGTCCTTGAACAGCTCCAGCGGGACGACCGGCTCGCTGGCCCGCTTCTCCTGCAGGACGAAGCCGACCAGCAGCACCGCGGCGAGCACCAGCAGGCCGATGATCTGGACCGAGCCCCACGAGTACTGGTCGCCGGCCCAGACCGAGACCAGCAGGATCGCGACGATGGCGGAGCTGAGCAGCGCCGAACCGAGGTAGTCGAGCTGCTTCTTCTGCTTGTTGACCGGCAGCTTCAGCACCGAGCTGACGACCAGCAGCGCGACCGCGCCGATCGGCAGGTTGATGTAGAAGATCCACGGCCAGGACAGGTGGTCGACGAAGGCGCCGCCGATCAGCGGGCCGACCACACCGGCGATCACGAAGCAGGACTGCGCGTAGCCCTGCCACTTGCCGCGCTCGCGGGGCGGCACCAGCTCGGCGATCAGGGCCATGGCCAGCGCCATCAGACCACCGGCACCGAGACCCTGGAGGGTGCGGAAGCCGATCAGCTGGCCGATGTTGGCGGACAGGCCGGACAGCGCCGAGCCGAGCAGGAAGATCGTGATCGCCGACTGGAACATCAGCTTGCGGCCGTAGAGGTCGCCCAGCTTGCCCCAGAGCGGCGTGGCCGCGGTGGCGGCCAGCATGTAGGCGGTGATGACCCACGCCAGGTGGGTCACGCCGCCGAGGTCACCGGCGATGGTCGGCAGGGCCGTCGCCACGATCGTCTGGTCCAGGGCTGCCAGGAACATGGCAAGCACCAGGGCGGCAAAGATCGTCAAGAAGGTTTTACGTGGCACTTCCGGGGCGGGTGCAGCGTACGGGGCGCTCATTGGGTACTCCTTGAGAGGCGTCCGCCGGCTCGGAGACCTTGCTCCGAGCTTGAATTCGTATAGACTATACAATCAAAATAAGCCGTCAAGAGCCAACGTCAAGGGCGGCCGCGGCCGCCCGGAAGGGCAGCTAACGATGAGCCAACTCCAGGGGAAGATCGCGCTCGTGACCGGTTCTACCTCGGGCATGGGGGCCGCCGCCGCACTGGCGCTGGCCACCGCCGGGGCGCACGTCGTGGTCTCCGGCCGCCGGGCCGAGCTGGGCAACGCCGTGGTGGAGCGGATCCGGGAGAAGGGCGGGCAGGCGGACTTCGTCGCCGCCGATGTCACCGTCGAGGATGACGTCGCCCGCCTGGTGGGTACCACGGTCGAGCGACACGGTCGCCTCGACATCGCCTTCAACAACGCCGGCGGCGGCGGGGCCTTCGGCCCGCTGGACCGGGTCCCGGCGGACGCCTTCGCCGCGGTGATCGCGGTCAACCTCGTCGGCACCTACCACTCGCTGAAGCACGAGATCGCCGCCATGCGGGCGAGCGGCGGCGGCAGCATCATCAACAACGCCTCCACCGCCGGTGTCCAGGGCACCGCCTTCGGCCTGGGCGCGTACACCGCGGCCAAGCACGGTGTGGTCGGCCTGACCCGGGCCACCGCGCTGGAGGCCGGCCCGGCGGGCATCCGGGTCAACGCGCTGATCACCGGTCCGGTCGACACCGAGGACTTCCGCCAGCGGGTCGGCGGGCAGCCGGGCGCGCTGGAGCGGGCGGGCGCGGCCACCGCCCTGGGGCGGATCGCGACCGAGGAGGAGGTCGCCCACGCGGTGGTCTTCCTCGGCAGCGACGCGGCCAGCTTCGTCACCGGCTCGCTGTTCGGGCTGGAGGGCGGCATGACGGCCGGCGTCACCGCCGGGACGATGGGGCGGCCCGGCGGCGGCCAGGGCGGTCCCGGCGCTCAGGGCGGCCAGGGCGGTCCCGGCGCTCAGGGCGGGCCGGGCGCCGGGCGTCCCGGCGCGAACTGACCGGAACCGGACGCACCGGGGCCCGTTCGCCACTCGTGCCATTGCCAGCAATCCACCCTCCGGCTATTTTTTCGATATGTTCGTAAAAACCACGAGGAACACCGAAGAGTTCATCTCGGAAACCGGTGGGTGGATTGCCGGCAACCCCGTCGAGAATTCCATCCTGCTGACCATGCTGGCCGGCGCGAAATTCCGCCCGCCGACCGCCCCGCCGATAGCCTGGAGCCGGGTCGAGGACCCGGCCTCGGACACGGCGCCGGTGGTCGGCGTCGCGGCGTTCACGGCGCCGCACCTGGTCGTGCTGAGCGGGATGCCGGCGGCCGCCGCGGCCGCGCTCGGCGCCGAACTGGGCGCCGGGCCCGACCTCCTGCCCGGCGTGATCGGGCCGGACGCGGCGGCCGCCGCGTTCGCCGCGGCCTGGTCCGAGGCCACCGGCCGGCCGGTCCGGGCCGATCGCCGCGAGCGGATGCTGTGCCTGGACGGCGCGGTCACCACCGACGGCCGGCCGGCCCCGGACGGGCAGTCCAGGGCCGCCCGCGAGGAGGAGGCGGAGCTGTTCACCGACTGGTGCCTGGAGGCCGCGCACGGCGCCGGACTCAGCCGGGAGATGGCCTCGCGCTCCGTCCGGGGCCAGATCGCCGGCGGCCTGCTGCGGGTCTGGGAGCTCGACGGCGAACCCGTCGCGATCCTCGGCCGGACCGCCGCCGTCGCGGGCGTGGTCCGCTACGGCCCGCTCTACTCGAAGCCCGACGTCCGGCGCGGCGGGTACGCCCGGGCGCTGCTCGTCGAGTCCTCGACCGAGGTGCGGGCCGAGGGGCTGTTCGGCATGGCGGTCACCGCCGAGGGCAACGACACGGTCCAGGGGCTGTTCGGCTCGCTCGGCTACCGGTCCCGCGGCGGCCTGTCGGAATTCCGGTTCGACTGAGTGGCGCAATCCCTCCGGGAAATACCCGGAGGGAAAACCGCGGGCCCGGATCCGATGTCGGATCCGGGCCCTCTCGCAATACGTCGGAAATTCTCCGGGACGGCCCGGAGGAATTCTCCCCCGGGCCGTCCCGAGCGTCCGGTCAGTCCAGCGGGTCGGGGTCCGGCACGGCCTCGAGCAGTGCGAAGGCCGTCCCGGTGGACACCACCCGGTTGAGCCGGTAGCCGCCGCGCCGGAAGACCTCGGCGAACTGCTCCTCGGTGCGGACCTCGCCGCTCATGGTGACCAGCATGACCAGGTCGAAGTTCTTCACGAACCTCGGCACGCCCTCGCGGTGCACCAGCTCCGCCGCGACGAAGCGGGCGCCCGGCGAGGCCTCCCGGCACTTGCGCAGCAACCGGACCAGCGCCTCGTCCGGCCACGAGTGCCAGACCTGCTTGGTGACGTAGGCGCCGATGCCGGCCGGGACCCCGGCGAAGAAGTCGACCGGCTCGAAGTCCAGCCGGCCCTGCTCGGCCAGCTTGGCGACGTCGGGCTGGGTCCTGGCCTGCTCGATGACGCTCGGCAGGTCGGCCAGCACGCCGCGGGCGAGGGAGTCGTACTTGTGCAGGATCGCGGCCAGGTAGGTGCCCTGCCCGCCACCGAGGTCGCAGACCGCGCCGGCCTCGGCGAACTCGGGGTACGCCGACACCAGGGCGTCGGAGAGCGCGTCGGTGAAGTCCGTCATCGCCTGGTTGAACGTCGCCGCGGCGGACGGGTTCTTCTGCAGCCAGGGCCAGAGTGCGGTGCCGTGCACCTTCTCGAAACCGGGCTTCCCGGTGGCCAGGCTGTGGTCCAGCGCGCCCCAGGAGGCCCAGAGCCACTCGGCGCCGACCATCCGGGCCATCGCGTCCATCGAACCGGGCACGCCGGGACGGAGCAGTTCGGAGAGCTCGGTGTTGGCGAAGACGCCGGGCTCGACCTCCTCGAACACGCCGTCCTCGGTGAGCAGCGCGAGCACCTTGGCCAGCGGGCCGGCGGTCACTCCGGCGCGCTCGGCGAGGTCGGCCACCGGCAGCGGGCCCTCGGCCAGCAGCTCGGCGAGCCTGAACTCGGCGGCCAGCGCCAGGCAGCGCGGGGTCGACGGGAACATCAATTCGGAGAGGAACACCGCGCCGGCCGAAGCAGGGGCGGTCTGGGGAACGGCGGTCATGGGGTGAGGCCTCCCTGCGGGGACCGGGGCGGGGGCGGACGGCGCCCCCGGCCCGAGGTCAGCGGTCATGGGTGGACGGGCCGGACGGCCCCGCACCGGGCGGCCCGGACGGGCCGGGCCGCCCGGCGGTTGCGCAAGGCCGGGGCTCAGCCCAGCAGGGCGAAGGCGAAGCCACCGCCGGGGTTGGCCATGAACTTGTTGGTCGGCGGGATCTCACCGCCGGCCGCGATGCCGATGGCCGGGCCGGACAGCGCGATCCGGGACGGGGTGGGAACGATCTGGACCTGGCCGGCGGCCAGCTGGCCCCAGTTGTTCCAGCCCCAGCCCTGCACCGAGCCGTCGGCCAGCAGCGCCAGCGCGTGCCCGCCGTTTCCGGGGGCCGCGTCGGTGCCGCCGCCGCTGACGGAAACGGCCTTGACGCCGGTCAGGCCCGGCACCGGGGCCGGCACCGCGCGGTCGGCCGTGGTGCCGTCGCCGAGCTGGCCGCCGTCGTTGAGGCCCCAGGCCCAGACGGTGCCGTCGGCCAGCAGCGCCACCGTGTGGTGGTAGGCGCCGACCAGCTGGGTGACCGAGCGCAGGCCCGCGACCTTCTGCGGGGCGGCGCGGTCCTCGGTGGTGCCGTCGCCGAGCTGGCCGCGGTCGTTGAAGCCCCAGACCGAGGCGGTGCCGTCGGCGTGCACGACCATGCTGTGACCGCCGCCGGCGCTCAGCCTGACGGCCGGCTCCAGGTTCTCGATCACGGCCGGGCGCGGCCGGCAGTCGAAGGAGGCGGTCATGTAGGAACGGACGATCCGGCCCTCGCGGGTCGAACCGGGACCGTCGCCCAGCTGGCCGCGGTCGTCGCGGCCCCAGGACCAGACGGTGCCGTCGGCCTTGAGCGCGAGGTTGTGCGCGCCGCCGACCGCGAGCTCGACCACGTCCTCCAGGCCGTCGACCCGGACCGGGACCGGCTGCACACCGAAGTTGGCCTCGCCGAGGGCGCAGAAGAAGCCGGCGCCCCAGGCCCAGACGGTGCCGTCCTCCAGCAGGGCGGCGGTGTGGCCGCCGCCGGCGCCGACCGAGCGGACCCGGCCGGGCAGGCCGACGGTGCGGACCGGGGTGGCCTGGTTCTCGGTGGAGCCGTCGCCGAGCTGGCCGAAGGCGTTGCGGCCGAAGCCCCAGAGCTCGCCGTCGCCGGTCAGGGCGAGGGCGTGGCCGCTGCCGGCCGCCACCTTGACCACGTTCTCCAGGCCCTTGATGTCCTGCGCGGTGGTCCGGTTGACCGTCCCGCCGTCGCCGAGCTGGCCGTTGGTGTTGTCACCCCAGCTGCTGATGATGCCTGCCATGATGATGCGACCTCTCAATAGTCGGGGGGCGGTCAGGCCCAGAACTGGTCGACGGCGTACTGGTCCTCGGGGTAGGTCCAGAACTCGGCGATCAGGCCGTCCTGGATCCGCGCGACGTTGACGAAGGGCATCTCCAGGCTCTTGCCCTCACGCTCGTACCGGGTGAAGACGGTGGCGAAGGCGAACGAGTCGCTCGCGCCGATCTCGTGGATCTCCATCGTGATCCGGCCCTGGCAGATCTCGAACATCCGGCCGGCGAAGGCCAGTGCGGACTCGATGCCCTCGTGCGCGCCGGACAGCTCGCTGGTGCCCGGGTAGTAGTGCACGCAGTCCTTGGTCCAGTAGCTGGCCGCCTTCTGCACGTCGCCCACGGTGAACGCGGCGTACACCGCTTCCATGAGCTTGGCGTTGGGGTGGTCGACGACCTTCATGACTTTCCTCCTGTGGCTGTACGACGGTGCGATGCGGGGCCGTGCGGTGGAGCGGCGTCGCTCGGCACGGTGCGGACCGGCGTCCCTCGACGCGGTGGAACCGGCTTCGCTCGACGCGGTTGTGACGGATCGTCAGTTGGCGGCGCGACGGACGATGTCGACCAGGGTCTGCCGGTCCGGGGCGGGGAACGGCGGGGGGCCGCCCGCGACCGCCTGCTTGACCCGCAGCCGGATCTCCTCGTCCTCGTACAGGCCGGCCGGGTTGTCGAGCGACATCATGGTGCGGACCAGCCGGCGCCAGACCACCTCGTCGGTGCCGGCCGCCTCGGCGACGGTGCCGAAGGTGAGCACGTCCGGCGGCAGCGGCGGCAGCTGCTGGCCGGCCACGGTGGCCCGCCAGAGCCGGGCGCGGCCCGCGTCGTTGCGGACGGCGTCCTCGAACCACGGCCGGAAGGTCCGCCCGGCCAGGCCGGCCGCCAGCGCGGCCTGCTCGGCGTCCGGCTCCGGGTGCTCGCGCACCAGGTCGGCCAGGCCGAGCACATGGGCGATGGCCAGCGAGACGCCGCGGCCGAACGCCGGGTTGGTGGTGCAGACGGCGTCGGCGACCGGGAGGAAGCCGGGCACCGGCTGGGCGTCCTGCCCGTACAGCTTCAGCGAGTTGTCCAGGCCCGCCATCGCGTGCACCGGCGAGATCGGGTCGGAGGCCTCCGGGGACACCCAGGGGGCGAGCAGCGGGGTGGCCCGGACCACGGCGGTGAAGACGTCCTCGGCCCGCATCTGCTTCAGCTCGGTGTCGTCCGGCAGGATGCCGAACGAGATGGCGAAGGTGTTGTTGTCGCCGAGGAACATCACACCGGTGTAGTGGTCCCAGAGCCCGCCGGCGCCGAAGCCCCGGTTGAGCGGACCGACCGGGCGCGGGCCGTGCGCGCGGTAGTAGCGGGTGTAGTAGGTGATGTCGGCGCTCTGCGCGACGAGTTCCGGCTCGGCCAGGCCGTGCTCGCGCAGCCACTCGTGGCCCTGCGAGCGGCGGCCGCTGGCGTCGATCACCAGATCGGCGGCGATGGTGCGGCCGTCCTTGGTGACCACACCGGTCACCCGGGCCGGGCCGCGGTCGGCGACGGTCAGACCGCGGACCGTCTCGCCCCGGCGCAGCGAGATGCCGGGCTTGCGCAGCGCCTCCTGGCGCAGGACCAGCTCGAAGGTGGTCCGTCGGCTGCCGAGCATCCGCAGCTCGGCGTCGGCCGGGTGCGGCGTCTTGTCGGCCAGGGTCGGCGGCATGGCCTTGCCGAGCTCGATCTCCCGCACGCCGGCCGCGACCAGCGCCTGGTAGACGGAGGGCAGCCGCTCGCGCAGCAGGTTGGTGCCGAGCGAGCCGAAGGCGTGCGAGTGGTGGAGCTGCGGCACGGTCGGCCGCTGCCAGTCGCCGTGCGCCTCGTCGACGCTGTCGGGGGCCTCGTTGGCGTCCCGCTCCAGCACGGTGACGTCGTGCCCCAGGTCGGCGAACGCCAGCGCGGCCACCAGGCCGGCGACGCTGCCGCCGATGATCAGAGTCCGTGTCATGACCTCACCCCGCGGTGGTAGGAGTGGAAAGGCCCGCCTTCGGGGTGTCCCGCGAGGTCTCGGCCTTGATGTGGAAGCGGATGGACTTCGCGTCGCTGAAGCACTCGCGCATCGGGCGCACCAGGTCCCGGTGCTCCTCGGTCCGCTCCCAGGCGACGAAGTCGTCCAGCGAGCGCCACTCGCTGGTGATCAGCCACTGCTCCGGGTCGGTGGAGGACTGGCAGACCTGGTCGCGCACGTGTCCGGGGACGCCCTCGGCGACCAGGTGGCGGATCTGCTCGTACGCCTTGAGGAAGTCCTCCCGGCGCTCCTCCTTGACGGTGATGAGGAAGAGCACGCGGCCCTGTGCCGCGCCCTCGTCGACCGGCATGACGGTCTCCTTCCGGGTCGTGGTGCTCGTGGGTGGTCGTGCTGCGTACGGCTCGTGGGTGTCAGGAGTGCGCGCGCAGCAGGACGGCGCTGTTGAAGCCGTCGAAACCGCGGGCGCCGATCAGCGCGGTGCGCACCTCGGCGGCCTGCTCCTCGCGGACGAAGGCCAGGTCGCAGCCGTCCGCCGGACGGGCCGGGCCCGCCGAGGGCGGGATCAGGCCGTTGTCCATGGCGAGCACCGCGGTGGCCGCGTCCAGGGCGCTGCCGCCCTGGTAGAGCCGGCCGGTGAGCGGCTTCTGGGTGGTGACGGCGGCCGGGCCGGTGTCGCCGAAGACCGCGCGCAGCGCCTCGGCCTCGGTGCGGTCGTAGGCGGGCAGGCCCACCGCGTCCGGGAAGGTCACGTCGACGTCCCCCGGGGCGAGGCCGGCCCGTTCGACCGCGGTGCCGAGCGCCCGGGCGTACTGGCGGACCGAGCCGGAGCCGGTCCGGCTGGAGGCGACGGCGTCCTGGGTGGCGGACCAGCCGGCGATCTCGGCCCGGATCCGGGCGCCGCGGGCGAGCGCGTGCTCGAGGTCCTCGACCACGAAGACCACCCCGCCCTCGCCCGGGACGAAGCCGGCCGCCCGCTCGTCGAACGGCAGGTAGGCCTCGGCCGGGTCGGAGCCGGTGTAGAGCCGGCCGCTGCGCTGCTGGCAGGCGAGCGCGTACGGGCCGAGCGGAGCCTCGGTGCCGCCCGCGAGCACCACGTCGGCGCCCCGGCGGACCAGCCGGGCGGCGTGGGCCAGCGAGTCCAGGCCGCCGGCGCCCTCCGAGACGAGGACGCTGGACGGGCCCTTGGCCTGGTGCTTGATGGCCAGCTGCCCGACGGTCGCGGCGTAGAACCAGGCGATCGACTGGTAGGCGCCGACGGTCCGCGAGGTGTCCGGCTGCCAGAGCCGCTGGAGCTCGCGCTGACCGAACTGGTTGCCGCCGGAGGAGCTGGCGAGCGCCACCGACAGCTTGTACGGCTCGACCGTGGCCGGGTCCAGCTCGGCCTCGCCGAAGGCCAGTTCGGCCGCCGCGTAGGCGAGGTGGGTCCACCGGTCGGTCTGCACCTGGAGCCGGCGCTCGACGTACCGGTTGACGTCGAAGTCCGGGACCTCGCCGGCCAGCGTGGTCTCGTACGGGCCGGCGTCGAAGAGCGTGATCGGAGCGATCCGGCTCTCGCCGCCGCAGACCGACTTCCAGTGCGCCTCGCTGCCGATGCCGCTCGGCGCGACCACGCCGATGCCGGTGATGACGGCACGTCGTGCGCTCATCGGCCCCTCCCCAGCTTGGCGAAGAGCATCGCGGACTGGAAGCCGCCGAAGCCGCTGCCGACCGAGAGCGCCGCGCCGACCCGCACCTCGCGGGCGGTGTTGGGCGTGTAGTCGAGGTCGCACTCGGGGTCGCGGTTCTGCCAGTTGGCGGTCGGCGGGACGACCCCGCGGTCGACGGCCAGCGCGCAGGCGGCCATCTCGATCGCGCCGATCGCGCCCAGCGAGTGGCCGACCATCGACTTGATCGAGCTGATCGGCACCCCGTAGGCGGCGTGGCCGAGCGAGCGCTTGAAGGCGCCGGTCTCGTGCCGGTCGTTCTGGCGGGTGCCGGAGCCGTGGGCGCTGATGTAGCCGATGTCCTCGGGGTTCAGCCGGGACTGGCGCAGCGTCTCGGTGATCGCCTCGGACATCTCCAGGCCGTCCGGGCGCAGACCGGTCATGTGGAAGGCGTTGCCGCGGTTGGCGTAGCCGACCACCTCGCAGTAGATCCGGGCGCCGCGCCGGCGGGCGTGCTCCAGCTCCTCCAGGACGAGCACCGCGCAACCCTCGCCCAGCACGAAGCCGTGCCGGTCCCGGTCGAACGGCCGGGAGGCGTGCGCCGGGTCGTCGTTGTCCGGGGTGGTGGCCTTGATGGCGTCGAAGGAGGCGACGGTGACCGGGGAGATCGGGGAGTCCGAGGCGCCGGTGATCATCACCTCGGCCTCGCCGTCCACCAGCAGCTGGTAGGCGTGGCCGATGGCGTCGATGCCGGAGGTGCAGCCGGTGGAGACGACCACCGCCGGGCCGTGCGCCCCGTGCCGGACGGCCACGTCGGCGGCCAGGCTGCTCGGGATCAGTCCCTGGTAGAGGAACGGGCTCGTCACGTCGGGGTCGACCAGCCAGTTGCGGCCGGAGTCACTGGCGACGACGAACTCGTCCTCCAGGACGATGGTGCCGCCGACCGCCGAGCCGAGCACCACACCGGTGGCTTCCCGGGTGCGCTCGTCGAGCTCGAGACCGGCGTCGAGCACCGCCTCCTGGGAGGCGGCCAGCGCGAACTGCACGTAGCGGTCGGCCCGGCGCAGCTCGAGCGGGGTGAGGCCGGCGGCGACGGGGTCGAAGTCGGCCTCGGCGGCGATCTGCGAGCGGAACGCCGAGGGGTCGAAGGCGGAGATCCGACGGGTCGCGGTGCGGCCCGAGGTGATCAGTTCCCAGAAGGTCTCGCGGGTGGTGCCGCCGGGGGCCACCACGCCGATCCCGGTGACCACGACGCGGCGGTCACCCGTGGACGGGGAAGCGGTCATCGCTCCCCCAGCACTATGTGGCCCTCGGCCTTGGTGCCCGGGCCGTCCTCGGTGTCGACGTGGCCGAGCTCGGGGGACGGCGCCAGCGGGCCGAGGTGGAAGACCGCGAAGGCCTCCTCGGAACCGGTGTTGCGCAGCCGGTGGCGGATGTCCTTGGGGATCAGCACGCCCTGGCCGGCGAACAGCTCGAACGGCTTGTCGTCCAGGTCGAGGGTCAGCTCGCCGCGGACGAGCAGCAGGAACTCCTCGCTGTACGGGTGGTAGTGCTCGGTGATCCGCTCGCCCGGCTGGAGCCGCGCGGTCCCCATGAAGCCGGAGGTCGCGCCGCAGGTGGCGGGCGAGAGCACCGCGCGGGTCTCGCCGCCGCGCTTGCGGTTGGCGGGGACGTCGTCGGCGGAAATGATGCGGATGTTCCTGGCGGCCACGGCGCTCACTCCTTCTCGGCGGGGACGGCGGTGGAACCGGCGGCGAGGGCCTCGACCTTCTGCCGGATGATCTCCAGCTGCACGGGCGAGTTGATGTTCAGCCGCTCGGTCATGCCCTGGTCGTCGACCGGGGCGACGGGCTTCATGGAGAAGTCCTGGATCCAGGTCATCCGGACGCCGCCCTCGGGCAGCTCCTCGTAGCGCCAGTGGATCTGCATGTAGGCGAACGGGCCGGTCTCCACCCGGTGGGCGTGGACGGTGCGGTCGGCGACGTTGACGGTGCGGTCGCTGACCCAGCTCCAGATCCGGCCCTCCTCGTCCGGGTGCATGGTGAGCCGGAACCGGACGGTCTCGCCGCGGCGCTCGACGATCTCGGCGGACGCGTACTCGGTGAAAAGCTGCGGCCAGCCGGCGACGTCGTTGGTGACGTCCCAGACGAGCTTGAGCGGGGCCTGGATGACGATGCTGTTCTCGGTGTGTCCGGCCATCGCTCAGCCCACCGCCCCGGCGGTCTGCAGCTCGGCGACGATCTGGTCGACGCTGAGGGCGACGGCGCCGTCCGGGACCTTCAGGCCGTAACGGTCGGCGATCACCGCCTCCAGCTCGAGCACGGCCAGCGAGTCGAGGCCGAGCTCCTCCAGGGGGACGTGCCGGGAGCCCTCGAACACGTCCGGCGCCGCGCCGGCGCTGGTGATGAGGACGTTCTCGATCTCCTCCGCGGTGACGACAGTGGTCGTCCCGCCGGCCTGGTGGTCGGTCATGGTGCTGCCTCTCGTTTCTCCGGTGTAGGGACTGCTCCTGGGCCTCGCGGCGCGGCCGTACGGGGTGAACGGGTCCCCGTTCGGCCGGCGCCGCCGGCGGAGGGCGGGCTCACCGACCGCCGGTGCCGGACTCCCAGGTGTAGAAGCACTGGGCGACCGCGTCCTGCGGCGAACGCCAGGTGGGCAGGTAGGGGGAGATGAACGGGGTGAGCCGTTCGCTGACCCGGGCGAACTCCGGGTGGCGGCGGGCGGCGTCGACCGCCTCCTGACCCGGGTCGTCGGTCTCCAGCAGGTGGACGTAGGCATCGCCGAGCTTGTACAGCGAGCGGTGGGTGACGCCGGCGAGACGCGGAAGTTCGGTCTGGTCGGACTCACCGAACACGCGGGCGACGTCGCCCTCCGCGCCGGGCAGCATCCGGGCGATGATCAGTGTGCGGTGCATGCGGGCTCCCCTCGGGGTACGGGCTCTCTCGGACTCTCGGACTCTCGGACCCACCGACTCGCGCGGGCTCTTCCGGGCCGGCGTTCGGTGCCTCGGTCCGGCGCCGCGGCTTCAGTGCTGCGGGCGGCCGACCGGCTGGATGGCGCCGATGTCGAGCAGGATCCGGGGCACGTTGTCGCCGATCCAGGACTCGACGACGCGGCCGTCGACGATCCGGTGGCAGGACATCTCGTGCACGGTGACCGGCTTGCCGGTCGGCGGGATGTCGAACAGCTGCCCCTGGTGGGTGCCGCGGGTGGTGAACCGGGCGTAGACCCGGTCACCGTCGCCGGCCACGTCCTCCACGGTCACGTGGACGTCCGGGAAGGCGTTGCGCCAGAGCAGCACGGCCTCCCGGAAGGAGTCCGGGCCGGGGGGCATCGGGGGCAGGCCGGGGGCGTGCACCACGTAGTCCTCGGCGAAGCGGTCACCGATGGCGGAGAGGTCGCCGTCGTTGAACGCCCGCTCGGTCAGGTTGCGGATGAGGGCCTTGTTGGCCTCCACCACGCTCTCGCTGGACGAGGTCATGACAGTCCTTTGCTCGGCGGACGACCCCGGCCGAAACACGGCCGAGGGCGGTCCGGGTGGGCGTGGGGCGACGGCCGGCCCGGGAAACGGGGAGGCTCCGGGAGCCGGCCGGTGCGCGCCGCAGCGCGAGGTGCGGGGAGCGGGCCGGTCAGATGAGCGAGGCGAGCACGAAGCAGGCCGCCGCGCCGATCGCGCCCATGGTCCGGGTCTCGTGCGCCAGGTGCCAGCGGCGGCGCTTGCCGCGCCACGCGGCATCGGTGTCGCGGTACGGGCTCCAGCGCTCGATCTGGCGCCAGATCGGCCGGTTGACGCCCTCGGAGGCGACCGCGACGGTCGCCATGCCGACGGTGCCGGCCGCGTACAGCACCTTGGCCACCTTGCTCTCCGACCGGACGGCCTTGGTGGCGCCGACAGCGGCGGTGGCCAGGCCGTTCCAGAAGGCGATCGGGTGGAACACGTGCATGTCGATCAGCTGGCAGGTGTTGACGTACCGGTCGTAGGGCAGGGAGTTGAGCATCGGCAGGATCGAGGTCTTCATGATCCAGAGCGTGCCGAGCTGAACGCTGGACGAGGTAACCAACCAGACGTCCGAATTATCCTTCATGTCCTTCATATCGATTCCTCGAATCGATCCGGGATCGCGGAATGTCCGCCGCGTCGATGCGGCAGACCGGGGCGGGGTCGCCCGATGCGAGAGACACGGGACCCCGGGGGCCGGGGCATCTCGGCCCCCGGGGCTGCCCCGCCGCCTCATCCTTGCCGCCGGGTGGTCCCAGTGTCAGGAGGCATCCGTCTCCACCGGGCTGGGACGTCGCCCCGGCCGTCACGGACCGCGTCCCGGCCGTTCCGGGCCGTCCGCCCAGCCGGTTCGTTGCACCAACCTCCCGGATTCCGGGCCGTGTTGACGCGCCCACCGGACGCACCCTACGGTGCGAGCGGGCACTCACTCACTGAGCGCCCAGGGCCCGCGACCACCCCGCCGCGCCGACCGGCCGGCGGACATCCCAGGAGGTGCCGAGCCGATGACGATCGATGTGCACGGCCACATCACGTCGCCCGAACTCTTCCGCCGCTTCCCCATGCCGCCGAGCCTCGTCGACGTCGACGGCATGGTGGAGCTCAAGGCGGCGGCCGGGATCACCATGTCCCTGGTCGGCAGTCCCGTCGGCGCGGGCACCATGGTGCGCACGCCCGGGCTGGACAACTACCGCCAGCCGCTGGACACCCTCGAACGCTTCCACGACTGGCTGGGCGAGCAGGTCCGGGCCCGGCCCGCGGCACTGCGCGGCTACGTCTACACCAACCCGCTCGGATCCGACGCCGAACTCGCCGCCGCCGCGAAGCGGTTGGAGCAGGACGAATTCGTCGGGCTGATGGTCAACTCCAGCATCGAGGGCCGGTTCCTGGACACCCCGCAGGCCGACGCCTTCTTCGCGATGGCCGCGCAGTACCGCACCCCGGTGATGCTGCACCCGCCGGCCGAACCGGCCGGGGCCGGGGAGCTCGACGACCTGCGGCTGGTCGAGCAGATCGCCCGGCCGTGCGACGTCACGCTGGGGACGGCCGCGGTGCTGTTCGCCGGGTGGCTGGAGAAGTACCCGGACCTGCGGATCGTCGCCCCGGTCTGCGGCGGCGGGCTGCCGCTGCTGCTGGAGCGGCTGGAGCTGGCCCGGCGGATGCCGGTCACCTTCGGCCGGCCGGGCGGGGCCCCGGGCGGGCCGCCCGGCGGGCCTCCGGCCGGCGTTCCCGGCGGGCCTCCGCCGGGGGTCGGCGGTCCCGGTGCCGGTGGCCCGGGCGGTCCCGGCGGACCGGGGACCGGTGGGCCCGGTGGACCGGGGGGACCGGGCGGACCGGGGTCCGGTGGACCGGGGGGACCGGGCGCCGCGCCGGCCGGGCCCGCCGTGCCGCCGCTGGCCGAGGCCCTGCGCCGGGTCTACGTCGACACCGCGACCCCGAGCCTGCGGGCCGTGGCCGCCGCCGTCGACGCCTTCGGGGCCGGCAACGTCATGTTCGGCACCGACTCCCCGCCGATGAGCGCGCCGCTGGACGCCTCGCTGAACCGGCTGAACGGGCTCGGCCTGGATCCGGCCGACGTCGCGCGGATCCGGCACGACAACGCCGCCGGGCTGTTCGGCCTGCCCGGCGCACCCGACGCCACCTGAACCCGGTCCCGCCCGCACCGGGCGGGACCGGACCCGACGCCGGCCGAGCGGACCCGGACAGCACCGGGCCCGGACTCATCACCACCCCCGGCGTCCCCCGATCCGACGCCCCGTCGGATTCCCCGCACCACCGACACGCGACAGGGAGGTGCTGTCATGACGGCAGCCGCACCGACCCCACCGTCCGGGCCGCCCGGCGGACGCCCGGGCGGCGGACCGCCCCCTGGCTTCGGCGGGCCACCCCGGGGGCGGGCGGGCCGCCTCCGGGCCCCGGCGGACCTCCGCCGGGATTCGGAGGCCCCCCGCCCGGATTCGGCGGACCGCCCCCCGGCGTCGGCGGACCCCCGCCGGGCGTCGGCGGACCGCCCCCCGGCTTCGCCGCCCCGCCCCGGCCCGCGCCCGAACGCGTCCCCGCCGACCGGGAGTTCCTCGGCAGCCGGGTCCTGCTGGTCGGCGGCTACGGCAGCATCGGTGCCGCCGTCGCCGAGGACCTCGCCGCCCAGGGCGCCCGGGTCGCGGTGGCCGGCCGTTCGCTGAAGAAGGCCGAGGAGACCGCCGAACGGCTCGCGCCGCTGGCCGCCCGCGGCGGCACCGTGGTGCCGCACGCCGTGGACGTCGCCGACCGCGCCGACGTGGACCGGCTGGTGGCGGCCGTGACCGCCGACTGGGGCGGCGTCGACGTCCTGGTGAACTGCGCCAGCGCGCTGGTCACCGTCGGCGCCGAGGACATCTCCGAGGAGGACTGGCGCACCATCGTCGACACCAACCTGCTGGGCGCCTTCTGGCTCTCCCAGTCGGTCGGCCGGGCGATGATCGCGGCCGGCGGTGGCCGGATCGTCCATCTCTCCTCGGTGCGCGGCAAGTTCGGCGCCCGGCGCGGCTTCAGCGCGTACGGCGCCAGCAAGGCCGGCCTGGACCTGCTGGTCAAGCAGCTGGCCTCGGAATGGGGCCGGCACGGGATCGCGGTCAACGCGGTCGCCCCCGGCTTCGTCCGCACCGACTTCGTCCAGGAGAACGCGAGCAACCCGGAGTTCATGCGGATGGTGCTCGGCCGGATCCCGCTCGGCCGCACCGCCGAACTGCACGAGGTGGCCGACGCGGTCACCTTCCTCGCCTCGCCGCGGGCCGGCTTCATCAGCGGCCAGGTGCTGTACGTGGACGGCGGCGTCACCACCAGCCAGTGAGACCCCGCCCGCACCGCCCCACACCCACCGACGGGCCGAGCCCGGCCCGGAGAACCCAGGAGACGACCATGAGCACGTGGCACGCGCTGTACTACCCGCTGCTTCCGGGCAGCGAGGACATCGTCAAGGACCTGTTCCGCAAGAGCGGCCGCCCGGACTTCGACGTCAAGAGCCCCGACGGCACCGTGGTCGGCAAGCTCCTCGGCACCCAGGCCTTCGTCGGCAAGGAACTGGCCGTCCGGGTGATCGAGATCGAGGGCCCGCTGCCGCTGGTCGCCGCGCACATGAGCCAGCAGCCCGCCGTCCGCGAGTTCGAGCGCGAGCTGGAGAAGCACCTCGCCGTCCCGCGCGACATGACCAGCCGCGAGGGCGCGCAGGCGTTCTTCCGGCTGGCCTCGATGGAGAACGTGCTCTCCCGCCGCCACGACCAGCCGCTCGAAGGCGAGTGAACCCGATGAAGATCGGAATCGGACTCCCCACCTCGCTGGCCGGTGCGGCCGGCGCCGACGTGGTCGCCTGGGCCCGGCTCGCCGAACAGGCCGGCTACTCCACTCTCGGCACCATCGACCGTCTGGTGCACACCAGTTGGGAACCGCTCACCACGCTGGCCGCGGCCGCCGCGGTGACCGAGCGGATCGGCCTGGCGACCAGCATCCTGATCTCCCCGCTGCGCAACAACACCGCGCTGCTGGCCAAGCAGGCGGCCACCGTGGACCGGCTCTCCGGCGGCCGGCTCACCCTCGGCATGGCGGTCGGCTCGCGTCCGGACGACTTCGAGGTCGGCCAGGTGGAGAAGGCCGGCCGCGGTGCCCGGACCGGCACCCAGGTGGCCGAGCTGCGGCGGCACTGGGCCGACGCGCAGTCCGGCCGGGAGCCCTCGGTCGGACCGGCTCCGATCCGGCCGAACGGGCCGGAGCTGATCCTCGGCGGGCACTCCCCGGCCGCGCTGGCCCGGGCGGCCCGGCTGGGCGACGGGTGGATCGGCGGCGGCACCGGACCGATCATGTTCGCGCAGGGCGCCCAGGCGCTGCGCGAGCAGTGGGCGGCCGAGGGCCGGGAAGGGGCGCCCCGGCTGGTGGCGCTCGCCTACTTCGCGCTCGGCGCGGACGGCACCAAGCACACCGAGGGCTACCTGCGGTCGTACTACCGCGACGCCGGGCCGTTCGTCGAGCACATCCTGCGCGGCGCGGCCGACAACCCCGGCAAGCTGCGCGGACTGGTCGGCAAGTACGCCGAGTCGGGCTGCGACGAGCTGTTGCTGATGCCCTGTGCCGGGGACCTCGGCCAGGTCGAGGCGGCGGCCCAGGTGCTGGGCCTCCAGGGCTGAGCACCGCGGGGGCACGGGGAGGGGCGGACGGCCGCGGGCCGTCCGCCCCTCCCCGTTGTCCCGGGTCCACGCTTCCGGGCGGGTCCGGGCGGCGACGGTCCCCGGGAGGCGACGGTCCTCGGGCGGTGACGGGCCCGGGCATGCGGAAGCCCGTCGCGCGGCGGTTCTCGCCGGGCGACGGGCCGTTCCGCACTCCGGTGGTTCAGCGGGCCTTGGCACGCCCCCGCGCCGGCGCCGGCGCCGACCGGGCGGCCGGGGCCAGCGTCCGCCAGAGCTGCCGGACGAAGGCCTCCGCCTCCCGCAGCGGCTCCGACCCGGTGCCCGGGGCGGCGAACACGCCCCCGTAGGCGGCCAGGTAGCAGGCGCCCAGCAGGAGCTGGGACGCCGCCACCGGATCCGCGTCCCCGCTGACCAGATCGGCCCGCTGGGCCCGGCGCAGGTAGTCGGCCAGCAGCTCGACGGCCCGGTGCGGCCCGGCGTTGTTGGCCTGCATCCACTCCCGGTGGCGGTCGAGCAGCTTGGGCTCGGCGAAGACGGACAGCAGCATCGGCATCGACGCGCGGTAGAACGCGAGCGCCTCCTCCGCCACCTGCTGGAGGGACGCCCGCACCTCGCCCTCGCTGCCGATCTCCTCCGGCAGCGCCCGCAGCACCGGCAGCAGGCCCGGCAGCCGCTCGGCGAGGACGGCCAGGAAGACGTCCTCCTTGCTCCGGAAGTGCCGGTAGATGGTGCCCTCGGAACAGCCCGCCACCTCGGCGATCTCCTTGGTGGTGCAGCGGGCCATGCCGAGGTCACGGATCACCCGCTCGGCGGCGTCGACGATCTGCTCGCGCATACTCATGAAGGCTCCGAAGGGACGGGGCGGCCGGCTTCCGAGCGGGCCGCGGCTGCGGAGGGGCACCCGAAGGATAGCGTGCAGGTGAGTACCCGCTCACCGATTTCGCCGGGCGCCCCGAACGGCGCGCCGGCCCCGCCGCCCACGAGGGGCGCCGGGGCCGGCGAGACATGCTTCAGCGGTGGCTCCGCTCAGCGGGGCGGCCCGGCGGGCCCGCCGACGCCGGGCGGCGGCCCGACCAGCTGCACCCCGAGCGGCGCCAGCTCGCCGAGCAGCCGGGCGAAGTCCGGCGGGCCCTGGAGCGGCGGCGGCAGCTCGAGGCTGGTGGCCGGCTCGCCGGTCCTGAAGAACCACTCCTCGAAGCCGGCCGGGGTGCCCAGCACCAGGAAGCGGGTGCCCTCGGTCTCCACCCGGTACTGGTGCGCGATGCCGCGCGGCGCGAAGACCGTGGCGCCCGGACCGACCTTGTGCTCGTCGTCGCCGATCCGCAGCACCATCTCACCCTCCTGGACGATGAAGAACTCGTCCTCGCGGGTGTGCAGGTGGACCGGCGAGGCGTAACCCGCCGGGGAGAGCTGCTCGGCGAGCCAGAACTGCCCGTTGGTCTCGGCGCCGGTCGCCTTGAACTGGAGCAGCGCGCCCACGTGCCAGATGGCGCGGCCCTCGTCGGGCTGCTTCACGAACGGTTGGGACGTCACTCGGTTCCTCCTCGGTCGGCGGGCCCTCGTCCGGGGCCCGGCAGCACAGCGGTACGGAAACTGATCGATCGTCAGCGCGGCTGTACGGCCGCGTCCTTCACCAGGCCGGTGGCGCGCACGGCGGCGGCCACCTGGTCCGGGCCGGGGGCGAAGGCGTCCTCCAGCTCGGGGCTGAACGGCACCGGCGCGTGCGGCCCGGTGACCATCCTGACCGGCCCGCGCAGGGCGGCGAAACGGTCCTGCGCGACCTGGGCGGCGATGTCGGTGGCCAGACTGCAGCGCGGGTGCGCCTCGTCCACCACGACCAGCCGGCCGGTCCGCTCGACGCTGCCGTAGATGGTCGAGGTGTCCAGCGGCGACAGCGTCCGGGGGTCGATCACCTCGATCTGCACGCCCTCGGCGGCCAGTTGCTCGGCCGCGGCGAGCGCGACCGACACCATCCGGCCGATCGCGACCACCGTGCAGTCGGTGCCGGGCCGGACCACCTTGGCCGAGCCGAAGGGGATCGCGTACGGCTCCTCGGGCACGCCGCCGGGCACGAAGTAGAGCATCTTGTGCTCCAGGAACAGCACCGGGTCGTCGTCCACCAGCGCCTGCGCCATCAGCCCCTTGGCGTCGTACGCGTTGGACGGCGCGACCACCTTGAGGCCGGGCAGGTGGACGAAGAGCGGGTGCAGCGCCTGCGAGTGCTGGGCGCCGCGGCGCAGGCCGGTGCCCCACATCGCGCGCAGCACCAGCGGCACCGAGATCCGGCCGCCGGCCATGTAGCGCAGCTTGGCGGCCTGGTTGGCGATCTGGTCGAAGGCGACGGTGGCGAAGTCGACGAACAGCAGGTCGACCACCGGCCGCAGCCCGGTCGCGGCGGCGCCGACCGCGGCACCGACGAAGGCCGCCTCGGTGATCGGCATGTCGAGCACCCGGTCCGGGAACTCCAGGTGGAGGCCCTTGGTCGGGCCCCAGGCGTTGGTGCTGTCCTCGCCCATCAGGACCACCGAGCGATCGAAGCGCATCTGCTGCGCCAGCGCCTCGCCGATGGCCTGCTGGTAGGTGATCGTGCGCATGGGACTCCCTCCTCGGAGCGGGTCAGCGGGTGTAGACGTGGTCGAGCAGGGTGCGCGGGTCGGCCGTGAAGGGCTCCGAGGCGGCCGTGACGGCGGCCTCGACCAGAGCGGTCGCGTCCCGGTCGATCCGGTCCAGCTCGAAGGCGGCGGGTCCGGCGACGCTGCCGTCGGCGATCCGGGAGCGGAGCAGCAGCAGCGGGTCGGACTCGGTGCGCAGCCGCTCCGGGTCGGCGTCCGGCCGGTAGGACTGGTCGTCCCAGAGCTCCATGTGGCCGTGGAAGCGCTCGGCCCGGAACTCCAGCACGGTCGGGCCCTCGCCGGCCCGGGCGCGCCGCACCGCCTCGGCGGTGGCGGCGTGCACGGCGATCACGTCGTAGCCGTCCACCACCGCCCCGGGGATCCCGAAGCCGGCCGCGCGCTGGGCCATGTCGGTGCCGGAGAAGTGCGCGGCGGCCGGGGTCGCCTGGGCGTAGCCGTTGTTCTCGATCGCGAAGATCACCGGCAGGTCGAGCATCCGGGCCAGCACCAGGCTCTCCAGGACGGCGCCCTGGTTGGCGCCGCCGTCGCCGGTGAAGGCCACCGACACCTGGCCGGTGCCCTGCTGACGCGCCGTCAGTGCGGCCCCGCAGGCGAGCGGGACACCGCCGCCAGCCAGGCCGTTGGCGCCGAGCATGCCGCGGTCGAAGTCCGCGATGTGCATCGAGCCGCCCTTGCCGCCGCAGATCCCGTCCGGGCGGCCGTGCAACTCCTTCATCATCGCCTCGACGTCGCAGCCCTTGGCGATCGCGTGACCGTGACCGCGGTGGGTGCTGGCGAGGTAGTCGTCCGGGGCGAGGGCCGCGCAGACACCGGCTGCGACGGCCTCCTGCCCGCTGTAGAGGTGGACCGCGCCGGGGAGGCTCTTCGCCAGTCCGTGCAGACGGTCCTCGAAGGCCCGGATCACACTCATCGTGCGGTAGATCTCGACGATCTGATCAACGGTCAGATCGGTGGTGCGGGATGTGCCCATGGGGTCGCCTCCTCGGCTCTCCGGGGGACGGCCGGCGGGGCGCCGTGCGCCTCGTTCGCCGGTCTCGCTCGTGGCCCGACTCCATGAGGGTAAGTGCTCACTCACATGGGTGCAACCAAGTGTCCGAATCCGTCACCGCCCCCTCCCCCACCCGCCCCTCCCACCCTTGCGCCCTGCGCAACCACGCCCCTAAGGTCTTGTCCCGGGTGGATTGGGATCACGGCATGGAAACGAACGACGGACCGGTACTCCGAGGTCCGCCGTGCCTGTTTTCGGACATGCCCTAGGAATTCCATTTCCCCGCGCCAGGAACGCCCGTGCACAGTGGGTAAGACGCGAGCGACGGGGGGATCTCAGGAACCATGCTGGACCAGATACTAAAATCCTCCGGCAGGGCCGACCGAAGACCGACCAACCTGGCCGCGAGCGGCGTCGGAGCGCTCGCTACGCGCGGTGAACGGAACACCTCCGACCGGATCGGTCGGCTGGTGAACACCCTGCTCGGGCTGGTCACCGGCCTCGGCGCAGCCGGCCTGCCACCGGCTCAGCCACGCCCCCGGCCGGCCGGCACGCCGGTCGACGAAGCGGAGTCCGACTGTCCGGCGGCCGCCGCCCGACTCGACGAACGCCGCCGTGTCCGCAGGGAGTTGCACGACTCCCTGGCCCCCAGGCTGGCCGCCCTGCACATGCGCATGGAACTCGCCGGCCTCGACCTGACCGGCGACGCCGACCAGGCCCCGGCCCTCCTGGCCCAGGCCCGGGAGGATGTCAGCACCGCGATCGCGGACGTCCGGCAGGTGATCCGGGACCTCGACACCTCCGAGCCCCGGACCGTCGCCGGCACCGGCACACTGCGCCAGTTCCTGCACCGGCAGGCCCGCGCCTTCGAGGAGGCCGGGGCCGGCCGGCTACGGGTCGTCACCGAGCTCCCGGCCGTCCTGGACGATTTTCCGACACGTGTCCAGAAAGAATTGAAGAACATCTCCGGCGAGGCTGTCGCCAATGTCGTCCGGCATGCCGGGGCATCGCTCTGCAGGATCTCCGCGTCGATCGGCCCGGAAGGCCTCGTCCTTTCCATCGAGGACGATGGGATCGGCATTTCCGGCGATGCGGTCGGCGGAATCGGACTTCCTTCGATGTGCCTGCGCACCAGAGAACTCGGCGGCTTTTTCTCGATCGGGACCAGGGCCCCGCACGGCACGGTGGTCCGGGTCCGACTGCCGCACTCGGCGCTCGTCGACGGCTCCCACCGGGTCGACTGACCGGCCCCTCGTCCGCTCTCCCCCGCCCCGGCGGCCACGGCCTCCGTGCCCGACCGACCCGTGCCGTTTCCCTGCGACCCCGTGCGCCCACCGAGTTGACCGTGTTCCCTCACCCTCCCCTTAGGAGCCCCCATGGATCCGGCCGTACCTCGAAACCTCCGCATCCTGGTCGTCGACGACCATGAGCTGTTCCGGGCGGGTTTGCGCCAACTCCTCGACCGGATCGACTCACTGACGGTGGTGGGCGAGGCCTCCAGCGGGGCCGACGTGCTCTCCGCGGTGGAACGGCTCGCGCCGGACGTCGTCCTGATGGACATCAGCATGCCCGGCACCGACGGCATCGAGGCGACCCGGACCCTGCTCGCCCGCCACCCCCGGGTGGCGGTGGTGATGCTGACGGCCGACGACAACGACGACTCCATCGTCGCGGCGGTCCGTGCGGGCGCACGGGGCTACCTGGTCAAGGGGGCCGGTCTGGACGACGTCCGCCGGGCGATCACCGCGGTCAGCCAGGGCGGGGCGCTGTTCGGCCCGGAGGCCGCCGCCCACCTGCTGGCCCAGGTCCGGCGGCCGGCTCCGGAGCGCGAGCCGTTCCCCGACCTGACCCCCCGGGAGATGGCGGTGCTGACCATGCTGGCCGACGGCCGCAACAACGCGCACATCGCCAATGAGTTCGGGCTCTCGATGAAGACGGTGCGCAACTACCTCTCCCGGATCTTCAGCAAGCTCCAGGTGGCCGACCGCGCCGAGGCGGCCGTCCGGGCCCGGCGGGCCGGGCTCGGCAGCTAGCCGCCCGCTCCGGAGGAGACCTCCGCCCGGGCCGGGCGGGCCGTTCGGACCGGACCGGACGGCCCGGCCACGCCGTTCGGACCAGGCCGGACGGCCGGCCCCGCCGGTCGCTCACGGATCCGGACCGGACGGCGGAACGGGCCCGGGGCAGGCCCGGGGCAGGCCCCCCGGGGGGCCGGTCAGCGGTCCAGCAGCTGCGCCCAGAGCTCCTCCTCGCGCCGGCTCAGCGGCTCGACCGGCGCCGAGGTCCGTTCCGGGTGCCACTCCGGCACCCCCACCGGAGGCAGCACGTCCTCCGGCTTCCGCGCCCCCGGCAGGGCGGAGGGCGAGGTCATCGCCCCCATCGCCAGACCGAGCCAGATCAGCCCGTCCGCCAGGTAGCGGCCGCCCCGCCGCATCCAGCGGCGCAGCAGCAGACGGCGGTGGGCACGGCGCAGGGCGGTACGCATCGGGGGGCCTCCGGCAGGACGGCGACGGGGGAAGCGGTGCTACCGCCATCCTGCGGACCGGCCGTCCCACCGTCATGGGTCGGGAATCCCCAACACGCTGGGAACCTTTCCTGCCCCGTCCCCGGCCGCCGCCCTCCCGACCGGGGACAGGAGTACGGCGACCCGGGCGCGCCCCGTGCCCTGGAGGCGCGCCCCTTCGGTCAGTCCGCGGCCGGGACGAGCACGATCTTCCCGGTGATCGCGGCGGTCTCCATCGCCCGGTGCGCGTCCGCCGCCTCCTCCAGCGGCATGGTGCGGCCCACCCGCGGCTTGACCAGGCCCTTCTGCAGCAGTTCCAGCACGGTCGCGAGGTCCTGCTGGTACGCGGCCGGGTGGGACTTCTCCAGGCTCCAGGCGTTGTAGAACAGCGTCCGCCTGCCGTCCGGGATCAGCTTCGGCAGCACGATGCCGCCCAGGAAGCCCTGGGCGCCGGTCAGCAGGTCCCGCTGGTTGCCGCGCAGCGCGGCGTTCTGGCCGAAGCCGACCATCACGCCGCCGCGCCGCACCGCCTGGTACGAGCGGAGGAAGTGCGGGCCGCCGACCGGGTCGAACACCGCGTCCACCGCGCCGCCCGGCAGGCCGCGCACCACCCGGCGGAAGTCCTCGGTGTCCCGGTCGATCGGGCGGCCGCCGAGCGCCCGCACCTGGTCGGCCCGGGCGGCGGAGCAGGTGCCGTAGACGGTGACCCCGGCGAGCGCGGCCAGCTCCAGGAAGGCGGTGCCGACGCCGCCGGACGCCCCGTGCACCAGGACGGTGCCGCCCTGCCGGACCTCGGCCACCCGGTGCAGCATCTGCTGGGCGATGAAGTAGTTCAGCGCGAGCGCCGAGGCCTCCACCGGGTCGACGCCCTCGGGCAGCGGAACCAGCCGGTTGGCGGCCACCAGCGCGTACTCCGCGTAGCCGCCGCTGCGCACCAACGCGACCACCCGGGTGCCCGGTTCGGGCGCCCTGGTGCCCGGTCCGACCTGGTCCACCACCCCCACCAGGTCGTATCCGGGGGTGAAGGGCCGCTTGGGCCCGCCGGGGATCACGCCGGCACGGAGCAGAATGTCACCGTAGGAGACTCCGGCGGCGAGCACCCGGACCCGGACCTGGCCGACGGCCGGTGCCGGGAGTTCGTCGCTGGACAGCCTCAGGACCTCGGCTCCGCCGAGCCTCGGCACACTCACATGGCGGTACCTCATCGTGGCCTCCGCAGTATGGGGGATGTCGTGACGGGAGTGGCGCCGGTCCTCTGCGGGGGGCGGGTGCGGGAGGCGAGCTCCGCCGCACCGTTCCCTGCCCCCGTATTTTTATATAGACTGAGTGTACAATGAATGTGATAGCACCCGCCTCAGGAGACGTCAACAGCCCATGAGCCCACGCCAGTACCGAGCCGGCCAACGCCAGGTAGCCGCCGAACAGACCCGCACCCGCATTCTGGAGGCGGCCTGCGAGCTGCTCACCGGGGAGAAGGGCCCGGCCTCGTTCAGCATGGACGCCGTCGCCAAGACCGCCGGAGTGGCGCGGATGACCGTCTACTACCAGTTCGACTCGAAGACCGGCCTGCTGGAGGCACTCTTCGACGATCTGGCCCAGCGCGGCGGGATGGCCAGGATGCCCGCGGCGTTCATGGCCCCCAGCGGCCGCGAGGCGCTCACCGCGCTGCTCGACGTGCTGAACGGCTTCTACGCCTCCGGCCGGGTCGCCCTGCGCCGGCTGCGCGGTCTGGGGATCCTCGACCCGGAGCTCGACACCGCGCTGCAGAGCCGCAGCGAGCGGCGGCGCGGCGGCCTCCAGGTGGTCCTGAACCGGCTGCTCGCCGACCGGGGCGCCGAGATCGACGAGGCCGGGCTCGACGAACTGGTGGAGATGCTGTTCATGCTGACCAGCTTCGAGACCTTCGACCTGCTGGCCGGCCCGGGCGGCGAGAGCGATCCGGTCGCCCGCCGCGTCGAGGAACTGATTCTCGCCGTTCTCGACCGCCGTCTCGCGGCGGCCTGACAGCCGGGCGGCTCCCCCGCCCACGACTCACGGGTCCGTCCAGCGGACCCCTTTCACCCGCACCACGTCCGCATCACGCGTGTCCGCCCCCGGACCGCACCGCACCCCCGCACCGACGCACCGAACCGCCGGCCGGCGACCCCCCTCCGGTCGCCGAACGACGGTAGGCGGCGCGGCGGCCTTCCTCCCCAGGACACCGCCGCGCCGCCCTCCCTTTTCCTCACGAGCCCTGCGGCCCGCTCGGTAGCGACCGGTCCGCCGCGCCTCCCGGCGCCGCGCCCCGCCGCCCGCCCCCGACCGGGACGGCCCCACCCCCGGAGCACCACCAACGGGGGGTCCGGGCCGTCACCGCGCCGGAGCAGTCGGAACAACCGGGCACCCGGTCAGGCCGGGTCGACCTCGGCCGTGCGGCGCGGACGCTGCTTGGGCAGGATCACGCTGGCCGCGATGAGCCAGATCAGGCCGCCGAAGCGGGCGATCGGCAGGAAGAAGCCGAGGCTGGTGGAGAGCAGGGCCAGCGTGCCCAGCACGCCGATCCCGGCGAGCACCAGGCCGGCCCAGGCGAAGCCCTTCGGCCCGAAGCCCAGCAGCAGCATCGGCACGGCCACCCCGGCCAGCATCACGGCGAACGGCACCACGTGCCCGGGCCCGCCGGAGGCGAAGGTGAGATCGGCCAGCGAGCGGGCCAGCGAGGCGTCGCCGAGGTCCCCGGAGCGGGAGGCGACCCAGACGGTGAGGCCGCACAGCGCCATCGAGCCGGAGGCGAGCACCCCGGACACCAGCGCGATGCCGGGACCGGGGGCGGTGACGCCCAGGCGGCGCAGCCGCTGGTAGACGATCGCGGCCCAGACCGCGAGCGGCACCGAGGCGCCGAACTGCAGCGTCCCGGACACCTTGGCGGCGGTCGCGTGGTCCTTGTAGTAGGCGAGGGTGTCGGCCGCCGAGTCGGTGGGCAGCGGGGTCTGCCGGGCCAGCACGATGGACACCACCATCAGTGCCGCGAACGCCACGGCGGGCAGCAGCAAGGGGGGACCTGACTGCTGTCGCCGGGCGGAGGCGGCCGGCACCGCAGATGTCGTGGTCATGAGGGGCACTCCAGTCGAGAACGGGTCGATGGGTGGTCCGGAGGCCGACGACGGACGGGTCGACACCGACGCCGGTAGTTCCTTGTCCAGAATAGTTCACCCGGGGACATCATTGTCCACTGGTATCGTGTTTCCATGACCGAATCTCCCGACCGCGCCCCGTCGCCCCATCCGGGACCGCAGGGAGCCCAAGTCGCATTTCTGCTGTCCCAGTTGGGTGAGCACGCCTCGCAGGCCTTCGCCCGGCGGGTCGCCGAGCTGGATCTCACCCCGGCCCAGGCGGGTCTGCTCCGGGCGGTCAGCCTGGCTCCCGGCCAGCACCAGCAGGAACTCGCGCGGCGGCTCGGCATGTCGCCGAGCCGGTTCGTGGCCTTCATCGACGCCATCGAGGAACGCGGACTGGTCGAGCGCCGCCGCAATCCCAAGGACCGCCGGTTCCAGGACCTCTACCTCGCACCCAAGGGCGAGGAGGCGATGCGCGGGCTCGCCGAAGCGGCGCTCGCCCACGAGGAGGCGCTCTGCACCGGCCTCGACCCGCAGGAACGTATCGCCCTGGCCGGACTGCTGCGCCGGATCGCCGAGGCGCAGCAGCTCACCGCCGGGGTGCACCCCGGCTACCGGCGGCTGAACCCCCGGCGCGACAGCGTCTGAGCCGCCGGGTCGGGGCGCGCGAAAGCCCCCGGCCGAGGGCCGGGGGCTTCGAACGACGGGCGCCGGAGGGCGCTCAGCCCTTGACGCAGACCACCTGCTTCAGGTGCGCCACGACCTCGACGAGGTCCCGCTGCTGCTCGATCACCTTCTCGATCGACTTGTAGGCGCCCGGGATCTCGTCCACCACCCCGGCGTCCTTGCGGCACTCCACGCCCGCGGTCTGCTCGACCAGGTCGCTGGTGCTGAACCGCTTCTTCGCGGCGGTGCGGCTCATCTTCCGGCCGGCGCCGTGCGAGGCCGAGTTGAACGACGCCTCGTTGCCCAGCCCGCGCACGATGTACGACCCGGTGCCCATCGAGCCCGGGATGATCCCGTAGTCACCGGCCCCGGCCCGGATCGCACCCTTGCGGGTGACCAGCAGGTCGACGCCGTCGTAGCGCTCCTCCGCGACGTAGTTGTGGTGGCAGCTGATCACCTCGTCGAAGGCGACCTTCGCCCGCGGGAACTCGCGCCGGACCACGCCCTGGAACAGTGCCATCATCAGCGCCCGGTTGTGCTTGGCGTACTCCTGCGCCCAGAAGAGGTCCTGCCGGTACGCGGCCATCTGCGGGGTGTCCGCGACGAACACCGCGAGGTCACGGTCGATCAGGCCCTGGTTGTGCGGCAGCGACCGGGCCACGTCCATGTGGTGCTCCGCCAGCTCCTTGCCGATGTTGCGCGAACCCGAGTGCAGCATCAGCCAGACCGCGCCGGTGTCGTCGACGCACACCTCGATGAAGTGGTTGCCGCCGCCGAGCGTCGCCATCTGCTGGGCCGCCCGGCCCCGACGCCACTTCACCTCGGACGCGATCCCGTCGAACCGCTGCCAGAAGTCGTCCCAGCCACCGGTCGGGACACCGTGCAGCTTGCCCGGGTCGACCGGGTCGGAGTGCAGACCTCGCCCGACCGGGATGGTCCGCTCGATCTGCGAACGCAGCCGCGACAGGTCGTCCGGCAGGTCCTTCGCGGTGAGCGAGGTCTTCACCGCGCTCATCCCGCAGCCGATGTCCACGCCGACGGCGGCCGGGCAGACGGCGCCGCGCATGGCGATCACCGACCCCACGGTCGCCCCCTTGCCCAGGTGGACGTCGGGCATCACGGCGAGCCCGTGCAGCCAGGGCAGCGAACTGATGTTGCGCAGCTGCTGCATGGCCTGGCCCTCGACGGTGGCCGGGTCGGTCCACATCCGGATCGGAGTCCGGACGCCGGGTACCTCGGTGTACGACATGGTTCAACGACCTCCTGGGGTCGGACGGTTCAAGCGTAGGCGGGTGCCGCGCGAAGGACCCGGCGCGGTGCGGGGGACGTCAGTGGGGGCGGCGGCGCACGGCCGACGCGGGAGCGGTGCTCAGACCGCGAAGGGGCATCGGGAGGACAGTCTCGGGGAGCACTGTCGATAGGGCTCGACCCGCATGGTGACCGCCTCCTCTCCGTGTGTGCACCGGTTGCCGGGAACATCTACCCACGCACCGCGCCACCTCGGCAAGGGAATTAACGTCGGCACGCGAAAGGGCCCGGTGGAGCGTCGCGACGCTCCACCGGGCCCTCGGGGTCCGCTGCCGGACCGGGTGCCGGGATCAGACCCCGACCACGGTCACCGTCAGGCCCCGATCACGGTCACCTCACCGATGCCCAGCTCGCGCACCTGGTCCGCGAACGCCGAGGCGTCACCGACCAGTACCGTCACCAGCCGGTCCGGCGGGAAGGCGCTCACCACGGCCTCGGTGGCGGCGGCGGTCGACAGCTCGGCCAGCTGCCGGTAGACCTCCGCCTGGAAGTCGTCGGCCAGGTGCTGCTCGACCTGGTCGGCCAGGGTGCCGGCCACCGAACCCGCCGTCTCGTACTTCAGCGGCGCCACGCCGACCAGGAACTGCACCGCCTCCTCGCGCTCCGCGTCGGTGAGCCCCTCCGCGGCCAGCGTGCGCAGGATGGTCCAGGTGTCGGCCAGCGCCGGGGCGGTGGAGGCGGTGTCCACCGAGCCGCTGATCGCCAGCATGGCGCGCCCGCTGCCGTCCGGGGCCGAGCGCAGCGGCTGCGCGAAGGCCCGCACGCCGTAGGTGTAGCCCTTCTCCTCCCGCAGCACCCGGTCCAGCCGGGAGGTGAGGGTGCCGCCCAGGCAGTAGGTGCCGAGGATCTGCGCGGCCCAGGCCGGGTCGTGCCGGTCCGGGCCGATCCGCCCGATCAGCAGCTGGGTCTGCACCGAGCCGGGCCGGTCCACGATGATCACCCGGCCGGTGTCGTCACCGGTCACCGGGGCGTGCGCGGCGGGCGCAGCCGGGGTGCCCTTCCAGGCGCCGAGGGTGGACTCCAGCAGGGCCGGCAGATCGGTGCCGGTGAGGTCGCCGACCACCACCACCGTGGTGGTGGCGGGACGCACGTGCCCCTCGTAGAAGGCCCGGACGGCGGCCCGGTCGATGGTCTTGACCGTCTCGGCGCTGCCGCCGCGCGGGCGGGAGAGCCGGTCGGCGGCGTCGAACAGCGAGGCGTACAGCGCCTTGGCGGCCCGCCGGGCCGGGTTGGCCTGCTCGTGCACGATCTCGTCCAGCCGGTTGGCGACCAGCCGCTCGATCTCGTCCTCCGGCAGCGCCGGGCTGCCCAGCGCGGCGGCCAGCAGGTCCAGGCCGCGGGCCAGCCGGGAGGCCGGGACCTCCAGGGAGACCCGGATGCACGGGTGGTCGGCGTGCGCGTCCAGGGTCGCGCCGGCCCGCTCCAGCTCGGCCGCGAACTCCTCGGCGGTCAGCGTGTCGGTGCCCTCGCTGAGCGCCCGGGCCAGGATCGAGGCGACGCCGTCCAGGCCCTCCGGCTCGGCGGCGAGCGGGGCGTCGACCAGCACGTCGACGGCCACCAGCTGCTGGCCGGGGCGGTGGCAGTGCAGCACCGTGATGCCGTTGCCGAGCGCGGCACGCTCCGGCGCCGGGAACGCCCACGGGGTGGGGGTGCCGGGCTGGGGCTGCGGGTGGAAGGTCATGGCGGGGACGTACTCGGTGCTCATACGGCGGCGCCCTCCTCGTCGGTCTCGGCGGTGGCAGCGGTGTCGGCGGCGGTGTCCTCGGCCGTGGTCGGCTCGTACACCAGGACCGCCCGGTTCTGCGGGTGCAGCCGGGCCGCGGCGACGGCCCGCACCTCCTCGGCGGTGATGTCGAGGACCTTCGGCAGGGCGTCGTTCAGCAGCTTCGGGTCGCCGAACAGCACGGCGTAGCGGCAGAGTTCGTCGGCGCGGCCGGCCACCGTGGTGAGCCGGTCCAGCCACTCGCGCTCGATCTGCGCCTGGGCGCGCTCCAGTTCGGCCGCGGTCGGGCCCTCGGCCGCGAACCGGGCCAGCTCCTCGTCGACGGCCGCCTCGATCTGCTCGACGGTGGCGTCGCCCGAGGTCTTGACGTCCAGCCAGCCCAGGCTCGGCGCGCCGGACAGCCGCAGCAGGCCGAAGCCCGCGGCGACGGCGGTGCGGTCCCGGCGGACCAGCCGGTTGTACAGCCGGCTCGACTCGCCGCTGCCGAGGACGGTCAGCGCCAGGTCGGCGGCGTCCGCCTCGCGGGTACCGTCGTGCGGCAGCCGGTAGGCGGCCATCAGCGCGCGGGAGGGCACGTCCTCGCGGATCAGCTCGCGGATCTCCCGGCCGATGCTCTCCGGCAGGGCGCCGTCGCGCGGCGGCTGCTTGCCGTCGTGCGCGGGGATGCTGCCGAAGTACTTCTCCACCCAGGCGATCGTCTGCTCCGGGTCGATGTCGCCGACCACCGAGAGCACCGCGTTGTTGGGCGCGTAGTACGTGCGGAAGAACGCCCGGGCGTCCTCCAGGGTGGCCGCGTCCAGGTCGGCCATCGAGCCGATCGGGGTGTGGTGGTACGGGTGGCCGTCCGGGAACGACAGCGCGGTGAGCCGCTCGAACGCGGTCCCGTAGGGCACGTTGTCGTACCGCTGGCGGCGCTCGT
This sequence comes from Streptomyces sp. TLI_053, assembly GCF_900105395.1. Taxonomy (NCBI): domain Bacteria; kingdom Bacillati; phylum Actinomycetota; class Actinomycetes; order Kitasatosporales; family Streptomycetaceae; genus Streptomyces; species Streptomyces sp. TLI_053. The sequence goes on from NZ_LT629775.1 coordinate 3,436,112, forward strand.
TCTTCACCACGTCGCGCTGGTTCTCCATCGACGCGTCGTCGAGGGCGGCCAGCAGCGAGCCCATCCGGTCCGCCTCCAGCCAGAGCGCGAGCTCCAACTGGTGGGCCGGCATGGTCTCGAAGTAGTTGGTGCGCTCGAAGCTCGTGGTGCCGTTGAGCGAGCCGCCGGCGCCCTGGACGAGCTCGAAGTGCCCGTTGTTGGACACGTTGGCGGACCCCTGGAACATCAGGTGCTCGAACAGGTGGGCCAGCCCGGTGCGGCCCTTCACCTCGTGCCGGGAGCCCACGTCGTACCAGAGGCAGACCGCGGCCACCGGGGTCAGGTGGTCCTCGGAGAGGACGACGCGCAGGCCATTGGCCAGGCGGTGCTCGGTGATGGCGATGCCTCGCTGCTCGGAGGCGGGGGCCGGGTTGGCCATGCGCTCGGGTCCTTCCCGTCGTCGACGTCGGGGGGTGTTCGTGTGGCGTCCCCCATTGTGGTGCAACGCGCGAGCGGCGCGGATGTGTCCGCGCGGACAGGGCGTTCGCCAGGGGCGGAAGAGGGGCGCTGGCCGGGACTGTCGGCGGGAGGGTCCACAATGGGGGCGCCGAGCCCTGTTGACAACACCGCCGACAGCCCGGCGAGACCGCGCCGACGAGACGTGGACGAGAAGCAAGCGAGACGTAAGGGAGCCCCGCCGCGATGGCCCGCCGCAGTTCGCAGACCCCGCCCCCCGGAGACTTCGAGGAGCGCATCCTCGACGTCGACGTCGTGGACGAGATGCAGGGCTCGTTCCTCGAGTACGCCTACTCCGTCATCTACTCCCGGGCCCTCCCGGACGCGCGGGACGGCCTCAAGCCGGTGCACCGCCGCATCCTGTACCAGGCCAACGAGATGGGCCTGCGCCCGGAGCGCGGCCACGTCAAGTGCGCCCGCCTGGTCGGCGAGGTGATGGGCCGGCTGCACCCGCACGGCGACGCCTCCATCTACGACTCGGTCGTCCGGATGGCCCAGCCGTTCTCGATGCGGCTGCCGCTGATCGACGGCCACGGCAACTTCGGCTCGCTCGGCAACGACGACCCGCCGGCCGCGATGCGCTACACCGAGTCGCGGCTCACCGCCGCCTCGATGGCGATGGTCGAGTCGATCCACGAGGAGACCGTCGACTTCGGCCCCAACTACGACGGCAGCGAGCAGGAACCGCTGGCCCTCCCGGCGGCCTTCCCCAACCTGCTGGTCAACGGCGCCACCGGGATCGCGGTCGGCATGGCCACCAACATGCCGCCGCACAACCTCTCCGAGGTCGTCGCCGCCGCCCGGCACCTGATCAAGCACCCGGCCGCCGACCTCGACACCCTGATGCGGTTCGTCCCCGGCCCCGACCTGCCCACCGGCGGACGGATCGTCGGCCTCTCCGGCATCAGGGACGCCTACGAGTCCGGCCGCGGCACCTTCAAGATCCGCGCCACCACGACCATCGAGGCCGTCAGCGCCCGCCGCAAGGGCATCGTGGTCACCGAGCTGCCGTACAACGTCGGCCCGGAGAAGGTCATCTCCAAGATCAAGGACCTCGTCAACGCGAAGAAGCTCCAGGGCATCGCGGACGTCAAGGACCTCACCGACCGCGAGCACGGCCTTCGCCTCGTGATCGAGGTCAAGAACGGCTTCGTTCCCGAGGCCCTGCTGGAGCAGCTCTACAAGCTGACGCCGATGGAGGAGACCTTCGGCATCAACAACGTGGCGCTGGTCGACGGCCAGCCGCTCACCCTCGGCCTCAAGGAGCTGCTGGAGGTCTACGTCGACCACCGCTTCGAGGTGGTCCGGCGGCGCAGCGACTTCCGCCGCCGCAAGCGCCAGGAGCGGCTGCACCTGGTCGAGGGCCTGCTGGTCGCCCTGGTCGACATCGACGAGGTCATCGCCCTCATCCGCTCGAGCGACAACGCGGCCCAGGCCAAGGAGCGCCTGATCGAGCGCTTCTCGCTGAGCGAGACGCAGACCGCCTACATCCTCGACACCCCGCTGCGCCGGCTCACCCGTTTCGACCGGGTCGAGCTGGAGCAGGAGCAGGCCAAGCTCAACTCGGAGATCGCCGAGCTGACCGAGATCCTGGAGTCCGACAGCAGGCTGCGCAGCGTGGTCTCCGGCGAACTCGGCGCCGTCGCCAAGCAGTTCGGCACCGAGCGGCGCACCGTCCTGCTGGAGGCCGGGGCCGCTCCGGCCGCCTCGCTGACCGTTCCGCTGGAGGTCGCGGACGACCCGTGCCGGGTGCTGCTCTCCTCCACCGGCCTGCTCGCCCGCACCGCCGACGGCGAGCCGTTCGAGGTGTCGGAGAAGCGCGCCAAGCACGACGTGATCGTCTCCGCGGTGCCGACCACCGCCCGCGCCGACATCGGTGTGGTCACCTCGGCCGGCCGGGTCCTGCGGCTGCCGGTCATCGACCTTCCGGCGCTGCCGCCCACCCCGTCGCCGACGCTGGCCGGCGGCGCGCTCGTCGGCGAGTTCCTCCGGCTGGAGGACGACGAGCGGGTGCTCGCGCTGACCACGCTGGACGAGTCCTCCCCCGGCCTGGCGCTGGGCACCCTCCAGGGCGTCGTCAAGCGGGTGGTGCCCGAATGGCCCGCCAACAAGGACGAGTTCGAGGTGATCGGGCTCAAGGAGGGCGACGAGGTGATCGGCGCGGTCGAGCTGCGCACCGGCGAGGAGGACCTCGTCTTCATCACCTCCGACGCCCAGTTGCTGCGTTACCCCGCCGGGCAGGTCCGCCCGCAGGGCCGTCCGGCCGGCGGCATGGCCGGCGTCAAGCTGTCCGACGGCGCCCGGGTGCTCTCCTTCACCGCCGTCGACCCGGCCGTCGACGCGGTGGTCGTCTCGGTGGCCGGCGCCGCCGGAACCCTCACCGGCGAGGCCCAGTCCAGCTGGAAGGTCACCCCCTTCGAGCAGTACCCGCGCAAGGGCCGGGCCACCGGCGGGGTGCGCTGCCAGCGCTTCCTGCGCGGCGAGGACGCGCTCGCCTTCGCCTGGGCCGGCCCCGCTCCCGCCCGCGCCGCCGGGCCCAAGGGCGCGCCGGTCGACCTGCCGGAGCGCGACCCGCGCCGGGACGGCTCCGGCACCCCGGTGAGCAGCCCGATCAGCACCGTGGCCGGCCCCGTCTAGGGGCGGCCCGTCACGCCCGGAGGGGCGCCGACCGGTCGGTCGGCGCCCCTCCGGGCGTTCCCGGCGGCACCGGGCTCCCGCCCCGGCGGCACGGGGCTCCCGCCCCGGCCACCGGCGCCCGTACCCGCCCGCACCGGCCCGCACCCGCCACCGGCGGCCGACCCGCCCCCGACCGGCCCGCACCGGCCCGCCGCACCGACGCGGTCGGCCGGGCCGCGAACGACCGGCAAGGGTAGCCTTACCGCCGTGAGCACCTGTGCGACGCTGTCGCGTGAACTGTCGGAGCCGCTGGCCGCCACCGCCGCGACCGCCACCACCTGGCTGCTGGTCGAACAGGCCGGCCCGTGGGGGGCCAAGGCGCTCGGCCAGAGCCACCTGGACCCGGAGACCGGCCGCGCGCTGGACGCCGCGACCGCGGGAACCGGCGTCCGGGTCGCGCTGATCCGCCGCCCCGGCCGGCACGCGGACTGCCTGCCGACCGCCCGGCACGAGGTGGTCGTGGCGCACACCGTCCCGACCCCCGGCCGCGGCTGGGTCCGCCGGGGCCAGGTCGCGGACCCGGCCGAACTGCTCGCCCTGGACTTCACCGCGCTGGGCGCCGGCGAGCACGGCGGCTTCGGCACCGCCCACGTCGGCGGCCCGATCGCCCTGGTGTGCACCAACGGCCGCCGGGACCGTTGCTGCGCCCTGCTGGGCCGGCCCTTGGCGGCCGAGCTGGTCGCCGCCGGGCACAGCGAGGTGTGGGAGGTGACGCACCTGGGCGGCCACCGCTTCTCCCCCACGATGCTGGTCCTGCCGTACGGCTACACCTACGGGCGGCTGACCGCCGAGTCGGCCAAGGAGGTGCTGGCGGCCACGGCGGCCGGCCACATGGCGCCGGAGTGGTCGCGCGGCTGCTCCGGCTGGGACCGGCCGGGCCAGGCCGCGGACCAGGCCGTGCGGCTGGTCACCGGCGAGACCCGGGCGGACGCGCTGACCCTGACCCAGCGGGCCGACGGCACGGGCCGCTGGCGGGTCTGCGTCCGGCACGAGGACGGCCGGTCCTGGGAGGTCGAGGTGGCCGAGGACGTCAGCGAGCCGGCCCGGCCCGAGAGCTGCGGCAAGGCGGCGGGCACGCCGTCCCGGATGGAGGTCACCTCCCTGCGCGAGCTCTGACCGGTCCGGGAGGCGGAGGAACGGCCACGACCCCCGGCTGAGTTCCGCCGGGGGTCGTGGCCGTTCCTCCGCGTCGCCGTCAGGCGGCCCCGGCCCCGGTCAGGGAGCGGACCTCCAGCTCGGCGTACCGGTCCGGATCGGCCGGCTCGGGCGAGGTGAGGGTGCCGATCCACCCGGCCAGGAAGCCGAGCGGGATGGAGACGAGGCCCGGGTTCTCCAGCGGGAACCAGTGGAAGTCCACCCCGGGGAAGAGCGCCACCTTGGTACCGGACACGACCGGCGAGAAGGTCACCAGCACCACCGCCGGGATCAGCCCGCCGTACACCGACCAGACCGCTCCGCGCGGGGTGAACCGCCGCCAGAACAGGCTGTAGAGCAGCACCGGCAGATTGGCGGAGGCGGCCACGGCGAAGGCCAGGCCGACCAGGAAGGCGACGTTCAGCTGCTGCGCGAAGAGGCTCAGCACGATCGCCACCGCGCCGATCCCGACCGCCGCGATCCGGGCGACCAGCACCTCCTGGCGCTCGGTGGTGGCCGGCGACCCGTCCTCCGTCCGCTCCGCCGCCGTTCCGGTCGCGGCTTCCGTACCGCCCCGCGCCCGCCGGGAGGCCGGGACGAGCGCCCGTCGGCCGCGCGCCCCCCGCACCCCGCGGCCGCCGCGGCGCGGGCGTCCCCGCCAGGCGCCGGCCCAGATGTCGTGGGCGAAGGCCGCCGAGGAGGCCAGGGTGAGCCCGGCGACCACGGCGAGGATGGTGGCGAAGGCGATCGCCGAGATCACCGCGAACAGCACCACCCCACCGGTGGAGCCGTTGCCGCCGCCCAGCACCAGGGCGAGCAGCGGGACGGCGGTGTTGCCCGCCGCGTTGGCGTGCCGGACCTCCGCGGAACCGACCAGCGCGGTGGCGCCGAGGCCCAGCGCGATGGCCATCAGGTAGAAGCCGCCGACCAGCCCGATCGCCCACATCGTCGAGCGCCGGGCGGCCCGGGCGGTGGGCACGGTGTAGAAGCGGGACAGGATGTGCGGCAGGCCCGCGGTGCCGAGCACCAGGGCGAGGCCGAGGCTGAAGAAGTCCAGCCGGCTGGTGAAGCTCTTGCCGTACTTCAGCCCGGGCTCCAGGTAGCGCCGGCCGGCGCCGCTGTGCTGGGCCGCCTGCCGCATCAGCTCGGCGACGTCGCCGTGGAAGCGCAGCAGCAGCAGTACGGTCAGCAGTACCGAGCCGGCGACCAGCAGGAACGCCTTGACGATCTGGATCCAGGTGGTGGCCCGCATCCCGCCGACCGTGACGTAGACGATCATCAGACCGCCCACCGCCACGATGGTCCAGGTCCTGGCCTCGGCACTGTTGGTGCCGAGCAGCAGGGCGACCAGACTGCCCGCGCCGACCATCTGGGCGACCAGGTAGAACAGCGTCACCACGACGCTGGCACCGCCGGCCGCGGCCCGGACCTTGCGGCGGCGCAGCCGCAGCGCCAGCACGTCGGCCAGGGTGTACCGACCGGCGTTCCTGACCAGCTCGGCGACCAGCATCAGGACCACCAGCCAGGCGACCAGGAAGCCGATGCTGTAGAGCACGCCGTCGTACCCGAACAGCGCGATCAGCCCGGCGACGCCGAGGAAGGAGGCGGCGGAGAGGTAGTCGCCGGAGAGTGCGAAGCCGTTCTGCAGCGGCGTGAAGTCGCGGCCGCCGGCGTAGAAGTCGTCGGCGCCGCCGCCTCGGCGGCGGCCGGCCCAGAAGGTGATCCCGAGGGTGACCAGGACGATGACGGCGAACAGCACCACGGCCAGGTCGTGGTGGTCGCCGGCGGGGGCCACGGGGGGCGGGGTGGCGGTCCTCATCGCAACTGGTCCTGGGTGTCCCAGCGGAGCGACAGGGCGGCCCGGTCGCGCTGGGTGCGGGCGTTGCGGGCGTAGAGCCAGGTCAGCAGGAAGGTCGTGGCGAACTGCAGCAGGCCGAGCAGCCAGGCCACGTTGACCGGCCCGGCGACCGGGGCGCGCATCAGCCCGGGGGCCGCGGCCTGGGCGGCGACGTACAGCAGGTACCAGGCGAGGAACACACCGCTGACCGGGAAGACGAAGGACCGGTAGCTGTGCCGGATCCGCTGGAAGGCCAGGCTGTTCTGCACGGAGCGGTAGACCTCGGTGCTGGCGTCGTCCGGGGATCCGTCCCCGGCGTCGGCCCCGGCCGACGGTGCGGGCGGTGCCGGGTGCGTCGGGGCCGGCACCGGTGGTGATGCCGGTGCCGAGGCCCACCAGTCCAGTTGTCCGCCCGGCTCTGGACTTCTCGTCTGCGGTTGTGGCACGGCTGCTCCTGGACCGGGGGGTTGTGACCCGAACCATCATGGGGTCGCCCCAACTCCCCAAACTCCCAACGCAGATACGTTCACTCGATGAGGTGATCGATGATCCGACAGACGCTCATCCGACTACTGCGGCGACCCGGTGATTCCGTTTCGGAAGGCGTACGCGACCGCTTGCGCCCGGTCCCGCACGCCGGTCTTGGCGAACAGGTTGTTGATGTGGGTCTTCACGGTCGCCGGACTGACGTACAGCCGACGGGCGATCTCGGAGTTGGAGAGGCCCTCCGCGATCAGCCCCAGCACCTCCGCCTCCCGCGCGGTCAGCCCGTCCGGCGGCTCCGCGCCCGCCCGACCGGAGGACTGACCGGACGACTGGCCGGTCGGCACCGGGCCGACCGCGCCGACCGCGCCCGGCTCCCCCGACAGCCGCTCCAGCAGCCGCAGTTGCACCTGCGGCGAGAGCCCCGCCGCCCCCGAGCGGACGTCCGCGATCGCCCGGGCGATCTCCTCGCCGCCCGCGTCCTTGGTCAGGTACCCCCGCGCCCCCGCCTGAAGGGCCGGGAACAGCGACTCGTCGTCGGCATAGGTGGTGAGCACCACGACCTCGGTGCCCGGGTACCCGGCCCGGATCCGCCGGGTCGCCTCGACGCCGTCGCAGCGCGGCATCCGCAGGTCCATCAGCACCACGTCCGGACGGTGCCGCGCGACCAGCGCGACCGCCTCCTCGCCGTCCGCCGCCGCACCGACCACCTCGATCCCCGGCAGCAGCCCGAGCAGCATCACGATGCCCTCCCGGACCACGGTCTGGTCGTCCGCGACCAGCACCCTGGTCACCGCCGGCCCCGTCATGCCGGCACTCGCAGCAGCACGCGCCATCCTCCCTCGTACGGGCCCGCCAGCAGGCTGCCGCCGAGCAGTTCAGCGCGTTCGCGCATCCCCAGCAGACCGTACCCGCCACCGCTCGCCGCCAGCTCGCCCGGCGCTCCCGCGCGCCCCGCGGCCCCGTCCCGCACCTCCAGCTCCACGTCCTCGGGCAGATAGCGCAGCTCGACGGTGCAGCGCGCGCCGGGGGCGTGTTTGCGCACGTTGGTCAGAGCCTCCTGCGCGGTGCGCCGGACCGCGAGCCCCACCTCGGCGGCCAGCGGACGCGGCATCCCGGCCACCCGGAAGTCCGCCCGCTCCCGCCCGGTCAGCTCCACCAGGTAGTCGCCGACCGGCGTGAACTCGCCGCGCAGCGCCGACAGCGCCTGCCGGGTCTCGGCCAGCCCGTCCTGCGCCATCCGCCGGGCGGCCACCACCCGCTCCCGGACCCGCTCCCGGTCGGTGCCCGCGTCCAGCATCAGCCGGGCCGCCTCCAGGTGCACCAGCTGGGCGGAGAGGCTGTGCGCCAGCACGTCGTGGATCTCCCGGGCGATCCTGGCCCGTTCGGCGAGCGCCGCGCTCTCCGCCTCGGCGGCCCGCGCGGCCCGTTCCTGGACCAGCAGCCGCCGCGCCGTGCCGCGCGCCTCGACGTCCAGCCGCAACAGGTAGCCGAGCAGCAGCAGTCCGCCGCAGGTGGCCGTGATGCTCAGGGCGCCCGCCCAGCTGACCGCCGCGTAGGAGCCGAGCGAGGCCCCGGCGGTGAGCAGCGCCGGCCCCGGCGGCAGCCGGATCAGCGCGGTCACCGCCAGCCCGTACCAGAGCACGTCGGCGAGCAGGTAGGCGTGCCCCGCGTTGGCCAGCCAGGCGGTCGCGGACAGTGCGGCCGCCAGCGCGTACGCCGGTGCCGGGCGCTGCTCCCGGCAGACGTGCAGGAAGCCGGCGGCGAGCGCGACCGCCGCGACCAGCCCGGCGACCTCGGCCGCCACCGCCCAGCCGGAGTACCGGCCGTCCGAGAAGGTCCCCCAGCAGACGGTGGTCAGCAGCGCGAGCCGGCCGAGCCCGGCGAGGATCCGCCGGGGGCGGCTGTCTGCGTCGCGCTCCAGCCCCTCCCGGGACGGCCAGCGGGTCCAGAACCGGTCGACCTCGACCAAGGTGGTGCCTCCTCGTGCGCACTGCGGTGGTCAGGACGTCAGGGTGACCCGCCCCGTGGGCACCAGGGCCCGCGCCCTCCAGTGCACCACGAGCGAACGGACCAGCAGCAGCACCGCCAGGCCCAGCAGCAGCGCGCTGCCCGACTGCCGCAGGTGCAGCGCCGCCCCGAGCCCGAACAGGCCGATCCTGATCGCGATCATCCCGCCCCAGGCGGCCAGCGTGGCCCGGGTGCCCTGGGCCCAGAGCGCCCCGTCCGCGTCCCGCCACAGCCGGACGGTCCAGCCCCACACCGAGCCGGCCGCCAGCACCGCGACCACCCCGCAGCCGAGCAGGACGACCGACCAGCCGGTGTCCCGCCGGTCGATCAGCTGCGGATCCCGCAGCGCGACGGCGGCGAGGACCAGCGGCAGCACCCAGGAGCGGCGGTCGGTGTCCAGGCGCCGGGGGCGCATCTGGCGGCGGAGCACGAGCACCATCACCACCACCACGAGAGCGGCGTCGACCAGGGTGGGCATCGGGGTTCTCCGTCCGGGAAGGCTCTGTGCGACCTCTCCGACGCTACGGATCCGCCGCCCGCGGCTGATCGGCGCCGGGGTGGACGGCGGGTGGAACCGACACGGAGGGGCCCTCCACCCACGGGTGGAGGGCCCCTTCCGGCGACGCGCTCAGGCGTCGATGCGCGAACGGTCCAGGGTGGCCGCCGAGTCCACGATGAACTCCTTGCGCGGCGCCACGTCGTTGCCCATCAGCAGGTCGAAGACCTTCTCGGCCTGGTCCAGGTCGCCCAGGTTGATCCGGCGCAGCGTGCGGTGGCGCGGGTCCATGGTGGTCTCGGCCAGCTGGTCGGCGTCCATCTCGCCGAGGCCCTTGTACCGCTGGACCGGGTCCTTCCAGCGCAGGTTCTTGCGCTGGAACTCCAGCAGGGTGGAGCGCAGCTCGGCGTCCGAGTAGGTGTAGTGGTACTTCTCCTGGCCGCGCTTGGGGTTGGTGAGCTCGATCCGGTGCAGCGGCGGCACGGCCGCGAAGACCCGGCCCTGCTCGACCATGGGCCGCATGTACCGCTGGAACAGGGTCAGCAGCAGGCAGCGGATGTGCGAGCCGTCGACATCGGCGTCGGCCATGAAGATGACCCGGCCGTACCGGGCCTGGTCGATGTCGAAGGTGCGGCCCGAGCCGGCCCCTATCACCTGGATGATCGCCGCGCACTCGGTGTTCTTGAGCATGTCGCTCACGGACGCCTTCTGCACGTTGAGGATCTTGCCCCGGATCGGCAGCAGGGCCTGGAACTCGGAGTTGCGGGCCAGCTTGGCGGTGCCGAGCGCGGAGTCGCCCTCGACGATGAAGAGTTCGCTGCGGTCGACGTCGTCGCTGCGGCAGTCGGCCAGCTTCGCCGGCAGCGAGCTGGTCTCCAGCGCGGTCTTCCGGCGCTGGGCCTCCTTGTGCTGGCGGGCGGCGACCCGGGTGCGGGCGGCGGCCACGACCTTCTCCAGCACCGCCCGGGCCTGGACCTTCTCGTCCCGCTTGCCGGAGGTGAGGAAGGTCTTGAGCTCCTTGGCGACGACGGCCGCGACGATCCGGTTGGCCGCCGAGGTGCCGAGCACCTCCTTGGTCTGGCCCTCGAACTGCGGCTCGGCCAGCCGGACGGTGACCACGGCGGTGAGTCCCTCGGTGGCGTCGTCCTTGGTGACGTCGTCCTCGGCGACCCGCAGCAGCTTGGTGGCCCGCAGCACCTCGTTGACGGTCTTGGCCAGCGAGCGCTCGAAGCCGGTGACGTGGGTACCGCCCTTGGGGGTGGCGATGATGTTGACGAAGGAGCGCAGCGTGGTGTCGTAACCGGTGCCCCAGCGGAGCGCGATGTCCACGCCGAGCTGCCGGGTGACCTCGGTCGGCGTCATGTGCCCGAGCTCGTCCAGGACGGGCACGGTCTCCTTGAAGGTGCCCTCGCCGTGCAGCCGCAGCACGTCGCTGATCGGCTTGTCCGGCGCCAGGAACTCGCAGAACTCGGCGATGCCGCCGTCGAAGTGGAAGGTGCTCTCGTCGATCTGCTCGCTCTCGGTGAGCCGCTCGTCACGCACGAGAATGGTCAGGCCGGGGACCAGGAAGGCGGTCTGCCGGGCCCGGTTGTGCAGGTGCTCCAGCGAGAGCTTGGCGTCCTTGAGGAAGATCTGCCGGTCCGCCCAGTACCGGATGCGGGTGCCGGTGCGGGTCTTGGGCACCTTGCGGGCCCGGCTGAGGCCGTTGGCCGCCTCGAACGGGGCGTCCGGGCCGGCCTCGGTGAAGATGCCGGGGGTGCCGCGCCGGAAGCTGATCGCGTGGGTGTGGCCGCTGCGGTCGACCTCGACGTCGAGCCGGGCCGAGAGCGCGTTGACCACGGAGGCGCCGACGCCGTGCAGACCGCCGGAGGCCGCGTAGGAGCCGCCGCCGAACTTGCCGCCGGCGTGCAGCTTGGTCATCACGACCTCGACGCCGGACAGCCCGGTCTTGGGCTCGACGTCCACCGGGATGCCGCGTCCGTTGTCGCGGACCTCGACCGAGGAGTCCTCGTGCAGGACGACCTCGATCCGGTCGCAGTAGCCGCCCAGCGCCTCGTCCACCGAGTTGTCAATGATCTCCCAGAGGCAGTGCATCAGGCCACGACTGTCGGTCGAGCCGATGTACATGCCGGGACGCTTGCGGACCGCCTCCAGACCCTCCAGGACGAGCAGGTGCCGAGCGGTGTAGTTGGAACCGTCGTCGCCGGCCAGCAGAGCGGACGGCACGGTCGTTTCGGCACTCACGCGGCACTCTCCTCGGTGAAGTTCTGTCTCATCGGTCACATCGGGGCACATCCGGACAGGTCCGGAGCGTCCGCCAGTGCAGCACACCGCACCGACAGCCGCTCCCCTCCGTGTGCGCACCCCTCCGCTGGGTGCACAGCACGGCAGGCCGGTCCCGCGCAGCTTGTACGCGCTCCGCGAACAAGAGCCGTGCCGGATTCGGGACGCCGGGGCTCCATCTCCTCCCGGTACCACCGGTCCTGGCGGACCGTGGGGCCGGGCACAGGCTCCGGAACTGCCGTTATGCAGGCTACCGGGGCCCGGGACGGGGCTTATGCTCCAACCCAGCAGAGGATTATGCTACGCGGACTCCCGCACCCGGTTCCGATCGGGCGTTCGAGCCGCGGGCGGATCCTGGGATCCGGTACGCATGAACCACCGGCCCCCGGGGCACGTCCTCATCAACACAGCAGAATCCTCAGAGAAGAAAAGCCACGAGCGGGAACGTTTTCGGCCTGGTTGGATGTTGACCCTGGTACGACAGCTCGTCGAGCTAGAGAAGAGGCGACGTGACTACTGTTCTGACCCCTGCGAGCCCGCTCACCGCGGCTGACCGCTGCGACCGCTGCGGCGCCCAGGCCTACCTGCGCGTCGTACTCGCCAGCGGTGGAGAGCTGCTCTTCTGCGCCCACCACGGCCGGAAGTTCGAGCCGGAGCTCAAGAAGATCGCCGTGGAGATACAGGACGAGAGCAACCGCCTCGGCACCACTGCCGCCACGGCCAACGACGACGAGCGCTGATCCCGAGCGCCAGCAGCAGCAGACCGACGTCGAGCTGTGTCCGGTCGCACACCGCGTGTGACCGGGTGAGCCGGGCGACCGCCCCTCCGGGGGCCGGCCGCCCGGCTTCGTCGTTCCCGGTCCGCCCGCCTCCGGAGCACCGGCTCCCGCACCGCCCGGCCCCGGACCGTTCGGCCCCGGCCGGGCCGCTCCCCGGGGCCGCCCGATCGGGCGGCGGCCCGTGCCCGATCGGCTACAGCAGGGAGCGGACGGCGTCGGAGACCGAGGCGATCCGGGTGTAGACGCCCGGGTGGGCGGCCTCGGCGCAGCCCGTCCCCCAGGACACCAGCCCCGCGAGCCGGCCCGCGACCACCAGCGGCCCGCCGCTGTCGCCCTGGCAGGCGTCCCTCCCGCCCTGCTCCTCACCCGCGCACACCATGCCCCGGGCGTCGAAACGCCCGTCCCGGCCGCCCGGGTAGGCCTGCTCGCAGGTGTGGTCCGCGATGATCGGCACATCCACACCCCGCAGCCGGGACGAGTAGTCGCCGTGGCCGGTGGTGTCCCCCCAGCCGTAGACGCGGGCGAGGGTCCCCGCACGGTACGGCTCGGTCTCGCCCTGGCCGACCAGGTCGATCACCGGCCGGCCCCGCTGCGCCTCGGCGAGGGTGACCACCGCCACATCGTTCATATTGGTGGTGAAGGAGTAGTCGGGGTGGATCCGGACCTCCCGCACCTCCACCTCCTGGCCCAGTCGTCCGCCCAGGTCGTCCCGGCCGACCACGACCCGCAGCCCGGGCCGGTCCACCTGGTGCCCGCCGGACTCGTCGTAGAAGCAGTGCGCCGCGGTCACCACCTTGGTGGGGGTGACCAGCGCACCGCCGCAGAACTGGCCCGAGCGGCCGGAGCCGAACTGCTGCCGGCTGGCCAGGGCCACCATCCACGGGTGGTCGCCCGTGCTCTCGGTCGTTCCGCCGACGATCCGCCCCTGCGGCCGGGCCTGCGCGGTGGCGGCGGTGGCCGGGCCGAGGACCAGCAGCGGCGCGGGCAGCGCGGCCAGCAGTGTCAGCACGGCGGCCCGGCGGTGGCGGGGCGGACGGACGGCGGAGCGGCGGGCGCGGGAGGCGCCGGTCGGCAGGTCGGCGCGGTCCGGACGGTCCGGGGTGGGCGGCACCGTGTCTCCAGGTGGCTCGGCAGCAGGCAACCGGCACAGCGTAGGTGACCGGCCACGTTCCGCGACCGCTCGGCGGCGCACCGCCACCCGGACGAGCGACAACGGCCACCCGGACGGTGACGTCCACCCCTCCCGAACAGCCGGAAGGCCCGGAGCGCGAAGCCCCGGGCCTTCCGGTCGGACCGTTGGTGCCGAACCGTCGATCAGTCCAGGTAGTCGCGCAGCACCTGGGAGCGCGACGGGTGACGCAGCTTGGACATGGTCTTCGACTCGATCTGGCGGATGCGCTCACGGGTGACCCCGTACACCTTGCCGATCTCGTCGAGCGTCTTCGGCTGACCGTCCGTCAGGCCGAAGCGCATCGAGACCACGCCCGCCTCGCGCTCGGACAGGGTGTCCAGGACCGAGTGCAGCTGCTCCTGGAGCAGGGTGAAGGAGACCGCGTCGGCCGGGACGACCGCCTCGGAGTCCTCGATGAGGTCACCGAACTCGCTGTCGCCGTCCTCGCCGAGCGGGGTGTGCAGCGAGATGGGCTCGCGACCGTACTTCTGGACCTCGATGACCTTCTCGGGGGTCATGTCGAGTTCCTTGGCCAGCTCCTCCGGGGTGGGCTCGCGGCCCAGGTCCTGGAGCATCTGGCGCTGGACGCGGGCCAGCTTGTTGATGACCTCGACCATGTGCACCGGGATACGGATGGTGCGGGCCTGGTCGGCCATCGCTCGGGTGATCGCCTGGCGGATCCACCAGGTCGCGTAGGTGGAGAACTTGTAGCCCTTGGTGTAGTCGAACTTCTCGACCGCACGGATCAGACCGAGGTTGCCCTCCTGGATGAGGTCCAGGAAGAGCATGCCGCGACCGGTGTAGCGCTTGGCCAGCGAGACCACCAGGCGGAGGTTGGCCTCCAGCAGGTGGTTCTTGGCCCGGCGGCCGTCCTCGGCGATGATCTCCAGCTCGCGCTTGAGCTTGGGAGCGAGCTTGTCGGCGGCCGAGAGCTTGTCCTCGGCGAACAGGCCGGCCTCGATCCGCTTGGCGAGCTCGACCTCCTGCTCGGCGTTGAGCAGCGGGACCTTGCCGATCTGCTTCAGGTAGTCCTTGACCGGGTCGGCGGTGGCACCGGCGACGGCGACCTGCTGGGCCGGGGCGTCGTCCTCGTCGTCGTCGGAGAGGACGAAGCCCTCCGACTCCTCCTCCGGGGCGTCGCCCTCGGCGGCGGGCTTGTCACCGGGCAGGGCGACGTCCTCGAGGATCTCCTCCTCGCCGAGGGCCTCCTCCTCGCCGGCCTTGCCCGCGGTCTTGGCGGTGGTGGTCTTCTTGGCGGCGGCCTTCTTGGCCGGCGCCGCGGTCTTCTTGGCGACGGCCTTCTTGGCCACGGCCTTCTTGGCGACGGCCGCCTTCACCTCGGTGCCGACGGTCGCCCCCTCGACGGTGATCTCGGCAGACACGGTGCTGACCGGCGCGGCGGCGGCCGCGACCGTCGGCGTGGAGACGGGCGCACCGGGCGCGATGCGCACGGGCGGCTTGGTCGGGGCCGACGGAGCGGCCGGGTTCCGGGTGGTGACCGCCTTGGTCGCGGTGCGCTTGGCGGGGCTCTTGGCAGCAACGCTCTTGCGCTTGGCGCCGGCCGGTTCGGCCGCGCTGACCATGAGGTCCACCCCCTCCTCAATCAGAACCTGGTTGAGGCTGCGCATGACGTTCTTCCACTTGGTGACCGGGATCTGGTCCGCCTCGAACGCCTGGCGTACGTCGTCACCGGCGATCTGCCCCTGGGCCTTGCCCCGCTCGATGAGCGCCAGCAGAGCCGCGGACTCGGCGATCTCGGGGGGAAGCGAACGGGATGTGCTGGCCGACACGAACAACCTCTCGGACGATGAGTGGACTCGAACCCGTACCGGCCGCCCGAGCGGGCGGGGAAGGAGATCGCGCGTCGGGCACGCGGTGTCGATTCCGACCGACTCGGGTTTGAGGTCTGGGTTTGCAGGACGGCAGCAGCGCCGCGGACCAACACAGCATTCTGACACGTTGGACTATTCCGGAGCTGCTCCCGCTCAGGAGACATCGCTGCTGCTCGTCAAGTGTTACGCATGGCCTTCGTGTCGCGGGTCACACCGGTGGGCGGCCGCGGCCCGGGGCCGACCTCCATCATCCCCCACCCGCGACCGAACCATTCACCATGGACACGCCATTCTGCTGTTCGGCGGGTGCGGACCGGTTCCGAACCCCCCTCGAACCACCGCCGGACCGACGCCGGACCGCCGCCGGACCGCCGCCGGGAGACCCCTTCCGCCCCCTCCGTCTCCTTTTCGCCTTCCGTTTCCTCCGTTTCCTCCGCCCCCTCCGTCCCTCCGCTCCGTGCGACCGTGCCGCACCTGCGCTCCGCGCGGCCCCGGACGTGCGGAGACCCCCCGGCCGCACCGTGGCGGCAGCCGGGGGGCCGGGGTCGGGAGGGGGAATTCGGGAGGCCGCGGAGGAGTCGCGGGCGTCGGACCACGACGGGGCGGGTCGGGAGCGGGTCGGGAGCGGGTCGCGGGACGGGGCGGCGGTGTGCGGTCGCCGAACGGTCCGCTCAGTGCTCCCGGGGCGCCGGAACGGACGGCTCGATCTCGGGGTGGACGGTGAGCAGCGCCCGCATCGTGTTCTCGGCGGCACTGCCGTCGCCGGAACCGAGCGCCTCCACCAGTCGGGCGTGCATCCCGACCGAGGCCTCCGAGGGCCGCTCGCAGGCGGTGGCCGGCCCGCCGGACACCTGGAGCGCGCAGGCGACGATCCCGGAGAGGTGCTCCAGCATCCGGTTGCCGGCGAGCTGCAGGATGAGCACGTGCAGCTCGGCGTCGGCCCGGGCGTAGGTGGCGAGGTCCGCCTGGGCGCAGGCGTGACCCAGGATCTCGATCAGCTCGGCCAGCCGCTGCTGGACGTCCTCCCGGCCGTGGCCGGAGGCCAACCGGGAGGCCAGCGGCTCGATCGCCCAGCGCAGCTCGAACAGCTCCCGGCGCTGCTCGTCGCGCTGCGGGCCGAAGGCGCGCCACTCGATGATGTCCGGGTCCAGGAGGTTCCAGTCGCTGACCGGACGGACCCGGGTGCCGACGTTGGGGCGGGCGCTGACCAGGCCCTTGGCCTCCAGCACGCGCAGCGACTCGCGGACGACGGTGCGGGAGACCTCGAACCGCTGGCCGATCTCCTCCGGGACGAGCGGGCGGTCGGCGCCGAGGTCGCCGGAGACGATCATCTGGCCCAACTGCTGGACCAGCTGGCCGTGCAGGCCTCGGCCCCGGCTGCTGGTGGTCTTGCGGCCGACCCGGGCGAGGTCCGACTCGGCGCCCTCCCAGCGAGGGGCCGGCGGGACGGGCCGGTCGGCGTAGGAGTAGCGGTCCAGGTCGGCGGAGCCGGGAATGGCCCCATCGGCGGAACGGGCGGGGGTCATGGTGGGGTGCGCAAGGGTACTCACAGCTCCTTTGTCGGCGATCGGCGGGCACAGCTTGAGAATTCTCGTGAAAAGCACACGAAAGGGTGATCGCCCGTGACTGGATAATTGACTTCTTATCAGGGCGAACCACTCATTACGGTCACCCTTGGTCGATCTTCGCGAACCGCCCCGGGCCGCCGCCGGTTCAGAACGCCCGGCGCCGGGCCTGCACCACCAGGGTGACCAGCAGCAACACCAGTACCGGCGTCGCCACGGCGGCCAGCAGCGCCGGATCGGTCAGGGCCGGAGCCGAGGACACGCCCCTCGCCGCCCGGCCGACCCCGCCGTACACCCATCCGTACGCCCACTCGATCCCCGACGGGAACGGCAGCAGTTCCGCCGCCCGGGCCGGCCAGGGCTTCCCGCTCTGCCGCAGCACCAGCGCCACGACGGACTCCAGCAGTGGCGGCAGCGCGCAGAGCAGCAGTACCCCGGCGGTAGCACTGCGGGTCAGCGCGGCGGTCAGGACCCCGGTCCAGCCCGCCACGACCACCAGCAGCACGAAGGCCAGCAGCGCCGTCGGCGCCCCCTGGCCGGCCAGCAGGGCCAGCGGCGCCGCCACCGTCGGCAGCACGTCGAGCCCGCCGGGACCGGACGGGGCCAGCGCCTCCGCGACCCGGACGGACAGCGCGGCGTGGTCCGACCAGGCCGCCACCGTCACCCCGGCGGGCAGCGCGAAGTGCACGGTCACCGCGTCGACCAGCAGCGTGACCAGGGCGAGCAGCGCCGCGAGGGCACCGGTCACCGCCAGCTTGGCCGTCAGCAGCCGGACCCGGCGCGGGTAGGACACCTGCGAGGCGGCCAGCCCCCGGTGCCGCACCTCGTGGCCGTACGCGAGCGCGCCCAGCACGCCGGCGCCCAGCGCCGCGAACGGCAGCGGCACCAGCGGCACCGCCGCCGTCAGCAGCCGCACCGCGGCCGCGCCGCCGAGGGTCCGGTCCCCCACCTGGCCCGCCAGCACGCCGGCGACCACGGCGTCGCAGAGCACCACGAGCCCGAGCAGCAGCCAGGTCGAACGCAGGCCGCGCACCCGGCGCAGCTCATAAGCCAGAACTCGCACGGTTCACTCGCTCCGAAGGTCGGAAGGGCCGGAGGGGCCGGAGGGGCTTGAGGGGCCAGAAGGGCCAGTGGGGCCGGAAGAGGCGGTGGGGTCAGCGGTGACGGGGACGACGGGCCCGGTCGGATCCGTCCCGGCCGGGTCCGCATCCGCTGAGGCCGACCGGTCGGGCGCGGGCCGCTCGGCCCGGTCGGACTGCGAGCGGGTGACGCGGCCCAGGCGGACGGTGTCGTCGCTCAGCAGTCCGTCGGCCGCCTTCCCCGGGTGCTCGTGGGCCTCGGCCTTCGACGCGGGAACGGGGGCCACCGCCGAGCGTGCCAGGCCGGTCAGTCCCTCGCGGAAGAGCCGGTCCACCGCTACGACCGGCGAGGTCTCGTCCTCCCGCCGCCCGCCGCCGCGTCGGGCGGTCCCTCCGGTCCCGGTCCCGCCGGCCCTGTCGAGGACCCCGGTCGCCCCGGTCGCCCCGGCCGCTTCGGCCGCCTGCCGGGTGACGGCCCGGGCGCCGCGGCGGGGACCCGGCGCGGCGGACGCGGCCACGGCCGACGAGCCACCGGCCGGGGGCGCCGCGACCGGCAGGGCGAGGGTGGGTGCGGGCTCCAGGTCCCGGGCGGCGGCCGTCACCCGGGGCCGCGCCACCGGCATCGCCAGCGTCCGGTCGGCCTCTCCGGCCCGCTCTGCCTGCTCTGCCTGCCTGGCCCGCCCGGCCTGTTCGACCTGCTCGACCTGCTCGGTCGTCACCGCGTCCTCGGGCGCCGGCGCGTCCGTCGGCGCCGCCGGGGCGACCGGGGCATCTGCTTCTCGGGGCGTCCGGGGGCGGCCCGGGCCGCTCGCGACCACCCGCAGGTCCGCCCGGGGGGCCGGCCGCTCGACGACCCGGTCGGCGAGTTCGTGCAACAGGATGCCGTGGCGGTAGGCGAGTTCACCGATCTCGGTCCGGCCGACGCCGGACACCGCGAGCTCGGTCCCCCCGTCCCGCCGGACCTGCGCCCCCTGACCGGCCAGCAGATCGGCGAGCCGGGCCATCTGAGGACCCCGCACCGCGACCTCCGGGCTGAGCCGGGTGCGCCGGAAGTCCGTCACCGACTGGTCCGCCGCCATCCGTCCCCGGTCCAGGGTCACCACCCGGTCGGCCAGCTGCGAGGCCTCCTGCGGGGTGCGGGTGGTGACCAGGACCGTGCCCCCGTCCGCGGCGAAGGACCGCAGGAAGGCGTGGAACCACTCCACATTGCGCGGCGAGAGCCCTTCGGTGGGCGCGTCCAGGAGCAGCGTTCCGGGCTCGCCGAGCAGCGCGGCCGCCAGGGCGAGCCGCCGGTGCATGCCCGGTGAGTAGGTGCGCAGGCGCTGCTCGGCGACGGCCGCGAGCCTGGTCCGCTCCAGGAGTTCGTCCGCCCGCCGGGCGGGCGCGCCGACCGCGGCGGCCAGCATCCTGAGGTGCCCCCGGGCCTTCCGGCCGGGGTGTCCGGCGAGGTCGGCCGCCCCGGAGGCGTCGCCCGGTCCCGACAGGAGCACCCCGACCTCGCGCTCCGGCCGGCGCAGCCGACGGTAGGTGCGACCGTCGAAGAGGGTGACTCCCCGGCCCCGTTCGAGTTCCAGCATCAGCCGCAGCGCGGTCGACTTGCCGGCCCCCTCGGGGCCCAGCAGGGCCGTCACCGCGCCCGGGCGGGCCTCGAAGGTCAGGTCCAGCAGCACCGGGGGGCCTCCTCCCCGGTGCACCTTGGTCAGTCCGGTGATCTGGATCATCGCTGGCTGCTCCCATGCCCTCGGCCGACCTGGTCCGCGGCGCGCCGGGTCGCACCCGCACGGTTCCGCGCCAGCACATTAGGGGGCCGTGGTGGAGATTCCGGGCATTGCGGGAGCGCCACGGGCCGACCGCCCGCACACCTCACCCGATCAGGGGACAATCCGATCCTGCGACCGAGACGCACCGTCCGCGGCGGGCCGGGCCGGGGCCGACGAGGAGCAACAGGGGCCGGGGTGGCGTCCGGCTGGGTGTCCGGCCCCACCGGGGACCGCGGCCGGCCCCGCGACGAGCGGGCGGCTCAGGACTCCGGACGCAGCATCGGCGGATTGAGCACACTGGCCCCGCCGGAGGTGAACAGCTGGGCCGGGCGCCCGCCCTGGCGCGTCGTGGTACCACCGGAGGGCAGCAGGAAGCCCGGGGTCCCGGTGACCTTGCGGTGGAAGTTCCGCGGGTCCAGCACCACGCCCCACACCGCCTCGTAGACACGGCGCAGCTCGCCGACGGTGAACTCGGTCGCACAGAACGCCGTCGCCAGCGAGGAGTACTCGATCTTGGAACGGGCGCGTTCCACCCCGTCCGCCAGGATCAGCCCGTGGTCGAAGGCGAGCGGGACACCGTCGGCGCCGTCCGGCCCGAGGAGTTCGGTGACCGGGGCCCACCGGGCGCCGCTGGCGTCGCCGCCCGCGCGCGGGGTCGGCAGGTCGGGCGCGAGCACCAGGTAGGCCACGCTGACCACCCGCATCCGCGGGTCGCGCTGGGGGTGTCCGTAGGTGGCGAGCTGTTCCAGGTGGGCGCCGGCGGCACCGGGCCCGGCCGCGTCGTGCCCGGGAGCGGTGGGGGCCCGCAGGCCGGTCTCCTCGGCCAGCTCCCGCGAGGCCGCCTCGGCGAGGCCCTCGTCGGGGCGGACGAAACCGCCCGGCAGTGCCCAGTAGCCCTGGTAGGGCGGCTCGCCCCGGCGGACCAGCAGGGCACAGAGCGCGTGCTCGCGCACCGTCAGCACGACCAGGTCGACCGTGACTGCGAACGGGGGGAAGGCCGACGGGTCATAACGCGACATGGCGACGATCATAGTCGTCTCTCTGACGATAAGCACAGGCCCGCGTACGGACCGTGCTGCGACCGCCCCCGCGACCCTGCGGCCCCGGCCCTCCGCCGCGCCGGCCCGGTGCGGGCCGGGCCGGGCCGGGCCGGGGGCGCCAGCGGTGGGAGTGGCGACGTCAGCGGGCCACCAGCTGGAGTTCCGCGGACGCCTCCTCGACCATCGCCACGCCGATCCGGCTGACCCGTACCGAGAAGGGCTCACCGGCGACCCGCAGTCCGGTCAGCTCCAGCTCCCCGAGCGGCGCGGTGCTGGCCGGGCGGACCAGCACCCGACCACCGGGGACGTCCGGCCGGACCCCGGCGAGCGCGAACACCGCGTGCGCGGCCCCGGCGGACGAGACCGCGGCCGGCCGGCAGGCTCCCGGATGCGGGACCGGCGGGGAGCCGGGCGTCCACTGCTCCCCCGCGTACATCTCGGGCAGCCGTCCCTCGAAGTGGGCCGCCGCCGCGAGCAGCCCCTCCAGCAGCGCCCCCGCCTCGTTCTCGTGGCCGGCCTCGGCGAGCCCGGCGACCGCGAGCGCGGTCTCGTGGACGCGCACCGCCCCGCTGCGGTGGCCGAGCGGGTTGAACCGGGGGGACTTGGCGCTGAGCGTGCGCAGCCCCCAGCCGCTGTCCAGCTCGGGCGCCGCCAGCCGCTGGGCGAGCAGCCTGGTCTGCTCGCGGTCCAGCAGGGTCTCGTGGCGGCCGCCGTCGGCGGCGAGGCCGGGGTCGAACAGGTGGACCAGGGAGGCGGCCACCGCGGGCAGCGGCTGCCCGCCCGGGGCGAGCCCGGCGGCCGGGCGCCCGCCGGACAGGTCGTCCAGCCAGAACCGCTCGCGGAACCGGCCGCGCAGGGCGGCCGCCCAGCCCTGCCACTCCTCGGCGCCGGGCCGGCCGAAGGCCGCCAGCAGGTCGGCCCCGTGCAGGGCCGCCCGGTGCGCCTGGGCCTGGACCTCGGCCCTGGCCGGCACCGGGTGGGCGGCGCGCTCCTCGGCCGGGCGGCTCAGGTCGGTGACGAAGCCGTCCACCAGGCCCTCGCGCAGCGCGCCGAGCGCCCGCTCGGCGGCCGGGAGGAGTTCGGCGACCTCCGCCCGGGGCAGGCCCCACCGCCAGGCCTCGGCCAGCACGGTCACGAACAGCAGGGTGGCCTCGGTGGCGGTGCAGGTCGGCGGCAGCTCGGGACCGCCGTGCCGCAGCGCGCCGGGCAGCAGCCCGTCCGGGCGACGGCCGCCCTGACCGGGCCCGCCCGCCCCGGCGGCGGACTGCTGCTGACGACGGGCCAGGGCGCGCAGGGTGCCGGCGGCCAGCCGGGTGCCGAGCGGCAGGGTCAGCCGGGCCGCCCAGAGCGCGTCGGCCGGGGCCAGGCCGAAGCGCCAGGGCGCGCCGGAGGCCAGGTACAGGTCGGTCGGCCGGTCCGGGTCGGCGAACAGCAGACCCCCCAGGGAGTCCAGGGAGCGCGACACCAGCAGGGCCACCCGCGGGTCGTCGCAGCGCACCTCGGGCTCGGCCCAGGGCAGCGGGACACCGGGGCCGCGACCGCCGGGCGGGCGCGGGGCGGGCACCGTGCTCTCCAGCTCGGCCCGGAGTTCGACCGACCAGCGCGCGCCCGGCTGGACGTCGAGGTCCCAGCGCAGCACACCGGCGCCGGCCAGCACGGCGTGCGGCGACGGCTGGGCACTGACCGTGGCGCTGTGCGTCGGCCCCGCCCAGCGCAGCCCCGCGGACTGGACCTGGCCGGGCAGGTCCGGGGAGCGGTGGCCGGCGGCGATCTCGGCGACCGGACCGAGATCGGTGGCGAGCGCGATCTCCAGCGGCAGGCGGGCCGGACGGCCACCGGCGTTGCGCACGGTGACGGTCTCCACGCCGTCGGCGTGCCGCAGCCGCTCGACGGTGAGCGCCGGGTCCGGGTCGAGGTCGCCGGGGAGGCGGACGGCCCCCAGGAACCGGGCCTGGGCCGCCGTGGTCAGGGTGCCCTGGAGCGGGAGCGGTTCGATCCCGCCGAGCCGCAGCTCCATCCGGGCCACCACTCGGACGCCGGAGCGGTAGAAGCCGTGCAGGCCGTGCCCGCGCAGCTGGCCGTCGGAGTCCGAGGCGGCCATCGCCGGCGCCTTCACACACAGCACCGCGTGGTGGACCGCGGCCGGCTGCGGGCGCGGGGGCGCGGACCTGGCCGGACCACCTGGACCGGCCGGGTGGGCCTGGTCCGGCCGGCCCGCCGGTCTCGGCGCGCCGACCACACTCTCGGCCGGTGCGGCCTGTGGCGGCCTCATCGCGGTCACCGGACTCTCCTCCCCTCGGCGGTCCGGTGGCCGGTCAGGCCGATGGGCCGCGAGCATGCTCGATCGCGTGCTGGTTCCGGACCGGCGGAACCCCCGCCGGTCTGTGCCGTGTCTGGCCGTACCCGGTGCCGGGCCGTGCCATGCGGTGCCGGGTACCCGGTCGGTACCCGTCCCGCGTCGTTGGTCCCCGGGCGTTCTCGCGCCCGGAGGCCCCCGCCTCCCCGTTGCCCGGTCGGGCCCGACGGTCCGACCGCACTCCGCCGCCGGCCCCGGAACCGGTGCCCCGTCCTGCCCCGGCGACGGCCGGACCGAGGCCCGTTCCGCACCCCGTCCGGCGGCGCCGTCACCGGTGCCGGGTCGGGTCCCGGTCCGCCCCGTCCGGGGCGGTGACGCCCGGGCGCAGGGCCCCCGGGGTCAACGCCGGACACCGGTCACAGGTCACGCCCGCCGGGCGTCCGAGGCCCGCCCGGTGCGCCGCGACCGCGCGCTGCCCGCCGGGGCCGCCGATCCGTGGTCCCGGCCCGGCCGCACGGTCCGCCGGGTGGGCGGTCGCGGGCGGCCGCCGCCGGAGGCGGCCCCGGGCCGCGGCCAGGATACGGTGCGGGGGTCGCGGCGCCGCCACCGGCAACCCCGGGCGGAGCCGACGCGACCGCTGTGACCAGCAGAGACCGAGGAGTTGTATGTCGACCGCCAGCCGGCTGCCCGGGATTGCCTTCACCGACCACGTCTTCCAGGTGCCGCTCGACCACGCCGCCCCGCAGGGCGAGCAGATCGAGGTGTACGCCCGCGAGGTGGTGGCCTCGGGCCGGACCGGGGACACCGACCTGCCCTGGCTGCTCTTCCTCCAGGGCGGACCGGGGGGCAAGGCCGGCCGGCCGCTCGGCCGGGACGGCTGGCTGGAGCGCGCGCTCGACGACCACCGGGTGCTCCTGCTCGACCAGCGCGGCACCGGGCGGTCCACGCCCGCGACCCGGCAGACGCTGGCCCGGCGGGGCGGGGCCAAGGAACAGGCCGAGTACCTGGCGCACTTCCGCGCCGACTCGATCGTGCGGGACGCCGAACTGATCCGCCGCCGGCTGCTCGGCGGGGACCGCCGCTGGAGCGTGCTCGGTCAGAGCTTCGGCGGCTTCTGCACCCTCACCTACCTCTCGATCGCTCCCGAGGGACTGGACCGGGCTTTCGTCACCGGCGGCCTGGCCGGTCTGCGCAGCTCCGCCGCCGACGTCTACCGGGCCGCGTACCCGCGGGTCGTCGGCAAGAACGAGGACCACTACGCGCGGTTCCCGCAGGACGTCGACGCGGTGCGGCGGATCGCCGGGCACCTCGCCGGGACCCCGGCCACCCTGCCCGACGGCGGGCTGCTCACTGTCGAGGCGTTCCAGGCCCTCGGGATGCTGCTCGGCACCGGCAGCGGCTCCGGCACCCTCCACTACCTGCTCGAGGAGGCCTGGGTGGAGGGTGTGGAAGGCCCCGAGCTCTCCGACACCTTCCTCGCCGGCGTCCAGGCGCAGCTGTCCTTCGCCCAGGGCCCGCTCTACGCCGTCCTGCACGAGTCGATCTACGGCCAGCGATCGGTGGACCCGGCCGGGACCGCCTGGGCGGCCGAGCGGGTGCGCGCGGAGTTCCCGGAGTTCGACGCCCGCGCCGCGCTGGAGTCGGGTGCGCCGGTGCTGTTCACCGGGGAGATGATCTACCCCTGGCTGTTCGACACCGACCCGGCGCTGCGCCCGCTGAAGGAGACCGCCGAACTGCTCGCCGCCCGCACCGACTGGCCGGACCTGTACGACCCGGCCGTGCTCGCCGCCAACGAGGTGCCGGTGTTCGCGGCGGTGTACCACGACGACATGTACGTCGACACCGCCGACTCGCTGGAGACCGCGCGAGCCGTGCGGGGGGTGCGGACCTGGATCACCAACGAGTGGGAGCACGACGGCCTCCGGGTCAGCGGGGGCAAGGTACTGGACCGGCTGATCGCGATGGCACGCGGCGAGGTGTAGCGCGCCCGCACCCCGGGCCGCCCGGCGGTTCCCCGGCCGGCCGTCGGGCCGACGGTCGGGGCGGCCGGCCGGACGGCCGGGGAACCGCCCCGGCGCCGGGCCGGTGGTGCGGCGGCGGGGGCGGCGTTCGACCGCCCAGGCCGGGCCGCCCCGGAGGTCATCGCGCACGGTGCTGCCCCCGCTGCGCTGCGCCCGTGCCCCGGCGCCCGGGGACCCCGGGCAGGACGGCCGCCGCCCCGCGCGCCGGACCGGGGACCCGTGCCCGGCAGAGCTCGCCCCGCCCGACACCGTCCGGTCCGGCCGGGCTGCCGGGCGGCTCCGCCCGGTCGGCGGTGTCGGAAGCGGGGGCGGCGGACCCCGGCGGGGTCTCGACGGGCGGCGAGCCCGCCACCGGGCGACCGCGCCGCCGTCGGCCCCGGCGGGCCTTCCCCCGCGCCGGAGCTCCCGCCGCCGCGCCCCCGGGCCCGGGCTCCGCACCGTCTCCGCCCGCCCGGTCGGGTCCGGGAGCGGAACCGGGCGCACCACCGAGGTCCGGCCCGGGGGACGACTCCGGAGCCTCCTCCGCGGCCTCGGCCTCCGCCCGCTCCCGCTCGGTGCGGCGGTGGCGCTCCTCCTCGATGCTCGCCAGCAGCACCTCCGGCGCGAACCCGCCGTTCATCGACTCGTAGAGCAACTGCGCGAGCAGGTAGCCGGGGGCCCGGCGGAGCGTGTGGCCGAGCACCACCCGCGCGGTCGCGGCGTCCCCCGCGACCCACGACACCCAGGCCAGCAGGGTGAGCGGCGGGGCGGCGAGACGCTCGTGGGGCGCGACGCAGCGGGTGGCCAGGAAGGCCCACAGCCGCCGGGCGGCCGCGAGCTCGGCCGGCCGGGCGTACTCGGCGGCGCGGTCCCGCAGGACCCGGTCCTGCAGCGCCAGCAGCAACCGGGCCGCCCGGTCGTCGTCGAGCGAGGCCGCCCCGGCCACGAACTCGGCGACGGCCGCGTCGACCAGCCGGGCGCCCTCCCGCCGGTCGAGCGGCCGCCGCCCGCCCGGAGCGGCTCCCGGTCCGGCCCCGGCCCGGGCCAGCGCCGCCCGCGCGGACTCCGCCCCGGGCGGGCCGATCGGGGCCAGCCCGGCCAGGATCTCCTTGCGACTGCCGCGCGGCGCCAGACCGGCGACGGTCGCCGCGACCGCGACCGGGCCGGGCCCGGGCTCGCGCCGGACCGGGTGTCCCCCCGGCGCGCAGCAGCCCTCCCGGGTGCAGAGGTAGGACCACCAGCGGCCCCCCGAGACGCAGAGCGACTCCTTGACCCGCACGCCGCGGCTCTCGAAGGACTGCCGCAAGCGCTCGGCGAGCGGCCTCAGCCGCTCCGCCACCGGCGGGCCGTGCTCCCGGCCCGGCCCCCGCACGGCCGGGTCCTGGCAGAGGTAGAGGAGCACCTGGACCGGCCGCTGGTCCTGCCGCTCGGAGAGCCGGACCATGAGGGCGGCCGTCTCCTCAGCGGCGGACGGCCACTCGGCCGCGGACTCGGGGATGTCCAGCCGGATCACCCCGCCCTGGTGCAGGCCGGGCGGCTGCAGCCCGACGGCGACGATGCTGTCGTCCGGGAAGAAGCCGAGGAGGTAGGGCAGCGCCTCGGCCATGTCGGCCGGGCCCCGCATGGTGAGCGAACGGCCACCGGGGCCCTCGCCGAAGGGAAGCGCGATGTGTGCGTCGGTCATGGCCCGAAGGCTGTCCCAATTTCCCGGGACCCTCGGAAAATTCTTCGGAATCTGTGGATAAACCCGGCCTGTGAATAACTCCTCCCTCGTTCGGCGTACGGCCGCGCCACTCGCCCGAGGGAAAAATGACGGCCGTTCAGCAGAAGAACGGATGAAATACCTCCGGACTTCGCCCGCTCCTCGCCCATCGCCGTTCGCCCGCTGTCGGTCCCTCGGGGTTTCATGGACGCCATGGAGCAGCCGAAGACCCACACCACCGCCACCACCGCCGACCGGGCCGAGGTCCGGGCCCGGGCCGAGGCCGTCCTGCGCGAGCTGGCCGGCCCCGGCGCGACCCTGCGCGAGGACCAGTGGACGGCCATCGAGGCCCTGGTGGTCGACCACCGCCGGGCCCTGGTGGTGCAGCGCACCGGCTGGGGCAAGTCCGCCGTCTACTTCATCGCCACCTCCCTGCTGCGTGCCCGGGGCGCCGGACCGACGGTGATCGTCTCGCCGCTGCTCGCCCTGATGCGCAACCAGGTCGACTCGGCCGCCAGGGCCGGCATCCACGCCCGCACCATCAACTCCGCCAACACCGACGAGTGGGACGCCGTCCAGGCCGAGGTCGCCGCCGGGGCCGTCGACGTCCTGCTGGTCAGCCCCGAGCGGCTGAACAACCCCGACTTCCGCGACCACGTGCTGCCCAAGCTCGCCGCCTCCACCGGCCTGCTGGTGGTCGACGAGGCCCACTGCATCTCCGACTGGGGCCACGACTTCCGGCCCGACTACCGCCGGCTGCGCACCATGCTCGCCGAGCTCACCCCCGGAGTCCCGGTACTGGCCACCACCGCCACGGCCAACGCCCGGGTCACGGCCGACGTCGCCGAGCAGCTCGGCACCGGCGCCGGCGACGAGCACGCCCTGGTGCTGCGCGGCCCGCTCGACCGCGAGAGCCTCACCCTCGGTGTGCTGACCCTGCCCGATCCGGCGCACCGGCTGGCCTGGCTCGCCGACCACCTCGACCGGCTGCCCGGCTCCGGCATCGTCTACACCCTCACGGTCGCCGCCGCCGACGAGGTGACGGCCTTCCTGCGCGAGCGGGGCTTCGCGGTGGCCTCCTACTCGGGCCGCACCGAGGACGCCGAGCGCCGCACCGCCGAGGCCGACCTGCTGGCCAACCGGGTCAAGGCGCTGGTCGCCACCTCCGCCCTCGGCATGGGCTTCGACAAGCCCGACCTCGGCTTCGTGGTCCACCTCGGCTCGCCCAGCTCCCCGATCGCCTACTACCAGCAGGTCGGCCGGGCCGGGCGCGGCGTCGACCGGGCGGAGGTGCTGCTGCTGCCCGGCCGCGAGGACGAGGCGATCTGGCGCTACTTCGCCTCGCTGGCCTTCCCGCCCGAGGAGCAGGTCCGCCGCACCATCGACGCGCTGGCCGAGGCCGGCCGGCCGCTCTCCACCGCCGCGCTGGAGCCCCGGGTGGACCTCCGCCGCGCCCGGCTGGAGACCATGCTCAAGGTGCTCGACGTGGACGGCGCCGTCCGCCGGGTCAAGGGCGGCTGGACGGCCACCGGCCGGAGCTGGGAGTACGACAGCGCCCGCTACGCCAAGGTGGCCGCCTCCCGGGAGGCCGAGCAGCGGGCGATGCGCGAGTACGCGACCGGCGGCGGCTGCCGGATGGAGTTCCTGCGCCGCCAGCTGGACGACGAGGAGGCCGTGCCGTGCGGGCGGTGCGACAACTGCGCCGGGCCGCTGCACGGGCCCGAGGTCTCGGCCCAGGCGCTGGAGTCGGCCCGGGCCGCGCTGGGCCGCCCCGGCGTCGGTTTCGAGCCGCGGCGGCTCTGGCCCACCGGCATGGACGCCCTGGGCGTCCCGCTCAAGGGCCGTATCCCGGCCGGGGAGCAGGCCGAGTCGGGCCGGGCACTCGGCCGGCTCTCGGACATCGGCTGGGGCAACCGGCTGCGGTCCCTGCTCGCCGACCAGGCCCCGGACGGGCCGGTCCCCGGTGAGGCGGTGGACGCGCTGGTCACCGTGCTGGCCGACTGGGCGCGCGGGCCGGGCGGCTGGGCCGGCCCGGAGGCGGCCGACGGCGGCCGGCTGGACCGGCCGGTCGGTGTGGTCACCATGGCCTCCTCCTCCAGGCCCCAGCTCGTCGGCAGCCTCGGCGCCAGGATCGCCGAGATCGGGCGGATGCCGTTGCTCGGGCGGATCGAGTACGCGACCGGCCAACCGCCGCACGGCTCGCGCAGCAACAGCGCCCAGCGGCTGAACTCGGTGGCCGGCGCGCTCACCCTGCCGCCGGAGCTGGCCGCGGCACTGGCGGCCGCCGGCGGACCGGTACTGCTGGTGGACGACCTGGTCGACTCCGGGTGGACGGTCACCGTGGCCGCCCGGTTGCTGCGCCGGGCCGGGGCGAGCGCCGTGCTGCCGCTCGTCCTGGCGGTCCAGGGCTGACGGAGGGCGCCGACGCGGCGCTCCCGGCTCCGTACCTGCTCCACCCCGGGTCCGGTGCCGGGAGCGGAGCAGCCGGCGAGCGGGGTACGGCGGGAGGCCGGGAACAGCACGGGAACGGACCGGCGGCGGCGCCGAAAGCGGCGATCGACCGGACGGACCAACGGGAGACGATCACGGGAAAGGAGGAACGAAGGTGTCGGACCTGCTTCGGAGTGCGCTGCGACACGGCCGGATCGCGGCCCGGAGGCGTCCTGGCCGGTTTCGCGCGACCGTGGAATATATCCGGCAGAACGTTGGCTTTCGGGCGGCGTTCATCATTTCATCATTGCCGCTCCACCCCTCCTACCCTGAGAATTGGACCGTACCCGGAGCCCAGTCCCATGGACGGTGCCTTCGGCGTACGCATGCACCCGCGCGCCCGTGGGTCGGGAAGGAGGATCGTGATCAGCGGCATCGACCGAGGTCAGTATCCCCTCGCCCGGAGCTCGTCGCCCAGACGGATGCTCGACCTGGAGACCTGGGCGGACTCGGGGATCCCGCTGCTCCGCGAGCCCCGCGACTTCGTGCTGGAGCTGCACCAGCGGCACCTGCCGCCGCCGGGCACGGTCGTGGTCGCCGTCCTGGACCCCGAGCACCGGGTGACCGCCTCGGCCTCCTTCGCCCCCTGGCCGCACGATGCGGACGGCTGGCAGCACCGCAACGCGATCCTCGCCCACCTGCGCCAGGTCACCCCGCACGACCTGCGCCTGCCCAGCCCGGCCCGGACGGCCGTACTGCTGCGCTGCCGGGAGGGCGCGGCCGGCTGGACGGAGCAGGACGGCGCGTGGATGTGGGCCCTGCGGGACGCCGCCACCCTGCACGGGCTGCGCTGCGGAGCGTACGTGGCGCTGACCCCCGCCGGCTGGCAGATCCTCGGGGACGGACGGAGCGGCCGCAATCCGCACGCGGGTTCGTGGACGGAAGGTCCGGTCCACACGGTGACCGAGCTGCCACCGCGCACCGCGCTGGAGGGATCGCACGGCCAGCGGCCCCTGCGGCCGGCGACCGAACGGCCGCAGCGCGGCGAACGGCCCCAGCGGTCCCGCCAGGGCGACCGCCCGTGGACGCCCGCCCGGGTCACGGCGATCGAGCCGGCCCGGCGCACCGGCACCCGCTGACCGGACGGCCACCCGTCCGCGGTCCGTGACGGCGGACGCCGGTCCGGTACGCACCGGATGCGGCGCCGCCGCCGGCCGGTCGAGCGGCCCGGCACCCCTTGCCCTTCCGCACGCCTTACCGCACCGCCCTCCCGCACCGCCCTTCCGCGGCAGCCCCGGGGCGCCAGGGCCCCGGGGACTGCAGGTCCTGCGGTCCCCGGTCCCGGACATGCCGAAGCCCGGCACCCACGGGGCGCCGGGCCGGGACGGAACGGACGGGGAGGAGGGCACGGCACAGGGCCGGGCAGAGCCGCCGGCAGAGCGGTCGACCGGGCCGGAAGACCGGAGCCGCGAGGGCCTAGGGGCCCCCGCGGGTCGCGGATCCGGGCGCGGGCGTCAGGCGGGCAGAACGCGCGGTCCGGGTGCGCCGGCGACGGCGAGCGCCGTACCGGCGACCGCCGGGTCGGTGCCGCCGCAGACCACCAGCAGTTCCTCCGCGTACCGCAGTGCCTTGGCGTACGCCGACGCGGCACGTGCGGCCGAACCGCCGTTGACGACCAGTACGACCACCGGTCGGCGGACCGGGCGGGTCAGCTCCGCGTCGGCGTAGAAGACGTCGCCGCCCTCGGTGAGTTGCGCCCAGTAGCGCTCCTCGCCGAAGGAGAGTTCGTGCTGCTGCCACGGGTGCGCCGCACCGACGGTCAGCACCAGGACGGCGCCGGGCTCACGGCCGGCGTCCAGCAGCAGGTCGACGGTCTCGTCGGCGCGGTCCAGCGCCGCCGCCCTGCTGGCGGGGACGTGCCGTACCTCGACCGGCGCCGGTTGCGGCGCGGGTCGAGGACCGGGCTTGGGGATCGGGCTCGGCCGCGGCGACGGCCCCGGACGGTCCGCACGCGCGCTCGTCGAACGCGGCCGCGCCGCCCGCGGCGGTGCGGGGCGGGGCCCCGGCACCTGGACCGGCGCGGGGCCGGCGGCCGACGGTACGACGGGGGTCGCGCCGCCGGTGGACGGCGCGTGGAGGGCTTGTGCGTCCGACTCGCGGGGACTGGGAACGCCGGGGCCCGGGAGGCTCTCGTTGATCTCCGGCTCCTCGGGGAAGACAGGCATACCCGGATATCTATCAAATGCCGGTCGAACGCGCACGGGCGCCCCACCCATTGGGCACCTCGATCCCTACGGTCCGCGGTCGAAATATCCAGACGTAGCGTCAGAAACCGAGCGCGAGCTGCTCCCCGGCGGACTCCGCGGAGACCGTCCCGGCGGGGCCGGGCACCGTCCGGGTCCGCTTCAGATGGCGCCACTCGGGCAGCGCGTCCAGATAGGACCAGGAGAGGCGGTGGTGCTCGGTCGGCCCGAGCTCCTCCAGTGCGGCCCGGTGGACCGGGGAGGGGTAACCGGCGTTGTCGGCGAAGGCGTACTCGGGGTGCTCCTCGCCGAGTTCGGCCATCATGCCGTCGCGGTGGACCTTGGCGAGCACGGAGGCGGCGGCCACGCAGATGCACGACTGGTCGCCCTTGATCACCGTGCGCACCTGCCAGGGGCCGCCGAGGTAGTCGTGCTTGCCGTCCAGGATCACCGCGTCCGGCTCCACCGGCAGTGCCTCCAGCGCGCGCACGGCGGCCAGTCGCAGCGCGGCCGTCATCCCGAGCTCGTCGCACTCCGCGGCGGAGGCGTGACCGAGGGCGTAGGCGGAAACCCAGTCGGCGAGGACGGGTGCGAGCGCCTCACGGCGGAGCTGGGTGAGCAGCTTGGAATCGGTCAGCCCCTCGGGAGGCCGGCGCAGGCCGGTGACGGCCGCGCCCACGGTGACCGGACCGGCCCAGGCACCACGCCCGACCTCGTCGAGGCCGACCACGATCTTGGCGCCGGACCGGCGCAACGAGCGCTCGACGGAGTGCGTCGGCGGGACGATGGGCATGAGGGGGGTCCGTTCAGCTGGTCGGCCTCCAGCCTAAGCCACCCGCCCACACCCCCGCCCCGGGCCCGGGCCCGACCCCACTCCCGCCCCGGGGCCCGGTCCCCACCCCGTCCCCACCCCGTCCCGAGCCCGAGCCCGAGCCCGACCGAGCACCCCACCCGGGCCGCGCCGGAGGCCCGCCCCCGGGCCCGGGAGCGGGCCGTCCCCTCAGCTCCGGACCGGAGGGACCCGGATCAGCGGGACGAGGACCTCGTCCACCAGCTGGTCGACGAACTCGGACCCGACCTGGCGCCCGCAGACCTTCACCCGGTACAGCAGCATCGCCGGGACGACGTCGGCGACCAGCGGGGTGGCCGCGTCCGGCCGGACGTCGCCGCGTTCGGCGCCCCGGCGGAGGATGTCCAGGATCACGCCCTTGGTGGGCTCGATCATCCGCTGGGCGATGAAGTCCTTGAAGAGCTGGGCCTGTTCGTGGTCCAACTCGGCCATCACCGCGGTCACGGCGCCGCCCGCGCGGGAGCGGGCCACCGAGGCGAAACTCTCGACCAGGTGCCGCAGTTCCTCGCGGGCGGACCCGAGGTCCGGGGTGTCGGTGGGGCGTGGGAGAGTGGAGTCCAGGGCGTCGATGACGAGTTCCACCTTGGATGCCCACCGCCGGTACAGCGCGGCCTTTCCGGTGCGCGCGGCACCGGCGACCCCTTCCATCGTCAGCCGTGCGAACCCGCCGGAGGTGAGCTGATCGAGCGTCGCTTCGAAGATCGCCGCCTCCAGCTCCCGCCCGCGCCGCCGCGCCGGCCTGGTCAGCGCCTCGGCCACGGCCTGGACCGGACAGGGGCCCCGCGTGGGCTCGAGCGTGCGCTCCGCCTCGACCCGGGGGGCCTGCCGATCGGCCGAGCGTTCCTTCGCCTGGCGCCGCACCAATTGATCCATCATCACCAACCCTAAGGAACGCTTGCGTTCATAATCTCGCCGACGCTATCGTCCACAGTAGTGAACGATACCGTTCCTTCATAGTCCGCGGGACGCCGACGGGCCGGGCCGGACCCCAGGGTCCGCAGCATACGAAGCAGTAGCCAGCAGGGGGCATCAACTTGGCTATCTCCAACACACTCAGCAAGAACTCTCCGACGCGCAGCGGGCACGGCCCGAACAAGGGCATCACCCTCGCCGTCATCGCGGCCACGCAGCTGATGGTGGTGCTCGACGCCACCATCGTGAACATCGCGCTGCCGCAGATCCGGGACGCGCTGGAGTTCTCCACCACCAACCTCTCGTGGGTGATCAACGCCTACACGCTCACCTTCGGCGGCCTGCTGCTGCTCGGCGGACGCGCGGGCGACATCCTCGGCCGACGCCGGGTCTTCATCGCCGGCACGCTGCTGTTCGGGCTGGCCTCGCTGCTCGGCGGCTTCGCGCAGGACGGCGGCATGCTGCTGGCCGCCCGCGCGCTCCAGGGCATCGGCGGCGCGATCTGCTCGCCGACGGCCTTCGCCCTGATCGCCACCAACTTCGACGAGGGGCCCGAACGCAACCGGGCCTTCGGCGTGTTCTCCGCGGTGGCCGGTTCGGGTGCCGCGATCGGCCTGCTGGCCGGCGGCCTGCTGACCGAGTACCTCGACTGGCGCTGGGTCTTCTTCGTCAACGTGCCGATCGCCGTCCTGATCGCGCTCGCCGCGCCGCGCTACATCGCCGAGTCGGAGCGCCACCCGGGCAAGTTCGACCTGCCGGGCGCACTCACCTCGACGCTCGGCCTGGTCAGCCTGGTGTACGGCTTCATCCGCGCCGCGTCCGACGGCTGGACGGACCCGGTGACGCTCGGCTCCTTCGCCGCCGGCGTCGTACTGGTGGCCGCGTTCGTGGTCATCGAGACCCGCACGGCGCAGCCGATCACCCCGCTGAAGCTGTTCGCGGACCGGAACCGCACCGGCGGCCTGGTGATGATGCTCTGCATCGCCGCCGCCATGTTCGGCATCTTCTTCTACATCACGCTCTTCGTGCAGGGCCCGCTGGACTACAGCCCGCTCAAGGCCGGCTTCGCCTTCATGCCGATCAGCGCCTCGATCATCGTGGCCGCCCAGCTGGCGTCCACCCTGCAGGCCAAGTACGGCCCGAAGCCGTTCATGGCGGGCGGCGCGCTGCTCGTCACCGTCGGACTCACCTGGCTGACCTTCATGAACGCGGACAGCGGCTACGTGGACGGCATCCTCGGCCCCACCGTGGTCTTCGGGTTCGGCATGGGCCTGGTCTTCGTCCCGGTCATGCTGCTCTCCGTCGCGGGCGTCTCCGGCCAGGAGACCGGCGCCGCCTCCGGCCTGCTGAACTCGATGCAGCAGATCGGCGGTTCGCTCGGCCTGTCGATCCTGACCACGGTGTTCGCGCACTACGCCACCGCCGAGGCCAAGGTCCAGCTGCCCGGTTTCATGGCTACGGCCACCCCGGAGCAGAAGGCCTGGCTGCTGGAGAAGCAGGAGTTCCCGAAGGGCACCGGCGCCGCCAACGAGGTGCTCGCGCAGGGCATCTCGCACGGCTTCGTCGTCGGTGCCGTGATGGCGGGCCTGGCCTTCGTGATCGCGGTCGTCGCCATCAAGGCGAAGGCCTCCGACCTGCCCTCGGACGCGGCCGGCGTCGCCATGCACTGACCCGGACCCCGCCTCGGCGGGCGCACCGGACGCAACACCGCAGGGGCCGGTCGGGAGCACACTCCCGACCGGCCCCCTCGCATCCCCCACCCCCGACGCACCCCGACCCCGCCCCAGACCCCCCGCCCCGGCCCCGCCCCGGCCCCCCGGCCCCGGACCCCCGCGCTCAGCCCTCGAAGGCGTAGTCGCGGTTCATGCCCACCCGGTCGCAGGCGTCCTCCGCGTACGAGTAGTGCTCCGGCATCGGCCGTTCGGCCAGGATCCCGTGCGCCCGCGACTCGGCCAGACTGGTGGCGTACCAGGGCGCGTCGCCCTTCGTCCGCAGGTTGTACGCCAGCAGGCTCAGCGCACAGGTCCGGTAGTCACCGGGCAGCCGGTCCAGGGTCGGAGCGGCGTCCGCCGAGAGGTGGCGGACGTTGCGCAGATCGATCTGCCCGGTCCGCTCGAACCGGGCCACGTTGTGCTCCGCGACCATCGCGTCCGGCCCCATCAGCCCGTAGACGGCGGCGGCCGCCGCCGCGCTCAGCACCGCCGCACGCGGCAGCCAGCCCGCCGACGGGGTCAGGCCCGCCACGATCAGCAGCACGAACACCACGCCCAGCCAGAGTTCGACCGCCAGCACCCAGAGCCGGAGGGTGGTCAGGCCGGAGGCGTCCACGTAGAACCACATCCGCCCCAGCGCCGAGGCCACCACCACCAGGGTCAGCAGGCAGAGCGCGCCGAGCAGCAGCCGCACCAGCCGGCGGTCGGCCTCCGTCCCGCGCGGCGCCCAGCGCCTGGCGAGCGCGACGACCACCAGGGTCAGCACGGTGACCACCAGCAGCTGCCAGAAGCCCTGCCGGGCGTACTCGGAGCGGCTCATCCCGGTGCGCTCGAGGATCGCCTCTGCGCCGCCGAGCACCACCACCGCCTGGAGCACCACGAAGGCGCCGAACATGAGGTTCAGCGCGGCCAGCGGCAGGGCCCACTCCAGCCGGCCCCGGGCACGGCCCGGCCGGACCTCCGTGCGGTCCCAGCGCCGCGGACCCGCCGCGATGTGGGCGAAGCCCAGGGCGGTCGCCAGACCGAGCGCGAACAGGGCCGCGCGAGCCGGGATCTCACCGAGGTCCAGGCTGGGGACGAGGCTCTCCAGGACGTTCGCCATGGCCGCGTCCGCTCCGGCGAACAGGGCGCCGAAGACGGTCAGCAGCACCACCGCCACCAGCACGCCCTTGAGCACCGGGACCACCTGGCTCCGCTCGGCGACACGACGGCCGCGCAGGGTCCGGCCGGCCCACACCAGGCCGGGCACGAGCTGCCAGAGCAGGCCCGGCAGCGCGAGCAGGACACCGGTCCAGCGCCGTCCGCCGTGCAGTGCGAGGGAGGCGAGGGCCACCGCCGAGGCCGTGCTCAGCAGCACCGGCCAGTCGGCCTCGTACAGCGCCGGAACGGCGAGCAGGGCGAGCGCGAGCGCGCTCCACAGCACCGTCCACACCCTCGGCCGACGACCGGCGGCCCGGGCGGCGACCCCGGCACCGACCGTGACGACCGCGGCGCAGAGCAGCAGATTGACGCCCAGTCCGTCGATCAGCAGCCAGGAGCTGAGCAGACCGGCGAGCACCGCCGCCAGCACCGTCCGGCCGGTGGCCGGGGCCTTCCGCTCCGGGTCGCTGGGCCGCAGCCACTGGAACGGCTGCGGCGCGGGGGTGCCGGGCGCCCGGTACGGACCGGCACCGGGAGCAGCACCGGGGCCGTAACCACCGGCGCCGTAACCACCGGGCCCGTAACCGCCCGGCCCGTGACCGCCGGCAGGACCGAAGGCCCCGGCAGGACCGGCCACCGGCGCACCGGCACCGCCTCCGGCCCCCGCCCCCTCCCCGGCGCCAGTACCGCCGGCACCGGGCCGGGGCGGCACTCCGTCCGCGGCGGGCATGCTGAATCCGGACATGGGATCCCCCTCAATGGTCGGGTGGGAACGCGGAATCCACCCTCCGGGCGGTCCGCCGACGAGCACGCGGAACCACACCGGCGGGAACACCGGGCACCACGGCCGAAGCCGACTGTAGACCATTCTGAACAGGTTCAAAAACACCGGGCCGGGCTCTGTCGCACCCCTGTGACAGAGCCCGGCCCGAAGCCGGGGAGGTACCGGGAGGAGCCGCGGACGAAGCGCGCCGGCGTCAGTACGTCCCGTAGAGCGAGTAGCGGAAGGAGTCCTTCACCGCGGGCCCGAAGTCCGCCGGCCAGGTCCCGAACGGCACCACCGTGTTGCTGTACGCCCCCTGCCCGGCGGTGCCGGTCGAGTAGTTCATGTTGTTCACCGTGGTGCTGGTGCCGTTGGTGTTGTAGACGAACCAGTACGAGGTGTTGGCGCTCAGGGTGAGGTTCACCGGCAGCGAGTTCCACGCGTTGGCGGTCAGCGTGCCCGAGGCCGTGGCGGCCACCAGCGTGCCCGGCGAGCCCCCCGCGTCGGTGTAGACGGCCAACTGGTACCGGTTGTTGGGCGCCGCGGCGATCGGCCCGACGTGCACGCTCAGCGCGGTGAGCGCCGCCGGATCGGCCCCGGTGGTCACCCGGCTGCCGTTCAGGTGGTTGGAGTCGGTGTCGTCGACCAGCGACCCCACGGCCGTGTTCCCGATCGTCCGGGGCTCCGCTCCCCCGGTGGTGAAGGAGAACGTGTACGGGGCGGCCAGGGCGTTCCCGGACCGGTCCCGGACGCCCTGGACGGTCGCGGTGTACCCGGTCGTGAGCGCCAGCGGGGCGGCCGGCGTGAACACCACCCCGTTCGCCGCCGCGTCATGGGCCACCGACCCCGCGACCGCCGCCCCGCCGGCCGTGGTCCGCAGGGTGACGGACCCGCCGCCGACGCTCGCCGGGTCCAGCGGCTCGTTGAAGGAGAACCGCACCGCCGTGCCCGGGGCCACCCCGGCTGCGGCGCCGGCCGGGTTGGTGCCGATCACCGTGGGCGCGGTGGTGTCCTGCCCGTAGCTCGCGCTGTACGAGCCGACCGCGCCGTCGAAGAACGCGTAGGCGATGCCCTTGACCGTCTCGACCCGGTACGGCACCGGGTGGCCGCCCGAGGTGATCCCGGTCAGCGTCCCGGCGGCCGCGTCGACCGGCAGCATGGCGCGCAGTCCGTTGGCCCCGCCGGTGATGCCGAAGGTCAGCGTGCTCCCGTTCCAGGCCAGCCCGGTGAAGGCCGAGGCGTTGCGCCCGTCCAGCCAGGTGAGCATCTGCCGGCCGGAGACCACCGGGGCGCCGTGCGCCTTGGCGGCGGCGACGACCGCGTCCGAGGCCGCGGAGGCGGCGAAGTCGGTGTGGATGTTGGCGGTCAGCGCCGCGTAGTAGCCCTTGGCCCCGTACGCGGCGTCGAGCAGGGTGTCGACGGTGCCGGGGTACGACTGGCCGGACTCGTCGGTGAGCTGGGTGGTGGCCTGGTACTCGTCGATCACGCTGCCGTCGGTGTCGGCGAAGCGCATGATCTGCGCCGTGCCGTTGAAGTAGCCGGGCCGGTCCTGGGTGAAGTTCGACGGGTAGAAGTAGTAGTCGGTGTCCAGCCGGATCCCGTTGGCGAGCTTGGTCCTCGCCTGGGTGGCCCAGTCGTCCCACTCCACGCAGTGGGTGCGGCTGCTCGACGGGTTCGGCAGGTTCGGGTACTTGGCCCGCCAGGCCGCCAGCTGGTCCCGGTAGTAGCCCTGCAGGACGGAGGTGCTGCCCCAGGGGCGGCAGTTGGTGCTGACGTGCACGCCGACCTCGAAGCCCTGGTCGCTGTACGCCTTCGCCTGGGCCGGGGTGAGCGGGTCGTCCGTGTAGATGTAGGAGGAACCGCGGACGCACTCCCAGTCGGCGACCGAGCAGCCGGGCGGGCTCTGCGCGATGTAGCCGTCCCAGCGGCCGGCCGTGCCGCCCACGCCGTGGTCGTCCCCGGTCATCACCACCACGGCCTTGACGTCGCGCGGGAAGTACCAGAAGCGCGGCAGCGGCCGGTCGGTGGAGGCGAGCTGGGTGAGCAGGTTGGCGAGCAGCCGCTGCTGCTCGTCGGCGATCGGGATCAGCGCCTTGTCCAGGTCGTTCCAGTCGGGCTGGCCGCCGGTGCCGAAGAACATCTCGCTGGCCTCGTAGCCATCGACGCCGTCGCGCTGCTGGCCGGCCCAGGCGGCGTTGCCCTGCCGGGTCTGCACCACCGACTTCGCGAGGTCGTAGCTGAACGCGGCGGCGCGGCCGCTGCCGGCCGTGCGCAGGCTGACCGCCGGGTTGGCGGTCGCGGTCGCGGAGTCGCTGTACAGCGTGGCGACGGCGGTGGCGCCGTTCAGCGTGTAGAGGTCCGCGGGGCCGTGGTAGCCCATGGTGTCACCGGTGATCCCGGCGCCGGGCGCGGCGCCGGTGTTCACCTTGAGGCAGGCGTCGGCGCGGGTGCCGGTGGCCGGGGTGAGCCCGAACAGCGGCGCGAGCTGCCGGTCCGGGCGCATCGCGACCAGTTCGCCGCCACCGTTGGTCCAGTTGGTGAACAGCGCGGCCTGGGCGGCGGTGAGCGGCATCTCGCCGAGCAGCACCACGTCGGCGGAGGCGAGCACCGACGCGGTCACGGCCGAGACGTCCACCTGGCGGTAGGCGTTCAGGCCCTCGGCCTTGAGGATCTCGGCCAGGTACCGGGTGTACGGATTGGCCTGGCTGGTGACCAGCAGGATCGGGCCCTCGGCGCCCGGGCCCGCTCCGGGCGGCGGGGGCGGCGGGGCCGCCTCGGTGGTGTAGGTGGCGTAGATCGAGAAGCTCAGCCCGCTGCTGGTGACCGCGCCCGCGGTGGCCGGCCAGTTGCCGAACGCCAGGCCGCCGTTGCCGTACACGCTGGTGCCGCCCGGGCTGTAGCGCAGGTTGTTGACCGCCGGACCGGAGCCGTTGGTGTTGTAGGCCAGCCAGTACGGCGTGTTGGCGGTCAGGCTCGCCGTCAACGGGACGGTGTTCCAGCCCGGTCCGGTGAGGGTGGCGGTCGCGCTGCTCGCCAGCAGGGCGCCCGGGCTGCCGCCGTTGTCCTGATAGATCGCGGTCTGGAAGCGGTTGTTGGGCGCGGCGTCCACGCCGTCCACGTACACCGAGACGCTGCTGACCGTTCCGCCGGCCGAACCGGTCACGTACCGCGAGGCGTTGAGGTAGTTGGAGTCGGCCGTGTCGGTGGCGGTGCCGACCGCCGTACTGCCGAGCGTCGCCGTGACGGCCTCCGCCGGGGGCGCGCCCGGCCCGGCCACCACCGCCGCCGCCGTGGTCAGGGCGGCCAGCAGGACTCCGGCCCGGCGCCACCACCGTCCTCCCGCGCGCCCGGCGCTCCGACCGCCACCGTGTCTGTCCGTGCGCCCGCCCAGGCGTGTGCCCGTGTCTGCCATGACCGCCCCCCTGTGTCATCTCGGCCGACCAGCCCCTAACGGTGTACCGGCAACCCACCGATCGTGTCCACGAAATCGTCACATTCGCCATGGAACGGCCTGAACCCTGACGTTCCCGCGGGCAGCACCGGGCAGCGGGCGAACAGGTCGACCGGGCGGAACAGGCGGCCGGGCGGAACGGGCGACCAGGCGAATCAGGCCGACCGGGCGGAACGGGCGGCCGGGCGGAACGGGCGACCAGGCGAATCAGGCCGACCGAGCAGAACGGCTGGCCGGGCTGAACGGGCGGAACGGTGTCAGCCCTTGACCGAACCGGCCAGCAGCCCGCGCACGAAGTAGCGCTGGAGCGCGAAGAACACCGCCAGCGGAATCACGATGGACAGGAACGCCCCCGCCGTCAGCAGCTCCCACCGCCCGCCGAAGGACCCGGACAGCTGCGCCAGTCGGACCGTCATCGGCGCCACCTCCGGGGTGCCACCGGCGAAGGTGAGCGCCACCAGCAGGTCGTTCCAGACCCAGAGGAACTGGAAGATCGCGAACGAGGCCAGCGCGGGCGTGCAGAGCGGCAGCACGATCGAACGGAAAATCTTGAAGTGCGAGGCGCCGTCCACCACCGCCGCCTCCATCAGGTCACGGGGAAGCTGGGCGATGAAGTTGTGCAGCAGGAAGATCGCCAGCGGCAGCGCGAACATGGTGTGCGCCAGCCACACCGGCGCGTAGGTGCCCTTGAGGTCGAGCGCCGGCAGCAGCGTCAGCGAGCCCAGGTGCGCACCGCCCGAGAACAGCTGGAGCAGCGGGATCAGCGCCATCTGCAGCGGCACCACCTGGAGCGCGAAGACCACGAAGAACAGGGTGTCGCTGCCCCGGAACCGCACCCAGGCCAGCGCGTAGGCGGCCATCGCCGCCAGCGCCAGCGGGAAGAGCGTGGCCGGGACGCTGATCGCCAGCGAGTTCACCAGGAAGGGCATCAGACCGGTGGAGACGCCGGAGCCGCCCTCGAACAGCACGGTGTGGTAGTTGTCCAGCCCGAGGTCCGGGTGGAGCAGGGCGTTCCACCAGCCGTCCGCGGTGACGTCCCGTTTCGGACGCAGCGAGGTGACCAGCAGCCCCAGGGTGGGCACGGTCCACAGCACCGTCACCACGATCACGAACACCGAGGCCAGCGGTGCGGAGAAGGCCTTCCGGACGGCGCCGCCGTCCCGCCGTACGCTCATCGGACCGCACGCTCCTTGCGCAGCTGGAGGATGTTGTAGGCCACCAGTGGCAGCACCGCGAGGAAGAGGATCACCGCCAGCGCGCTGCCCCGTCCGGTGTTGAACTGGACGAAGGACTGCGAGTACATCTCGTTGGCCAGCACCTGGGTGCCGAAGTTGCCTCCGGTCATGGTGCGGACGATGTCGAAGGCCTTCAGCGTGGTGATCATCACCGTGGTCAGCACCACCACCACCGTGGTGCGGATCATCGGCACGGTGATGTGCCGGAAGAGCCGCAGCCCCTGGGCGCCGTCCAGCCGGGCCGCCTCGGTGACCTCGTCCGGGATCGCCTTGATCGCCGCCGACAGCACCACCATGGCGAAGCCGGTCTGCACCCACACCATGACGGCCATCAGCAGGAAGGTGTTGAGCGGCTGGGCGAGCATCCAGTTCGGCGGGTCGTCCCAGCCCAGCCAGATCGCCAGCTGACTGAGCAGGCCGATCTGCCGCTGCGAGTGGTCCCGCGACTCGTAGACGAACTTGAAGATGATCGAGGCGCCGACCAGGGAGATCGCCATCGGCATGAAGATCAGCGACTTGTAGACCGCCTGGCCGCGCATCCGGTCCACCAGCAGGGCCAGCACGAGCCCGAGCCCGGTCGCCGCCAGCGGGGCGATCACCAGCCAGAGCAGCGTGTTGACCAGCACCTCGCGCACCGAGTCGGTGGTGAGGGCCCAGCCGAAGTTCTCGCCGCCGACGAAGCGGCTGCTGTCGTCGCTGTACAGGCTCAGGTAGACGGTGCGGACCAGCGGCGCGACCAGGCCGAGCAGCAGCAGGACCACCGCCGGGCCGAGCAGCACCAGCACGGCCAGCGGGCGGGCGATCCGGCCGGAGGCGCGGCCGGCGACCAGGAAGACCAGCAACAGGATGCCGAGGAAGCCGGCGATCGCACCGAGGCCGTTGCCGAACTTGACCATCGCGTCGCCCCAGGCACCGGCGGCGAGGGACATGGCGTCACGTCCTTTCCCAACGGGAGGCGGAACGGGGTTACCGGGAAGCGGGGTTACCGGGGAGCGGGGTTACCGGGAAGCGGGGAAACCAGAAGCAGGGGAACCGGGCAGCCGACGTCCCGGGACCCGGCCGCACCGAACGGCGTACGCGACGGACCACGGCCACGAACGCGCCGGACCGGGAGGCAGCCGGAAGCGGAGGGGGCGGGCGGTGCGGGTGGGTGGCCCCGCACCGCCCTTCGGCAGGTGGTCCTGCGACGCGCGCCGCTACTGCGGCCAGGCGGCGTCGATGTCCGCGGCGGTCTTCTGGATCGACTGCCCCTCGGCGAACCAGGCGGTGAGCGACTTCCACTCCTGCCCGGCACCGACCGCGGCCGGCATGAGGTCCGAACCGTCGAACCGGAAGGTCGCCGCCGGGTCGGTCAGCGCGTCGGCGGAGATCCGGTCGATCGGATCGGTGTACAGGCTCTTGTCCACACCCTGATTGGCCGAAACCCACCCGGTCGCGGCCTTCACCCGGCTGCTCGCCCAGTCCGAGCTGGACAGGTAGTTCTGCACCGCCTGCACCTCGGGCCGGCTCGCGAACGCGGTGAGGAACTCGCCGCCGCCCTCGACCGGGTTGGGCACCGAGGGGTTCACCGCCGGCAGGTGGAAGGCGAAGATGTCGCCGTCCGGGCCGATCTTCGTGTCCTTGGGCCACTGCGCCTTGTAGAACGAAGCCTGCTGCAGCATCAGGCACTTGCCGGTGAGGATCGGCGTGCCGGCGTCCTGGAAGGTCGTGGTGGCGATCGACTTCACGTCACCGTAGCCGCCGTTGACCCAGGCCGGGTTCTGCATCCAGTCGGCGACCGTCCGCA
This sequence comes from Streptomyces sp. TLI_053, assembly GCF_900105395.1. Taxonomy (NCBI): domain Bacteria; kingdom Bacillati; phylum Actinomycetota; class Actinomycetes; order Kitasatosporales; family Streptomycetaceae; genus Streptomyces; species Streptomyces sp. TLI_053. Next base: position 3,479,272 of record NZ_LT629775.1, read on the forward strand.
TCGCCGTGGCGATCTTCGGGTCGGAGAACTTCACCTGGTGGTTCACCCACTGGTCGTAGACCTCGCCGCCGTACGTGCCGAGGACCACCTCCTCCAGCCAGTCGGTGGCCGGCCAGCCGGTGGCCGTGCCGGAGGCGATGCCGCCGCACCACGGCTTGGCGCCGCCGCCCGCCTTGGCGATCCGGTCGCTGAGCGCCATCAGATCGGCCCAGGTCTTCGGGACCTCGTAACCGGCCTGCTTGAAGGTCTTGGGCGAGTACCAGACCAGGGACTTCATGTTGGCGCTCATCGGCGCCGCGTAGAAGGTGCCGTTGACCGAGCCGTAGGTCTTCCAGACCGGGCTCCACTTCTCCTGGTTCGCCACGGTCTGCTGCGGCGGCTTGACCACCTTGCCGCTCTTGACCATCTGCGCGAGCAGACCGGGCTGGGGGATGATCGCGAAGTCCGGGGCGTTGCCGCCGCTCACCCGCACCGGCAGCTGGGACTCGAAGTCGTTGCTGCCCTCGTAACTGATCCGGATACCGGTGCACCGGGCGAAGTCGGCCCAGGACTTCTCCAGATTGTCCGACTCGGGGCTGAGGATCGAGGCGAACACCGTCACCGTGGTGCCCGCGTGGCCGGCGTAGGGCTGGTAGCGGGCGCAGTCGCCGGACAGGGTCTGGCCCCCGCCCCCACCCGAACCTCCCGAACTGTCGGTGCTGTTGGAACAGGCCGCGGTCAGGGCCGCGACGGCCAGCAGGGCGACCGCCGCCACCGGACGGCGACGACGACGACGGCGGGCGGAGAACGGGGGCGGCACGGTGATGGACGGCACGGTCGGGGTGGAAGTCAACGCGGTCCTCCTCGCCGGGGCGTGAACGCTCGGCTGTGCGACAGAACGGCATTGCGCTGTACCGGAGTTCGACGTTCGACATGGACGCGGCGGCCGGCCGATCCGACGACGGTAACGCAGCCGGGACCTGCCGCCAAGGTCCGGGCACGCCCTTCACCACCGCGTGCCCCAGTTGTGACCCGGGCCGCCGGGCACCCACGGGGCCCGCCGACCGGCCGCCCCGACCGTCAGAACAGCCGGACCGGCAGCTCCTTCAGCGCGTTCACCACCAGCGAGCCGCTCGGCCGCAGCTCCTCGTCCGGCACCGCCAACGACAGCCCCGGGAAGCGCTCGAACAGCGCCGGCAGCGCGATCCCCGCCTCCAGCCGGGCCAGCGGCGACCCCGGGCAGACGTGCGGGCCGTGACCGAACGACACGTGCCGGATCGGGTCCCGGGTCACGTCGAACACCTCGGCCGTCACCCCGTGCTGCGCCGGGTCCCGGCCGATCGCGTTGTAGGACACCAGCACCGGCTCCCCGGCCGGAATCACCGTGTCGCCCACCGCCACCTCCTCGGTGGTGAACCGGAACAGGAAGTTGCTGGTCGGCGGCGTCCAGCGGAGCGACTCCTCCACCACCGCGTCCCAGCCGACCTTGCCCGCCCGCACCAGCGCCAGCTGGTCCGGATGGGCAAGAAGCGCCCGAACCGCGTTGCCGATGAGGTTCACCGTGGTCTCGTGACCCGCCGCGATGATCACCCGCAGGGTGGCCGCCGCCTCCGCGTCGGTCAGCGCACCGCCCTCGGTGTCGGCCTGCAGCAGCACGCTCGCCAGATCCTCGCCGGGGGCCGAACGGCGCTGCGCCACCACCCCGTTGACGAAGGCGTTCAGCCCGGCGATGGTCGCCTGGATGCCCTCCGGATTCGGGCGGGCGCCGAAGAACCGCTCGTAGAGGTCGCGCAGCAGCGCGTGCTCCGACTCCGGGACACCGAGCAGCGAGCAGATCACCGTCATCGGCAGCGGGAACGCGAAGGCGGACTTGAGGTCCACCACCGGCTCCCCCGCCGCCAGGGTGTCCAGCAGGTCCCGGGTGATCTCCTCCACCCGCGGACGCATCAGCTCCACCTGGCGCGGGGTGAACGCGTGCGCCACCAGCGCCCGCAGCCGCCGGTGCTCCGCGCCGTCGGTGGTCACCATGCTCGGACCGGGCACCGCCAGACCGATCAACGGCCACGTCTTCGGCACCTCGCCGCGCTGGAACGCCGCCCAGTGCCGGGCGTCCTTCACCAGCCGGGCATCGGTCAGCAGCTCACGGGCGGGCGCGTGCCGGGTCACGGCCCAGGCGGACACGCCACCGGGCAGCTCCACCGGCACCACCGGACCGGCGGCGCGCAGCAGCGCGCCCTCGGCGGCGTTGTCGCGGGCCAGCGGGTCGAGGACGAACGGGGCGGGGGCGGTCATGGCTACAGCACTCCTTCGGTTCTGGTGAAGCGGTACAGCGACCCCGGCACCACCGGGGCTCCCGGATCCCGGGCCGGACCCGGGCCGGGATCCGGACCAGGCCGGCCGCGGACCAGGCCGGCCGCGGACCAGGTCGGCCGCGGAAGCTGCCGGCCCCGGCCCGGACCCGGCCCGCGCCGGGAAGCGGACTCAGCCCGCGTATCCCGGGGCGAACGACACCGGCAGCGCCACCAGCCCGCGCACCCAGGCCGACGGCCGCCACACCAACGCGTGCTCGGCCACCGCCAGCCGCAGGTCCGGCAGCCGGTCCAGCAGCACCTCGACCGCCGTCGTCGCGATCACCTCGGCCGCCTCCTGGGCCGGGAACGGACAGCCGTGCTCGCCGTACGAGTAGCTCAGGTACGCCCGGTTGCCCTCGGCCGGCCGCCCGTCCGACTGCCGCACCGAGGGGTCCGCGTTGGCCCCCGCGAAACCCAGCAGCAGCATGTCCCCGGCGGCGATCCGCTGCCCGCCCAACTGGGTGTCCCTGGTCGCCCAGCGGCCCGCGAAGATCTGCGTCGGGGTGTCCTCCCACAGCGCCTCGTTCAGCGCCTGGCTGATGCTGCGCCGACCGCCCGACAACGAGGCGGCGAACCGCTCGTCGGTGAGCATCAGCCGCAGCGCGTTGGACATCCAGTACGAGGTCGGCTGGTGACCGGCGATCAGCATCACCCGCAGGTCCCGCATGATCTCGTCGTGGTTGAGACCCGCCGGGTGCGCCAGCATCCGCGAGGCGACGTCGTCCCCCGGGTGCGCCGCCTTCTCCTCGACCAGCTCCAGCATCACGGCGAGCAGCCGCTGCGCACCGGCCGGCGCGTCGGGGCCGCCGTCCAGCATGGTCAGCAGGCCCTCGATGAGCACCGGGGCCTGCTCCTCGCTCAGCCCGAGCACCCGGCAGAGCACCAGCAGCGGCAGCCGGTGGGCGTACTCGGCGACCAGGTCCGCCTCGCCGCGGCCGGCGAACCCGTCGATCAGCCGGTCCGCCAGCTCCTCGCAGTGCTTGCGCAGCTCGTACGGGTCGACGGCGGCCAGCGCGTCGGTGACCGCCGCCGAACGCCGGACGTGCTCCTCGCCCTCGGCGTAGAGGATCGACGGCACCGGCGCCATCATCGGCTTGAGCGGCCAGTCCTCGGCGACGGTCGCCCAGCCGCTCCAGCGGGTGGAGTCCCGGCCGAACAGCTGCGGCTGGCCGGTGACCAACTGGAGCTCGCGGTAGCCGATCACCAGCCAGGCCGGCACCCCGCCGGCCAGTTCGACCGGCGCGACCGGACCGTGCCCGGCCCGCATCTCCCGGTAGACCTGGGAGGGGTCGGTCTGGAAGCGCGGCCCGTACAACGGGGTGGCGCCGGCGTGGGCCGGGCAGCCCGGCGGCGGGGTGGCGGCGGGCTCGGTCACGGGGTGCTCTCCTCAAGGACGGGGGCGGCGGCGGAGGCGGGGGTGCCCGCCGTCTCGGCCTCGACCCGGGCGGTCAGGTGGCGGACCAGCTCGATCAGCACCTGCTTGCCGGACTCCCGGTCCCGGGCGTCGCAGTCCAACAACGGCACCTCGGGCGGCAGGTCGAGCGCCTCCCGGACCTGGTCCAGGGTGTGGGTCGGGTCGCCGAAGTTGTTGCGGGCGACGACGAAGGGCGTGCCGTGGTGCTCCAGCCGGTCGATGGCGTACCAGGAGTCCGCCAGCCGCCGGGTGTCCACCAGCACGACGGCCCCCAGGGCGCCGGAGAACAGCCGGTCCCAGAGGAACCAGAACCGCTCCTGCCCCGGTGCGCCGAACAGGTACAGCACCTGGCTCGCGGAGAGGGTGATCCGGCCGAAGTCGAAGGCGACCGTGGTCGACCGCTTGCCCCAGGCGCCGGTGGGATCGTCGATCCCCTCCCCGGCGCTGGTCAGGGTCTCCTCGGTGTTCAGCGGACGGATCTCGCTGACCGCGCCGACCAGGGTGGTCTTGCCCACGCCGAAGCCGCCGACCACGACGATCTTCAGCGCGTTGTCGGCGGTGCGGCGCAGCGGTGTCCGCCCGCTCGGCCGCGGGTCCCGGCCCTCAGAGCCGTTGGAGTCCATGCAGTACCTGCTTCAGCGTGTCGAGATCGGGCAGCCGGGCCTTGTTGGGGGCGAACCGGGGGTGGCGGGCGGTGATCGACCCGGCCTCCAGCAGGTCGCCGAGGAGGATCTTCACCACCGACACCGGCAGCGCCAGCTCCGCGGCGACCTCCACCACGGCGGTCGGCGCCTCGCACATCCGCAGGATGCGCGCGTGCTCCGACTGCATGCCCGACGCCGGCTCCCGCTCGGCGACGATCAGCGTGACCAGGTCGAACGCGTTCTCCGGGGCCCGGCTGCGGCCCCGGGTGATGGTGTAGAGGCGGTCCGGGTCGTCGTCCCGGCCCGGCCGGACCGGCCGCCCGTCGGTGTTCCCCCCGCGCCCGCTCATGCCCGGGCGCTCCCGTCGGTCACCGGGCCGTCCGCCCCGACCGCGCCCTCCCGGGCCGGCGCGCTGAGGTGGACGCCGATCTGCTCGATCAGCCCGTGCATGTTGTGGCCGACCACACCCACGTCGGCGTCCTCGTCCGTGACCACGGCGAGGTGGGCACCCTCACCGGCGGCCACGATGCACAGCACTCCGCCGTGGAACTCGGTCATCGACTGCCGCACACCGCCGGTGCCGTCGCCGAACTCGATCGACGCGCCGTGCGCCAGGCTCTGCAGACCGGAGGCGATCGCGGCGAGCTGGTCGGCCCGGTCGTTGCCGAGGCCGGAGGTGTGGCACAGCTTGAGGCCGTCGGCGGACAGCACCAGGGCGTGCCGGGTGCCGGGGGTGTTGGTCAGCAGGTTTTCCAGCAGCCAGTCGAGGTCGCGGTCGGTGGCACTGCTCATCGGAAGTCCTTCTCGGTGACGGGGGAGGCGTCGGACGCGGGGTCCGCGGCGGACCGCGCGCCCGGGGTGTCCTGGACCGGTACGGCGCCCTCGGCCGGTGCGGGGGCACCGGCGGGCGCGGGGTTCGGGGCGCCGACGGCGGGCGCGGCGGCGGCGGACGCGGCCGCAACAGGCACGGCCGCGGCGAGAACGGCCGCGGCGGCAGCAGGCGCGGCAGTGGCTGCGGGCAGGGCGGCCCGGCGGAAGGCGCCCAGCCTGGCGGCCGCCGTCGCCCCGTCGGGACGGGCGGGCCGCTCGGCGGGAGCCGTCGCCGGGGAGGCGGCGGCCATGGTCCGGCCTCGACGGCGCTGCGGCAGACCGCTGTCGGTGACGGCGGGCGCGGCGGGCGCCGGTTCGGCGGGCGGACCGGCCACCGTAGCGGCGGGCGCGACCGGCGCGGCGGGCGCCGGACGGGCGGGAGTGAGCGCGGGGCGCGGCCCCGTACCGACCGCCCGCTCGACCACGCGCTCGACCGGCGCGGGCAAGGGGGCCGGCACCGTCGCGGGATGCGTGACCAACTGCTGCGGAATCAGCACCACCACCCCGGTGCCGCCCCGCGCCGACGGGCGGAAGGAGATCTGCAGCCCGTGCTTGCGCGCCAGCACGCCGACCACCGCGAGTCCGATCCGGGTACCCGCCGACAGCGTGGTGAGGTCCAGCGACTCGGCGGAGACGGCCCGTTCGGCGCGTCGCAGCCAACTGTCGCTCAGTCCCAGGCCGCTGTCCTCGACGGTGACGACCAGGCCGGCCGGCACCTCCTCGACGTACACGTGCACCTCGGCCGGCGGCGCGGAGAACGTGGTCGCGTTGTCCAGCAGTTCGGCGAGCGCGTGCATCACACCCTCGGCGGCGAACCCGGCGACCGCCGCCGTGCTCGCGTTGTGCAGCCTGACCCGCTGGTAGGCGCCGATCCGGCCGAGGGCGCCGCGCAGCACCGACTCCACCGGGATCGGCCGGCCCCAGCGACGGCCCGAACGGGCGCCGGTCAGCACCGCGATGCTGTCGGCCATCCGGCCCGCCTGGGCGGTCGAGTGGTCCAGCCGCAGCAGATCGCCGAGGACCTCCTCGTCGTGCCGGTGCTGCATCTCGCGCAGTTCCGCGTGCATGCTCGTGGCCAGGGCCTGCACCCGGCCGGCCGCGGTGGCGCAGACCGCCAGGGCGGCGGCCCGCTGCCGCTCGCCGCGGCCGATCTCCTCCGCCACGGCGCGCAGCAGCGGACGCTGCGGGTGGTCGCGGTGCGCGGCCAGGGCGGCGTCCACGGTCGCGCCGCTCCGCAGCCGCGCCACGAGGACGGGCAGCACCTCGTCGGCGATCCGGTCCACGGCGGCCCGCTCGGCGCGCTCCGCCTCGGCCCGTTCCCGGGCCCCGGTCGCCTCCGCGCGGGCGGCGGCGACCTCCTGCTCGGCCCGGGCGAGCTCCGCCCTGGCCTCGTCGCGCTCGGCCTCGGCGGCGCCGGCCCGTGCCTTGGCGGCGGTCTCGCTCTGCCTGGCGGCGCCGGCGACCACGAGGGCGGTCATCGACTCGCCCTCCCACCGGCCCAGTTCCAGCTCCAGCCGGCGGGCCCGTTCGGTGGCGCTGCCGGCCTGCCGGACGGCTATCAGCCAGAGCACGGTGACCGCCGCGACGGCGGCCGCGGTCAGCGGCTGCCCGGCGTCGAAGGCCCGCATCACCCCGACCGGCCCGGCCACCGCCGCCAGCAGGGCGGCGGCCGCCACAACGGCCCTGGTGCGCACGTCGGATCGACGGGTGGGCCCACCGTCGGGGCTGGTGGTTTCTGTCATCGGTGCGGTGTCCTCGGCAGAAGTCGGGCAAATGCGCGACCGCCCGGCCGACGTCGTGGAACGTCTCCGGGCGGTGTTTCGGTTCACGCAGTCGGCCGATCATATCCATTCAGACGATGTGCTCAAACGGTAAGTTGACGGTCAGTCTCTTCCGGCCACGCTCCGTATACCGATCCACCTCCATCCCCTCACTCCATCGCCACCTCGACCGCACGTCGCACCTCGGCGAGGTCCAGCCCGTGGCCGGCGACGACCCGCGCCCCGAGCCCCTCCCCCTCAAGGAGCACCCCGAGCAGGAGGTGGCCGACCGCGATGTGCCCGGACTTCATCCGCAGCGACTCGCGCAGCGACAGTTCCACCGCCTTGCGCGCCGGCGCGGTGAACGGGCTCCGACCCTCGGCGCGGAACCACCCCCGCCGCCTCGGTTCCGGCTGCGGCGGGGAGTCCAGCGCCCCCGCCCCGAACACGGACTCCACCGCCTCGCGCACCGCCTCCAGGTCCACCCCGATCGAGGCCAGTGCCTGCGCGTCGCCACCCGTCCCGAGCAGCCGACCGACGGCCCGCCGGGCCTCCGCGTGGTCGAGCCCGGCCTCGATCAGCACCCGGGCCGCCGGGTCCGCCGGCTCGGCCAGGACCGCCAGCAGCAGGTGCTCGGTCCCGACGTGCCCGTGCCCCAGCTCCGCCGACTCGCGCCCCGCCTGCCCGACCGCCCGCCGGGCCTCCTCGGTGAATCGCTCGAACATCGCTCAGTCCCCGTCCTTCCCGCTTCCACCGGCGTCGCGCCGCGCGTACTTCTTGTGCACCGCCTGCCTGGTCACCCCGAGGCAGACCGCGATGTCCTGCCACGACCAGCCCTGGTCCCGCGCGCTGCCGACCTGCAACCCCTCCAGCCGGTCCGCCAGGTCCCGCAACGCCCGGACCGCCCGGAGCCCCACGGCCGGATCCCGACTGGCCGCCGCGGCCGCCAGTTCTCCGCTCTCGTTCATACTGTCAACCTAGGTTGACGGCGATGAGATGTCAACCAAAGTTGACAGAAAAGCCGAAAAGGCGGGGCGAGGACATCGCTGTCCTCGCCCCGCCTTCAGTACCGGCTCACCTCACTCGGGAGGCGGCGGCTGCGCTCAGCTGCAGCCGCTGGTGGAGCCGCAGCCTTCGCAGAGGTAGCAGCTGCCCGCGCGGCGCATCTTGGTGCCGCAGGAGAAGCAGAGCGGCGCGTCGGCGTTCATGCCCAGCTGGATCTCCATCAGCTCGGTGGAGTTGTGGGCCTGGGCCGGGGCGGCCTTGGGCGTCGGGGCGGCGACCGGGGCCGGAGCCGGGACGGCGACCGGCTTCGCGGCCACCGGGGCGGACTGCGCGAGCGTCTCGGTGTCCAGCTCCTCGTCCGCCTCCAGCGGCTCGTAGGAGCCCGTCTCCAGGTGGCGCTGACGCTCCTCGACCGAGTGGATGCCGAGCGCCGAACGGGTCTCGAACGGCAGGAAGTCCAGCGCCAGGCGGCGGAAGATGTAGTCGACGATCGACTGCGCCATGCGCAGGTCCGGGTCGTCGGTCAGACCGGCCGGCTCGAAGCGCATGTTGGTGAACTTCGAGACGTAGGTCTCCAGCGGGACGCCGTACTGCAGGCCCACCGAGACGGCGATGGAGAAGGCGTCCATCATGCCCGCGAGGGTCGAGCCCTGCTTGGACATCTTCAGGAAGACCTCGCCGAGGCCGTCGTCCGGGTAGGAGTTGGCGGTCATGTAGCCCTCGGCGCCACCGACCGTGAAGGAGGTGGTGATGCCCGGGCGGCCCTTGGGCAGGCGCTTGCGGACCGGGCGGTACTCGACGACCTTCTCGACCGCGGCGGGGGCTGCGGCCTGCTCGGTCTTGGCCTCGGAGTCCTTCTTCTTGGCCGAGAGCGGCTGGCCGACCTTGCAGTTGTCGCGATAAATTGCCAGGGCCTTGACGCCGAGCTTCCACGCCTCGAAGTAGATCTCCTCGATCTCCTCGACGGTGGCAGTCTCCGGCATGTTGACCGTCTTGGAGATGGCACCCGAGATCCACGGCTGGATCGCGGCCATCATCCGGACGTGGCCCATGGCCGAGATGACCCGCTCACCCATCGCGCAGTCGAACACCTCGTAGTGCTCGCGCTTCAGACCCGGCGCGTCCACCACGTTGCCGTGCTCGGCGATGTGGGCGACGACCGCCTCGATCTGCTCGTCCTGGTAGCCCAGGCGCTTGAGGGCGCGCGGGACGGTGCCGTTGACGATCTGCATCGAGCCGCCGCCGACGAGCTTCTTGAACTTGACTAGCGCGAGGTCGGGCTCCACGCCGGTGGTGTCGCAGTCCATCATCAGACCGATGGTGCCGGTCGGGGCGAGCACCGAGGCCTGGGCGTTGCGGAAGCCGTTCTGCGCGCCGATCCGCAGGACCTCGTCCCAGGTCGCGGTGGCGGCGGTCCAGACCGGGGCGTCCAGCTCGTCGAAGGACACGCCGGCCTTCGAGGCGTCCGCGTGCTGCTTCATGACCCGCTGGTGCGGGGCCGCGTTGCGGGCGTAGCCGTCGTACGGGCCGACCACACCGGCGAGTTCGGCGCCCCGGCGGTAGGCGGTGCCGGTCATCAGGGAGGTGATGGCGCCGGCCAGGGCGCGGCCGCCCTCGCTGTCGTAGGCGTGGCCGGTGGCCATCAGCAGGGCGCCGAGGTTGGCGTAGCCGATGCCGAGCTGGCGGAACGCGCGGGTGGTCTCGCCGATCTTCTCGGTGGGGAAGTCGGCGAAGCAGATGGAGATGTCCATCGCGGTGATGACCAGCTCGACGACCTTGGCGAAGCTCCCGGCGTCGAACGAGTCGTCGTCGCGGAGGAACTTCATCAGGTTGAGCGAGGCGAGGTTGCAGCTGGAGTTGTCCAGGTGCATGTACTCGGAGCAGGGGTTGGACGCGTTGATCCGGCCGGACTCCGGGCAGGTGTGCCACTGGTTGATGGTGGAGTCGTACTGGATGCCGGGGTCGGCGCAGGCCCAGGCGGCCTCGGCCATCTTGCGGAAGAGCTTCTTCGCGTCGACGGTCTCGATGACCTCGCCGGTCATCCGGGCGCGCAGGCCGAATCCGGTGCCGTTCTCGACGGCGGTCATGAATTCGTCGTTGACGCGGACGGAGTTGTTGGCGTTCTGGTACTGGACGGAGGCGATGTCGTCGCCGCCGAGGTCCATGTCGAAGCCCGCGTCGCGCAGGGCGCGGATCTTCTCCTCCTCCTTCACCTTGGTCTCGATGAAGGCCTCGACGTCCGGGTGGTCGACGTCGAGCACGACCATCTTGGCCGCGCGGCGGGTGGCGCCACCGGACTTGATGGTGCCGGCGGAGGCGTCGGCGCCGCGCATGAAGGAGACCGGGCCGGAGGCGTTGCCGCCGGAGGAGAGCAGCTCCTTGGAGGACCGGATCCGGGAGAGGTTGAGGCCGGCGCCGGAGCCGCCCTTGAAGATCATGCCCTCTTCCTTGTACCAGTCGAGGATCGACTCCATGGAGTCGTCGACGGACAGGATGAAGCAGGCCGAGACCTGCTGGGGCTGCTTGGTGCCGACGTTGAACCAGACCGGCGAGTTGAAGCTGAACACCTGGTGGAGGAGGGCGTGGGTCAGCTCGTGCTCGAAGACCTCGGCGTCGTCCGGGGTGGCGAAGTAGCCGTTCTTCTCGCCGGCGGCGCGGTAGGTGAGCACCACGCGGTCGATGATCTGCTTGAGGCTCCACTCGCGCTGCGGGGTACCGAGGGCGCCGCGGAAGTACTTGGAGGTGACGATGTTGACCGCGTTGACCGACCAGAAGTCGGGGAACTCGACGCCGTGCTGCTCGAAGTTGATCGAGCCGTCACGCCAGTTGGTCATGACGACGTCGCGCCGCTCCCAGCGGACCTTGTCGTACGGGTGCACGCCAGGGGTGGTGTAGATGCGCTCGATCCGCAGGCCGCCCTTGGGAGCCTTGCCGGCACCCTTGCCCGCGGTCCGGTCGGACTTCGACCCGCGTGCGGAACCGCTCGTGGTGTCTGTCACTTCTGTTCCTCCTCCTGGTTGGGCAAACGCCCGAAGTGCACCGAAAAGTCCGGGCACGGCTGGTTCGCTCTTCCGGTGTGCGGCAGGCAGGGATCTTCACCCACCGCGCACGTTTTGTCATGGTCTGTGCGCCGTTTTCGGGCACACGTCGGCCCCGGGGGACCGAAGGAGTTGCGCCGACCCCGGAAAGGGGCCGGGCCGGCTAGGGCGCGGCGGCGGCGACGGGCACGCAGGCGCCGTCGGCCTCGGTGGCGGGCTGCTCGGCGCGGAGCTCCGCGATGGCGGCCTCGAAGTCTTCCAGTCCGTCGTACGCCTGGTAGACGCTGGCGAAGCGCAGGAACGCGACGACGTCGAGTTCCTTGAGCGGGCCGAGTATGGCGAGCCCGACGTCGTGGGTGGTGAGCTCGGCGTTGCCGGTGGCCCGCACGCACTCCTCGACCCGCTGGCCGAGCTGGGCGAGGGCGTCCTCGGTGACCGGGCGGCCCTGGCAGGCCTTGCGGACTCCGGAGATGACCTTCTCCCGGGAGAACGGCTCGGTGACGCCGCTGCGCTTGATGACCATCAGGGCTGCCGTCTCCACCGTGGTGAATCGGCGACCGCAGTCCGGGCACTGCCGGCGGCGGCGGATGCAGCTGCCGTCCTCGGTGGTCCGGCTGTCGACGACGCGGCTGTCGGAGTGCCGGCAGAAGGGGCAGTGCACCTGAGGATCCCTCCTTGGCAGGACGTGCGGACTTGGTCGAGTCTATGCGATCCCAGGGCCCTGCGAGCAACCCGATCTTGAGGCCTCGACCACAAGTACTGGGCCACGGAGAGGACTGTAGCCACTACATCTAGGTTTCGGAGCGAAGGAGGGGTGCTGGCGTGTCGCCGCGCGCGATACCCTCGGAGCCGATTTCCGATCGAACATTTAATCGATGTACAACAAAGCCTTGATCGAGTCAGCCAACTCCCGAATAATTCACTCGAACGTGTGTTTGGCGCAACCTTTCGATACGAGGTGCGTTGGGCTGGAAAAAGGAGAGGACAGCCGTCGAGAGGGGCAGCCGTGAACGCCGTCGAAAGCAACACCATCCCGGTGCAGGATCACTCCCAGCTCAAGGTGGGGCAGCGCACCACGAATCAGCAGAGCGTGGACATCAGCATGGACCGCAGCGAGGACCATCGCCCCCTGGGCCCGGGCATTTCCGGGGTCGGGCGTGTTCCGGACCAGCCCATCGAACACTCCCCCGCCCTGGACGACGCCCACCCGGCGCCGACCCGTTCCGCGCCGGGCCGCCCGCCCGGGATCCGGACCGACGAGGCCGGCCTCACCGAGCGCCAGCGCCGGGTGATCGAGGTCATCAGGGACTCCGTGCAGCGCCGGGGCTACCCGCCGTCCATGCGCGAGATCGGCCAGGCCGTCGGCCTGTCCAGCACCTCCTCGGTGGCCCATCAGCTGATGGCCCTGGAGCGCAAGGGCTTCCTGCGGCGGGACCCGCACCGCCCGCGCGCCTACGAGGTCCGCGGCGTCGAGGTGGCCCGGCCGAACACCGCAGAGACGGCCGGCCGCCCGTCCACCTCCTACGTGCCGCTGGTCGGCCGGATCGCCGCCGGTGGGCCGATCCTGGCCGAGCAGACCGTCGAGGACGTCTTCCCGCTGCCGCGGCAACTGGTCGGCGAGGGCGAACTGTTCGCGCTCACCGTGCGCGGTGACTCGATGATCGAGGCGGCCATCTGCGACGGCGACTGGGTCACCGTCCGCCGCCAGCCGGTCGCCGAGAACGGCGACATCGTGGCCGCGATGATCGACGGCGAGGCCACCGTCAAGCGCCTCAAGCGCGAGGACGGCCGGATCTGGCTGATGCCGCACAACCCCGCGTACGAGCCGATCAACGGCGACAACGCGACCATCCTGGGCAAGGTCGTGGCCGTCCTCCGCCGGCTCTGACCGCACCGGCTCCGCCGTACCGGAAGAAGCCGGAACCCTCGGAACCACCCGGAACCAGCCGGACGGAGCCGGAAGCACCCGGCGTCCACGAGCCGCCGCCCCGCCCGGACCCACAGGAAGGGGCTCCCCGCACACCTCGCGTGGAGCCCCTCCGGCCTGTCCCGACCTGTCCCGGCCCGTCGGCCCGGATCAGCCCCGCTTCGGCACCGGCCGGACCGGCGCCGCCGATTCGTCGATCGCCGCCAGCGAGCGGCGCACCTGGTTGCGGTCCGTGGTGTACCAGAACTCCGGCATCGAGGACCGGAAGAAGCCGCCGTACCGCTTGGTCTCCACCCGCGGGTCGAGCACCGCCACCACGCCCCGGTCCTCGGCCGCACGCACCAGCCGCCCCGCACCCTGCGCCATCAGCAACGCCGCATGGGTGGCCGCGACGGCCATGAAGCCGTTCCCGCCGCGCTGTTCGACGTCCTTCTGCCGGGCGCTCATCAGCGGGTCGTCCGGCCTCGGGAACGGGATCCGGTCCATCACCACCAGCTGGCAGGCCGAACCGGGCACGTCCACGCCCTGCCAGAGCGACAGGGTGCCGAACAGGCAGGTGCTCGCGTCCGAGGCGAACTCACGGATCAACTCGCCCAGGGTGTCCTCGCCCTGAAGCAGGATCCGCTGGTCCAGCCGCTCCCGCATCGCCTCGGCGGCCGTCTGCGCCCCCCGCATCGAGGAGAACAGCCCCAGCGTCCGCCCGCCGGCCGCACCGATCAGATCGGCCAACTCGTCCAGCATGTCCGGCCGTTCGGGATCGCGCCCGGGATCGGCCAGATGCCTGGCGACATAGAGGATGCCCTGCTTGGAGTACTTGAACGGCGAGCCGACATCGATCCCCCGCCAGTGCGGCACCGGCTCGTCGCCCATGCCCTCGCCCGCCGCCTCCGGGTTGTCGCCGGGCGTGCGGACGTCCGGCAGCCGGGCGTCGGACGGCAGGCCCACCGAGGCGGCCACGCCGGTGAAGTCCCCGCCGAGCTTGAGGGTGGCCGAGGTGAGCACCACCGCGCGCTCCTTGTACAGGCCCTCCCGCAGCAGCCCGGAGACGCTCAGCGGGGCGACCCGCAGCGAGGCGGTGCCCAGCCCGTAGCGGTCGCTGCGCTCGATCCAGACCACGTCGTACTCGGAGTCCTGGAGCAGCCGGTCGGCGGTCTCGTGCAGGGACTCCGCGGCGGCCATCGCCTGCTTGCGCACGGCGTCCTCGTCGCTGAGCCCCTTGTCCCTGGTCTCGCCGAGCGAGGTGATCACCTGCCGGGAGGCGTCCCGGATCGCCGTCACGGCGTAGGCGAGGTACTCGGGCAGCTCCTCCACCCGGCCGGGCTGGGCGGTCTCCATCAGGCCGTGGTAGTTCTCGGCGGCGGCCTGCAGCGCGTCCACGGCCTTCTCGTTGGCGAGCCGGGCGGCCCGCTTGACCGTCCGGTTCACCGCGCCGACGGTCAGCTCGGCGGTGGCCGCCCCGGTGACCCGGTTGACCAGCTCGTGCGCCTCGTCGATGATCAGCAGCCCGTGCTCGGGCAGCACCGGAGCACCCTCGATCGCGTCGATCGCGAGCATCGCGTGGTTGGTGACGACGACGTCGGCGAGCTTGGCCCGCTCCCGGGCCTTCTCCGCGAAGCACTCCTGGCCGTACGCGCAGCGGGTCGCGCCCAGGCACTCCTTGGAGGTGACCGCGAGCTGGGCCCAGGCCCGGTCGGAGACGCCGGGGGTCATGTCGTCCCGGTCGCCGGTCTCCGTCTCGTCCGCCCAGTCGCGCAGCCGGAGCACCTCCTTGCCGAGCTTGCCGGCCGGCCCGCCCAGCGCCTCGACCGGGTCGAACAGGCCCTCGCCCTCGTCACTCGGGGTGCCCTCGTTGGCCCGGTGCAGGCACAGGTAGTTGGAGCGGCCCTTGAGCATCGCGAACAGCGGACGGCGCCGCAGCACCGGGTGCAGCGCCTCCACGGTGCGCGGAAGGTCCCGCTCGACCAGCTGGCGCTGGAGCGCCAGGGTCGCGGTGGCGACCACCACGCGGTCCCCGTGGGCGAGCGCCGGCACCAGGTAGGCGAGGGACTTGCCGGTACCGGTGCCGGCCTGCACCAACAGGTGCTCGCCGTGGTCGACGGCGTCCGCGACGGCCTCGGCCATCCGGAGCTGTCCGGGGCGCTCGACGCCGCCGACGGAGGCCACCGCGGCGTGCAGCAGCTCGGGGACACGGGCGCGGGGGACGGCCTCCGCCGGGGCGTCCGCGACGCTCCCGGCCTCGTCGGCGTCCTCGGCGGGGAGCTGGGATTCGGAGTCGTTCGTCATGACCCACCCAGCCTACGGGGCAGGGGTGACAATCCGGTCCCGTCGGCGGGGCACCCGGCCCGTACCGTCCGCGGCGAGCGGGTTGGGCACGGTGCCGTGCCGGGCGGCGTGCGGCCGGTGCGGGCGGTCGCCGTAGCCGTCCAGCAGCAGCCGGTTGCGGTTCAGGCAGAGCCGGTCGATCCGGGGCCGGAACAGGTCGAACAGCGCGAACCGTTCGGCCAGTTCCGGGAAGCGCCCCTGGTAGCGGTGGATCTCGGCGCGCAGCAGCGCCCAGAACTCCGCCTCGGCGAGGCCGGTCCCGGCCTCCAGCAGCGGTGCCAGATAGCGGTACACGCCGATGAACAGCCCGGAGTGCAGGAACTGGCACAGGCCCTGCGGGTCCTCGCGCAGCAGCACCGCGTCCACCTCGGCGGGCAGGTCGCGCAGTTCCGGCAGGTCCTGGTCGCTGAGGTTGACGTCGTCGACGAAGTCCTTGACCGCCAGCCGGACCGGCACGTCCCGCTCGTCGAAGACCAGGACGGCGTTCTCACCGTGCGGGGAGAACACCAGCCCGTAGCGGTAGAGGAAGTGCAGCAGCGGCGGCAGCATCGCGGCGAACAGCCGGCCGGTCCACTCGGCGGGGGCGAGCCCGGAGCGGGCGACCAGTTCGGCGGCCAGCGGCCGTCCGTCGCGTCCGGTCTGGAGCAGGGCGGCCAGGGTGCGGCCGCGCTCGCCGGGCGCCAGGGCCGGGCCGAGCGGCTCCCGCCAGATCGCGCCGAGCAACTCCTTGTACTGGTAGGGGGCCTCGGGCAGGTCGCGGTAGACCGGGTGGTCGACGGTGACCGAGGCGATCTCGCCGAGCAGCACCACCCGGCACTCCTCGCGCAGGAAGGGGTCGGCGTCGCGCAGCCCGTGGATCCAGGCGGTGACGGCGGGCGCGGCGAGGGTGCGTTCGGTGGGCAGGCCGCGCCAGACCAGGGTGTTGAGGACGGCCAGCGGCAGTTTGACGGTGCAGCGCTCGGGGTGGCTCTCGTTGAAGAACGAGCGGATCGACTGCTGGGGCAGCCGCAGGTCGCCGTCGGTGCCGAGCGGCACGATCTCGCCGGAGGCGATCCACGGGGCGAACAGCGGCACCACGGTCTCGTCCCACTGCCACGGGTGCACCGGCAGCAGCAGGTAGTCGTCGGCGGCGGCGCCGAGCGGGGCACGGAGCGCGGCCGGGTCGTCGAGCTCCCGGCGGTACAGCAGCTCGGCGTCGGCGAGGCCGGCCACGCCCCGGTACTCGGCGAGCCGGCGGTGCACCGCGATCCAGGGCAGCGGGCGCGGGGTGCGGGCCTCGGGGGCCCAGCGCGCGGCGTCGGCGGCGGAGAAGCCGATCCGGCCCTTGTTGGGGACGATCCACGGGTGGCCGCCCTGCCGGCCCTCCAGCTCGGTGTGGCCGAGGTCGGCGAGTTCGGCGGCGGTCAGGCCGGTGGCCAGCAGGTGGGCGTCGGCGATCAGGGTCGCGGTGAGCTCGCGCAGCAGGTGGCCGGTGGTGTCGCCGCGCAGCCCGAGGACGTGCCGGGCGTGGACCAGGAAGCGCAGCGGGTCGAGGCCCGCCGGGTCGTCGCAGTGGACGGATCCGGGGTCGACGAGCCAGCTCCCGTAGGCGCCGCGCCGGGCGGTGAAGCGGTACTCGGCCCCGGGCAGGGCGAGCGTCCAGCCGTCCGGTTCCCCGGTCCCGGTCGGGGCGAGGAGTTCCTCGTAGGCGAACTCGCCGAGCATCTTGGCGAGCAGCGCGCGGCCGGCCCGCTGCCAATGGCCGGCGGTGAGCTGCGGCGGCAGGTACAGCGGCGGTTCAGCGGCCGGCGGTTGCGGCACGGGTCGGCTCCTGGGGTCGGGGGAGGCTGGAAGCGGGAAGGGAGGAGGCGGGGGCGGCCTCGGCGGCCGGACGGGCCCCCGCGGTCGTCGGGGCGGGCGGCGCGGAGGCCGGGGCGGGCGGCGCGGGCGGCGCGAAGCCGGTCCAGGCGGTGCGCCGGGGCAGCCGGTGGACGGTCCGCCCGGTGACGGCGTTGAGGATCACCGCGGCCCGGTGGGCGCCGAGCCCCAGGTCGGGAGTGCCCACCCCGTGGGTGTGCAGCTCGCCGTTCTGCACGTACAGCCCGCCGGTGACCTCCGGTCGGGTGGCCACCCGGTGGTCGAGGTCGACCCGGTAGCGGCCGGCCGGGTCGCGGTCGATCAGGTGGGCGAGCGGTTCCAGGGCGGCCGGTCCGGCCGCCCGGTAACCGGTGGCGAGCACCACGGCGTCGGTGCGCACCAGGTGCGCGGTACCGGAGTCGGTGTGCCGGCAGTCGAGTTCGAGCCCGCCGCAGGGGCCGGGCCGCGCCTCGGTGACCTCGGTGCCGGGCGTGATCTCGACCGGCGCCGCGCCGACCGGCCGGCCGACGGTGCGTTCGTACAGCTGGTCGTGGATCTCGGCGAGGGTCTCGGCGGAGGCGGCCTTGTGGAGCTGCCACTGGGCCTCGACCAGGTGGTCGCGGACGGCTCCGGGCAGGCCGTGGAAGTACCGGGTGTAGTCGGGGGTGAAGTGCTCCAGGCCGAGTTTGGAGTACTCCATCGGCGCGAGCGCCCGGGTGCGGGTGAGCCAGCGCAGTCGCACGCCGTCGCCGTCGTGGCGGCGCAGCAGGTCGAGGAAGATCTCGGCGCCGGACTGCCCGCTGCCGACCACGGTGACGTCCCGGGCACCGGCCAGTCCGTCGCGCCGGTCGAGGTAGTCGGCGGAGTGGAAGACGCCCGGGTGGCCGTCGAGCGCGGCGAAGGCCGCGGGGCGGACGGGCAGGGTGCCGACGCCGAGCACGACGTTGCGCGCCTCGACGGTGTGCTCCCGGCCGGTGGCGGGTTCGCGCAGCTCGGCGCGGTAGCGGTCGCCGGTCCAGTGCAGGGCAGTGACCTCGGTGCCGAAGCGGCAGTTGGCGAGCCGTTCGGCGGCCCAGCGGCAGTAGTGGTCGTACTCGCGGCGGGTGAGCTGGAAGCGCTCGGTGAAGTAGAACGGGAACAGCCGCTCCTCCTCCCGCAGGTGGTTGAGGAAGGACCAGGGGCTGGTCGGGTCGACCAGGGACACCAGGTCGGCGAGGAACGGCACCTGCATCCGCGCGCCGTCGACGAGCATCCCGGGGTGCCAGCGGAACTCCGGGCGCCGGTCGCAGAAGAGGGTGCGCAGCCCGGGGACGGGCTCGGCGAGCGCGGCGAGCGAGAGGTTGAAGGGGCCGATGCCGATGCCGAGCAGGTCGTACGGTCCGGACGGGGAGGCTGGGGTGTCCATGAGTCGGGTGCTGTCCTAGGCGGGGTGCGGGGTGCGGTCGCGGATCATCAGGGCGGCCCGCTTGTCGGGCAGGTCGAGTTCGGCGGCGAGCCGGAAGCCGGCCCGCCGGAAGGCGCGGACGGAACGCCGGTTGCGGACGTCCGGCTCGGCGACCACCCGTTCGCAGCGCGGGCGCTCGCGCAGCACCCGGTCGGCCAGGGCCGCGAGCAGGGCGGTGCCGAGGCCCCGGCCGCGGCTGGCGGCGGGCCCGAGCAGCAGGTGCAGTCCGGCGTCGTGCGGCCGGGCCGGGTAGTGCGCGGCGAGCGGGTCGAGGTCGGCGCGGTAGACCTCCCAGTAGCTCATCGGGGTGTCGTCGAGCAGTCCTAGGCAGGGCAGGCTGCTGCCGTCGCCGTCGAGCTGGCGGCGCAGGTGCCGTTCGGTCACGGCGGACGGGCCGGCGAGTTCCCAGAACGCGGCCACGTCGGGGTCGTTCATCCAGCGGGTGAGCAGGCCGAGGTCGGCAGGGAGCCGGACCCGGCGGAGCCGGAACTCCCCGGCGACGGTGGTCATCGCGCCCCATCCGGCGGGATCGTCCGCCGCGCGGCCGGTGCCGGCCGTCCCGGCCGCCGGCCCGCTCACGCGCCCGCCACCGGGTTGGGCAGCTCGATGTAGACGGACTGGGTGGCGACCGGCCCCACCAGCTCGTCCAGGCCCTGGATCCGGGTGAGCAGATTGGCCTTGCAGGGCAGCGTCGGGGCGTCGAGCAGCAGGCCCGGGAGCACGGAGCCGGTGGCCCGGGCGGCGGGCCCGGTCAGGAAGCTCCGGAGTGCGGCCAGCAGCACGGCCTCGTCGGCGAGGCGCTGCGAGCCGAGGGCGCCGACCAGGCCGAGGACGTGGTTGATGCCCAGGTAGTAGGCGAAGTGGTGGTCGATCACCGGGTCGTCGAGGAAGGTGTCGCTGCGCGCGCCGAGGCCGGGCAGCCGGGCGGTGAGCCGGTCGGTGGCGCTCCGCCGGTAGTAGTAGCCCTGGTTGTCGCGGTAGCGGCCGCCGTTGGGCCAGCCGTCGGCGTCGAGCAGGACGAGGCTGTTCTGCTGGTGCGCCTCCAGCGCGATGCCGGCCTGTCCGTCCAGCCAGAGCACGGGCAGGACGACGGCGTCCAGGTAGCGCAGGAACCATTCGGCCGCCACGGTGGGCAGCGGCCGTCCGGTGCGGGCGGCGAGCGTCCGGAGCAGGTCGCCGAGCCGGGACGGGACGCGCCCGGCCTCCTCGCCGGTCCCCGCCGGGTGGGGCCGCTCGGCGACCAGACCGGCCACGCAGTGGGCGCGGTCGCCGGGGGCGAAGGGCTGGGCGCGCAGCACGGTGTCGAAGCCGCCGGGGTCGCCGAGACCGGGGTGGTCGACGCCGATCCAGGCGGGGTCGCGGACGATGTCGAAGCCGGGGTGGGCGGCCCGCCACTCGGCGCCGAGGCCGCTCTCCAGCAGCCGGTGCATCTCCAGGCCCCGGTGGAGCTCCTTGCGGAGGTTCTCCCGGCGGGAGTTGGTGATCCGCAGGCCGAGCGAGAGCTTCAGCATCCAGGGGGTGCCGGGCCGGTAGACGGTGCGCACCGAGGAGGTCGGGTACCAGGCGGCGCCGGACGGGCCGAGGTCGTGCAGCCGGCCCTCGGCGAGCAGGGCGGCGACGGCCGGGCGGTGGGCCAGTTCGCGGGCCTGCCAGGGGTGCAGCGGCAGGGCGGCGGTGCCGGGCGGCAGCAGGGCGGGGTCGCCGAGCAGCTGGGCGGTGATCCGGTCGGCGCCCTCGGTGAGGGCGGAGCCGGCGGCGAGCAGTTCGCGGTCGACGGCGTACCAGTGCAGTTGGAAGGAGCCGTGCAGTTCGGGCGAGTAGGCGGCGCTCTGGGCGGGGCCGAGGCCGTCGCGGCTCTTGGGGGTGGGGTGCAGCGGGTGGCCGAGCAGCAGGGACTGCTCGGTGGCGAGGAACGCGGAGCGCTCGGGTCCGCCGGGCGCCGGGGCGGTGCCGGAGCGGTGGTGGGCGAGGATGTCGGCGGTGCGGACCACCGAGTCGGCGACCCGCGCGGCGAGGTCGGCGATCTGCCCGGGGTCGGGCCGGTCGGCGGCCGCGGCGGCGAGCAGGGCGGCGGCGGTGACGGCGTCCACCGGGGCCTCGTGGAGGTCCTCCGCCGCGCCGGCCCCGAGGGTGGCCGGGCCGAACCGGTGCCAGCCGGCCGGCGACCAGTGCCGGACGGGGGCGGAGAGCCGGGCGGCGCCGCCGAGGACGGCGATCCGCAGGTGTCCGTCCGGGCCGGGCGCGGCTCCGGTCTCGCGGGCCCAGCAGCGCAGCAGGGCCTCCACGCCGGCCTGTTCGGCGGCGACGGCGGGGTCCGGGTGGAGCAGCCGGTCGGACACCGCCGGGGCGGCGGCGGGAACGGTGCCGGCGGCGGTGGGAACGGCGGTGGGAACGGTGCCGGCGGCGGCCGGGGCCGCGGGGCCTGGCCGGCCGGCCGGGGTGTCGGGTGGGGCTCCGGTGAGGGCGGTGCTCAATGCTGCTCCTTGGTGCGCGTGGAGTGCCGACGCGCGTGGGGTGGAGGAATCCGGCGGGCGCTCGCACCGTCGCGTCAGGTAAGGGTTACCTATCCCTGACGGTTGATCACAAGAGCGCTTCACTCGTCCGGGTGAAGACCGGTGAAGGTTCACCATTCGGCGGGGAGCGGGCCCCCAGTGCCAACGAGCCGACGGCCCCCGCGTCACAGATCGGTGACCACCCACCGGGAAGCGCAACCGGGGGCCGCCCGGCGCCGTCCTGGTGGCCAGTGGCAGACTCCAGGACGGCGGCCCGCCGCCCACACCGAACCACCAGGGGGACAGCACTCATGCCAGCGATCCACCGGTCCGCCGCGGCCGCCGTCCTCGCCGCGGGGACCCTGCTCGCCGTCACCGCCTGCGGCCCCGACGGGCCTTCGGGCGGCGGGGGAACCGCCGCCCCGCCGCCCTCGGCGGGCGCCTCCGCCTCCACCACCGCCGCGGGGGGCGGCAGTGGCGTGATCGGCGGCATCACCCTGCCCACCGGCATCCCGACCAGCCTGCTGGAGGGCCTGCCGAAGAGCTGGGACGACCTGACCCGGTGGAAGTTCGAGGACTGGGACAACTGGGCGTCCAAGCACGTCTTCAACAACCCGATCGTCAAGGACTTCTGGAACCCGGACAAGATGGGCGACTCCAAGCCGGCCGACCCGGCGCCGCCCACCGCCAAGCCCGCCGACGACGCCGGGGTCACCGACCCGGAGCCCGCGACGGTCAAGGCCGTGCCGGTGCCGCGTCCGTACACCAAGCAGCCGTCCGGGAAGGTCTTCTTCTCCGCCGAGGGCGGCCGGGGCAACTGCTCGGCCACCGTGGTCCAGGACCCGGCGCACCCGGGCAAGAGCAATCTGGTCTGGACGGCCGGCCACTGCGTCCACCCCGGCAAGGGCGGCAACTACTTCAAGGACCTGGTGTTCGTCCCCGCCTACAACAACTCGGGTGCCTCCAGCGGCGGCAAGAAGGCCCCGCTGACCGAACTGGCGCCGCTCGGCACCTGGTGGGCCAAGGACGTGGTGACCTCGCCGCAGTGGCTGGTCGAGGGCGGCGGTACCGGTGACGCGGCGAACCAGTACGACTTCGCGATCATGCGGGTGGGCAACCAGAACGACACCGGCAAGTCGCTGGAGGAGACCGTCGGCGGGGCCGTGCCGGTCTGGTTCGACGCCCCACGCGACAAGGTCACCGCCACCGCCGTCGGCTACCCGCTGTACAAGCCGTTCGACGGCCAGGAGCTGTACAAGTGCGAGGGCGGGAAGCCGACCCGGCTCTCCTTCGACCCGAAGCGCCCGTCGATGCTCACCATCGGCTGCAACATGACCCAGGGCTCCAGCGGCGGCGGCTGGTTCGCGCCGATGCCGGACGGCAAGCTGGCGCTGGTCTCCAACACCTCGATCGGCACCCAGGACCACACCTCGCTGAGCGGGCCGTACCTGGAGACGGTCGCCAAGCAGGCGCTGGACTGGATCGCCAGGAAGAAGTAGCCCCGGCCCGGCCGCCGGCCGGACCGGCCCGGACACGCCGACGGCCCCGGCCCCCTTCCGCGAGGAGGGGGGGACCGGGGCCGTTCGCGTTCGCGCGGGCCGGATCAGCCCTGCGGCGTCAGCGCCACCGCGAAGGGCTCCAGCTCGGCGGCCAGCTCGGCCGGCACCTTGGCGTGCAGCAGGGTGCCCTCGCCGGTGTGCTCGGCACCGAGCAGCTCGCCCTCGGCGTGCACCCGGGACACCAGCGCGCCCTGGGTGTACGGGACGAGCGCGTGCACCTCGACCGCCGGCCGCGGCAGCTCGTCGTCGATGAGCGCGAGCAGTTCCTCGATGCCGACGCCGGTGCGGGCCGACACCACGATGGCGTGCGGCTCGCGGCGCAGCAGCCGCTGCAGCACCAGCGGGTCGGCGGCGTCGGCCTTGTTGATCACCACGATCTCCGGCACGTTCTGCGCGTCGACCGAGACGACCACCTCGCGGACGGCGGCCAGCTGCGTCTCCGGCTCGGGGTGCGAGCCGTCCACCACGTGCAGGATGAGGTCGGCGTCGGCGACCTCCTCCATGGTGGAGCGGAACGCCTCGACCAGGTGGTGCGGCAGGTGCCGGACGAAGCCGACGGTGTCGGCCAGGGTGTAGACCCGGCCGCTCGGCGTCTGCGCCCGGCGCACGGTCGGGTCGAGGGTGGCGAACAGCGAGTTCTCCACCAGCACGCCCGCGCCGGTGAGCCGGTTGAGCAGGGAGGACTTGCCGGCGTTGGTGTAACCGGCGATGGCCACGGACGGCACCTGGTGGCGCTTGCGCTCCTGGCGCTTGGTGTCGCGACCCTTCTTCATGTCGGCGATCTCCTTGCGGAGCTTCGCCATCTTCTCCCGGATCCGGCGCCGGTCGGTCTCGATCTTGGTCTCACCCGGTCCACGGGTGGCCATGCCGCCGCCGGACGAGCCGGAGCCACCACCGCCCATCTGCCGGGAGAGCGACTGGCCCCAGCCGCGCAGTCGCGGCAGCATGTACTGCATCTGCGCGAGCGAGACCTGAGCCTTGCCCTCGCGGGACTTGGCGTGCTGGGCGAAGATGTCCAGGATCAGGGCCGTCCGGTCGACGACCTTGACCTTGACCACGTCCTCCAGGTGGATCAGCTGGCCCGGGGTGAGCTCACCGTCGCAGACCACGGTGTCGGCGCCGCTGGCGGCGACGATGTCGCGCAGGTCCTTGGCCTTGCCGGAACCGATGTAGGTGGCCGCGTCGGGCTTGTCACGGCGCTGGATCACGCCGTCCAGCACCTCGGAGCCGGCCGTCTCGGCCAGTGCGGCGAGCTCGGCCATCGAGTTCTCCGCCTCCTCCAGGGTGCCGTCGGTCCAGACCCCGACGAGCACCACGCGCTCCAGGCGGAGCTGGCGGTACTCGACCTCGGTGACGTCCTCGAGCTCGGTGGAGAGGCCGGCGACACGGCGGAGCGCGGCGCGCTCGCTGCGGTCGTACTGGTCGCCGTCGTAGTGGTGGCCGTGGTCCTCGTCGATGGCCGCGAGGTCCTCGTCCATGAGGGCTTCCGCCCGCAGACCGTCGATGCGGCGCGCGGCGTCGGTCTGGTCGCGGGTGTCGAACGTGGAGGTCATTCTGTCCTTCGGCTGCTGGAACGGGTGGCCTGTGCGCGACCGTACGGACGGTCGTGCCGGGAGTCTGCCCGGCTGCCGCCCCGACTACCACTCGGGCGAGGTGCGAGCTACCCCTCGGGGCCGCGGTTCGGGCTGGGACTCCTCTGCCCCGAGAACGCCGCGGTCCGGCCGTGAATTCCCCATGATGGTCGCACGCCGGGCGCGGACGGGTCATCCGCATTTACCTCCGGCGCCGCCGGGTCGCCCGCCGGACGGACCGCCGGGCCGGGCGGGACGGCCGGGGCCCGGCCGGGGCCGCCGCCGGGCGGGGCGTGCGGCCGCTCCACGTCGTACACCCCTGACACCCGCAGCATGGCCCGCAGCACCGCGGCCAGCGCGGCCGGGTCCGGCAGCTCGACGGTGTAGGTGTGCCGGACCCGCAGCTCCTGCGGCGGCTCGACCTCGGCCGAGACGATGCCGACGCCCTCCCCCGAGATCGCGGCGGTGAGGTCGGCGAGCAGCCGGGGCCGGTTCAGCGCCTCGGCCCGCAGGGTGGCCCGGTAGCCGGCCGGCGGGGCGCCGCCGGGGCGCCAGTCGACGTCCAGCGCGCCGCGCCCGTCGGCCCGCATCCGCTCCCCGGCCGGACAGGCGGTCCGGTGCACGGCGACCGCGCCGCCGCGGATCGGGTAGCCGACGATCGCGTCCGGCGGCACCGGGGTGCAGCAGCGGGCCAGCCGGACCGGCGCGCCCGGACGGCCGGCCGCGGTGACCGGGACGGCGGGACGGCCGGCGGCGACGGGGTGCGCGGGCGGCGCGGGCTGGCTCGGCGAGGGGCCGGTGCGGACCACCGGGCGGCGGGCCGGATGGTCGGCGAGCCAGCGTTCGATGGCGATCCTGGCGGCCGGGGTGCGGGCGTGCGCGAGCCACTCGGGGGCGGGGCCGGAGGGCTCGGAGCGGCGCCGGCCGGCCGGAGCGGCGGAGCGCCCGGCCCCCCCGGGGCCGTCGGGGCCGTCAGCGCCGTCCGGCCGGTCGGCGCCGTCCGGCCCGTGGGGGCCGTCGGCCGTGTCCGAGCCGTCGGTGAGGATGGCCACCCGGTCGCCGTCCTGGAGCACCGTGGAGAGCGCCACCAGCCGCCCGTTCACCCGCGCCCCGATACATCGGTGCCCGGTCTCCTCGCCCAGCAGGTAGGCGGCGTCCACGCAGGTCGCCCCGGCCCGGAGCTGGAGCGTCTCACCGAGCTCGGTGACCGCGGTGATCTCGCGGTCACCGGCGAGGTCCGCGGTCAGCGCGGACCAGAAGGCGTCCGGGTCCGGGGTCTCCTGCTGCCACTCCAGCAGCCGGGAGAGCCAGCCCGGCCGGGCCGGGTCGGTGCGGTCCAGCTCGTCGGGGGCCTGCTCGCCGCCGCGCGCGGGCTGCCGGGGGTCGCCGAGCGCCACCACCCCGGTCTCGGCCACCTCGTGCATCCGGCGGGTGCGCACCAGCACCTCGACCACCTCGCCGCCGGCCAGCGCCACCGCGGTGTGCAGCGACTGGTAGAGGTTGAACTTGGGCGCGGCGACGAAGTCCTTGAACTCGCCCGGCAGCGGCGTCCAGCAGGTGTGCAGCTCACCGAGCACGGCGTAGCAGTCGGCGTTCTCCTCGACCACCACCAGCAGCCGCCCGAAGTCGGCGGGCTGCGGCTCCTGCGGCCGGCCGTCCCGCCCCGGGGCGGCGTCCCGCTTGAGCAGCACCCGGTGCAGCGAGACGCAGTGCCGGGGCCGGACGGTCACCTCGGCGGCGACCCCGGCCTCGGCGAGCTGACGGCCCAGCACGCCGGCGAACGGCGCCAGCAGGGTGTCCGGGCCGTCCTCGTGCCGGGCCAGCAGGGCACGGGTGCGGGCGTGCTCCTCCGGGTGCAGGGTGGCGAAGACGATGTCCTCCAGCTCCGCCTTCAGCACCTGGATGCCGAGCCGCTCGGCCAGCGGGATCAGCACGTCCCGGGTGACCTTGGCGATCCGCACCTGACTGGCCGGCTTCATGTGCCGGATGGTCCGCATGTTGTGCAGCCGGTCGGCGAGCTTGATCACCATCACCCGGACGTCGTCCCCGGTGGCGACCAGCATCTTGCGGAAGGTCTCCGCCTCCGCCGCCGCCCCGAAGTCGACCTTCTCCAGTTTGGTCACCCCGTCGACCAGATAGGCGACTTCGGGACCGAACCCCCCGGCGACCTGCTCCAGCGTCAACTCGGTGTCCTCCACGGTGTCGTGGAGCAGCGAGGCGACCAAGGTGGTGGTGCCGGCGCCCAGTTGGGCCAGGATCATGGTGACGGCCAGCGGGTGGGTGATGTACGGCTCGCCGCTCTTCCGCTTCTGGCCCCGGTGGCTCTCCTCGGCCAGCCGGTAGGCGCGGCCGAGGAGGCCGAGGTCGGCCTGCGGATGGTGCCGCCGGTGGGCCTGGACCAGCGGTTCGAGGGCGTCCGGCACCGGTGGGCGGCCGGTGGCCAGCAGCGCGGCGCGCCCGGCGCGTCCGAGCGCGGCCCGGCCCAGTCCGCCGAGCGGCCGTCTGGGCGGCCCGGCTTGCCGTGCGGACGTCGGCTGCCCCGCCAGGGGCTGCCCGGCTTCGATGGTCATCGGCACCTCCGGCAGCGGTACCGGGGGCGTGGGCCGACCCGGTGGTCCATGCTACCGAGCAGAGCACGTTCCGCGATGCCCCGCTTCCCGTCCGTCATCCCTGTCACCCGAACGGGGGGATTCGATCCGATACGAATTGGGCAAACGCGTTCGTCGACGGCCGCGCGACCCGGAGAAGACACCCCGGGCCGCGCGCACCGCTCGTGAGGGACGGTCAGACGCCGCCGAGCAGCGCCGTCCAGGACGGGTCCAGCTCGCCGCGGGCGACGATCGTCGCGGGTCCGGTCTTCTCCACCCGGCCGTCCGGGTGCTCGGTGATCGTCAGCCGGCCGCCCAGCACGTCGACCACGTAGGTCACGGCGGCGCCGGTGACCGCCGGGTCCAGGCCGTCCCGCCGGGCGGCGGCCACCGCGACGGCGCAGGCGCCGGTGCCGCAGGAGAGGGTCTCGCCGGAGCCGCGCTCGTGCACCCGCATCGCGACGTGCCGGGGCCCCCGGTCCACCACGAACTCGACGTTGACACCCTCCGGGTAGGCGCCCTCGGGGCTGGTCGCCGGCGCCGTCCGCAGCTCGCCGGCGTGGTCCAGGCTCTCGACGAACGCGACCGCGTGCGGATTGCCCATGTTGACGTTCAGGGCTGGCCAGCTGCGCCCGCCGACCGCCACCGCGATCCCGTCCGGTCCGGGCAGCGCGGCGCGGCCCATGTCCACGGTGATCTCCCCGGGCGTGCCGTCCGCGGCGTCCGCCGCCACCCGCACGGTGCGCAGTCCGGCCCGGGTGGCCACCGGTAGCTCGCCCGGCTCGGCCAGTCCGGCCTCGACCAGGTAGCGGGCGAAGACCCGGACGCCGTTGCCGCACATCTCGCCGATCGAACCGTCCGCGTTGCGGTAGTCCATGAACCACTCGGCCCGGTCGGCCTGGTCAGCCGCGGCCGGGTCGGCGGCGGAGCGCACCACGCGCAGCAGGCCGTCCCCGCCGATGCCGGCGCGGCGGTCGCACAGCGCGGCGACGGCCTCGGGGCCGATGGTCAGCCGGCCGTCCGGGTCGGGGACGATGACGAAGTCGTTCTGGGTGCCGTGCCCCTTGAGGAAGGGG
The DNA here is from genome assembly GCF_900105395.1 of Streptomyces sp. TLI_053. Classification (NCBI taxonomy): domain Bacteria; kingdom Bacillati; phylum Actinomycetota; class Actinomycetes; order Kitasatosporales; family Streptomycetaceae; genus Streptomyces; species Streptomyces sp. TLI_053. Next base: position 3,507,148 of record NZ_LT629775.1, read on the forward strand.
AGGCCGACGGGCTGCGCGGAGGTTGCGGTCACCCTCCCGATGGTACCGAGGGGCGCCGGACGCCCGCCGTCCGGTTCCGTCCGGCGGACCGCCCGTCGGCTACCGAACCGGCCGTCGGCTGCCGGACCGCCCGCCGGCTACCGGCCGGAGAGCCGGACGACCCGCCACAGGGCCAGCGCGCAGGCGGCCAGCACGATCAGGGTGTAGATCACGATCGCCCGCCACCCGGCCCGCTCGCCGGTGCCGCGGCGCGGCAGTCCGGGCCACTTGTAACCGGCGTGCCGGGCGGCCATCGCCCCCCAGCCGAGCGAGGCGGCGGTCAGCAGCAGGCCGAGCATCCCGATCATCGCCGAACCGGCCCCGGCCGAGCCGAAGGCCAGCGGGAAGGCGAACATCAGCGACCCGGCGGTGGCCAGCAGGGCTATCGGCAGGGTCTGCCACCAACGGAGCCGGCGGCGCGGCCGGATCTCCCGCTCGTGCACCGCGCCGGCGGGGGCACTGGTGTCCAGTGCCGGCAGCGCGAGGGCGTACGAGGTGGGCATGTCCAGTCCGGCCAGCACCGGCAGGTCCGGCAGCGTGGAGGAGTCGAGATCGGCGGTCTGCGCCGCGGCACCGCCGCCGACGGCTGCGCCGTTCGCGGAACGTCCCGCGCCCTGGCCGGTTTCGGGGCCGGTACCCGTGGACACGCGGCCTCCCCTGACAGTTCGACACGAGTGCGACTCGCGGCCTGGCCGATCGGCCCGCCCGGGCCGACCCTTATGACCTCGATGATGGCATGTCCAGGGTGGCGTTCCGGGCCTGACCGGGGTCGTCGGGTGATCCGTGGCCATCACGTGATCCGGTCGTGACCGCCGGGCCGTGCTGCACGGCCCTCTGCCCGCGCAACTGCACCGCCGGATGGCCGGAAACCGCCTACCGGGCGGCCGTTTCCTGACGATCGATCAGCCCCAGCGAACGGTCGAGCAGCTCGGCCGGGTCGGTCCCGGCCGGCCGGGAGAGCCAGTGGATCCGGTCGTCCCGGCGGAACCAGGACTCCTGCCGCCGGGCGAAGCGCTTGGTCGCCCGGACGGTCTCGGCCCGGGCCTCGTCCTCCGTGCAGGTCCCGGCGAAGTGGTCCAGCACCTGCTGGTAGCCGAGCGCCCGGGAGGCCGTCCGCCCCTCGCGCAGTCCGATCCGCTCCAGCGCCCGCACCTCGTCGAGAAGCCCGTCCCGCCACATCCGGTCCACCCGCAGGGTGATCCGCTCGTCCAGCTCGGGCCGCGGCACCGCGACGCCGATCTGCACCGCGTCGTACACGGCGGTGTTGCTCGGCAGGTTCGCGGTGAACGGCTGCCCGGTGATCTCGATGACCTCCAGCGCCCGGACGATCCGCCGGCCGTTGCCGGTGAGGATGGCCTCGGCCGCCGCCGGGTCCAGCGCGGCCAGCCGGCCGTGCAGCGCGTACGGGCCGAGCTGCTCCAGCTCCGCCTCCAGCCGGGCCCGGACCTCCGGGTCGGTGCCCGGGAACTCCATCTCGTCGATCGCCGCCCGCACGTACAGACCGGAGCCGCCCACCAGGACGGGGGTGCGGCCGGCCGCGAGCAGCCGGTCGATCTCGGCCCGGGCCAGCCGCTGGTACTCGGCGACGCTGGCGGCCTCGGTGACGTCCCAGACGTCCATCAGGTGGTGCGGGATCCCGCCCCGCTCCGCCGCGGTGAGCTTGGCGGTGCCGATGTCCATGCCCCGGTAGAGCTGCATGGAGTCGGTGTTGATCACTTCGCCGCCGAGGGCGCGGGCCAGGGCCACGGCCAGGTCGGACTTGCCGGCGGCGGTCGCGCCGACGACCGAGACGACACGGGGGCGGCCGGGCGGGACAGTAGTGGAGCTGCTCACCGGACAAGTCTGCCAAAGAACGGCGGCCGACCGACCGGCCCCCCGTTCGGACCCCCGTTTTCGTCCTTTCCGTCCCGTTGCGAACGGTTCGGGCGTGACGGACGTTGTGAGAGAGACAGCGAACGAAGGGTGAGGCGCCATGGGTCTGATGGACAACCTCAAGGGCAAGGCCGGGGAGCTCAAGGAGAAGGCCAGCGAGTTCGCCGGCAAGCACAGCGACCAGATCGGGAGCGCGGTGGACAAGGCGGGCGGCGCGATCGACAAGGCCACCAAGGGCAAGTACAGCGAGAAGATCGAGCACGGCACCAGCAAGGCCAGGACCGCCGTGGACGACTTCGCCCACAAGCCCGAGGGCACCGGGAGCACCGGGAGCGCTCCGAACACCGGGAGCGCTCCGGACGCCGGAGGCACCGGCACTGTCCCGGGCGGCCCGAACGGCAGCCCGAACGGCGGAGCGCCCGGCCCCACCGGCTGACCGCCCCCGGGCCCGGCCCGGGGCTCAGCTCCAGGAGGCGACCAGGTACCCGACCCCGTACGGCGCGTCCTGGTAACCCAGCCGCGCGGTGAGGCCGGCGCCCTCGGCGGCGCCGGCCAGCACCTGCCAGGGCGCCCGGCCCTCGGCCTTCAGCTCGGCCGCCAGGCCCGGGTCCAGCGCCGCCAGCGCGGCCGTGTCCGCCGTGCCCAGCGCCCGCGCCAGCGCCGCGTCGTAGCCCTCGGCCCGCTCGTCCAGGTAGCCGGGCGCCTTCAGCGAGCGGCAGGCACTGCCGTCGCCCATCACCAGCAGCCCGACCCGGTCGGCCAGCCCGGCCAGGCCCTGGCCGAGTCCGAGCATCCGGTCCGCGGGCGCGTCGGCGGGCACCGCGCAGGCGTGCGTCGGCAGGGTGGCCCCGGCCCGGCCCAGCAGCCAGGCGCCGACGGTCAGCGCGGGCGACAGCTCGGGGCCCTCGGCCCGGCCGCCCGGCAGCGCGGCCACCACCGGCACGCCGTACCGGTGGAAGGACCCGGCCCCGCCCTCGGTCCAGACCTCGGCCTCCGGACCGGTGCCGACGACGACGAGCAGGTCCGGCCCGGCCGCGAGCACCACCCCTAGCGCCTCGTCGCAGGCCGCGCGCAGCGGCTCGAGCTCGGCCGAGGCCCCGGCGGCGACCTCCGGGACGAGCAGCGGCGGACAGGGGCACACGGCGGCGGCAACCAGCATGTGGATCACTCTAGGGGTTGACCCGCCGGGAACGCCGGACGGCCCGGGGGACCGTGCGGGTCCCCCGGGCCGTCCGGTACCGGGCGAAGGTCCGACCGCCCTCCCGGGCCGGCCGGTGCCGGGTCAGTCCCCGCAGCAGGCGCCCCCGGCCGGGGCGGCGAGCGGCAGCGCCTTCGGGGCACCGATCGACGGCAGCCCCAGCATCACGCCGGCCGGCTTGGCCGCGGCCGCGCCCTTGCGCTTCTCCCAGGCGTCGCCGGCCCGGGTCCGCCGCACCGCGAGCGTCGGCCCCTCGGCCAGCAGGTGGTGCGGGGCGGCGTAGGTGATCTCCACGGTGACCGTGTCGCCCGGCCGGACCGGCTCGGCGGGCCGGGTGAAGTGCACCAGCCGGTTGTCCGGGGCGCGGCCGGAGAGCCGGTCGGTCCGGTCGTCCTTCTTGCCCTCGCCCTCGGCGACCAGGATCTCCAGGACACGGCCGACCTGCTTCTTGTTCTCGTCCCAGGAGATCTCCTCCTGGAGCGCGATCAGCCGGTCGTAGCGGGCCTGGACGACCGCCTTCGGGACCTGCTCGTCCATCTCGGCGGCCGGGGTTCCCGGGCGCTTGGAGTACTGGAAGGTGAAGGCGTTGGTGAAGCGGGCCTCGCGGACGACCTTCATGGTCTCCTCGAAGTCCTCCTCGGTCTCGCCGGGGAAGCCCACGATGATGTCGGTGGAGATGGCGGCGTCCGGCATCGCCTCCCGCACCTTGCGGATGATGCCCAGGAAGCGGTCCTGCCGGTAGGAGCGGCGCATCGCCTTGAGGACCCGGTCCGAGCCCGACTGCAGCGGCATGTGCAGCTGGTGCATCACGTTCGGGGTCTCGGCCATAGCGGCGATCACGTCGTCCGTGAAGTCGCGCGGGTGCGGCGAGGTGAAGCGGATCCGCTCCAGGCCCTCGATCTGCCCGGCGGCGCGCAGCAGCTTGGAGAACGCCTCGCGGTCGCCCAGGTCGGAGCCGTAGGCGTTGACGTTCTGGCCGAGCAGGGTCACCTCGATGACGCCCTCGCCGACCAGCGCCTCGATCTCGGCGAGGACGTCGCCGGGCCGGCGGTCCTCCTCCTTGCCGCGCAGCGCGGGGACGATGCAGAAGGTGCAGGTGTTGTTGCAGCCGACCGAGATCGCGACCCAGGCGGCGTACGCGGACTCCCGGCGGGTGGGCAGGGTGGAGGGGAAGGTCTCCAGGGACTCCAGGATCTCGACCTGGGCCTTGCGCTCGACCGCGGCCCGCTCCAGCAGCGCCGGCAGGTGGCCGATGTTGTGGGTGCCGAACACCACGTCGACCCAGGGGGCCTTGGCGACGATGGTGTCCCGGTCCTTCTGGGCCAGGCAGCCGCCGACGGCGATCTGCATGCCCTTGTGGCGGGTCTTGACCGGGGCCAGCTGTCCGAGGTTGCCGTACAGCTTGTTGTCGGCGTTCTCCCGCACCGCGCAGGTGTTGAAGACCACCAGGTCGGGGTCGCCCTCCTGGCCCGCCTTGACGTACCCGGCGTCCTCCAGCAACCCGGAGAGCCGCTCCGAGTCGTGGACGTTCATCTGGCAGCCGTACGTGACGACCTTGTAGCTCTTGGATCCGCTGTCACCGCTCACCCGACCAGGGTACGGGCAGCGCCCGCCGTGCTTCCCCGCGCTTCCCCCTCCCGTTCGCCGCGGGCGCCTGGCACTATCCCTCCATGGCCTCCCGCACCTCCTCCCGACTCGGCACCGCCGCGCGCCGACCGCTGTGGCGGATCGTGGCGGCGCTCGTCCTGGTGCTGGCCGGCCTGGGCGGCTGGTGGCTGTCGGAGAGCCGCTCCCCCGGCTACCCGCGCGGCGAGACCCGCCTGGCCACCGGTGTCCAGCGCGGGGTGTACGACCGGTACGGACAGCTGCTGGACGCCCAGCTGGCCAGGGCGATGCCCGGGGTCCGGCTGGAGCTCGACAACTCCGAGGGCTCGATCGACAACCTCCGCCGGGTCACCTCCGGCCGGGACGACTTCGCGATAGCCACCGCGGACGCCGTGGCCCAGTACACCGGCCCCGGCCGGGAGAAGCTGCGGGCCATCGCCCGGCTCTACGACGACTACCTGCAGCTGATCGTGCCGGCCGACTCCCCGGTGCGCCGGGCCTCCGACCTCAAGGGCCTGCGGGTCGGCGTCGGCCAGCCGCTCTCGGGCGTCAACCTGGTCACCCGGCGGCTGCTGGCCGCGGCCGGGCTGGACCCGGACCACGACATCGTCCAGGCCCCGCTGGGCATCGGCGACGCCGCCGACGGGTTGCGGCGCGGGGAGGTGGACGCCTTCTTCTGGTCCGGCGGCCTGCCGACCAGCGCGCTCACCGACCTGTCCGAGCACGTCCGGATCCGGATCGTGCCGCTGGGCGACCTGGCCGAGTCGGTCCACAAGGTCGAGGGCGGCGGCACCGACGCCTACCGGGCGGCCACCATGCCCAAGGGCACCTACCCCAACGCCGAGCCCCAGGACGCGGTCGCCACCGTCGCCGTGCCCAACCTGCTGATCACCCGCGCCGACGTGGACGACGACCTGGTCCAGGGCATCACCCGCGCCGTGATCGACAGCCGCGACCAGATCGGCGCCCAGGTCCACGCCGCCCAGCTGGTCGACCTGCGCACCGCCGTCTACACCGACCCGCTCCCGCTGCACGAGGGTGCCGCCCGCTACTACCGCTCGGTCAAGCCCTGACCCTCGGGCCGGACCCCGGTCCGCGGGCCGGGCCCTGACCCCCGGGCCGGACCGGGTCCGGCCCCGGCGCCCCGCCCCTCAGCCGCGCTTGTCGGCGGCGCGGGGGACGGCGAGGGTCACGGCGAGGCCGTGCGGGACGGCGGTGCCGAACGTGAGCGAGCCGCCGGCGGCCTGGAGCAGGGTGGTGGCGATCGACAGGCCGAGACCCGAGCCGTCCACGTTCTGGTGGCGGGTGCTGCGCCAGAAGCGGTCGCCGGCCCGGGCCAGCTCCTCCTCGGTGAGGCCCGGCCCCTGGTCCGAGACGGTCACCGCGACCTCCTCGCGGCGCACCGCGACCAGCACCCGCACCCGGCTGCCGGGCGGGCCGAACTTGAGCGCGTTGTCGACCACCGCGTCCAGCGCGCTGCCGAAGCCGATCGGGTCGGCCAGGCCGAGCGCCAGTGCCGGGCCCTCCCAGACCAGCTCGATCCCGCGCTGCCCGGCCAGCGGACGCCAGGCGTCCACCCGGGCCAGGGTGAGCACGGCCAGGTCGGTGGGCTCGGGTTCGGGGCGGGCGTGCTCGGCGGTGGCCAGCCCGAGCAGGTCGTCCAGTACCCGGGCCAGCCGGACGCCCTCCTCGCGGACCCCGCCGAGCTCCTCGTCGTGGCCCTCGGGCAGCTCCAGACCCAGCACCTCGACCCGCAGCAGCAGTGCCGCCAGCGGATTGCGCAGCTGGTGCGAGGCGTCGGCGACGAAGGCCTTCTGCTGGTCCAGGGCGAGCACCACGTGGTCGGCCATCTCGTTGAACGAGCGGGCGAGCCGCTGCAGCTCGGGCGGTCCGCCGCCCGGCGCCACCCTGGCGTTCATCCGGCCGGTGGCGATGTCGTGGGTGGCCCGGTCCAGGGTGCGGACCGGGCGCAGCACCCATTCGGTCAGCCGGGCCGCGAGCAGCACGGCGACGATCATCGCGGCGGCCTCCCCGGCCCCGATGACCAGCCACTGGCGCAGGACCCGGGTGCGCAGCGCACCGGTCGGGGAGTCGCTGAGCACCACCGCGACCACGTCGCCGTCGCGGACCACCGGGGTGGCGACGGTGAGCGTCCGGTCCGGGGTCCACGGCCAGACCTGCGGCGGGTTGTGGCTGCGCCGGCCGTCGAGCGCCTCCTGGAAGGCCTGGTCGGCCCAGCCGCTGGCGGGCACCCGCCAGTCGGCCGGGGCCACCGCGATCGGTACGCCGTCGCGCTGGAAGATGCCGATCCGCACCCCGTACAGCTCGTGGTAGCGCACCACCTCGGCGTCCAGCGCGTGGCGGCGGCTGAGGTCGCCGGGGGCGGGCCGGGGGTCGCCCTTGAGCGCCGACTCGAGGCCGGAGACGCCGGAGGTCGGCAGGTCCTGGGCGAACCGGGCGGCGTCGTCCAGGCGGTCGACCACCACCCGGCTCTGTTCGGCGGCCGCGAACGCCGCGGCGAGCGGCATTCCGAGCGCGGCGAGCACACAGAGCATCAGCGCGATCAGGATGCCGAGGAGGCGGGTGCGCACGTGCGGTCAGTGCTCCGCGCGGGCCGGGGGCGGGCTGTCGGCGGCGGGCGCTGGGCATTCCGGGATCAGCCGGTAGCCCACGCCGCGGACGGCCTCGACCAGGCCGGGCAGGGCGAGCTTGGTGCGCAGCGAGCCGATGTGCACCTCCAGGGTGCGGCCGTTGCCCTCCCAGCCGCTGCGCCAGACCTCGCTGAATATCTGCTCGCGGCGGTAGACCACGCCGGGGCTCTGGGCGAGCAGCGCCAGCAGGTCGAACTCCTTGCGGGTGAGCGGCACGTCCCGGCCGTCGACGCTGACCCGGCGGCGCTCGCGGTCGATCACGATGCCGCGGGACTCCAGCGGGCCGCGCTGCTGCGGGACGGCGTCCGGGGCGGGCGCGGTGGCGGCGGCGGGCGCGGCGCCGCGGCGGGCGACGGCGTGGATCCGGGCGAGCAGCTCGCCCATGTCGTAGGGCTTGGTGACGTAGTCGTCGGCGCCCAGGTTGAGGCCGTGGATCCGGGAGCGTATGTCGGCCCGCGCGGTCACCATGATCACCGGTACGCCGCTGCCGGCCCGGATCCGGCTGCAGACCTCGAAGCCGTCCCGGTCGGGCAGCCCGAGGTCGAGCAGGACCACCCGGTACGGCTCGTTGCCGTCCGGCACCAGGGCGTCCAGGGCCTCGTGCCCGCTGCGGGCGTGCCGGACCTGGAAGCCGTGCCGGCCCAGGACCGCGACCAGCGCGGCGGCCACGCGTTCGTCGTCCTCGACGAGCAGCAGTCGCATGGTTCTCTCCTCCTCTCCCGGACGGTTTGCCGGGGGGTGTCCCTCGGTCGCCGTGCGATCGTCACGGCCCCTGCCGGGCAGGTCCCGGTTCTGCGCAGTATGGGCCAGCGGACGTCCGGACGCCAGGCTCGGCCGACGGCCGTCCGCCACCGCCGGGGCTCCGCGATCACGCCCCCGCGACCTCCGGACGCTGTCACTGTGCCCCTGCCGGGCCCAGGTGAACAGCGTCCGCCGGGCGTGTGTCCGGATCGTGATCCTCAAATTCCACTCAGATCGGCTGACGTGGCGCCGTCAGGGCTCCTATGGTCGCCCCACCGAGGGCCGCGGCTCCGCCGGCTGCGGCTCTCGGATTCCTACCACCATTGCCGCCCAAGGGAGTTCGCACCCACGGGCCGACCCGAGGGAGCAGGCCCGATGAGCACGAGCCTCGACCAGGACTCCCGCGCCGACGCCGCTCCCCTGGTGGTCCTGCGCAACGTCAACAAGCACTTCGGTGCGCTGCACGTCCTCCAGGACATCGACCTGGAGATCAAGCAGGGCGAGGTGGTCGTCCTGATCGGCCCCTCCGGCTCCGGCAAGTCCACGCTGTGCCGGACGATCAACCGGCTGGAGACCGTCGACTCCGGCACGATCACCATCGACGGCCGCCCGCTGCCCGCCGAGGGCCGGGAGCTGGCCCGGCTGCGGGCCGAGGTCGGCATGGTCTTCCAGAGCTTCAACCTGTTCGCCCACAAGACCGTGCTGGAGAACGTGGTCCTCGGCCAGGTGAAGGTCCGCGGCATCGCCAAGGACCAGGCCGTGCGGACCGCCGAGGAACTGCTGGAGCGGGTCGGCGTCGGCGCCCAGGCGTCGAAGTACCCGGCCCAGCTGTCCGGCGGCCAGCAGCAGCGCGTCGCGATCGCCCGGGCGCTGGCGATGAACCCCAAGGTGATGCTCTTCGACGAGCCCACCTCGGCACTCGACCCCGAGATGATCAACGAGGTGCTGGAGGTCATGCGCCAGCTGGCCGCCGACGGCATGACGATGGTCGTCGTCACCCACGAGATGGGCTTCGCCCGCTCCGCCGCCAACCGGGTGCTGTTCATGGCGGACGGCCGGATCGTCGAGCAGAACACCCCCGAGGCGTTCTTCACCGCACCGCGCTCCGAGCGCGCCAAGGACTTCCTCTCCAAGATCCTGCACCACTGATCCCCCGGTCCGGACCCCCGGCCGGCGGCGGGCGCCACCGCGCGCCCGACCCTCCCGCCCGCCGGGCCCCCACCCGTACCGCACCCTTCGCCAGAGCCCGGTCGACCCGTGGCCAAGCCCGAGGAGAACTGCCCTCATGAGGACTCGTCGCACCTTCGCCGTCGCGCTCTGCGCCATCGCGCTCACCGCCACCGCCGCCTGCGGCAAGGACGGCACGCCCGGCGCCGCCAACACCTCGTCCGGCGGCAGCGCCGCCCCCGCGCTGCCCACCTACACCGTGAAGACCGACGTCAAGGTCGACTCGGCCGTGCTGGCCGAGGCCAGGAAGCGCGGCCAGCTGATCATCGGCGCCAAGTCCGACCAGCCGTTCCTCGGCTGGGAGGACCTCGCCAGCGGCGACCGCAGCGGCTTCGACATCGAGATCGCCAAGATGGTCGCCGCGGACCTCGGCTTCACCCCGCAGCAGATCAAGTGGCAGACCCTGGTCTCCTCGCAGCGCGAGCCGGCCATCTCCAAGGGCCAGATCGACTTCTACGTCGGCACCTACAGCATCAACGACGAGCGCAAGAAGACCGTCTCCTTCGCCGGCCCGTACTACGTCGCCGGCCAGGACCTGCTGGTGAAGTCCGACAACACCGCGATCACCGGCCCGGACTCGCTCAACGGCAAGAACGTCTGCACCGCCACCGGCTCCACCTCGATCAAGAACATCGAGAAGTACTCGCCGAAGATCACCCAGTTCGACACCTACTCGGCCTGCGTCGAGAAGCTGATGTCGGGCGAGGTGGACGCGGTCACCACGGACGACGCCATCCTCAAGGGCTACGCCTCGAAGTACTCGCCCAAGCTCAAGGTGGTCGGCCAGCCGTTCACCAAGGAGAACTACGGCGTCGGCCTGGGCAAGGACGACAAGGCGCTGCGCGACGCGATCAGCGACGCGCTCAAGGCCCACCAGGACAACGGCGACTGGAAGAAGGCCTACGACGCCACCCTCGGGCTCTCCGGCGCCGCCGCCCCGCAGCCGCCGGCGCTCGACCGCTACTGATCCACCCGGGGCACCGGGCCACCGGGCCACCGCTCCCCTTCATCACCGAACCCTGAGAGGAGGGCCGCCGGATGGGCTTCCTGTTCGAGAACGGCAACTTCGCGCTGTTCCGCGACGGCTTCCTGCAGACGATCGAGCTGAGCGCGCTCAGCGCGCTGCTCGCCCTGCTGCTGGGCACCCTGCTGGCGGCCTTCCGGGTCTCCCCCGTCCCCGTCCTCCGTGCCTTCGGCACCGGCTGGGTGACGATCTTCCGCAACACCCCGCTGACCGTGCTGTTCTTCGCCGTGACCTTCGGCCTGCCGCCGCTCGGGGTGCACTTCAGCCACCTCGTGTTCGCGGTGCTGGCGCTCGGCAGCTACACCGCGGCGTTCGTCTGCGAGGTGCTGCGCTCGGGCATCAACACGGTCCCGATCGGTCAGGCCGAGGCGGCCCGCAGCCTCGGCCTGACCTTCGGCCAGACCCTGACCCAGATCGTCCTGCCGCAGGCGGCCAGGACGGTGCTGGCCCCGATGAGCAGCGTCTTCATCGCGCTGCCGAGGAACTCGGCGATCGCCGGCGCGTTCAGCGTCGGCGAGCTGTACAGCGTCCAGCAGGGCTTCTCCGACGGGGACGGCTACTCGATCTTCGCGATCTTCTTCTGGGTCGCCTGCGCCTACCTGCTGATCAGTGCCGCCGTCGCCCTGCTGTTCCGTTTCCTGGAGTCCCGACTGGCGGTGGCCCGATGAGCAACCTCTTCACCCGCTCCGCGACGGCCAGCGTCCTCTACGACGCCCCCGGGCCGAGGGCGCGCAACCGCAACCGGATCTTCGGGGTGCTCTCGCTGCTCGGCATCGCCGGCCTGGCCTGGTACGTCTTCATCACGCTGAACGACAACGGCCAGTTCGAGGCCGGCCTCTGGGACGCCTTCCAGTACACGACCATCCAGCAGCGGATCGTCGACGGCCTGGTCGCGACCCTGAAGGCCTTCGGGCTGGCGGCGGTGTTCTCGCTGGTGCTGGGCGCGCTGCTGGCGGCCGGGCAGCTCTCCGACCACCGGCCGGTGCGCTGGGTCTGCGTCTCGGTGGTCCAGTTCTTCCGGGCGATGCCCCTGCTGATCCTGATCGTCGCGCTCTACTACGGCTTCTTCGCCAAGGAGCCGATGTGGGCCCTGGTACTCGGCCTCACCCTCTACAACGGCTCGGTCCAGGCCGAGATCATCCGCAGCGGCGTCAACGCGGTGCCGCGCGGCCAGGGCGAGGCGGCGTTCGCGCTCGGCATGCGCAAGACCCAGGTGATGACCACCATCCTGGTCCCGCAGGCGGTCCGCTCGATGCTGCCCACGATGATCGGCCAGCTGGTCGTCACCCTCAAGGACACCTCGCTGGGCGCCATCATCACCTACCACGAGCTGCTCTTCGTGGGGAAGGCCATCGCCACCCAGCCGCTCAACGCCGCGGGCTTCCCCTACATCCCCGTGGTCCTGGTGATCGGCCCCGTGTACATCGCGATGTGCCTCCTGCTCACCGCGCTCGCCCGGTGGATCGAGGCACGTGGCCGACGCGGCGCGAACCGGCGCACTTCAGCTGCTGCTTGACGGACACGCAGGTGAACTGTTGCATTGCTCTTCGTGACACCATCCGGGAGCATCCACGCGGCATATGACGGCAGGCTGACGGCCGGTCCGTGCTCCGAGATCCACGGCGCCCGCCCGGGCCCGGAGGGACCGGCATGGACCCGGTGATCGTGGTCGGGGCCGGGCCGGTCGGCCTGGCCCTGGCCCTCGCCCTGGCCCGGCACGAGGTGCCGACCGTCGTCCTCGACGAGGGCTCCGGCCTCTGCCCCGAGAGCCCGCGCAGCGTCGTCCTCGGCGCCGACACCGCCGCCTTCCTGACCCGGATCGGCTACACCCGGGCGGCCTCCGACGCCGCCCGCTGGGACGCCTTCGCCGTCTGGCGCCGCCGCCAGGAGGTGCTCCGGATCGACCTCGCCGACACCCCCGTGCTGCACCTGCCCCAGCACCGCCTCCAGCGCGGCCTCCGCGACGCCCTCACCGGCAGCCCGCTGGTCGGACTGGTCCCGCTGAACCGGGTCACCCGGCTCGAACAGGACCGGGACGGCGTCAGCGTGCTCACCCGCAACCCGCAGGACGGCACCGAGACCTGGTGGCGCGGCAGCCACCTGGTCGGCTGCGACGGCGCCCGCTCGGCCGTCCGCAAGCTGCTGAAGGTCCGCTTCCCCGGGCGGCCCGCCGTCGACCGCAGCGCGATCGCCACCGTCCGGGTCGACCTGCCGTTCACCGAACCCCGGCTGCACCGCGAGCCGCCGTGGCGCGGCGACCGCGAAGCCACCGCCCGCCCGCTGCCGGACGGCGTCTGGCGCCTCGACTGGCGGCTCCCCCCGGGCCGGCCGGCCCCCACCGAACCGGTCGACCCGCACGCCACCTGGCCCGGCATCGTCACCGGCGACACCCTGCTCACCAGGGTCTCCGCCACCCTCACCGGCTGGTGCGGCGAGCTCCCGAAGTTCGACCTGCTCGCCGCCGCCGACCACACCGCCCAGCAGCGGCTGGCCGCCCGGTTCCGGGTCGGCCGCTGCTTCCTGGCCGGCGACGCCGCCCATCTGCACGGCGCGCTCGGCATGCAGAACCTCACCGACGGTCTGCGCGACGCCGACAACCTGGCCTGGCGGCTCGCCCTCGCCTGGCATCTCCACGCGGGCGGCCCGCAGCCCGGCGGCTCCCTGCTCGACGGTTACGAGGCCGAACGCCGCGGCGCGGTCGGCGCCCGGCTGCGCGCCGTCGACCAGGCCATGCCACTGCTGCGCCCGCTGCGCGGCTGGGCCCAGACCCGGCGCTCGCTGCTCACCGGCTCCTTCCGCAAGCACGCGCCGATGCTCGCCGACGGGCACCTCGGCACCGGGCGGTTCGGCGGCGCCCCCGCCTATCCGGCCGCCCCCTCCGGCGTGCCCGGGCGGGTCCCGGTCCAGCGGGGCGCCCGCAGCACCACCTCGCTCAGCGAGCTGCTGCCCGCCACCGCCCCCGGGGTACTCGTCCCCGACCTGCCGGTACTGGCCACCGACGGCACCCCGGACCGGTTGCACTCCCGGCTCGGGGCGGGCTTCCTGCTGCTGCTGGTCGCGCCCGGCACCGCCGTGTGGTCCGCGGAGCGCTGGCTGGGCGCCGGGCTGATGCCCCGGCTGGCCGAGGTCGCCGCCGCGCTGCCGGTGCCCGCCGAGGTCCTGGTCACCGAGGCCTATCCGGGCGCCGGCCCGCACACCGTGCTGCTGATCCGGCCCGACGGCCATCTGGTCGGGGTGACCCAGGGTGCGGCGGCGGAGGACCTCCAGGCGCTGGCCGACGGGGCCAGGGGCGGTCCGGCCTCGCTCACCGGCGGGCCCGACCAGGAGGCACCGGCCCCGGAGCCGGCGGGACCCGGCGCCACGGCCGCCGGTACCGCGTCTCCCGCTGCCGCGGCCACCGGTGCCACAGCCGGCGGCACCACGGCCACCGGCGCCACGGCCACCGGCCCGGTCACCGCTGCTCCGGCCACCACGCCGACCGCCGCCCCGACCGCCGAGCAGGCCCCGCCGGTCCGCCCGTCCGGGCGCTGACCGGGCGGCCCGACCGGGCCCGGCGGCCGGACGGCCCGACCGCCGGATCCACCCGGTCGGCTACCGGGCCACCTCGGTCGCCCGGCTCTCGCGGACCACGGTGACCCGAATCTGGCCCGGATAGGTCAGCTCCTCGGCGACCTGCTTGGCGACCTCGCGGGCGATCACCTGCGCCCCGAGGTCGTCCACCACCTCCGGCCGGACCATCACCCGCACCTCCCGGCCGGCCTGCATCGCGTAGACGGTGGCCACGCCGTCGTGCGCCCGGGCGATCTCCTCCAACCGCTCCAGCCGCCGCACGTACGCCTCCAGCGACTCCTTGCGGGCCCCCGGCCGCGCGCCCGAGCAGGCGTCGGCGGCCTGGGTGAGCACCGCCTCCACCGTGCGGGGCTCCACCTCCCCGTGGTGCGCGGCGATCGCGTGCACCACGTCCGCCGACTCGCCGAACCGCCGGGCCAGGTCGGCGCCGATCGCCGCGTGGCTGCCCTCGACCTCGTGGGTCAGCGCCTTGCCGATGTCGTGCAGCAGCGCCGCGCGCCGCACCGGCTCCGGGTCCACCCCGAGTTCGGCGGCCATCATCCCGGCCAGGTGCGCCGACTCCACCAGGTGGCCGAGCACGTTCTGCCCGTACGAGGCCCGGTAGCGCAGGGTGCCGAGGGTCCGGACCAGCTCCGGGTCCATGGCGCCGACCCGGACGGCGAGCAGCGCGTCCTCACCGGCCCGCACACAGCGGCGCTCGACCTCGACCCGGCTGCGCTCGTGCTCGTGCTCGATCCGCAGAGGGTGGATCCGGCCGTCCTCCACCAGGTGCTCCAGGGTGAGCCGGGCAGTCTCCCGGCGGACCGGGTCGAAGCAGGAGAGCTGCACCACCGAGGGGGTGTCGTCGATGATCAGATTGACGCCGGTGACGGCCTCGAAGGTCCGGATGTTGCGGCCCTCGCGCCCGATCACCCGGCCCTTCATCTCCTCGTTGGGCAACCGGAACACCGACACCGCGGTCTCGGCGGTCTGTTCCGCCGCCAGCCGCTGGATCGCCCCGGCCAGGATGCCCCGGGCCCGCTGCTCGCCCTCCTCGCGGGCGGCGCGCTCGATCTCCCGGACGGCGACCGCCGCCTCCCGGCGGGCCTCCGACTCGGCCTCCCGGACGAGTTCGGCGCGGGCCTCGGCGGCGGAGAGCCCGGCGGTCCGCTCCAGCTCGACCGCCCGGCGCCGGAGGAGTTCCCCGGCCTCCGCCGAGGCGCGGGCCAACGCGGCCGAGCGCTGGGCGAGTTCGTCCTCGCGGGTACGGAGCCGGTCGAACTCCCCGGCCAGCCGCTCCTCGCGCCGGTCGAGTTCGGCCCGCAGCCGGTCGGCCCGCTGCTCGGTCTGCTGCCGGGCCCGTTCGGCCGCCGCGGCGGCGCGACGACGCGCGACCCTCGACCGCCGGACCAGTAGCCACGCTGTCGCCAGGACCACCAGCAGGACGGCCGCCGCAAGGGAAGCGGCCGATCCGGCGCTCACCGCGATCCTCATGCTGCCCACTCCCCGTCCCGCCGCGGCACACCGCCCGGGACCACCGCGCGGCCGCCCGGAACCGCCCGGTCACAGGCATGGCCGGGCGTACGGCCGGGGCGGCCGAGGAACGGTCGACGTGCTCCCGCACTGAGTGCGAGGCTAAGCGCGGGTTACGAAACGGTCAAGACTGGCCAGGCAGTTGACCAACCCTCCGGTAACACTCGGGGCGGACCGGGCCGACCCGACCGGCCTCACCGAGCGGAGCCCTCAGGAGCAGCCGGGCCGGACTCAGTCCTCGTAGCCGTCGCCCTCGTCGCCGTACTCGTCCTCGTCCTCGGCGCCCTCCGCGTCCAGGGCGTCGCGGACCACCCGGAAGGCCAGGCCCTCGGAGTAACCGCGCCGGGCGAGCAGCCCGACCAGTCGGCGGGTGCGGGTCTGCCGCTCCAGGCCCCGGGTGGCCCGCAGCCGCCGGTCGACCAGGGCCCGGGCCGCCTCGGCCTCGTCGTCGTGGTCGAGCTGGGCCAGGGCCTGTTCGGCGAGGTCACCGGAGATGCCCTTGGTCCGCAGCTCCTGTGCCAGCGCACGCCGGGAGAGTCCGCGGACGCTGTGCCGGGACTCCACCCAGGCCCGGGCGAAGGCCGCGTCGTCGATCAGCCCGACCTCCTCCAGCCGGGTCAGCACCTCCTCGGCGACCTCGTCCGGGATCTCCCGCTTGCGCAGGGCGTCGGCGAGCTGCTTGCGGCTCTTGGCCGCACCCGTGAGCAGCCGCAGGCAGATGTCCCGCGCCCGGCTCTCGGGATCGGCCGGCTCCTCGGTCCGGGCACCGCGGCCCGCTCCGCGACGGCCCGGAGCACGCTCCGCGCCGTCGTGCTCCCGGCCCCCGGGAGCGGCGGCCCTCCGGGTACGGCCGGACCGCCGCGCGGGAGGTTCGTCCGGGAACTCCGGAGCGAGGTCGGCCGCACCCCCGTGACCGGCCGACCCCGCTCCCTCGCCCCGGCCGTCCCGCTCGCTCCGGACGGCCGGGCCGCTCTCGGCCTCCAGCGCCGAGCGCCGTCGGCGCCGCCCCGCGGGCAGCTCGGAGGCCTGGACCAGCCCCAGCCCGTCCACGTCCGCCGGACGGGCCGCCGGACGCTTCACCGCGCGGGCCCGCTCCGGCGCGGGCTCCGGCGACCATGCCGGGTCCCAGACCGATTCCGCCCGGACCCGCCGCCGGGCCGGCGACTCGGCCCCTGGACCCGCGACAGCCGCGAACCAGTCCGGCGGCCCGTAGTCGTCGTCCTCTGCGGACTCCTCGGGGCCGACCGGCCCACTGTGCTGCGTCAACGACTCAGGCCTTGGCGGCCGCCGCCGTCGTCTTCTTCGCCGCTGCCGTCTTGGCGGCGGTCGCGGTGATCGGCTTGGCCGCGCCCTCGGCGCCACCCGCCGCCTCGCCCTCGGCCGGCTCCTCCACCTTCGGGCCGATGCCCAGCTTGCTCTTGAGCTTCCGCTCGATCTCGTCGGCCAGCTGCGGGTTGTCCCGCAGGAAGTTGCGGGCGTTCTCCTTGCCCTGGCCGAGCTGGTCGCCCTCGTAGGTGTACCAGGCGCCCGACTTGCGGATGAAGCCGTGCTCCACGCCCATGTCGATCAGGCCGCCCTCGCGGCTGATGCCCACGCCGTAGAGGATGTCGAACTCGGCCTGCTTGAACGGCGCGGCGACCTTGTTCTTGACGACCTTGACCCGGGTGCGGTTGCCGACCGCCTCGGTGCCGTCCTTCAGGGTCTCGATCCGGCGGATGTCCAGCCGGACCGAGGCGTAGAACTTCAGCGCCCGGCCACCGGTCGTGGTCTCCGGCGAGCCGAACATGACGCCGATCTTCTCGCGCAGCTGGTTGATGAAGACCGCGGTGGTGTTCGACTGGTTCAGCGCACCGGCGATCTTCCGCAGCGCCTGGCTCATCAGGCGGGCCTGCAGACCGACGTGGGAGTCGCCCATCTCGCCCTCGATCTCGGCCCGCGGCACGAGCGCCGCCACCGAGTCGATGATCACCAGGTCGATCGCGCCGGAGCGGATCAGCATGTCGGTGATCTCCAGCGCCTGCTCGCCGGTGTCCGGCTGGCTGACCAGCAGAGCGTCGGTGTCCACGCCGAGCTTCTTGGCGTACTCCGGGTCGAGCGCGTGCTCCGCGTCGACGAAGGCGACCGTGCCGCCGGCCTTCTGGGCGTTGGCCGCCAGGTGCAGCGTCAGCGTGGTCTTGCCGGAGGACTCGGGACCGTAGATCTCGACCACCCGGCCGCGCGGGATGCCGCCGACCCCGAGCGCGACGTCCAGGGCGGTGGAACCAGTGGAGATCACCTCGATCGGCTCGTTCGCCTTCTCGCCGAGGCGCATCACCGAGCCCTTGCCGAACTGGCGCTCGATCTGGGCGAGCGCCGTCTCAAGAGCCTTCTCGCGGTCCGTACCTGCCATGGCTTCCACCCTCGGGTTCTGTGCTGTGCGCTTCATCGTCCTCGACGCTAGCGCCTTCCACTGACAATCGGCCCCGACCGGGCTCTGCCTGGGGAAAACTCTGCGCCGGAGAGTACAAAGAACAAGTGTTCGAATCAAGCCGGAGCCGTTCGGACTACTTCCGCCCGGAGTCCCCGCCGACCATCCGCCGCAGCCGCCGGGCCGCCTCCCGGCGCAGCTCCCGGCGGTGCCGGCGCTGCTCGCCCCGGTCGATCCGCGGGTCCGTGGCCACCTCGTAGCGGCGCACGTACGTCCCGACGAAGCCCTGCAGGGTGGCCGCCGCCGGGATCGCGATCAGCGCGCCGACCGCGCCCAGCAGCGCCGCGCCCGCGATCACCGCGCCGAACGCCACCGCCGGGTGCACGTCGACCGTCCGCGCGGTGATCCGCGGATGCAGCAGGTAGTTCTCGATCTGCTGGTAGACCACCACGAAGGCCAGCACCCAGAGCGCGTCCACCGGCTGCGGGGTGGTGAGCGCCACCAGCACCGGCAGCGCCCCGGCGAGATAGGTGCCGATGGTCGGCACGAACTGCGACATGACGCCGACCCAGACCGCGAGCGCGGCCGCGTAGGGCAGGTCCAGCAGCGCGAACATCACCCAGTGCGCGAGGGCCGACACCACCGCGAGCAGGGCCCGCGAGTAGAGGTAGCCGCCGGTCTTGGCGAGGGCGATCTCCCAGGCCCGCAGCACCTCCGCCTGCTTGGCGGGCGGCAGCATCGAACAGACGGTCCGCCGCACCCGGGGCCCGTCGGCGGTGAAGTAGAAGGTGAAGAGGCCGACCGTGAAGGCCTGGAAGAGCCCGCCGATCAGGGTCGAGGAGACGCCCCAGACGTTGTCCGCGGCCTGCTGGGCGTAGTTCTCGATCGCGCCGGAGTCCTTGAGCAGCTTCTTCTGCAGCTCGTCCAGCGAGAGGTCCTGGTGGAAGGTGCGGTTGACCCAGTCGATCAGGTTGTCCAGCAGGTGGGGCAGGTCACCCGCGATCTTCGCGACCTGGTCGACCAGCAGGGTCCCGAGCGCGGTCAGGAATCCGGCCACGGCGATCGCCACCGCGACGAAGACCAGGAAGGTGCCGATGCCCCGGCGCACGCCGCGGGCCGCCATCCGGTCCACCGCCGGCTCCAGCGCCAGCGAGAGGAAGAACGAGACCAGCAGCATCACGAAGAGGTCGATCAGCTGGTGGAAGGCCCAGTCGGCGAGCTGGAACACCCCGACCAGGACCAGTGCGAGCACCATCGCCCGCGGCAGCCAGCGCGGCATGCCGGAACCCCAGAGACCGTCACCCGCGGTCCGGGGTCCGGTCGGCTCCTCGGGCGGGCCCGGCGGGGAGGCGGGCGGAGGGCCCGCGGCCTCGTCGGCGACCTGCGCCGACCTGTCCGGATTCGGCTGTTCTGCACTGCTTGCCACCCGCACAGTTTGACCCATGCCCGACGAACGTTCGAGCACTGCCGGAGGGTTCGCGGAGCGGAGCGGGGGCCGGTCGGGCCCGGTCCCCCGCGCGGGCCGGGGTCAGCGGAGCACGCCGGACACTCCCTGGGTCTCGCAGACGACCCGCCAAACATCCTTGGCCTCCTGGCCCGCGTCCAGGGCCTGCCGGACGGTCCGCCCGCCCAGCTCGCTCATCACGTGGTCGCTCGCGAAGGACTCCGCGTACGCCTCGCCGAAGTGCTCGTACATTCGCCGCCAGAACTCCGTCAGCCTCATGCCCCCAGTATCCCGGACCGCCCGCCCGCCGGTCCGGGCTCCCGGCACCCGGTGCCCGGGCCGCTCAGGCCGCTCGGGCCCGCCAGTCGGCAGCCGTCAGCGCGTACTCGACCTCGCCGTGCTCACTGCCCGCGATCGTCTCCGGGTAGTCCTCGTGGAAGGTGCGCACGTACGAGAGCCCGGCCTTCTCCATCACCCGCCGGGACCCGCTGTTGACCGCCATCGTGTACGCCACCACCCGCTCCACGCCCAGCCCGGTGAAGCCCCGTCGGACCAGCGCCCGGGAGCCCTCGGTGGCGTAGCCCCGCCCCCAGGCCGCGCGGCGCAGCCGGTAGCCCAGCTCGACCTCGGCGCGGTCGCCGTCGAGCGACCGGAACTCGAACCAGCCGAGGAAGGCGCCGCCCTCCCGCTCCTCGGCGGCCCACCAGCCGAGGTCGCCGAACCGCCGGTAGTGGTCGAAGTACAGCGGCAGCAGAGTGTCCTCGACCACCGCCCGCGGGGTGGGCCGGCCGCCGGTGAGGTAGCGGGTCACCTCCGGGTCGGCGTCCAGTTCCACCAGGGCGTCCACGTCGGTGTCGGTGAAGCGGCGCAGTACCAGCCGCTCGGTGGTGAGGAAGGTGTCCATCCCGTGATCCTCGCCCGCCGGCCCCGCGCCGTCACCCGGTTTTCCGCGGCCCTCCGGCCCCGCGCCACCCCGGCGCGGCCGCGGCTCAGTGCGGCAGCGCCAGCGCCCCGGCGCCGTAGAACTCGTGGTCCCCGCAGACGTGCGGCCCGGGCGGGCAGGCGGCCGCCGCGTCCGCGGCGAGCAGGGCTGCCAGCCGGTCGGAGCCCCAGTCCGGGTGCAGCGCGGCGGCCACCGCGACCGCGCCGGTGACGTGCGCGGCGGCCATCGAGGTGCCGGCCAGCGCGGCGTACCGGCCCCCGGGCCAGTCGGAGACCACCGCCCCCGGGCGCCGCCGTCCGGGTCCCCGCCGGGGGCGGCCAGCGAGACGTGGCCGCGCCCGTAGTTGGTGTACGCGGACGGGCGGCCGTCCCGGTCGACGGCGGTCACCGTGACCACGCCGGGCAGTTCGCCGGGCAGCCGGACGCACTCGGGGCCGACGTGGCGGGACTGCGGCGGACCGGTCGTGCGGTCGTTCGGGCTGCGCTCGTCGGTGCGGGGCGCGCCGAGGTCCTGCGCGTCGTTGCCCGCCGAGGCGACCACCACCGCGCCCTTCGCCCGGGCGTACTCGACGGCCCGGCCGACGGCGGCGGTCAGCGCGGCCTGGTCGGGGTCCTCGGGGCAGTTGTACTTCCACGGGTCGGCGAAGTAGCTGTTGTTGATCGCCCGGGCGCCGTGGTCGGCGGCCCAGAGCATGCCGCAGACGATGTTCTCGGCGTAGTACTGGCCGAGCGGACCGAGCAGCCGGACGGCGGCGATCCGCACACCGGGCGCGACCCCGCTGACGCCCCGGCCGTCCCTGGCCGCACCGACGATCCCGGCGACATGGGTGCCGTGGCCGCTCTCGCCCACCCCGGCGTCCGGGCGCCAGGCGCCGGTCCTGGCGTCGGGGCGGCCGTCGGCGCAGGAGGCGGAGCTCCTCGGGTCCACGGCGGCGCGCAGATCGGGGTGGGTGTCGTCGACGCCGGAGTCGAGGACGGCGACCAGCACCCGGCGCAGGGCGTCGGCGGCCGGGGTGCCGGCGCCGCGCAGCAGATCGGGGGTGGCGTCCGCGGCGGCGGCGGGGGCGGCGCCGAGCAGCGCGAGGTTCCAGGCGTCCTGCTCGCCCGGGTCCGGCACGGTGGCGGTGGCGTCGTCCCCGCCGTCCCCGCCGCCCCCGCCGTCCCCGGCGCGCCCGGACGGTGCCCGGTCGCCACCGGCCCGGTCGCCGGCCGCCGGGTCCGTCCCGGCCCGGAAGTCGCCGGCGCCGTCCAGCGGCCGGGGCGGCCCGGGTACCGGCGAGGTGCGGCTGGCCCCGACCGCGGCCACTCCCGGCCGGCCCCGGACCTTCTCCGCGAAGCCCCCGCCGGCGTACGCGAGCACCGCCCCGATCTGCGGGTACTCCTGGACCACCTGTCCCCCGGCCGCCCGGGCCTCGGCGGCCGCGCGCGCGGCCCCGTCGGCGTCGGCCCGCTCCGCCAGCACCAGGTAGCTGAGGAAGGCGCGGCCCGGCCCGGCGACGTAGGGCACGGCGCCGCCGACGACCAGCGCGGTCAGCAGCATCGCGAGCAGGACCCGGAGCGGCCCCCGGGTGCGGTGCCGGACCGGCCTGCCGGGGCCGGCCGCCCGGACGGGCACGGGCGCCGGGCCCGCCCCGGGGGCCGGTCCCGCGCCGGGAGCGGGGAGAGGACCGGGGCCCGGGAGAGGACCGCCGCGGCCGGACGGGTCCGCCTGCGCCATGGCACGGTCTCCGCTCGTCGGCCCGGCGGCCGTGCCGGAGCCGGCCGGCCACCGGAGGGCTGATCATCACAGAAGCATCACGGTGGTAAGAATCATCACCATATGGTCGGTTTGTCCGACTCGCCTTCCCGATTGCCCCGAACGGCCACCCGGCCACCGCCGCCCGGCCCGCGTTGTCAGTGCCACCCGGCACCATGGGGGGATGGCGACCGAGCACCCGACCCCGCCCCCGGCCGACCCGCTGGCCGGCTTCGCCCCGGCCACCCGGGCCTGGTTCACGGGCGCCTTCTCCGCGCCGACCGCCGCCCAGGCCGAGGCCTGGCACGCCATCGGCCGGGACACCGACGTGCTCGTGGTCGCCCCCACCGGCTCCGGCAAGACCCTCGCGGCCTTCCTGTCCGCGCTGGACCGGCTCAGCAGCACCCCGCCCCCGGCCGAGCCGGGCCGCCGCTGCCGGGTCCTCTACATCTCCCCGCTCAAGGCCCTCGCGGTGGACGTCGAGCGCAACCTCCGCGCACCGCTGGCCGGCCTGCGCCAGGCCGCCGTCCGGCTCGGCCTGCCCGAGCCGGAGGTCCAGGTGGGCATCCGCTCCGGCGACACCCCCGCCGCCGACCGCCGGCGCTTCGCCACCCACCCGCCGGACATCCTGATCACCACCCCCGAATCGCTCTTCCTGCTGCTCACCTCCGCCGCCCGGGAGGCCCTGCGCGGCGTGGACACGGTGATCCTGGACGAGGTGCACGCCGTGGCCGGCACCAAGCGCGGCGCCCACCTCGCCCTCTCCCTGGAACGGCTGGACGAGCTGCTCGACCGCCCGGCCCGCCGGATCGGCCTGTCCGCCACCGTCCGCCCGGTCGAGGAGGTCGCCCGCTTCCTCAGCCCCGGGCGCGGCGCCGAGGTGGTCCAGCCGCCCGCCGCCAAGGAGTTCGACCTCTCCGTGGTGGTCCCCGTCCCGGACCTCGACGACCTGCCCGCCGCGCCCTCGACCGGCGCCGCCGGTGCCGAGGACCCGCAGCGGAAAGCCTCGATCTGGCCGCACGTCGAGGAGCGGATCGTCGACCTCGTCCAGGCCCACCGCTCGACCATCGTCTTCGCCAACTCCCGCCGCCTCGCCGAGCGGCTCTGCAACCGGCTGAACGAGATCGCCCTGGAGCGGGCCGGCGGTACCCCGCCGCCGGAGGCGCACGCCCCCGCCCTGCTGATGGGCGGCTCCGGCGCCGCCCGCGGCGCCCCGCCGGTGATCGCCCGGGCCCACCACGGCTCGGTCTCCAAGGAGCAGCGCGCCCTGGTCGAGGAGGAGCTCAAGGCCGGGCGGCTGCCCGCCGTGGTCGCCACCTCCAGCCTGGAGCTCGGCATCGACATGGGCGCCGTCGAGCTGGTGGTCCAGGTCGAGTCCCCGCCCTCGGTCGCCTCCGGCCTGCAGCGGGTCGGGCGGGCCGGCCACCAGGTCGGCGCCGTCTCCACCGGCGTCGTCTTCCCCAAGTACCGGGGCGACCTCGTCCAGTCCGCCGTGGTCACCGAGCGGATGCGGGCCGGCCGGATCGAGGCGCTGCGCATCCCGCGCAACCCGCTCGACGTCCTCGCGCAGCAGCTGGTCGCGATGACCGGGATGGACACCTGGCAGGTCGACGACCTGCTCACGCTGGTCCGCCGGGCCGCACCGTTCGCGACCCTGCCGCAGTCCGCCTTCGACGCGGTGCTCGACATGCTGGCCGGCCGCTACCCCTCCGACGCCTTCGCCGAGCTGCGCCCCCGCCTGGTCTGGGACCGGGTGGCCGGCACGGTCACCGGCCGCCCCGGCGCCCAGCGGCTCGCCGTCACCTCCGGCGGCACCATCCCCGACCGGGGCCTGTTCGGCGTCTTCATCGCCGGCACCGACGACCGGAAGGGCGCCGGCGGGCGCCGGGTCGGCGAGCTGGACGAGGAGATGGTCTACGAGTCCCGGGTCGGCGACGTCTTCACCCTCGGCACCACCTCCTGGCGGATCGAGGACATCACCCACGACAAGGTGCTGGTCACCCCGGCCCCCGGGATCCCCGGCCGGCTGCCGTTCTGGAAGGGCGACACCCTCGGCCGCCCGCTCGAACTCGGCCGCGCCCTAGGCGCCTTCACCCGCGAACTCGGCGCACTCGACCCGGCGGCCGCCACCGAGCGGCTGAAGCGGGCCGGCCTGGACGACTGGGCCGCCGCCAACCTGCTCGACTACCTCACCGAGCAGCGCGCCGCCTGCGGCCACCTCCCCGACGACCGCACCATCGTGGTCGAGCGCTTCCGCGACGAGCTGGGGGACTGGCGGATCGTCGTCCACTCCCCGTTCGGCGCCCAGGTGCACGCCCCGTGGGCGCTCGCCCTGGCCGCCCGGCTGCGCGAGAAGCACGGTCTCGACCCGCAGGTCATGCACGCGGACGACGGCATCGTGCTCCGGCTGCCCGACGCCGACCTGCTCTCGCCCGACTTCGACTTCGGCGGCCCCGCCACCGCCGCGGGCACCGCCACCGGACCGGTCTCCGACGACGCCCCGGTCGGCGCCGACGCCGCCCTGTTCGACCCGCAGGAGATCGAGCAGTTGGTCACCGACCAGGTCGGCGGCTCCGCCCTGTTCGCCTCCCGCTTCCGCGAGTGCGCCGGCCGCGCCCTGCTGCTCCCCCGTCGCAACCCCGGCAAGCGCACCCCGCTCTGGCAGCAGCGCCGGCGCGCCGCCCAGCTGCTGGAGGTCGCCGCCGAGTACGGCTCCTTCCCGATCGTCCTGGAGGCCGTCCGCGAGTGCCTCCAGGACGTCTTCGACGTCCCCGGCCTGGTCGAGCTGATGGGCGACCTCGAGTCCCGGGCCGTCCGCCTGGTCGAGGTCACCACCCCCGAGCCCTCCCCGTTCGCCCGCTCACTGCTCTTCGGCTACGTCGCGCAGTTCCTCTACGAGGGCGACTCCCCGCTCGCCGAGCGCCGCGCCGCCGCCCTCTCGCTCGACTCCCGGCTGCTGTCCGAACTCCTCGGCCAGGCCGAGCTGCGGGAGCTGCTCGACCCGGACGTCCTCGCCGAGCTGGAGGCCGAGCTCCAGCGGCTCACCCCGGAGCGCCGGATCAAGCACGCCGAGGGGGTCGCCGACGCGCTGCGCCTGCTCGGCCCGCTCAGCGAGGCCGAGCTGACCGACCGCGGCGCCGAACCGCTCCTGGCCCTCGAACTCGAGGCCGCCCGCCGGGTGATCCAGGTCCGGATCGCCGGCGAGCTGCGCTGGGCCGCCGTCGAGGACGCCGGCCGGCTGCGCGACGCCCTCGGCACCCCGCTCCCGGTCGGCGTCCCGGAGGCCTTCACCGAACCGGTCAAGGACCCGCTCGGCGACCTGCTCGCCCGGCACGCCCGCACCCACGGCCCGTTCACCGCCGCCGAGGCCGCCGCCCGCTTCGGCCTCGGCACCGCCGTGGTCACCGGCACCCTGCACCGGCTCACCGCCACCGGCCGCCTGGTCCAGGGCGAGTTCCGCCCGCCCGGCACCCACCGCCCCGGTCCGGAAGCTCCGCACGCCGCCCCCGCCGAGGGGCACCCCGGCGCGGTCGAGTGGTGCGACGCCGAGGTGCTGCGCCGACTGCGCCGCCGTTCGCTGGCGGCCCTGCGCCAGGAGGTCGAACCCGTCCCGCCCCGCGCGCTGGCCGCCTTCCTGCCGCAGTGGCAGCACCTGGCCGGCCACCGGCTGCGCGGACCGGACGGCCTGCTCCGGGTGGTCGAGCAGCTCCAGGGGGCCGCCCTGCCCGCCTCGGCGCTGGAGAAGCTGATCCTCCCGGCCCGGCTGAGCGACTACTCCCCCGGCCTGCTCGACGAGCTGACGGCGGCCGGCGAGGTCGGCTGGGTCGGCGCGGGCGCGCTCCCCGGCAAGGACGGCTGGATCAGCCTGCACCTGGCCGAGAACGCCCAGCTGCTGCGGCCCGAGCCGGTCCCGCCCACCGTCACCCCGGTCCACACCGCCCTGCTGGAGGCACTGGCCGGCGGCTACGGGCTGTTCTTCCGCCAACTGGTCGCCCACCTCCCGGAGACACCCGAGCCCGAGATCGTCGAGGCCCTGTGGGACCTCGTCTGGGCCGGCTACGTCAGCAACGACACCCTGGCCCCGCTGCGGGCCCTGCTCGGATCCGGGCGAACGGCCGGAGCCACCGCGCACCGGGCACCCCGGGCCACCCCGCGCGGCCGCTACGGCGGTGCCGGCCGGGCCCACGGCCGGCTCGGCGGAGCCCTGCGCAGCGGCCCGCCGACGGTGGGCGGCCGCTGGTCGCTGCTGCCCCCGTTCACCACCGACCCCACCCTCCGGGCCACCGCCCAGGCCCAGGGCCTGCTGGACCGGCACGGTCTGCTCACCCGGGGCACGGTGGTCGCGGAGCGGGTCCCGGGCGGCTTCGCCGGGGTCTACCGGGTGCTCTCCGCCATGGAGGAGCGCGGCCGGGCCCGCCGGGGCTACTTCGTCGAGGGGCTGGGCGGCGCCCAGTTCGCCATGGAGGGCGCCGCCGACCGGCTGCGCTCGGTCAACGGACGGCTGGAGCGGGCCCGGGGCGCGGAGTGGCCGGCCGCCCCCGCCGCCGAGCCCCCGCAGGCCCTGGTCCTGGCCGCCGCCGATCCGGCCAACGCCTACGGGGCCGCGCTGCCGTGGCCCGAGCCGCCCACCGGGGCGGCCGAGACCGCGGGCAAGGCGCACCGGCCCGGCCGGAAGGCCGGCGCCCTGGTGGTCCTGGTCGACGGCGAGCTGTGCCTGTACGTCGAGCGCGGCGGCAAGTCCCTGCTGGCCTGGCCGGAGGACGCTGCGACACTCGCCGCCGCGGCGGCCGCGCTGGCCGGGGCGGCCCGGGCCGGGGCGCTGGGCAGCGTGACCGTCGAACGGGCCAACGGCGAGCCCGCCCTCGGCTCGGCGCTCGGTGCCGCCCTGGAGGAGGCGGGCTTCCACCCCACACCGCGCGGTCTGCGGCTGCGCCCCTGAGCGCGGCACCGACGGTGTCGGCGGCGTCGACGGGCTGACGGGCCGACGGCGTCGGCGCAAGGGGACCGGAAAGCACCCGGAAGCGGCCGAAAAGCACCCGCCGCAGGAGCGGCGGCCCGCCGCGCGCCGGTCCACCGGGCCCCTGCGGACACAGAACGAGGGCCGCGGGACGTCGACGTCCCGCGGCCCTCGTCCGCGCTCTGTTCACCGGGTCTCACCGGATCTCGCCGGGTCTCACCCGGCCGGGCCCGACCTCGTCCGGTCCCACCCGATCGGAGACTCGGCCTCCGCTGGTCCGACCGGCTCAGCCGTCCGGCGCCGCGAGGGGCCGGTGGACCACCGGTCGGCGTGGACCGGGATCAGCCCGAGGCCCCAGCCTCCGGCCGCCAGCAGCCCCAGCATCGCCCCGTCGGGCAGCCGCCCGACGCCCGCCGACAGCCACCAGCCGGACCCGACGGCCAGGACCGTCAGGAGGGCCAGCACCGCCGGGAGCCGCCGTGACCGCGCCCACCGGAGCCGTATTCGGGCCCCGGCACGCATCGCCGCCGCATTCCGCACGACCGCCTCCTTCGCTCGACCCGGGCCGCAGACGGCCCGCTCCGAGGCCGGGTCAGGCGGCGACCACGTCCATCGCGGCGGCCTTGGGCGACATGTTCGCCCGGTCGGCACCGGGGGCCGGCAGCGGCACCGGTTCGAGCACCGGCCTCAGCAGTTCACCTTCGGAGAGGGTGGCCATCGCCGCAAGTTCGGCGAGCGACAGTTCGTCGCTGACCTCGCGCATGACCTCGGACATCCGGACGTCGAGTGCGTCGCAGATGGCGGAGAGCAGCTCCGAGGAGGCCTCCTTCTGTCCCCGCTCGACCTCGGAGAGGTATCCGAGCGAAACCCTGGCGGCCGCCGACACCTCGCGGAGTGTGCGGCCCTGGCGCTGGCGCTGCCGACGCAGTACATCGCCCAGTAGGCGACGGAGCAGGATCATCGGTGCCTCCCTCCTCGGACTGCGGATCGAGATGTCACGCCCCCACCGTACCGCCTTGCCCGCTTCGCGTGCGGGGACCATGGTCGTGTTCACTCTGGGCTGCAAGGCTGTCCCCTCCCCTGTTTCGGTGTCGCGCCCGGGCCGATGGGCACCCCGTCGTACCCTCCGGGCGGCACCGGGTCACCGCCGCGCCACTCGTTCGCCACCTGGTTTCTGCCCAACCAGGGCCTCCGATGTAACACGATCCTGCAGTTGTCCGATGCCCGCACGCCAGTTCGCCGGATCCCGGTTCGGTGGAGATCCTGCGAGCGGCCGGCGGCGAGGGCCGGGCCGGGGATGGTGCGTGGACGGTCGGAGGCACGGTGACGACGGTGCGGACGACGCTCAGTGCGTGGGCGTACCGGACAGGAGCCGCCCGGCGAGCAGCTCCAGAGCGGCGGTCACCGCCCTGTGACGGATTGTGGCACGCTCCCCCGACAACCGTGGCGAACTGACCAGACTTCCCCCCGGGCCGGCCACCGCGAGGTGTACCGTGCCGACCGGCTGCCCGTCCTGGGGGTCAGGGCCGGCCACTCCGGTGGTCGCGATCCCGTAGGTGGCGCCGAGCAGCTTCCGCACGCCTTCGGCCATCTGCCGGGCCACCACCGGGTGGACCGGGCCGTGGACCGCCAGCAGTCCCTCGTCGACCCCGAGCACCGTGGCCTTCAGCTCGGTCGCGTACGCGGTCACCGAGCCCCGGAAGGTCGCGGAGGCCCCCGGGACGTCCACCAGCGCGGCCGCCAGCAGTCCGCCGGTCAGCGACTCCGCGACGGCCACCGTGCCGCCCTCCGCCCGCAGCCCGGCGTGCACCCGCTCGGCCAGTCCGAAATCGACCGGCCCGAAGTCGGCCGGCCCGTCAACGACCGGCCCGTCACCCACCGCACCGGAATCGACCGCACCGGCTCCGCCGCTCATCCCGACGTCCCTCCCTCGCGTTCCCCCGGGCCCACCCCGGAGTACCCGTCATTGTGGGCCCGGGGGGCCGTCGGGGGGCCGCTTCGCCCCGGGTTTCACCCGGTCGTGCGCCGCGCGGCCAGACCCTCCCGGCGGAGCCGCAGTGCCTGCCCCACGTAGTCCAGCGCGGTGCCGACGGTCAGCAGGACCGCGACCCCCATCAGCAGTGCCCTGGCGGTGGCCAGCCAGCCGTCCAGCTCCAGCACGTACATGCCGACCGCGATGCCCTGGGTGAGCGTCTTGATCTTGCCGCCCCGGCTGGCGGGGATCACGCCGAAGCGGATCACCCAGAACCGCATCAGCGTGATGCCGAGCTCGCGGGCCAGGATCACCACGGTGATCCACCAGGGAAGGTCCCCCAGCACCGAGAGCCCGATCAGCGCCGCGCCCATGATCGTCTTGTCCGCGATCGGATCGGCGATCTTGCCGAAGTCGGTGACCAGGCCCTTGCGCCGGGCCAGCTCGCCGTCGAAGAGATCGGTGATCATCGCGACCGCGAAGGAGGCCCAGGCCACCGAGCGCCACTTGGGGTCGTGCCCGCCGTCGGCGAACAGCAGGGCGACGAAGACCGGGACCAGCAGCAGCCGGACCATGGTCAGCATGTTCGCGATGTTCCAGATCCCCGGCGCCGGCGGCGCCACGGCCGCCGGTCTGCCCGGGTGGGCCGCGGCCGGGGCGCCTGGCCCCTGGGTCATTCCCCGGCTCCGGGCGCCCGGCGGACCCGCACCTGCTCCAGCGCCTCGGCGACCAGGTCGACGCCCTCGCTGGCGACCACCCGGGCCCGGTAGAACTGCCCGACCTCGGCGTCCTCGACCCCGAGCAGAGTGGTGAGACCGTCCGTCTCGGGGGCCTGGTGGGCGGCACGGCCCTCGACCACGTCCCCGTCGACCGACTCGACCAGCACCTCGACCTCGGTGCCGATCCGCTGCTCGGCGCGCTGGGCGGTCATCTCCTCGGCGAGCCGGGTGAGCCGGTTGAGCCGGTCGGCGACCACGTCCTCCGGCAGCTTGCCGTCGTAGCCGGCCGCCTCGGTGCCCTCCTCGTCGGAGTAGCCGAAGACGCCGATCGCGTCCAGCCCGGCGTGGGTCACGAAGCGCTCCAGCTCGGCGAAGTCCGCCTCGGTCTCGCCGGGGAAGCCGACGATGAAGTTGGAGCGGGCACCGGCCTGCGGGGCCTTGCCGCGGATGGAGCCGAGCAGCTCGAGGAACTGGTCGGTGGAGCCGAAGCGCCGCATCCGCCGCAGCACGGCCGGCGCGGAGTGCTGGAACGACAGGTCGAAGTAGGGCACCACGTCCGCGGTGCCGGTCATGGCGTCGATCAGCCCGGGGCGCATCTCGGCCGGCTGGAGGTAGGACACCCGGACGCGCTCCACCCCCTCGACCGAGGCGACCTCGCCGAGCAGCGTCTCCAGCAGTCGGATGTCGCCGAGGTCCTTGCCGTACGAGGTGTTGTTCTCGCTGACCAGGACGACCTCGCGGACGCCCTCCCCGGCGAGCCACTGGGCCTCGTGCAGCACGTCCGAGGGGCGGCGGGAGATGAACGAGCCCCGGAAGGCCGGGATGGCGCAGAACGAGCAGCGCCGGTCGCAGCCGGAGGCGAGCTTGACGGAGGCGACCGGGTTGTCGTCCAGGCGCTTGCGCAGGGTGCGCGGCCCGGAGGCGGGCGCGAGGCCCTCCGGCAGGTCCTCGGGGGCACCGTGACCGGGCAGGGCCACCTCGGTGGCGGCGGCCTGGCGCTCGACGGGACTCAGCGGGAGCAGCTTGCGGCGGTCGCGCGGCAGGTGCGGGGCGTGGTGGCCGCCGGACAGGATGGTCTGCAGACGGTCGGAGATGTCCGAGTAGTCGTCGAAGCCGAGCACACCGTCGGCCTCGGGCAGCGCGTCGGCCAGCTCCTTGCCGTAGCGCTCGGCCATGCAGCCGACCGCGACGACCGCCTGGGTGCGGCCGTGACCCTTGAGGTCGTTGGCCTCCAGGAGGGCGTCGACGGAGTCCTTCTTGGCGGCCTCGACGAAGCCACAGGTGTTGACGACGGCGACGTCGGCTTCGGCTGCGTCGTCCACGAGCAACCAGCCGTCGGCCTCCAGTCGCCCGGCGAGTTCCTCGGAGTCCACCTCGTTGCGGGCGCATCCGAGCGTGACAAGGGCGACAGTACGGCGATCAGGCATAGGGCCAAGATTAACGCGCGGCCGCCGAAGCCGTTCGCCCCGGAGGCCACGCGTTGGCTCCGGCCGGGTTCCCGACCGGTCGGACGCCCCTCGTCATCAGCCCGCCTGCGGGTCGCCGGGGGTGTACGTGACGTGCACCACCTGGCCGTTCTTGCCCGCCGGACCGAGGTCCTTGCCGTTGACGTACACGTGCACGGCGCCGGCGTTGCCGATCACCAGCTTGATCTGCTTGGGGTCGGTGAAGGTCTGGTCCTGACCTTCGGCGATGTTGTTCTGGAACAGCGACTTCCCGGTGCCGTCCACCGCCGAGACCCAGCTGGTGTCCTTCTCGGCGACCAGCTTCACGGTGACCTTGTCGGCCGGGACGGCGGCGATCGCGGCGGCGCTGGGCGCCGGCGCGGGCGGCTGGACCGTCGGGGTGGGCGCCGGGGCCACCGGGGCGACCGAACCGGTGCCGGAGCCCGAGGGCAGCGGGGCGCTGGCGGAGCCGGTGGTGCCGACGCCGGACTTGCCGCTCACCAGGTTGAAGCCGATCACCCCGACGACCGCGACGATGGCGGCGACCATGGCCGCCGTCCAGTTCGGGCGGCCGCGCCCGGGGACCTTGATCGGACCGCTCTCGATCAGCTCGGTGGGCCGCTTGGAGGCCGGGGAGCCGCCGTGCGCGGCGTCGTAGCGGGCCACCAGGGCCTCGCCGTCGACGCGGACCAGCTGGGCGATCGCGCGGATGTGGCCGCGGGCGTAGAAGTCACCACCGCAGCGACCGAAGTCGTCCTCCTCGATGGCGTGCACGATCGGCACCCGCACGCGGGTGGCACTGCTCACCTGATCCACCGTGAGCCCGGCGTCGATCCGGGCGGCGGACAGCACCCGGCCGATGCTCGGCGCATCGGCCGCCTGTTCCGCGGTGCCGGAGGGCAGCGCGGACGACGGGGCGTTCTCGCGGTCGGGGGACTTGCCGATGGTCACGGTGCACGCCTTTCGAGCGGTTGGCCACCTGCTGGGGAACAGTCTAGGGGCGCGAGCGGATCGTTTCTCAAGCGGAACAGGCCCGAATGCGTCCGCCCGCCCCGGCCGGGGGCCGGGCGTGCACTGACTGTCCGTCGGTGCGCGGGCCGCCGTCCCCGGGGCCCGCGCACCGGGGCGGCGCATCGTCCGTTGCCCGTGGGACGCCGTCCGCACCCGATCGGTTCCGCACCCGCCGCCTACCCCGGTCCGAACGGGTGAACACTCCTCCGGGCCCCGGCGCGACGCCCTCCGGCCGCCGCGGCGCCTCAGCCGCGGATGGCGACGATCACCCCGTCCAGCTCGTCCGGCTGCACCAGCACGTCGCGGGCCTTGGAGCCCTCGCTGGGCCCGACGATGCCGCGCGACTCCATCAGGTCCATCAGCCGGCCCGCCTTCGCGAAGCCGACCCGCAGCTTGCGCTGCAGCATCGAGGTGGAGCCGAACTGGGTGGAGACGACCAGCTCGGCCGCCTGGATCAGCAGCTCCAGGTCGTCGCCGATCTCCTCGTCGATCTCCTTCTTCGGGCCGCCGCCGACCGTCACGTCCGCGCGGTAGGCGACCGCGGACTGCTCCTTGCAGTGCTTCACCACCGCGGCGATCTCGGCCTCGGTGACGAACGCGCCCTGCATCCGGATCGGCTTGCTCGCCCCCATCGGGAGGAACAGCGCGTCGCCCTTGCCGATCAGCTTCTCCGCGCCGGGCTGGTCCAGGATGACCCGGGAGTCGGCCATCGCCGAGGTGGCGAAGGCCAGCCGGGACGGCACATTGGCCTTGATCAGACCGGTGACCACGTCCACCGAGGGACGCTGGGTGGCCAGCACCAGGTGGATGCCGGCCGCGCGGGCGAGCTGGGTGATCCGGACCACCGAGTCCTCGACGTCGCGCGGCGCGACCATCATCAGGTCCGCCAGCTCGTCGACGATCACCAGCAGGTACGGGTACGGGGTCAGCTCGCGCTCGCTGCCGAGCGGCGGCGTGACGGTGCCGGCCCGGACCGCCGCGTTGAAGTCGTCCACGTGGCGGAAACCGAACGCGGCGAGGTCGTCGTAGCGCAGGTCCATCTCGCGGACCACCCACTGGAGGGCCTCGGCGGCCTTCTTCGGGTTGGTGATGATCGGCGTGACGAGGTGCGGGATGCCCTCGTAGGCGGTCAGCTCGACCCGCTTGGGGTCGACCAGCACCATCCGCACCTCGTCCGGAGTGGCCCGGGCGAGGATCGAGGTGATCAGGCAGTTGATGCAGGACGACTTGCCCGCGCCGGTCGCACCGGCCACCAGGATGTGCGGCATCTTGGCGAGGTTGGCCATCACGGTGTGGCCCTCGACGTCCTTGCCCATGCCGACGACCATCGGGTGGGTGTCCTCGGCGGCGGTGCGCGAGCGCAGCAGGTCGCCGAGGTTGACCATCTCCCGGTCCCGGTTGGGGATCTCGATGCCGACCGCGGACTTGCCCGGGATCGGGCTGATGATCCGCACGTCCGGGCTGGCCACCGCGTAGGCGATGTTCTTGGCCAGCGCGGTGATCCGCTCGACCTTGACGGCCGGGCCGAGCTCGACCTCGTAGCGGGTGACCGTCGGGCCGCGGGTGAAGCCGGTCACCCTGGCGTCCACCTTGAACTCGCCGAAGGTCCCGGCGAGCTGGGCCACCACCTCGTCGTTGAGGGCGCTGCGGGCCTTGGCCGGACCGCCGCGCTCCAGCAGGTCGAGCGGGGGCAGCGCGTAGCCGGGGCCCTCGCCCTCGTCGAGCCTGAGCTGCTCCATCCGGACGGGTGCCGGGCCGTGCTCCTCGGGGGCGCCGGGGCCGGCACCGCCGGTCCTGGCGGCCGGGACGGCGGGCTCCTCCGGCGGTGCGGTGCGGTCCTGCACCTGGTGCATCATGTCCGCCACCGCCGAGGAGGCGGGCACCCCGTAGACCAGTGCGCCGTCCAGGTCGGCGGCGGCGCCGGCGGCGATGTCCCGGGTGGCGTACGGGTCCAGGGCCTCCTTGGAGAACATGTCCGGCTCGTCGGCGGGTGCCTCGGCCGGATCCGGCCTGCGCCTGCGGCGGCGTCGGCGGGCGGCCACCTCGTCCGTCGGATCGTCACCGTCGGTGTCCACGGTGAAGGGCAGGGCCGAGGGGTCGGCGTCCTCCGGCGGCTCGTGCGAGAGCTCGCGCTCCGGCGTGCGCCCCTCCGTCCCGGTGTCCTGCGCGGCGGCCTCGACCACGCCGAGCCGGACGCCGGCCGCGCGGATCCGCTCCGGGATCCGGTTCACCGGGGTGGCGGTGGTGACCAGCAGTCCGAAGAAGGCGAGCAGCAGGAGCAGGGGCACCGCGAGGGCCGGCCCGGCGGCGGCCATCATCGGGGTGGACGCGGCCCAGCCGATGATCCCGCCGGCGGTCCTTATCCGGGTCGCGCCACTGCCCATCACGGGCGCGCCGCAGCCGATGTGGACCAGGCCGAGCACCCCGACCAGCAGGGTGCTCAGGCCGATCATGATCCGCCCGTTGGCCTCCGGCAGCTCGGGGTGGCGCAGCAGCCGGACCGCCACCGCGGCCAGCAGGAAGGGAACCAGCACGTCGAGCCGGCCGAACAGGCCGGAGACCACGTTGGTGGCCGCCTCGCCCAGCCAGCCCTGCGGGCTGAACCAGGTACCGGCGGCGGTCACCAGGGCCAGCGCGAACAGCAGCAGGCCAATGCCGTCCTTGCGGTGCGCCGGGTCGAGGTTCTTCGCGCCGTCGCCGAAGCCGCGGAAGACCGCGCCGACGCCGTGCGCCGCGCCGAGCCAGACGGCGCGCACGGCCCGGAAGAGTATCGGCCGGGGCGGGGGCGGCGGCGGGGCCTGCTTGGCCGCCGCCTTCTTCGCCGGGGCCGCCTTCTTGGCGGCCGCCTTCTTCGCGGGCGGCTTGGCCGGAGCCTTCGCCGCGGCCTTCTTGGACGGTCCCGGACTCGGGTTGCGTGCCGCGCTTCCGGGCGTGCGTGTGGCCATGGGTCAGCAGCCTACCGGGGCAGGCGAGCTGTGCCCATGTCGTCCGTCCGGGGTGCCCGGACGTGTCGCCGACACACCGTCACGCCGGTCGGGTTCACCCGGACGGGCGAGCGCCGACGGGCCGGTCGGCCGCCTCCGGGCCTGGGCCCGGCGGGCCTCAGTCGGTACCGGGGCGCAGCGCGTCCAGCGCCCGCCGCAGCCCGGTCAGCTTGCGCTCCAGGTGCGCCGCGGTGGCCGCCACCCCGCCGTCCTCGGTGCCGTCCAGCTGCTTGGTCAGCGACTCGGCCTGCTCCTCGACGGCGGCCAGCCGGGCCGACAGCTCGCCGAGCAGCGCTCCGCCGATGGCGGGCTCGGCGCCGGTCGCCTCCAGCTGCAGCCGCAGCAGCGCGGCCTGCTCCTTCAGCTGGCAGTTCTTCATGTAGAGATCGACGAAGACCGAGACCTTGGCGCGCAGCACCCAGGGGTCGAAGGGCTTCGAGATGTAGTCGACCGCGCCGGCCGCGTAACCGCGGAAGGTGTGGTGCGGCCCGTGGTTGATCGCGGTCAGGAAGATGATCGGGATGTCCCGGGTGCGCTCGCGGCGCTTGATGTGGGCGGCGGTCTCGAAACCGTCCATGCCCGGCATCTGGACGTCCAGCAGGATCACCGCGAAATCGTCGGTGAGCAGCGCCTTGAGCGCCTCCTCGCCGGAGGCGGCCCGTACCAGCGTCTGGTCCAGCGCCGAGAGGATCGCCTCCAGTGCCAGGAGGTTCTCCGGCCGGTCGTCGACCAGGAGGATCTTCGCCTTCTGCATTACGACGCGCCCTCCTGTCGCCTGCCTACCTGGGGAAGGCACCCGCGTACTGCCCACCACTACCCCGGTCATGCTAGCCGCACCCCCTCGCCCGGCACATCGCTCCGTCGCGTCCGGATCCGGAGCGGTGCGCAGCCAGTGCACCGGCGTACGCTCACCAGCGAGTCGTCACTCGGTCACTGTTCGCAACGATCGGTGACCCTACCCGGTTCCCGACCCTCCCCGCCAGCAAACCGCCCACCCACCGGCGTGAACCCCGGAGCGTACTCCGGGATTCACGCCCCCGCCATTCGAACGGGCCGAACTCGGCCGCCGCCGGGGCGCGGTGGGCCCCGGACACCCGGCGGTCAGGACTTCCGGAGGGTGAGCCACTCGTGCATCACCGACAGCAGGTGGTCGGTCTCCACCGGCTTGGTGATGTGGTCGGTGGCGCCGGCCGCCAGGGACTTCTCCTTGTCGCCCTTCATCGCCTTGGCGGTCAGCGCGATGATCGGCAGACCGGCGAACTGGGGCATCCGCCGGATCGCCTCGGTGGTCGCGTAGCCGTCCATCTCCGGCATCATGATGTCCATCAGGACCAGCGCCACGTTCTCGTGCTGCTCCAGCATCTCGATGCCCTCACGGCCGTTCTCCGCGTACAGCACGGTCAGGCCGTGCTGCTCCAGCACGCTGGTGAGGGCGAAGACGTTGCGCACGTCGTCGTCGACGATCAGCACCTGCTCGCCGTCGAACCGGATGTCGCCGCGCCCGGCGGGCCGGACCGCCGGGGAGGTCTCCGCGGCGCGACCCTCGGCCGGACGCCCCTCGGCCGGCCGGAGGCCGCCGGGCCGGGCCGGGGCGGACCGGCCCCCGGCGGACGGCACCTCCGGGGTCGCGCCGCGGCGGCGCTCGACCGCGCCCCGGCGGCGGACCTCGACCAGCTCGCGCACCTCCTGGGCCCAGTGCTCGGCCGGGTTCTCCCCCACCGGCACCGGCGTCCCGACCGGGGTCACCCCGACCGAGGCGCGCAGCGCGGGCAGGCCCGGCCCCTGGCCTCCGGCGCCCGGGGCCTCGGTGCGCAGCGGCAGGTAGAGGGTGAAGGTCGAGCCCTTGCCCAGTTCGCTCTCGGCGTGGATCTCGCCGCCGAGCAGCCGGGCGATCTCCCGGCTGATCGACAGCCCGAGGCCGGTGCCGCCGTACTTGCGGCTGGTGGTGCCGTCGGCCTGCCGGAACGGCTCGAAGATCTCCCGCAGCTTGTCGCCCGGGATGCCGATCCCGGTGTCCGACACGGTGAAGGCGATCAGCGGGTCGTCCGGGCCCTCGATCGCGCCCGCCTCGAGCAGCTGCTCGCGCACGTGCTGCGGCACGCCCCCGCCCGCCGGGCTGATCGAGAAGTCCACGGCCCCGGTGTCGGTGAACTTCACCGCGTTGGAGATGAGGTTGCGCAGCACCTGCTGGAGCCGCTGCTCGTCGGTGTGCAGGGTGACCGGCAGGGCCGGCGAGACCCGCACCTCGAACTCCAGGTTCTTGTCCAGCGCGACCGGCTGGAAGGTCGCCTCGACGTAGTCGACCAGCTGGACCAGGGCGATCCGGGCCGGCCGGACGTCCATCTTGCCCGCCTCCACCTTGGACAGGTC
This sequence comes from Streptomyces sp. TLI_053, assembly GCF_900105395.1. Taxonomy (NCBI): domain Bacteria; kingdom Bacillati; phylum Actinomycetota; class Actinomycetes; order Kitasatosporales; family Streptomycetaceae; genus Streptomyces; species Streptomyces sp. TLI_053. The sequence continues at coordinate 3,544,573 of NZ_LT629775.1, forward strand.
GAGGATGTCGTTGATCAGCTGGAGCAGGTCGGACCCGGCGCCGTGGATGGTGTCGGCGAACTCGACCTGCTTGGGCGAGAGGTTGCCCTCGTTGTTGTCGGAGAGCAGCTTGGCCAGGATCAGCAGCGAGTTCAGCGGGGTGCGCAGCTCGTGCGACATGTTGGCGAGGAACTCGCTCTTGTACCGGGAGGCCAGCGCGAGCTGTTCGGCGCGCTCCTCCAGGACCTGCCGCGCCTCCTCGATCTCGCTGTTCTTGATCTCGATGTCGCGGTTCTGCTGCGCGAGTTGCTCGGCCTTCTCCTGCAACTCCTCGTTGGTGCGCTCCAGTTCCTCCTGGCGCGCCTCCAACTCCGCCGACCGCATCGAGAGTTCCGCGGTCAGCCGCTGGGACTCCAGCAGCAGGCCCTCGGTCTTGGTGTTGACGCTGATGGTGTTGACGGTGACGCCGATGAGGTCGGCGATCTGGTTCAGGAAGTCCAGCGCGACGGTGGTGAAGGAGCTGAAGGTGGCCAGCTCGATCACCCCCAGCAGCCGGCCCTCGAACAGCACCGGCAGCACCACGATGTGGGCCGGCGAGGCCTCGCCCAGACCGGAGGCGATCTTCAGGTACCCGGGCGGCGCCTCCTTGAGGATGATCGCCCGCTTCTCCACCGCGGCCTGGCCGATCAGCGACTCACCGGGGTGGAAGGTGGTCGGCATCGCCCGGCGCTGGTAGCCGTAGCTGCCGATCAGCCGCAGCACGGTGTCGTTCTCGTCGTCGTCCTCGGTGATCAGCTCGGCGGTGCGGCCGGCCGGCTGGGCGAGGAAGAAGGCGCCGTGCTGGGCCGAGACCACCGGGGTGAGCTCGGTCATGATCAGCGAGGCCACCGCCTCCAGATCGCGCCGGCCCTGGAGCAGACCGGAGATCCGGGCCAGATTGGTCTTCAGCCAGTCCTGCTCCTGGTTGGTGCGAGTGGTCTCGCGCAGGTTGGCGATCATCTGGTTGATGTTGTCCTTGAGCTCGTCGAGCTCGCCGGCGGCGTCCACGTCGATCCGCAGCGACAGGTCGCCCCGGGTCACCGCGGTGGCGACCTGCGCGATCGCGCGCACCTGCCGGGTGAGGTTGTTCGCCAGCTCGTTGACGGACTCGGTGAGGTCCTGCCAGGTGCCGTCCACCCCGGGCACCCTGGCCTGGCCACCGAGCCGCCCGTCGGTACCCACCTCGCGGGCCACCCGGGTGACCTCGTCGGCGAACGCCGACAGCTGGTCCACCATGGTGTTGATGCTGGTCTTGAGCTCCAGGATCTCGCCGCGCGCGTCGACGTCGATCTTCTGCGACAGGTCGCCCTTGGCCACCGCCGTGATCACCAGCGCGATGTTCCGCACCTGACCGGTCAGGTTGTTCGCCATCAGGTTGACGTTGTCGGTCAGGTCCTTCCAGATGCCGGCCACGCCCGGCACCCCCGCCTGGCCGCCCAGGATGCCGTCGGTGCCCACCTCACGGGCCACCCGGGTGACCTCCACCGCGAAGGCGGACAACTGGTCGACCATCGTGTTGAGCGTCCCGGCCAGCGCCGCGACCTCGCCCTGCGCCTCGATGGTGATCTTCTTGGAGAGGTCCCCGGAGGCCACCGCCGTCGCCACCTCGGCGATGTTCCGCACCTGGCTGGTGAGGTTCGAGGCCATGAAGTTGACGTTGTCGGTCAGGTCCTTCCAGATGCCCGACACCCCGCGCACCCTGGCCTGACCGCCGAGGTTGCCCTCGGTGCCCACCTCGCGCGCCACCCGGGTCACCTCGTCGGCGAACGCCGACAACTGGTCCACCATGGTGTTCACGGTGGTGACCAGCTCCAGGATCTCGCCCCGGGCGTCGACGGTGATCTTCTTCGAGACGTCCCCGCGGGCCACCGCGGTGGTCACCTCGGCGATGTTGCGGACCTGGCTGGTCAGGTTGTTGGCCATCAGGTTGACGCTGTTGGTGAGGTCCTTCCAGGTACCGGACACCCCCGGCACACTCGCCTGACCGCCGAGGATCCCCTCGGTGCCGACGTCCCGGGCCACCCTGGTCACCTCGTCCGCGAAGGCGGACAGCTGGTCCACCATCGTGTTGATGGTGTTCTTCAGCTCCAGGATCTCCCCGCGGGCGTCCACCTGGATCTTCTGCGACAGGTCGCCCCGGGCGACGGCCGTGGTCACCTGGGCGATGTTCCGCACCTGGTCGGTGAGGTTGTTCGCCATGAAGTTGACGTTGTCGGTGAGGTCCCGCCAGACCCCGGCCGCCCACGGCACCTGCGCCTGACCGCCGAGCCGCCCCTCGGTACCCACCTGGCGGGCCACCCGGGTCACCTGCTCGGCGAAGCCCGACAGCTGGTCCACCATCGTGTTGATGGTGTTCTTCAGCTCCAGGATCTCCCCGCGGGCGTCCACCTCGATCTTCTGCGACAGGTCGCCGCGCGCCACCGCCGTGGTCACCTGGGCGATGCTGCGGACCTGACCCGTCAGGTTGTCCGCCATGAAGTTCACCGAATCGGTGAGGTCCCGCCAGACCCCGGCGACACCCGGCACCTGCGCCTGGCCGCCCAGCCGGCCCTCGGTACCCACGTCCCGGGCCACCCTGGTCACCTGGGCCGCGAAGCCGTTCAGCTGGTCCACCATCGTGTTGACGGTGTTCTTCAGCTCCAGCATCTCGCCGGCCACCTCGACCGTCACCTTGCGGGAGAGGTCGCCCTTGGCCACCGCGGTGGTCACCTGCGCGATGTTGCGCACCTGCGCGGTCAGCCGCCCGGCCATGGTGTTGACCGAGTCCGCGAGGTCCTTCCAGCTGCCGGAGACGCTGCGCACCTTCGCCTGGCCGCCCAGCTTGCCCTCGGTGCCCACCTCGCGGGCCACCCGGGTCACCTCGTCGGTGAACTCCGACAGCTGGTCCACCAGCCCGTTGACGGTGCGGCCGATCTTCAGGTACTCGCCGCGCAGCGGGTGGCTCACCCCGTTGCTGTGCAGCGAGCGCAGCTCCATCTTCTGGTCCAGGTCGCCCTCGGCGATCGAGCTCAGCACCCGGCCCACCTCGGCCATCGGCCGCGCCAGGTCGTCGATCAGGGCGTTGCAGTTGTCGACCGCCGCCATCCAGGCGCCCTCGCCGGCCCCGGTCTCCAGCCGCTCGTTCAGCCGGCCCTCGCGGCCCACCGCGCGGCGCACCCGGGCCAGCTCGCCCGTCAGGTGCTGGTTGCGCTCCGCCACCTCGTTGAACACCGCGGCGATCTCCGCCAGCGGTCCGTCCCCGGGCACCGTCAGCCGGCGCCGGAAGTTTCCGTCCCGCATCGCCGTCAGCGCGGCCAGCAGCTTGCGCAGCTCGGCCGGCTCGGCGCCGCGGTTGTGGTTGGCACGTCGGCCGGCCGCGCTCCGCGGCGCGGCCCCGGACCGCCCGCCACGCTGAGCGGGCGGCGTCGTACCGGTTGCGTCCTTGGTGGCCGAACTCAACGGGCCCCTCCCAGATCGTGAACTGTCCGGGCCCCCGCGGCCGCGCCCCGCCGGGGCCCGCCGCCGGGAACCGTCCCGGTGTACGTCCCGGCGGGCCCCTCGGGTCCACCGGAACCCGCGACGACCGTACTGCTCCGAACGGACATCGCGGACCCCCCAGTCTGGCAGCACTCGCGCCCGGTACAAGACCGGTTGCGCTCGGTTGGTACCGGCCCGGTCCCAAACAGGTGGGCAGAATCACCCTCCGGTGCCTGTTTCGGCGCCCCGCCCCCACGGGGAACCAAGCGGAAAGTAGGGTGGAGCGCTGCACCGGGCCACCGACCCGCCCCAGCGTCGCCGCCACCCGCCGGCACGCACCGGGAGTCGAGGCCGCACCCCCGGGCAGTCAGGGCCAGAGCAGAGGAGACGTGGCAACGTGGTCACCGCGCGCGCAGCCGCCACCTTCGAACCCGTGGGCCGGTCGGCCTCCGCCGCCCGCGCCTTCGTGCGGGACGCGCTGCTGGGCTGGGGCCTGCCCGAGGTCGTCGACGACGCCGTGGTCCTGGTCAGCGAACTCGTCACCAACGCCGTCGTGCACGCCGGCACCGCCGCCGAGGTCTGCTGCCTGCGCGAGGACGGCACGGTCCGGATCGAGGTCACCGACCACCACCCCGAACGCGGCCTGCCCACCTTCGCCGACGTACCGACCACCGCCTCCGACCACTACGCCGACGCCGACGGCGAGGGCGGCCGCGGACTGCTGATGTGCGCCGCCCTCGCCGAACGCTGGGGCGTCGAGTACGGCTCCGGCCGCAAGACCGTCTGGTTCCGGCTCGCGCTGCCCGCGCACACCGCCGGCACCCGCTACGCGCTGCCCGCCACCCCCGGCGGCGAACTGCCCCGCAGCAGCGGCCCGGTGCACGTCGCCGTCGTCCAGCTCGACGACGACGGCCGGGTGCTCGCCTGGAACCCCGACGCCGAGGCGCTCTTCCAGCACCCCGCCGACACCGTGCTCGGCCGCCCCTGGGCCGACCTCGCCGTCTGGCCGCAGCCCGCCGAGGCCGGTCTCGGCCTCGCCGCCACCCTGCGGCTCGCCCGCTGGGAGGGCGGCTACGCGCTGCGCCGCGCCGACGGCACCACCACCGACGTCTACGGCGTCCAGGTCCGCCTGCGCGACACCGACGGCACCCCGTCCACGCTCTGCCTGCTGGTCCTCGACGACGAGCGCGCCGTCCTGCGCTCCCCCGCCCGGGCCCTGCCCGGCGACCGCGCCGAAGCGGCGCCCCGGCTCGACCTGCTGGCCGGACTCGGCAGCGGCGAGGACCTCGACACCCTGCTGCAGCACACCGTCGAACGCGCCCGCGACCTGCTCGACGCCGACGCCGCCTACCTGCTGCTCACCACCGAGGACGAGACCGAGTTCGAGCTCCGCGCCACCACCGGCCTGCCCTCCGCGGTCCGACCGCACACCCGCTTCCCGGTCGACACCGGCAACCGCTACGACTCGCCCCGCCTGCCCTCCGTCCACGAGGACCTCACCACCCGGCCCACCGGCCCGAGCGTCCTGGACGACAGCGCGCTGCGCTCCCTGCTCACCGTCCCGCTCAAGGTCGAGGGCCGCCTGATCGGCTCGCTCGGCATCGCCACCGCCGCCCCCGGCCGCTACGACAACGAGGACGCGCTGCGGCTGCAGTCCGCCGCCGACCGGCTCGCGCTCGCCGTCGAGTCCACCCGCCTCACCGAGCTCGAACGGCTGCGCCGCGGCTCGCTGTCCTTCCTGGTCGAGGCCTCCGACCTGCTGGCCGGCACCCTCGAACACGAGCAGACGCTGGCCCTGATGGCGCAGATGGCCGTCCCCACCCTCGCCTCCTGGTGCGCCGTCTACACCAACGGCGACCACGGCGCCCCCGCCTCGCTGGCCTTCGTCCTGCACGAGGACGAGGACCGGATCGACCCGCTGCGCGCCCTGCTCGACAAGACCACCGTCCCGGACACCGGCCCCACCCACGGCGCCCGCTTCTGGGCCGGCCCCACCGAGACCGCCGACGGCAGCGGCTTCGCCGACGAGCCCGGCCTCGGCGGCCTCCTCGGCGAGACCGTCGTCCTGCCGCTGACCGCCCGCAACCGGGTGATCGGCCTGCTCGCCCTCGGCACCCCCGCCGGCGTCCGGTTCCGTCAGGAGGTCCTGGAACTCGCCGAGGACCTCTCCCGCCGGGCCGCCCTCGCCCTGGACAACTCCCGGCTCTACTCCGAGCGCACCGCCACCAGCCAGGCCCTGCAGCGCAGCCTGCTGCCGCCGGACCTGCCCGACATCCCGGGCGTCGAGGTGGACGTCTACTACCAGGCCGCGGGCGAGGGCAACGAGGTCGGCGGCGACTTCTACGACCTCTTCCCGATCCGCGAGGGCACCTACGGCTTCGCCATCGGCGACGTCTGCGGCACCGGTCCCGAGGCCGCCTCGGTGACCGGCCTCGCCCGGCACTCGCTGCGGCTGCTCGCCCGCGAGGGCCTGGACGCGCCACAGGTCCTCAGCAGGCTCAACACCGCCATCCTGGACGAGGGTTCGCGCAGCCGCTTCCTCACCCTGCTCTACGGCGAACTGACCCCCCGCCCCGACGGCAGCACCGAGCTCTCCATGGTCTGCGCCGGCCATCCGCTGCCCCTGCGGCTGCGCACCGACGGCCGGGTCGACCGCGCCGCCACCCCGCAGCCGCTGCTCGGCGTCATGGACGAGCTCGACCTCACCGCGGAGCACCTGGTGCTCCACCCCGGCGAGGTCCTGCTCTGCGTCACCGACGGCGTCACCGAACGCCGCGAGGGCCGGCGGATGCTGGGCGACGACGGTCTCGCCGAGGTGCTCACCGGCTGTACCGGCCTCACCGCCGGGGCGGTCGCGCTGCGCGTGCAGCGGGCGGTCGAACGCTTCGCCCCCGAGCCGCCGTCCGACGACATGGCCATCCTCACCCTGCGGGTGCCCACCCAGCGGACCGGCTGAGCCCGACCCCGCACCGGGGCCGTCGCACCGGGACCGTCGGACCGGCCCTGTCCGCCCGGCTGTCGCAGCCTGAACGATCCGCGACGGGCCGGCGACACAAAATGTGCGATTCACAAGGGTACAAGCCCGCTCACCGTGGGTACACCGATCTCACCGGGGAATCCCCCGGAGGGGACGTGACCAGCGGCTCTCTCGCTGGCCCAGCTTTCTGACCGCAGCCGTCGCACGCTCCAGCCGTGCGCGCCCGGCGCGGTCGCGCGCCTTCACCTCATCGAAACTCACCCGCGTTCACTGCGCCCTCGCGCGCGCCCATGAGTGAAAGGAGCCTCCGGTGAGCAATGAAGCTACCGGGGCACTGAACGCCCGCTCCACCGGCGCCGACGCGGGTAACCTCGGTTACCTCGCGCTCGGCCTGACCCTCCTCGCCTACGGCGTTCTCTCGACCGGCCTGTTCAGCGGCACAGCCGCGGCGAACTCGGCCCATCTCGCCCACATCCTCGGCGGCATCACCCTGTTCGTCGCCGGACTCTGGCAGCTCCGCGGCGGCGAAGGCTTCACCGGGACGGCTTTCACCAGCCTCGGTGCCTTCTGGGCCACCTGGTCCACCGCCTCCGGTGCCGGCAAGAACGCGGCCGGCCTGTTCCTGCTGCTGTGGGCCCTGCTCGCACTCACCCTGACCGCGGCCAGTTGGAACGCAGGACTGTTCAGCCGCGCGATCTACGGCCTGCTGACGGTCTCGCTGTTCCTCTCCGCGATCGCCACCTTCAACACCTCCGGCGGCCTCGCCAAGGCGGCCGGCTGGATCGCCGCGGCCTCCGGGCTGGCGGCCTGGTACTGGGCCACCGCGTCGCTGACCAACAGCGCGTGGGGCCGTGACGCCCTGCCGGTCAAGTAACGGCGGGTGCACCGGTGGGCCGGACCCTCCCCCCACGGGGCCCGGCCCACCGGCATGCCGCGCGTCCGCTCAGCCGCGGGCGCCAACCCTGTCCCGTCCTGCTTCCGACCGGACGTCCGCCGCGGCCCGCGCCCGCCACCGCGCGTAGCCGCTCTGTGCCGCGTACGCCAGCAGCAGGATCGCCACCGCGACCAGGCCGTCCGCCCAGAAGTGGTTGGCCGTCACCACCACGACCGCGACGGTCAGCACCGGGTGCAGCACCATCAACCACCGCAGCGGGCTCCGCGAGACCCGCACCACCGCGACCGCCACCAGCACGCACCACGCCACATGGACGGACGGCATCGCCGACAGCTGCGCGGCCTGCACCAGCCCGCCGACCCCACCGCCGTAGACGGACTGCCCGTACTCCGCCGCGACGTCGACGAACCCCTTCTCCGGCAGCATCCGGGGCGGCGCCACCGGAATGAACTGGACGGCCAGGCAGACCGCCGTCGTGATCACCACCGTGGTCCGCACCCAGGCGTACCGCTCCCGGTGTCTGAGGAAGACCCAGACCAGCACCGCGATCATCACGGTGAAGTGCATGGACGCGTAGTAGTAGTTCGCCAGCTTCACCAGCACCGGGTACGGCGTCACCGCGGCCTGCCAGGAGGCCTCGTCGGGCAGTCCGACCGCCAGCTCGGTTCCGTGGATCCAGCGGGCCCGGTCCAGGGCGTGTTCGGTGCTCATCAGCGAGAGGCGCCCGACCAGCTGCCAGAGCGCGAACAGCGCGAGCAGGGTGCCGGCCTCCCGCAGGACCGTCGAGACACCGGGCCGCCGCACCCGGGCCGCCACGTACGAGCCCCCGTAGAGCACGGCCGCGGTACCCCCGGCGGACTGCCAGGTAAGCGTCAGGTTCTGCAACGGTTCGTGCCTCTCCACCGAGCTCGGACGTGGTGGGGAGACGTTAACGCAAAAAGACCCCCTCCTGAACCGGAGGGGGTCTTTTTGGAATGATTGTTCGGCGGCGTCCTACTCTCCCACAGGGTCCCCCCTGCAGTACCATCGGCGCTGTGAGGCTTAGCTTCCGGGTTCGGAATGTAACCGGGCGTTTCCCTCACGCTATGACCACCGAAACACTATGAAACTGTCAACCGCACCCGGTTCCTGGCCAGGAACCGGGGGTCGTTGTTTCAGAACAACACAGTGGACGCGAGCAACTGAGGACAAGCCCTCGGCCTATTAGTACCGGTCAACTCCACCCCTCACAGGGCTTCCATATCCGGCCTATCAACCCAGTCGTCTACTGGGAGCCTTACCCTCTCAAGGAGGTGGGAGTGCTCATCTCGAAGCAGGCTTCCCGCTTAGATGCTTTCAGCGGTTATCCCTCCCGAACGTAGCCAACCAGCCATGCCCTTGGCAGGACAACTGGCACACCAGAGGTTCGTCCGTCCCGGTCCTCTCGTACTAGGGACAGCCCTTCTCAACACTCCTACGCGCACAGCGGATAGGGACCGAACTGTCTCACGACGTTCTAAACCCAGCTCGCGTACCGCTTTAATGGGCGAACAGCCCAACCCTTGGGACCTACTCCAGCCCCAGGATGCGACGAGCCGACATCGAGGTGCCAAACCATCCCGTCGATATGGACTCTTGGGGAAGATCAGCCTGTTATCCCCGGGGTACCTTTTATCCGTTGAGCGACGGCGCTTCCACAAGCCACCGCCGGATCACTAGTCCCGACTTTCGTCCCTGCTCGACCCGTCAGTCTCACAGTCAAGCTCCCTTGTGCACTTACACTCAACACCTGATTGCCAACCAGGCTGAGGGAACCTTTGGGCGCCTCCGTTACTCTTTAGGAGGCAACCGCCCCAGTTAAACTACCCACCAGACACTGTCCCTGATCCGGATCACGGACCCAGGTTAGACATCCAGCACGACCAGAGTGGTATTTCAACGACGACTCCACCATGACTGGCGTCACGGCTTCAAAGTCTCCCACCTATCCTACACAAGCCGAACCGAACACCAATATCAAGCTATAGTAAAGGTCCCGGGGTCTTTCCGTCCTGCTGCGCGAAACGAGCATCTTTACTCGTAATGCAATTTCACCGGGCCTATGGTTGAGACAGTCGAGAAGTCGTTACGCCATTCGTGCAGGTCGGAACTTACCCGACAAGGAATTTCGCTACCTTAGGATGGTTATAGTTACCACCGCCGTTTACTGGCGCTTAAGTTCTCAGCTTCGCCCCGACGAATCAGAGCTAACCGGTCCCCTTAACGTTCCAGCACCGGGCAGGCGTCAGTCCGTATACATCGCCTTACGGCTTCGCACGGACCTGTGTTTTTAGTAAACAGTCGCTTCTCGCTGGTCTCTGCGGCCACCCCCAGCTCTGGCAGCAAGTGCCGTCACCAGGAATGGCCCCCCTTCTCCCGAAGTTACGGGGGCATTTTGCCGAGTTCCTTAACCATAGTTCACCCGAACGCCTCGGTATTCTCTACCTGACCACCTGAGTCGGTTTGGGGTACGGGCCGCCATGAAACTCGCTAGAGGCTTTTCTCGACAGCATAGGATCATCCACTTCACCACAATCGGCTCGGCATCAGGTCTCAGCCTCAATGAGTGACGGATTTGCCTATCACTCGGCCTACACCCTTACCCCGGGACAACCACCGCCCGGGCTGGACTACCTTCCTGCGTCACCCCATCGCTCACCTAGTACAGACTTGGTTCAGCGGCTCCACCACGTCCCATTGTCCGAAGACTCCGGGCCGGCTTCACGGCTTTAGCATCACCTGGTTCAGCGTTGGCGCTTCAAAGCGGGTACGGGAATATCAACCCGTTGTCCATCGACTACGCCTGTCGGCCTCGCCTTAGGTCCCGACTTACCCTGGGCAGATCAGCTTGACCCAGGAACCCTTGGTCAATCGGCGCAAGAGTTTCCCACTCTTGTATCGCTACTCATGCCTGCATTCTCACTCGTATACCGTCCACGACTGGTTTCCACCGCCGCTTCACCCGGCACACGACGCTCCCCTACCCATCACAGCAGGCGTTGGCCCTATATGCTGCAATGACACGACTTCGGTGATGTGCTTGAGCCCCGCTACATTGTCGGCGCGGAATCACTTGACCAGTGAGCTATTACGCACTCTTTCAAGGGTGGCTGCTTCTAAGCCAACCTCCTGGTTGTCTCTGCGACTCCACATCCTTTCCCACTTAGCACACGCTTAGGGACCTTAGTCGGTGTTCTGGGCTGTTTCCCTCTCGACCATGGAGCTTATCCCCCACAGTCTCACTGCCACGCTCTCACTTACCGGCATTCGGAGTTTGGCTAAGGTCAGTAACCCGGTGAGGCCCATCGCCTATCCAGTGCTCTACCTCCGGCAAGAAACACGTGACGCTGCACCTAAATGCATTTCGGGGAGAACCAGCTATCACGGAGTTTGATTGGCCTTTCACCCCTAACCACAGGTCATCCCCCAGGTTTTCAACCCTGGTGGGTTCGGTCCTCCACGAAGTCTTACCTCCGCTTCAACCTGCCCATGGCTAGATCACTCCGCTTCGGGTCTTGGGCATGCAACTCTATCGCCCTGTTCGGACTCGCTTTCGCTACGGCTACCCCACACGGGTTAACCTCGCTACACACCGCAAACTCGCAGGCTCATTCTTCAAAAGGCACGCAGTCACGAGACACACAGCAAGCTGCATGTCCGACGCTCCCACGGCTTGTAGGCACACGGTTTCAGGTACTATTTCACTCCGCTCCCGCGGTACTTTTCACCATTCCCTCACGGTACTATCCGCTATCGGTCACCAGGGAATATTTAGGCTTAGCGGGTGGTCCCGCCAGATTCACACGGGATTTCTCGGGCCCCGTGCTACTTGGGAGTTTCTCAAACGAGCCGTACAGATTTCGCCTACGGGGGTCTTACCCTCTACGCCGGACCTTTCGCATGTCCTTCGGCTATCCATACGGTTTCTGACTCGCCGACCGGCCGGCAGACCGGTCAAGAAAAATCCCACGACCCCGTGACGGCAACCCCTGCCGGGTCTCACACCATCACGGTTTAGCCTCATCCGGTTTCGCTCGCCACTACTCCCGGAATCACGGTTGTTTTCTCTTCCTGCGGGTACTGAGATGTTTCACTTCCCCGCGTTCCCTCCACATACCCTATGTGTTCAGGTATGGGTGACAGCCCATGACGACTGCCGGGTTTCCCCATTCGGAAACCCCCGGATCAAAGCCTGGTTGACGGCTCCCCGGGGACTATCGTGGCCTCCCACGTCCTTCATCGGTTCCTGGTGCCAAGGCATCCACCGTGCGCCCTTAAAAACTTGGCCACAGATGCTCGCGTCCACTGTGCAGTTCTCAAACAACGACCAGTCCCTCATACCCGACAACCCGCAAGCAGGCTGCCGCACATGAGACCGGCATCACTGAAGCAACGACCATGACGGCCGTTCCCTCAGGACCCAACAACGTGCCCGACACACCAGCCAGAACTCTGTTTTCCACGCCGAAGCAGTACTAACAGGGCCCTTGCCCAGTGTGCCGAATAGTCAACGTTCCACCCATGAGCGACCGTGCAGAACATTCGCCTGCAAGCGGCACATTGCTCCTTAGAAAGGAGGTGATCCAGCCGCACCTTCCGGTACGGCTACCTTGTTACGACTTCGTCCCAATCGCTGGTCCCACCTTCGACGGCTCCTCCCCTTACGGGTTAGGCCACCGGCTTCGGGTGTTACCGACTTTCGTGACGTGACGGGCGGTGTGTACAAGGCCCGGGAACGTATTCACCGCAGCATGCTGATCTGCGATTACTAGCAACTCCAACTTCATGGGGTCGAGTTGCAGACCCCAATCCGAACTGAGGCCGGCTTTTTGGGATTCGCTCCGCCTCGCGGCATCGCAGCCCTTTGTACCGACCATTGTAGCACGTGTGCAGCCCAAGACATAAGGGGCATGATGATTTGACGTCGTCCCCACCTTCCTCCGAGTTGACCCCGGCAGTCTCCTGTGAGTCCCCATCACCCCGAAAGGCATGCTGGCAACACAGAACAAGGGTTGCGCTCGTTGCGGGACTTAACCCAACATCTCACGACACGAGCTGACGACAACCATGCACCACCTGTATACCGACCACAAGGGGGCGCCCATCTCTGGACGTTTCCGGCATATGTCAAGCCTTGGTAAGGTTCTTCGCGTTGCGTCGAATTAAGCCACATGCTCCGCTGCTTGTGCGGGCCCCCGTCAATTCCTTTGAGTTTTAGCCTTGCGGCCGTACTCCCCAGGCGGGGAACTTAATGCGTTAGCTGCGGCACCGACGACGTGGAATGTCGCCAACACCTAGTTCCCAACGTTTACGGCGTGGACTACCAGGGTATCTAATCCTGTTCGCTCCCCACGCTTTCGCTCCTCAGCGTCAGTAATGGCCCAGAGATCCGCCTTCGCCACCGGTGTTCCTCCTGATATCTGCGCATTTCACCGCTACACCAGGAATTCCGATCTCCCCTACCACACTCCAGCCTGCCCGTATCGAATGCAGACCCGGGGTTGAGCCCCGGGCTTTCACATCCGACGCGACAGGCCGCCTACGAGCTCTTTACGCCCAATAATTCCGGACAACGCTCGCACCCTACGTATTACCGCGGCTGCTGGCACGTAGTTAGCCGGTGCTTCTTCTGCAGGTACCGTCACTTGCGCTTCTTCCCTGCTGAAAGAGGTTTACAACCCGAAGGCCGTCGTCCCTCACGCGGCGTCGCTGCATCAGGCTTTCGCCCATTGTGCAATATTCCCCACTGCTGCCTCCCGTAGGAGTCTGGGCCGTGTCTCAGTCCCAGTGTGGCCGGTCGCCCTCTCAGGCCGGCTACCCGTCGTCGCCTTGGTAGGCCATTACCCCACCAACAAGCTGATAGGCCGCGGGCTCATCCTGCACCGCCGGAGCTTTACACCCAGGACCATGCGGTCCCGGGTCATATCCGGTATTAGACCCCGTTTCCAGGGCTTGTCCCAGAGTGCAGGGCAGATTGCCCACGTGTTACTCACCCGTTCGCCACTGATCCACCCCGAAGGGCTTCACCGTTCGACTTGCATGTGTTAAGCACGCCGCCAGCGTTCGTCCTGAGCCAGGATCAAACTCTCCGTGAATGTCTGCTCGTAATCGAGCGGCACTCGCGTCGAGCGGCACGGCAACCACCGGAATAGGGCGGCCCCGCGCACTGCGTCCTCGCTAGTGTTTACTTCAAAAGGAATCTCCAACCCCAGGAAACCCTGAGGCCGGGGATGTCAACATATCTGGCGTTGACTTTTGGCACGCTGTTGAGTTCTCAAGGAACGGACACTTCCTTCAGGCGGCTTTCACACCGGCCCTCCGGGCGCTTCGTTCTTTCGTGTTTCAAGCTTATCAGATGTTTTCCGCTCCGTTTTCCGGAGTTTCATTCATCGAATCTGCTCTGGCCTTTCGGCACTCCCGAACTCTATCAGAGTTTCTCGGGCCGTTTTCCCGCTCCGTTCTCGAATTTCATTTCGAGGACTTCGACTGGGGGCCGTCCCGTGGGGCAACCCGGAGAACATTACGCACCGGGTTGCCCCACGTCAAATCACGCCCGGACTCACACCTCGACGACGACCGGCAGGATCATCGGCCGGCGGCGGTAGTTGTCCGCGACCCACTTGCCGAGGGTCCGGCGCACCAGCTGCTGGACCTGACGGATCTCCAGCACGCCGTCGCCCGCCGAGCGGTCGAGCGCCTCCTGGAGCTTGGCCGCCACCGGCACGAATGCGGCGTCGTCGATGCCGGAACCCCGCGCCTGGATGCTCGGGCCGCCGACGATCTTGCCGTTGGTGGAGTCCACCACGACGAAGCAGGAGATGAAGCCCTCCTCGCCGAGGATCCGGCGGTCCTTGAGCGAGGCCTCGGTGATGTCGCCGACCGAGGAGCCGTCCACGTAGACGTAGCCGGCCTGCACCTTGCCGACGATGCGGGCGACACCCTTCTCCAGGTCGACGCAGACGCCGTCCTCGGCGATGACCACGCGGTTGCGCGGAACGCCGGTGGCGATGCCGAGATCGGCCGCCGCCCGCAGGTGGCGCCACTCGCCGTGCACGGGCATGAGGTTGCGCGGCCTGCAGATGTTGAAGAAGTACAGCAGCTCGCCGGCCGAGGCGTGGCCCGAGACGTGCACCTTGGCGTTGCCCTTGTGGACGACCTTGGCGCCCCAGCGGGTCAGGCCGTTGATCACCCGGTAGATGGCGGTCTCGTTGCCGGGGATCAGCGAGGAGGCGAGGACGACGGTGTCGCCCTCGACGATGCGGATCTGGTGGTCACGGTTGGCCATCCGGGACAGCGCGGCCATCGGCTCGCCCTGCGAACCGGTACAGATCAGCACGACGTCCTTGTCCGGCAGGTCGTCCAGCTGCTTGACGTCGACGATCATGTTGCCGGGGACCTTCAGGTACCCGAGGTCGCGCGCGATGCCCATGTTGCGGACCATCGAGCGGCCGACGAAGGCGACCTTGCGCTTGTACTCGTGAGCGGCGTCCAGCACCTGCTGGATGCGGTGCACGTGGCTCGCGAAGGAGGCCACGATGATGCGCTTCTCGGCGCTCGCGAAGACATTGCGCAGCGCGGCCGAGATGTCCCGCTCGGACGGGATGAAGCCGGGGACCTCGGCGTTGGTGGAGTCCACCAGCAGCAGGTCCATGCCCTCCTCCGCCAGCTTGGCGAAGGCCGGCAGGTCGGTCAGCCGGCCGTCGAGCGGCAGCTGGTCCATCTTGAAGTCACCGGTGGCGACGACCATGCCGGCGGGCGTGCGCACGGCGACGGCCAGCGCGTCCGGGATGGAGTGGTTGACCGCGATGAACTGGCAGTCGAAGGGGCCGATCCGCTCGCGGTCGCCCTCGGCGACCTCCAGCACGTACGGACGGATGCGGTGCTCGGCGAGCTTGGCCTCGATGAGCGCCAGGGTGAGCTTCGACCCGATCAGCGGGATGTCCGGGTTCTCCCGGAGCAGGAACGGGACGGCGCCAATGTGGTCCTCGTGGCCGTGCGTGAGGACGATGCCGTCGATCTTGTCCAGGCGGTCCCGGATGTAGGTGAAGTCCGGGAGGATCAGGTCGACGCCGGGCTGCTCGTCCTCGGGGAAGAGGACACCGCAGTCGACGATGAGAATGCGGTCCCCGTATTCGAAGACCGTCATGTTGCGGCCGATCTCACCGAGACCGCCGAGCGGGGTGATGCGCAGGGCGCCCGCCTTGAGGGCCGGCGGCGTGCCGAGTTCGGGATGCGGGTGGCTCAAAAGACTCTCCTCACGACGCACGCCATATGTCCGGGGTCCTCCCCCGTGAGACATATGGCGTGCGTTCTCCGTGTCGGTTTTTCCTACCAGGTCTGTGCTCTCGCGCCTTCGGTCCGGTCCAGCGGCGGGCCCGTGAGGGTCCGGCGAGCCGGGGCGCGCACGTCTTCGTCTGTTACAGGTCTACCCCGCCGTCGGCGAGATCCTTCTTCAGTTGCGCGATCTCCTCCGGAGTCGCGCCGATCAGGGGCAGCCGCAGCGGCCCGGCCGGCAGACCCCGGAGGTCCAGCGCGGCCTTGGTGAGAATGACACCCTGGGTGCGGAAGATACCGGTGAACACCGGCAGCAGGCGCTGGTGGACCGCCGTGGCCTTGGCCACATCGCCGGCCAGGTGGGCCTCGACCATGGTCCGCAGCTCTCCGGCGACCACGTGCCCGACCACGCTCACCACACCCACCGCCCCGACCGACAGCAGCGGCAGGTTGAGGATGTCGTCGCCGGAGTACCAGGCGAGGCCGGAGCGGGCGATCGCCCAGGACGCGGCACCCAGGTCGCCCTTGGCGTCCTTGTTGGCCACGATCCGCGGGTGCTCGCCCAGCCGGACCAGCGTCTCGTGGCTCAGCGCGACGCCGCTGCGGCCCGGGATGTCGTACAGCATGACAGGGAGTTCGGTGGCGTCGGCGATCCGCACCGTGTGCCGGTACAGACCCTCCTGCGGGGGCTTGCTGTAGTACGGCGTCACCGACAGCAGGCCGTGCGCGCCGGCGGCTGCGGCCTGCCGGGCCAGCTCGACGCTGTGGTGCGTGTCGTTGGTGCCGACGCCGGCCACCACGTGGGCCCGGTCGCCGACCGCCTCCACCACGGCGCGGACGAGCTGGGCCTTCTCGGCGTCAGTGGTGGTCGGGGACTCGCCGGTGGTGCCGTTGACGACGAGGCCGTCGTTGCCGGAGTCGACGAGGTGCGCGG
Source organism: Streptomyces sp. TLI_053 (assembly GCF_900105395.1). NCBI lineage: Bacteria > Bacillati > Actinomycetota > Actinomycetes > Kitasatosporales > Streptomycetaceae > Streptomyces > Streptomyces sp. TLI_053. Next base: position 3,561,145 of record NZ_LT629775.1, read on the forward strand.
CGAGGCGCTGGGCGCCGTCGAGGTCGAGGCCGCCGTCGGCGGTGAACGGTGTCACCATCGCGGTCAGGACCCGGCCGAAGGGCGTCTGGGGGGTGGAGGTCGGAGCCATGTGTCCAAAACTACTCGTAGGCGGTGGGGCGACACCCAGGCCGGTCCACGGTTCGGACGGCCGTGCCTGCGGAACGGTCCGGGATCGTCCCGGTACGGCCCCCGCGGAACCGGTTCCAGCAGCGGAAACATGGGATTCCGGTGCTGCGTGCTCGGGGGTTCAAGCAGCACCGGAATCCGTGTTCACGAGCCTAGGGAGAGGTCAGAAATGCCGCAATCCAGACATGCCCGGCACTCCCCCCGGATGCTCGTCGTCGCAGGTCAGGGTGCGACACGGCGGTGCTTCCCGAAGGCCGCACGGGTGAGCGGCACGAGCTCCGCCCACCGCCCGGGGGCCGCCGCGGCGGCGCTCAAGCGTTGCTGCTCGCGGGCTCGTCGGCGGCGGCACCGGTACCGCGGTGCAGCCGGATCGCGTGCTGCATGGTCCTGCGGGCGCGCGGCACGTCGCCGGCGTCGGCGTAGGCCACCGCGAGTCGGAAGAAGACCCGCCAGTCGCCCGGGGCGGCCTCGGCCTCGGCCTTGCGGCGGGCGAACACCGCGTCGGCCGAGCCGCGGTCGATCCGCCCGCCGTCGGTGCGCTCCAGCTCGTCGACCGGCAGACCGCCCTCGGCCTCCAGCTCGCGGGCGAGCCGCTCGCTGTCCCGTCCGAAGCGGACCGTCTGGCGCAGGAACCAGAGGCCGACGACCGGGATGACGAAGGCGCACAGGCCCAGCCCGATGCCCAGCGGCTTGCCGGTGGCGATCAGTTGCACACCCTCGCCGACGCAGATCAGCGCGACCAGGGCCAGGACTCCGGAGAGGACGAAGAAGCCGGTACGGGAGGTCATTCCGGGCTCACAGGTCCAGGAAGTGCTCGAGGCCCAGGGTGAGCCCGGGCGTCTCCACGACCTTGCGCACACCGAGCAGGATGCCCGGCATGAAGCTGCTGTGGTGCAGCGAGTCGTGCCGGATGGTGAGGGTCTCGCCGTCGTCGCCGAACATCACCTGCTGGTGGGCGAGCAGACCGCGCAGCCGCACCGAGTGCACCGGCACCCCGTCGACGTCGGCGCCCCGGGCGCCGGGCAGACCGTGCGTGGTCGGGTCCTGCTGCGGCGCCCGGCCGGCCTCGGCCCGGGCGGCGGCGATCAGCTGGGCGGTGCGGGTGGCGGTGCCGCTGGGGGCGTCCGCCTTGTGGTCGTGGTGCAGCTCGACGACCTCGACCGACTCGAAGTACCTGGCCGCGGCCTGCGCGAACTTCATGCCGAGCACGGCGCCGATGGAGAAGTTCGGCGCGATCAGCAGGCCCAGCTCCGGCGCGGCGGCGAGCTGCCCCCGGACGGTGGCCAGGCGCTCCTCGGTCCAGCCGGTGGTGCCGGTGACCACGTGGATGCCGTGCGACAGGCAGTGGTCGAGGTTGCCCATCACCGAGTCGGGATGGGTCAGTTCGACCACCACCTGCGCCCCGGCGCCGGTCAGCTCGGAGAGCTCCGAACCCCGGCCGAGGGTGGCGACCAGTTCGAGGTCCGGGGCGGCCTCGACGGCCTTGACGGCCTCCGAGCCGATCCGGCCCCGGGCGCCGATCACAGCGACTCGCAGCGTCATGGTGAGTAGTCCCTTCAGGCCAGCAGGTCGGCCAGCTTGGCGGCCCGCTTGTCGGTGATCGGGCCGATCAGCGCGAGCGAGGGCCGGTACGCCCCCAGCACATCACGGGCGACCTCGTGCACGTCGTCCAGGGTCACCGCGGCTATCCGCGCCAGCATGTCGTCCACCGAGAGGTGGTGGCCGTAGCTCAGCTCGGCCTTGCCGATCCGGTTCATCAGCGAGCCGGTGTCCTCCATGCCGAGCACGGTGGAGCCGGAGATCTGGCCGATCGCCCGCCGCAGCTCCTCCTCGGTGATGCCCTCGGCGACCACCTTGGCGAGCTCCTCGCGGCAGATCCGCAGCACCTCCTCGACCCGCTTGGGCTGGCAGCCGGCGTAGATGCCGAACAGGCCGCTGTCGGCGTACGAGGAGGAGTAGGAGTACACCGAGTACGCCAGGCCGCGCTTCTCCCGCACCTCCTGGAACAGCCGCGAGCTCATCCCGCCGCCGAGGGCCGCGTTGAGCACGCCCATCGCCCAGCGGCGCTCGTCGTGCCGCGGCACCCCGGGCACGCCCAGCACCAGGTGGGCCTGCTCGGTGGAGCGGTTGAGCACCTCGACCCGGCCGGCGGTGCGCACCGCCTTGACGCCGCGGCGGGCCTCGGCGGGGGCGGCCTCGGACTTGGCGAGCAGCGGTGCGAAGGCCCGCTCGACCTGGCGGACGACCTTGCGGTGGTCCAGGTTGCCGGCCGCCGCGATCACGAGGTGCTCGGGCCGGTAGCGGCGGTGGAAGAAGTTCGCGATCTGGTCGCGGGTGAGCGCCCGGACGGTCTCCTGGGTGCCGAGGATCGGGCGGCCGAGCGGGCCGCTGCCGAAGATCACCTTGGCGAAGAGGTCGTGCACGACGTCGCCCGGGTCGTCCTCGGCCATCGCCATCTCCTCGAGGATGACGCCGCGTTCGGCCTCGACGTCCTCGGGGCGGATCAGCGAGCCGGTGAGCATGTCGCAGACCACGTCGATGGCCAGCGGCAGGTCGGTGTCGAGCACCCGCGCGTAGTAGCAGGTGTTCTCCTTGGCGGTGAAGGCGTTCATCTCACCGCCGACCGCGTCCAGGGCGGCCGAGATGTCCAGCGCGCTGCGCCGCTCGGTGCCCTTGAAGAGCAGGTGCTCCAGGTAGTGCGTAGCACCGTTGAGCTGGGGGGTCTCGTCCCGGGAACCGACTCCGACCCAGATGCCGAAGGTCGCGGAGCGCACCGTCGGCAGGGTCTCGGTGACGACGCGCAGGCCGCCGGGAAGGACGGTGCGGCGCACGGTTCCGGCACCGTCCGCGCCCTTCAGCAGGGTTCGGGTCGTGCCGGGGCGCTGCGTCGCCGCCGAGGCCAGAGCCACGGGGGTACCTCCGTAGAAAGCAATCCGTCGAAGCATGGGGGGACAACAGGGTGCGGCCCGCACGCCGCTGGGGGCGTGCGGGCCGCGGGATCAGCTAGCGGCGCTTCACTCGGAAGCGGCCTCGCCGTTCTCCTCGCCCTCGACGACCGGGATCAGCGAGAGCTTGCCGCGCGGGTCGATCTCGGCGATCTCGACCTGCACCTTGGCGCCGACGCCGAGGATGTCCTCGACGTTCTCCACGCGCTTGCCACCGGCGAGCTTGCGGATCTGCGAGATGTGCAGCAGACCGTCCTTGCCCGGCATGAGCGAGACGAAGGCACCGAAGGTCGTGGTCTTGACCACGGTGCCCAGGTAGCGCTCGCCGACCTCCGGCATGGTCGGGTTGGCGATCTGGTTGATCGTGGTGCGGGCGGCCTCGGCGGCCGGGCCGTCGGCGGCACCGATGTAGATGGTGCCGTCGTCCTCGATCGTGATCTCGGCGCCGGTGTCCTCCTGGATCTGGTTGATCATCTTGCCCTTGGGGCCGATGACCTCACCGATCTTGTCCACCGGGATCTTGATGGTGATGATGCGCGGCGCGTTCGGCGACATCTCGTCCGGGGAGTCGATGGCCTCGTTCATCACGTCGAGGATGTGCAGGCGGGCGTCGCGGGCCTGCTTCAGCGCGGCGGCCAGCACCGACGCCGGGATGCCGTTGAGCTTGGTGTCCAGCTGCAGCGCGGTGATGAAGTTGCGGGTACCGGCGACCTTGAAGTCCATGTCGCCGTACGCGTCCTCGGCACCGAGGATGTCGGTGAGGGTCACGTAGTGGGTCTCGCCGTCGATCTCCTGCGAGATCAGACCCATGGCGATACCGGCGACGGCGGCCTTCAGCGGCACACCGGCGTTCAGCAGCGACATGGTCGAGGCGCAGACCGAGCCCATCGAGGTGGAGCCGTTGGAGCCGAGCGCCTCGGAGACCTGGCGGATGGCGTACGGGAAGTCCTCGCGGGAGGGCAGCACCGGCAGGATCGCCCGCTCGGCGAGCGCGCCGTGGCCGATCTCGCGGCGCTTCGGCGAACCGACGCGGCCGGTCTCGCCGACCGAGTACGGCGGGAAGTTGTAGTTGTGCATGTAGCGGCGACGCGTCTCCGGGGAGAGCGTGTCGAGCTGCTGCTCCATGCGGAGCATGTTCAGCGTGGTGACACCCAGGATCTGGGTCTCGCCGCGCTCGAACAGGGCCGAACCGTGCACCCGCGGGATGGCCTCGACCTCGGCGGCCAGGGTGCGGATGTCGGTGACACCGCGGCCGTCGATGCGGACCTTGTCCTTGATGACGCGCTCGCGGACGGTCTTCTTGGTCAGCGCGTTGTAGGCGGCGCTGATCTCCTTCTCGCGGCCCTCGAACTCGGGCAGCAGCTTCTCGGCGGCCAGCGCCTTGACGCGGTCCAGCTCGTTGTTGCGCTCCTGCTTGCCCGCGATGGTGAGGGCCTGCGCCAGCTCGTCCTTGACGGCGGCGGTCAGCGCGGCGAGCACGTCGTCCTGGTAGTCCAGGAAGACCGGGAACTCGCCGGTCGGCTTCGCGGCCTGGGCGGCCAGCTGGGCCTGGGCGGCGCAGAGGACCTTGATGAACGGCTTGGCGGCGTCCAGACCGGCGGCGACGATCTCCTCGGTCGGCGCGTCGGCGCCACCCTCGACCAGCTTGATGGTCTTGTCGGTGGCCTCGGCCTCGACCATCATGATCGCGACGTCGCCGTCCGGCAGGACGCGACCGGCGACGACCATGTCGAAGACGGCCGACTCCAGCTCGCTGTGGGTCGGGAAGGCCACCCACTGGCCGTTGATCAGCGCGACGCGGACGCCACCGATCGGGCCGGAGAACGGCAGGCCCGCCAGCTGGGTGGAGGCGGAGGCGGCGTTGATGGCCACCACGTCGTACAGGTGGTCCGGGTTGAGCGCCATCACGGTGACGACGACCTGGATCTCGTTGCGCAGGCCCTTGACGAAGGACGGGCGCAGCGGGCGGTCGATCAGGCGGCAGGTGAGGATCGCGTCCTCGGAGGGCCGGCCCTCGCGACGGAAGAACGAGCCGGGGATCCGGCCCGCGGCGTACATCCGCTCCTCGACGTCCACGGTCAGCGGGAAGAAGTCGAAGTGCTCCTTCGGCTGCTTGGACGCGCTGGTGGCCGACAGCACCATGGTGTCGTCGTCCAGGTAGGCCACGGCGGAGCCGGCGGCCTGACGGGCCAGACGGCCGGTCTCGAAGCGGATGGTACGGGTGCCGAAGGAACCGTTGTCGATCACGGCCTCGGCGTAGAACACGTTCTCTTCCACCTGGAAGATCTCCTCTTTCGTACGTCTCCGGGAGAGCGTCCCCGCGTATTCGCCTGCGTGCTGACCCTGGACGGTCCGGGCCGGTCTTCGATCGAAGCCTCCGGCGGTCCCCGCTTCGGTCTGCGGGGCCTCCGGCGGCCACTACCGAGGACCGGCGCCTCTCGGCCGGCCGGATTCGGACGGGCGGTCCGCGTCTGGACGCTCTCTCGGATGCGGGCGGCTTCCGTTTGAAGCCTTCGTCCCGCGGGGGGTTCGGGTCCTGCTGCCCGGTGGCGCGCTTTCGGCGCCATCACCGGCATGCCCACAACCCTACGGTGCAATCCTCGGCCACCTGGGGAGGTGCGCGCGAGTTGTTATCCCCGGCCGGGGGGCGCGGGCGCCGTGGTGGACGCCCGGCTCACCGGTCGCGGCATACGCGCGAGGGGCGGCTCCCCGGTGTGGGGAGCCGCCCCGAGCGGCGTTCTCAGCGGGCGCCGCCGGCGGCACCGCGGCGGATGCCCAGGCGGTCGACGAGCGTACGGAAACGCTCGATGTCCTTCTTGGCCAGGTACTGCAGCAGACGGCGACGCTGGCCGACCAGGATCAGCAGGCCACGACGCGAGTGGTGGTCGTGCTTGTGGGCCTTGAGGTGCTCGGTCAGGTCCGAGATGCGGCGGGAGAGCATGGCGACCTGGACCTCGGGGGAGCCGGTGTCGCCCTCCTTCTGGCCGAACTCGGCGATGATCTGCTTCTTGATGTCAGAGGCGAGAGCCACTGCAACTCCTTCGAGGTGATACCGAGCGTTCCTGGTCTACGGCACAGGACTCTGCGAGAACTCGGTGTCGTGTACGGGCGCTGCCGACGGGCGTCGTCCCACCCGGGAACGGACACACGGCTGCGCTCGGAGGCCAAGCGTACCAGTGCCGCCGACGCCGACGGCCGGCGGCCCCGGTGCGCGGATCAGCCGGTGGCGCCGCGGACCAGCCGGTAGACGTCGAGCACGGCCAGCACCAGCGGGACCAGCGACATCAGGGTGAGGCTGTCGACCAGGTCCAGGACGCGCCCCCAGAAGGGGGAGACGCCGAGCCGCGGCACCACCAGGGCGATCGCGGTGAGCACGGCGGCGCCGAAGGCGATCGAGGCGGTCAGCCAGACGGTGCGCAGATCGGCGTCGGTGGAGCCGAGGCCGACCCGCAGCACGAACTGCGGGGTGTGCAGGGAGAGTCCGACGATCAGCAGGGACAGGCCGAGCAGGCCGGCGACGGTGAGGGCGAGGACCTGGGCGCTGTAGCGGAACAGCCGGGCCCGGAGCATGGCGGCCAGTCCGAGGACGAGGGCCAGCAGCTCGGGGAAGGTCCGGTCGGTGAAGCCGAGCACCGCGCAGGAACCGACGACCACCGCGGCGCAGCCGCCGACCAGGCCGACCAGCACCTCGTGGCCGCGGCGGGCCTGGTGGGCGATCCGCTCGTACTGGACCAGCTCGGCGCGGGCGGCGTCCTCGTCGTGGTCGCGGCCCCGGGCGCGGGTCTGGCCGGGGGCGCTGTAGCCGACCGGCAGCCGGGCGAAGCGGGCGGACAGGCCGGGCAGGAAGCCGATCACGGCGACGGCTGCGACGCCGGTGACGGCGGCGATGTGGTGGGCCGGGGTGCCCGGCAGCAGGACGGCGGCGAAGGTGGCGAGCGCGCCGGCCGCGGCCAGGAAGGCGGCGGCCACGAAGAGGGAGTCCTTCTCCGGGAGCAGGCCGACCAGCAGGACGGCGACGACCAGGACGGTGACGCAGCCGGTCAGGAACTGGAGCCGGCCGGGGCCGTCCAGCGGGCCGCCGGTCGGCGCGAGGATGCCGCTGCCGGCGATCAGGGCGTGCGGCAGGGCGCCGAGGCCGAGCGCGAGGCCGGCCCAGGCGTCCCGGTAGACCCGGGCGCGGACGCCGGCGAGGGCGGTGAGCACCACCGCGACGACGCCGGAGAGCACGCCGGGCAGGCCGTGCATGTCGTGGCGCAGGTCGGCGAACCAGAGCGCGAAGCCGAGCAGGGTGAGCAGCACACCGGCGCCGACGAGGCCGAAGGCGCGCATCAGCTCGGGGCCCCAGAACCGGCGGTCGGTCTCGCCGGCGGTGGCGATCGCGTCGGCGACGTCGTCGTAGACGGCGGGCGGCAGTGATTCGGCGAACGGGCGCAGGTTGAGCAGGTCGCCGTCGCGCACCTGCTGGGCGGCGAGCGAGCGTCCGCCGTCGAGCACGGTGCCGTCGCGGCGGACCAGGTGGAAGCCGGTGGGAACGCCGTCGGGCTGGGTCTGGCCGGACAGTCGCAGTACCTCGGGGTACACGTCCGCGAGCGGGACGTCCTCGGGCAGGGCGACGTCGATCCGGCTGTCCGGCGCGACGACGGTGACCCGGCAGAAGCCGGTGGTCGCGGGCGTCGTCATGCCCGCACCTCGTTCGCTCGACGCACTGGGCGCTCCCCCTTGATGACGGTGTTCGGTGACGGGTGCTCGGCACCGGTGCGCGGTGCCGCCGCCCCACGGTGCCGGCGCGGCACCGGCGGCCGGCCGGTCCGGCCCTCGCGCGGGCGCCCGCCGGGCGGAACCGGCCGGGCGCGGCCACGAGTTGGCGCGGCGTTACCCTACCCGCTCGGTTCGTGCCCGGCCCCGCGGAGGGCGGGCGGGGCCGTGGGAGCGGGCCCCAGTAGGATCGGCCCCTGCGCAGGGCGGCGGGGGCGGCGCGCTCCTCCCCGGATGCCTGCGGTCGGCGGAGCGGGGGCGGCGTCATACGGGGCGTCCTCACCCGTACGGATCCTGTTGCGTGAGGGCTGATGCCGTAGTGATCTTGCGAAGCGTTCGTGGTCGGGGGGTGGGACGCGCATGGGCGTGATCATGGTCAAGCGGCCGCCCCGGGCCTATCCGCCCGCGGTGCCGGACGAGCCGGTGGAGCTGGTGCCCCCGCCCGAACTGCCCCGCTCGGGCGGCGAGGACTGGGTGATGAGCATCCTGCCGATGCTCGGCATGGGCGGTTCGGCGGTGTTCTTCTTCGCCCCCGGAGCCCAGGCCCCGATGAAGATCATGGGCGGTCTGATGATCGTCTCGACGGTCGGCATGGCGCTCGCCCAGATCGTCCGGGCCCGCAAGGGCGGCTCCACGGCCACCGCGGACGAGCGGCGCGACTACCTCAAGTACCTCCAGCAGATGCGCCGCCAGGTCCGCCGGACCGCCGAGCGCCAGCGCGGCGCGCAGCTGTTCCTGAATCCCGAGCCGGACCAGCTCTGGTCGATCGTCGCCGACGGCCGGCGCCTGTGGGAGCGGCGGGCCGGTGACGCCGACTTCGCGCAGATCAGGGTCGGCCGCGGGCCGGTGCAGCTGTCCACCCCGCTGGTCGCACCGCAGACCGCGCCGATGGACGAGCTGGAGCCGCTCTCGGCGGCCGCGATGCGGACCTTCCTGAACGCCCACGGCACCCTGCAGGACCTGCCGCTGGCGATCTCGCTGCGCGCCTTCTACCACATCACGGTCTGCGGCGACCCGGACACCGTGTACGGGAACGTCCGGGCGATGATCGCCCAGCTGACCACCCTGCACTCGCCGGACGACCTGCTGATCACGGTCGCCGCGGCGCCCGGCGCGGTGGACGAGTGGGAGTGGACCAAGTGGCTCCCGCACAACCAGCACCGCAAGGAGAACGACGGCGCCGGCTCCCGCCGGCTGATCGCCACCGGGCTCGGCGACCTGGAGCTGCTGCTCCAGGACGAGCTGGCCGGCCGGCAGCGGTTCGTCCGGGACGCCGCCCCGGCCGCCGACCAGCCGCACATCGTGGTCGTCATGGACGGTGCCTCGGTGCCGCACGACTCGCTGCTGGCGGGCGCCGAGGGCGTGCACGGGGTGACCATCGTCGAGGTGGTCCCGGGTGACCTGGACGAGCCGAGCGGGCACCTGATCGTCACCGTCTCGCCGGACGCGCTGGTGCTGCGCTCCGCCTCGGGTGCCACGTACACCGGCAAGCCGGACAGCCTCGGCGCCTGGCAGTCCGAGGCGCTGGCCCGGCAGCTGGCGCCGTACCGGGCCTCGGCCGGCGGCGACGACGAGCCGCTGCTGTCCAACCTGGACTTCACCGATCTGATGAACTCCGGCGACCCGGGCTCCTTCGACGTGACCCGCAGCTGGCGGCAGCGGGCGCAGCACGAGCGGCTGCGGGTGCCGATCGGCGTCGGGGCCGGCGGCGAGCACGTGTACCTGGACCTCAAGGAGGCCGCGCTGGAGGGCATGGGCCCGCACGGCCTCTGCGTCGGCGCGACCGGCTCCGGCAAGTCCGAGCTGCTGCGCACCCTGGTCCTGGCGCTGGCGATGACGCACTCCTCGGAGACGCTGAACTTCGTGCTCGCCGACTTCAAGGGCGGCGCCACCTTCGCGGGCATGGCGGACATGCCGCACACCTCGGCGGTGATCACCAACCTGGAGGGCCAGCTCACCCTGGTCGACCGGATGCGGGACGCCATCGAGGGCGAGCTCAACCGGCGCCAGGAGCTGCTGCACCGGGCGGGCAACTACGCGAACATCCACGAGTACGAGCGGGCCCGGGCGGCCGGCGCGGCGCTGGACCCGCTGCCCTCGCTGGTGCTGATCATCGACGAGTTCTCCGAACTCCTCACCGCCAAGCCCGACTTCATCGACATGTTCATCCAGATCGGCCGGATCGGCCGGTCCCTCGGGGTGCATCTGCTGCTGGCCTCGCAGCGTCTCGAGGAGGGCAAGCTGCGCGGCCTGGACACCTATCTCTCCTACCGGATCGGTCTGCGCACCTTCTCGGCGGCCGAGTCGCGGGCGGCGATCGGTGTCCCGGACGCCTACCACCTGCCGCCGGTACCGGGTGTCGGCTACCTGAAGTTCGGCACCGACGTGATGGAACGGTTCAAGGCCGCCTACGTCTCCGGCGCCTACCGGGCACCGGGGCAGCAGCGGTCGACCGGCGGCCGGCTGGTGTCCGCGCGGCCGGTGCGGTTCACCGCGGCCGAGGTGCCGGTGACCGAGCCGCTGGTGCAGGAGGAGGTCGAGCCGCTGGTCGAGGAGCAGGACGACGCCCTGGCGGACACCGTGCTGGACGTGTTCGTGCAGCGGATGGCGGGCCAGGGCCCGGCCGCGCACCAGGTGTGGCAGCCGCCGCTGGACGCGCCGCCGAGCGTGGACCAGCTGCTGCCGCCGCTGCAGGCGACCGCCGAGCGCGGGCTGACCGCACCGCAGTCGGGCACGCTGGGCCGGCTGCGGGTGCCGGTCGGGATCGTCGACAAGCCGCGCGACCAGAAGCGCGACATCCTCGACCAGGACTACGCGGGCGCGGCCGGCCACGGACTGGTGGTCGGCGGCCCGCGCTCCGGCAAGTCGACCATGATCCGCACCACGGTGGCCTCGTTCGCGCTCACCCACACGCCGTTGGAGGTGCAGTTCTACCTGCTGGACTTCGGCGGTGGCGGCTTCCAGTCGCTCCAGGACCTGCCGCACGTCGGCGGGGTGGCCGGGCGGCTGGACGCGGAGAAGGTCCGCCGCACGGTCTCCGAGGTGCACGGAGTGCTCAACCGGCGCGAGGAGCTCTTCCGCAGCACCGGGATCGACTCCATCGGCACCTACCGGGCCCGCCGGGCCGCCGGCGCGCTGCCCGACGAGCGGTTCGGCGACGTCTTCCTGGTGGTCGACGGCTGGAACACCTTCAAGCAGGAGTTCGAGGCGCTGGAGCCGGTCATCGGCGACATCGCCCAGCGGGGCCTCGGCTACGGCGTCCACCTGATCGTCACCGCGACCCGGTACGCCGAGGTCCGCCCGGCACTCAAGGACCTGCTGCAGAACCGGAGCGAGCTGAAGCTCGGCGACGCGATGGAGTCCGAGGTGGACCGCCGGGTGGCCCAGGCCGTACCGGCCGTACCGGGCCGGGGCGTCACCGCGGACCGGCTGCACTTCCTCACCGGTCTGCCCCGGCTGGACGGCTCCGGTTCGGTGGAGGACCTGCAGGACGGTGTGGCCGGGCTGGTCCGGGCGGTCGCCGGGGCCTGGACCGGTCCGCGCGCGCCGCAGGTGCGGATGCTGCCGACGGTGCTGGACGGGCAGTCGCTGCCGAAGGGCTTCGAGCACCCGGAGCGGGGTGTCGCCTTCGGCGTCGACGAGGCGGAACTGGCACCGGCCTTCGTCAACTTCGAGACCGACCCGCTGTTCATCGTGTTCGGCGACACCGAGTCCGGGAAGTCCGCGCTGCTGCGGATGCTGGTCAAGCAGATCACCGAGCGGTACACCCCGGACCAGGCGGGGATCGTGGTCGGCGACTACCGGCGCGCGCTGCTCGGCGTGGTCCCGCCGGAGTACCTGGTCGAGTACGCCGCCGCGCAGCCGGCCATGAGTTCCGTGGTGGAGATGCTGCGCGGGGCCTGCGCGCGCCGACTGCCCGGTCCCGACGTGACCGCGGAGCAGCTGCGCAACCGCAGCTGGTACAGCGGCAAGGACATGTTCGTGGTGGTGGACGACTACGAGCTGGTGGCGACCTCCTCGGGCAATCCGCTGGCCGCGCTGGCCGAGTTCCTGCCGTTCGCGCGCGACATCGGGCTGCGGGTGGTCGTCGCGCGCAGCGCCGGCGGTGCCGGGCGCTCGCTGTACGAGCCGTTCATGCAGCGGATGCGGGAGCTGGGCGGGCAGGGCGTGCTGCTGTCCGGCAACCGGGACGAGGGCCCACTGCTGGGCAACGTCAAGCCGCAGGCGCTGCCACCGGGCCGGGGCGTGTTCGTCTCGCGCCGGGTGACCAGCGGGCAGATGGTGCAGACGGGCTGGCTGCCGGCGCCGTAGCGGCGGGGCACGGTGGTCACGGAGCGTGTCGGAAGGGGTCGGATCCTCGGGGGTCCGACCCCTTCCGACGTCCAGGTTCCGAAACGTTACCTAGATCTTTCCGCCGGAGGCCTGCGGTTCCCGTACCCGGCCGGCGGTGGGCCCGGCGACCCGGCGGCTTCCGGTCGACCTGCCTCCGCATCTGGTCAAGACCTTTGATTGGGGCGCGCAACACCACGTTCACCTTGGATTCAAGTGTGTTGTGGCGAAAGTAACAAGTCGGACATGCATAGTGATGACGATAAGTGATCATCAGATCGCATGTTTATGCGCACAGTGACAACGGATTCCGAAGCGATTCCGGCATTGACGCGATCGATACGGCCAAGGTTCCATGGCGGCCCGGGAGCGACAGGACCAGAACCGAGCAGACCAGCCAGCGGAGGCGATACCGCTCCCTCCCCAGGACCGCACAGAGCCGATCGGATGCCCCGATGACCGACACGCTTCGCCCACCGACCGCCGCGGCCACCGCCCCGGCCGGCACGGGCACCCCCGCCGCCCCGCAGACGCTCAAGCGTTCGATCGGCGTCGTGGGCGGCACACTGCTCACGCTGTCCTGCGTCACCCCGGCCTCCACCCTCTTCGTGATCGTCCCGGAGCTGTTCTCCAGCATCGGCAGCGCCACCGCGCTGGCCATCGCGATCGGCTCGGTGCTCTGCATCGCGGTCGCCTTCTGCTACTCCGAGCTCGGCACCCTGATCCCCAGCGCCGGCGGCGAGTACGCCATGGTCGGCACCCTGGCCGGACGGCTGGCCGGCTGGCTGGTGTTCGTGCTCTCGCTGATCGTGGTGATGATCGTCCCCTCGGTCATCGCCCTCGGCACCGCCGACTACCTGGCACCCGTCCTGCACGTCGACAAGCCGCTGGCCGGCGCCGCGGTGATGCTCGCCGCCACCCTGGCCGGCCTGCTGGACCTGCGCGCCAACGCCTGGATCACCGGCGTCTTCCTGGTGCTGGAGGTCATCGCGGCCGGCGTCGTCTCCGTGCTCGGCTTCGCCCACGCCAACAGCGGCGCCCCCAGCATGCTGCACGGCGTGGTCACCGGCGAGGACGGCGTCACCACCACGGTGAGCATCGGCGCGATCATCGGCGCCCTCGGCATCGCGCTCTTCATCACCCAGGGCTTCTCCACCGCCGTCTACCTCTCCGAGGAGCTGGAGAACCCGCGCCGCAACGTCTCCCGCACCGTGCTGTGGACGCTGGCGATCTCCGCCGCCGTCATCCTGGTCCCGGTCGCCGCCATCACCATGGGCGCCCCCGACCTCGCCACCCTGAGCTCCGGCGACATCTCCGGCATGGTCACCGCCTGGAGCAACTCGGCCGTCGGCACCTTCATCAGCCTCTGCGTCGCGCTGGCCATCATCAACGCCGGCATCGTCATGGTCATCCAGAACTCCCGGGTGCTGTTCGCCTCGGCCCGCGACAAGGCGTGGCCCGGCCCGGTCAACAAGGCCTTCGGCACCCTGGGCCGGTTCGGCTCCCCGTGGGTCGCCACCCTGGCCGTCGGCCTCCCGGGCGCCGCGCTCTGCTTCGTCAAGGGCGAGCTGCTGAGCGAGATCACCGGCGTCGCCGTCACCGGGATGTACCTGCTGGTCGCGATCGCCGCCCTGCTCTCCCGCCGCAACCAGCACAAGCACGCCGCCGCCTGGCGGATGCCGCTGTGGCCGGCCGTCCCGGTGGCGCTGATCGCGGTGCTGGTCTACGTGATCACCCAGCTGGACACCGTGCCGCTGCTGTGGACCGGCGGCATCACCGCCGTCGCCACCCTCTACTGGCTGCTCTACCTGCGCCCGCGGCAGGACACCCGCTGGGTGATCACCGTCCCCGAGGACCAGCAGGCCTGACCCACCGGACCCCCACCCCTCCCCCACACGGCAGTGCCCCGGGCTCCCCCTGGCCCGGGGCACTGCCGCGTCCGCTCGCCGCCCGGCGGTCCGGGCACGGGTCAGGGGCGCCGGCGGTGGTCGCGCAGCACGATGCCGCCGCCGATCAGCAGGGCGACCAGCAGCGCCCCCGCACCCAGGACATAGGTCGCGGTCCGGCCGTCGCGGTCGGCCTGGGTCTCGCCGAGGCCGAGCGGGCGGGGCACGATCGGGGCCGATGCCAGCTGCACCGGCGGGTCCTCGGCCGGCTTGTCCGGCGGCGCCGCGGGCGCGGTGGTGACGGCCTTCACCGGGTCGACCACGCCCCAGCCGATGTACTCGTTCGCCTTGTGGTCGGTGCGCTGCGCGGTCTGCTCGATCCAGGCGCGCACCTGGCTCGGCCGCCAGTCCTTGTGCGCGCCGACCAGCAGCGCCGCCAGCCCGGCCACGTACGGCGCGGCGAAGCTGGTGCCGTTGTCCACGCACTGCCCGCCGCGCGGGACGGTGGAGAGCATGTCGACGCCCGGGGCCGCGACGTCCACGAAATCGCCGTACTGGGAGAAGTAGGTGCGCTCGTTGTTGCGGTCGGAGGCGCCGACGGCGAGCACCGTGCGGAAGGCCGCCGGGAAGGTGTCGCCCTTCTTGCCGTCGTTGCCGGAGGAGGCGACCACCACCACGCCCCGGTTCTCCGCGTTGTCGACCGCCGCCTTCAGCTCCTCGTAGCCGACGAAGCGGGTGTCGGCCGCGCCGCGCACGTCCTGCGAGATGTTGATGACCTTGGCCCCCTGGGCGACGGCCGAGTTGACGGCGTCCACCAGCGAGTGCACGTCGCCGTTGCCCTCGGCGTCGTTCTGCCGGATGGACAGCACGGTGGCGCCCGGGGCGATGCCGACGAAACCGGTCCGGTCGCTGCGGGAGGCCGCGATGATGCCGGCCACCTTGGTGCCGTGGCCGACCAGGTCGTCCTTGCCACCACCCTCGACCCGCTTGCCCTCCTTGTCCTTCAGCAGCGAACCGCCGTCGAGGACCTTGTCGGCCAGCTGCGGGTTCTGGTCGTCCACCCCGGTGTCGATGACCGCGACCAGGACGCCCGCGCCGGTGGTCGCGCCGCCCTGCCAGAGCTCGTCCAGCACCATCCGCTGGAGCGACCACGGCACGGCCTGCACGTTCTGGGCGTTCTTGCCGCACTCCCCCGACGCCGAGACGCCCGGCCCCTCGGCCGCCGCCGGCACCGCCAGCGGGCCGCCGAGCAGTGCGAGCGCGGCCGCCGCCGCGGCCGCCGTCCGGTACCTGGCCACCGGCACCCTGCCACCCCTCATCTCGTCCACCTGGTCGTGCGGTCGTGCCAAAGGCGGGTGCCCGCGCGGGGCACCCGCCCTTCGGCGCGTGAAACGGGGCCGTGGACCGTCAGCCGGTCCAGAGGGTGGCGTTGCGGTTCTCGGTGTTCTGGTAGCTCTGGGCCGCGCTGTCCAGGGACTTGGCGATCTTCTCCAGGACCTCCTGGAGGTGCTCGGCGCGCTGGTCCCACTTGGTCTGGTGGGCCCGGTAGCCCTGCTGGGCGGCGCCCTCCCAGCTGCCGGAGATCTTGGTGACCCCGGCCTTCAGCTCCTCGAGCTGGGCCTTGATGGTCCCCGCGGTCCGACGGACCTCGGAGCTGGCGTTCTTGATGGTCTCGAAGTTGACCAGAATGTGTTCGGCCACGATGTCTCCTAGTCGAGGCTGCGAGGCACCCCGTCAGCCGAGGGGTGCGCCGCCGGGTGAACGGACAGAGCTGAGGATCAGGACGTGGCCGCGGCGCCGAAGACCGCCTGCTGGTCGGCGTCCGCCTGCGAGTACTTCTGGGTCGTGAGCTCGATCGCGTCCTTGATGGCGCGCAGCGACTTGTTCAGCTCCTGGGCGTCCGTGTTGAACTGACCCTGGAGGTTGGTGTACGCCTGCGCGGCCTGGCCCTGCCAACCACCGGTGATCGAACCCACCAGGTTGTTGAGACCGTTGATCTCGGTGTTGATCTGGTTGATGACCTCGTCCATGTGCTTGGCGAAAGCCAGCATCTCCTGAGCGGTCGTCTTGAACTGACCCATGCTCTACCGTCCCCCATGAGACAGACCTTGAGTCCGAAGGGGTCGTTCCCGGCCCCCCGGGCACCACCGGTGTGATGTCCTGCAGCACTGTAGTCGGCACACGCAGCTCGCCCAACACCGGGCGACGGTCGGTTACCAAGCCATGACATCGTGGCCAATTCCTTTGCGGGCAGCGGGGCGAGGCCCGACCGGACCTCGCCCCGGTGCTAGGCGTTCTGCTGCTGGGCCGCGCTCCTGGCGTTGAGCGCGGGACCGACCGGCACCAGGTTCGACCACTGCTGCGGCACCGGCGCCGGCTGCAGCCCCTGGTAGCCCAGCCGGGCCTGGTTGCCGCCCAGCTCCTCGGGCTGCGGCGGGCCGGACGGGGTGGCCGACTGGCCGGACGGCGCCTTCGGCGCACCGGGCTGCGCGGGCGCCGGCCCGGACGGCTGGCCGGGCTGGGCCGGCGGCGCGCTCTGGCCGCCCTTGCCGCCCTCGCTGCTCGCCGGCACCGCGTACCGCAGACCGGTCTCGGTGATCAGGAAGTCCGTGCCGGAGCCGTCCGCGGCGTTGTCCAGCGCGCGGTAGAACAGGCCGTGACCCGGTGTCACGTGCGCGGTCGACGTGCCGTTGCCGTACCGCACCGGGTACTCGGTCCCGGCCCAGACGCTGCGCCGCGGCGTCCGGCCGTCCTCCGCGACCCCGTCGAAGGTGCTGCAGACCACCGCCCGGGCGTCCTTCGGCGCCTGCCAGGAGTTGGCCGGCGCACCCGTCCGGGTGGGCCAGTCCGCGGCGCCCTCGGCCATCAGCGGCACACTGCTGTTGACGGTGGCGTGCTCGGCCGGGGTGAGGTCGTCGATCCGCGGGCTCTTGTTGGCGTCCTGGTTGTACAGCGGCTGCAGCAGCGGGTTCTGCCGGATCAGCTCCGCCTGGAACTGGCTGACCAGCAGCAGCTGGCTCTTCCCCACCACGTAGTGCTTCTCGCCGAACCGCACCAGCCGGCCGATCTTGCGGTCCTCCGGGTTCTGCAGCGGCACCGAGGAGTTGGCCGTCCTGGTGTCCGGGACCAGTCCGTCGATCCGGGGGAAGACGATGTCGCTGCCCGGCGCCAGGGTGTCCAGCCAGTCCTTCTTCACCTTCTGAGGGACGGCCATGGACCCGAAGACGGCCCACATCAGCTGCGAGCGGGTGGTGTCGGAGTCCTCCGGTCCGCCGATCGCGTGCCGGCGGCCCTTGCTGTCCACCAGGAAGACCTTCAGCTTCCCCTGGCCCGCGGCCGGACCGGAGGCGGTCACCTGCGGGTCGTCCGCCTGCTGCACCAGCAGCGCCTGGCCGACGTCCAGCATCCGGTCCTTCGCCCCGAGCACGTCCGCGTCGGCGCCGCCCGCCACGAACACCGCCTGGTCGACCGTGCTCCCCTGGTCGTCGCCCGGCCGGTCGCAGACCGACCACTTCATCGGCCGGCTCGCGTTCTCCTTGCTGGGCAGCTTGTCCGGCGCGTACGGGATGCCGATCGTCGGGCCGTGGTTGGGATAGCGGTCCAGCACGCCGTCGTCGACCACCACCACCTTGCTGTCCACCGGCAGCACCAGCCGCGCCGAGGCCATGTTCAGCACCTGGTGCAGCCGCTTGGTCTTCCCGTCCGGGTCGACCAGCACCACGTAGCGGGTGGTGCTCTGCTTGCCCTGGACGATGTACTTGCCCTCGTCCCAGCCGACCGGCGCGCTCGGCTTGAACACCCCCCACAGACCGAAACCGCCGATCACCAGTGCCCCCACCAGGACGCTCGGCAGGATCGCCTTCACCGGGCGCGGCGCGTCCTCGTCGCTCCCCCCGCCGCCGGGCAGCAGGAAGGCTCCGACCGTGCGCTTGCGGGCGAAGGTGTAGGCGTTCAGCTCGTCCCGGCGCGATGCCATGCTCGTCGTCTCCCCTGTCGGACCCTGCTCCCCGTGGCCTGCCACCCACCGGGCGAGAACGGGCTCGAACCCTCTACGATGCGGCAGCAGACGGTGAGTACGGTACGGGTACGGTTCACGCACCGGCCAGCCGGGCCGCGACAACCGACCAGAGAGGGGCACTCGGGGGATGCCGAACCAGACCGCACCGGGGCGCCGGAGCACATCACGGGCCAGTGGTGCGCGCCGCTCCGCCCGGCGCGACGGGACCGACACCGCGGGCTCCCCCGCCCCGGGCCGTGCCGACGGACCCCGGGGGCCGGTCACGGTCCGCGTCCACCCCCGGCCCGGACTGCTCGGCAGCCGGCTGAGGCTCCAGCAACTCGTGCTGGTCGAGGTCGCGGTGGCCCTGGTCGCGGTCGGCTGGACGATCAGCAGGCCGGTCGCCGCCGGCTTCGGCGCGGTCGCCCTCGCCCTGGTCGCACTGGCACTGGTACCGCTGCGCGGCCGCACCCTGCCCGAAGCGCTGCGGGTGCGCGCCGCGCTCAAGGCCCGCCGCAAGCGGGCCCGCGCCCACCTGCCGCCGCCCGGCACCGACCCGGCGCTCGCGCCCGCCCTGGAACTCGAACCCGCGCTGCGCACCTGCACGCACGCGACCGAGGCCGACCTCGGCGGCCGTCCGGTGCGCCGGGAGACCGGCATGGTCGGCGACGGCACCTTCCTCAGCGCCGTCCTGCTCGTCCAGGCCAAGGACCTGCCGCTGCGTCCGGACCGCACCGCCCGGCCGCTGCCGCTGGACGTGGTCTGCTCGGCGCTGCGGGTCGACGACATCGCCCTGGAGTCGGTCCAGCTCGTCCAGCACACCCAGCCGGCGCCCGCGCCGCACCTGCCCGAGCAGTCGCTGGCCGCCCGCGCCTACCGGGAGCTCGCCGACGGCACCGCCACCCCCGCGCTGCGGCTCACCTGGGTCGCGCTCAAGCTCGACCCGGAGCGGGCCGCCACCGCGGTGCGCGCCCGGGGCGGCGGCGAGGCGGGCGCCCGCAAGGCGCTCCAGCGGGTCACCGACCAGCTGGCCGGGCGGCTGAACAGCGCCGGGTTCGACGTCACCGTGCTCGACGAGCGCGAGCTGATCGCCGCCCTCGCCATCTCCACCTGCGTCAACCCGCTGGCCACGACGGTCCGGCAGGGCACCGGCAGCGGCGGCGGCAGCGGGCGGCGCACCCAGGAGACCAACCGGTTCTGGCGGGTCGACGACCGCTGGCACAGCACCTACTGGATCTCCCGCTGGCCGCAGCTGGGCCGCCCCGGCGGCGCCCCCGGCCGGATCGCCGTCCCCGATCTGGTGAACCTGGTCACCGGCGCGCCCGCACTGGCCAGCACCTTCAGCCTGACCGCCGGTCACGGCACCGGCGGCTCGGTCACCCTCAGCGGCCACGTCCGGGTCACCGAACGCAGCGAGAGCGAGGCCGTCGAACTCGGCCGGCAGCTGGAGGCCCGGGCCCAGAGCGCCGGGCTCGGCCTGGTCCGGCTCGACCTGGAGCAGGCACCCGGCGTGCTCGCCACCCTGCCGCTGGGAGGTGCTTCCTGATGGCGCAGCAGTTCTATCCCGCCCCCGCGCCGAGGGCCGGCGCGGAGCCGGCGCCCCGGACCGGGCGCCGGCTGCTGCCGGGCTTCGGGCTGCGCGGCCCGCGCCGGGAGAAGCACGTGCTCACCCTCGCCGAGCTCGACGCACTGTCCTTCCCGGTCGGCGACGACGGCGTGCTGATCGGCGAGGACGTGCACCGCTCCCGGCCCGCCGTACTCGGCCTGTTCCGGCCCAGCTCCTACGACCTGGTGCTGGTCGGCGGCCTCTGGACGGCGCAGGTCATCGCGCTGCGGGCGGCCGCCACCGGCGCGCGGATCGCCGTCGAGACGGCCCGCGGCCAGCTCTGGGGGCCGATGGCGCAGGCCGCGGGCGGCGGGCAGCCGTGCGTGACGGTCCACCAGCCCGGCCGGCTCGGCCCGCAGGGCGCCTCGGTCACCTCGCCGGTGCTCGTGGTGCGCGACCTCGGCGCCCGCCCGCCGCGCAGCCGGCTCTCCGCCACGCCCTGGCAGACGATCCTGACGGTGGTGCCGCACCTGGGGCCGAACGCCTCCCGGGTGCTCAACGCGGCCGATCTGGTCGGGGTGCAGCGGGTGATGCCGGAGGAGGCCGAGCTGATCGGCCGGGTGCTCTCGCTCGGACCGGCCGAGACCGCCGCCCTGCCGTCGCTCCCGGACGACCTGACGCTGTGGACGACCCGGATGAGCCGTCAGTACGTCCGCGTGGTCACCGGGCCGGCGGAACGGCAGGTCCTGGGCGGCCCGCGTCGCCTCGACTGATCCGCGCGGACCCGGTCGGAGCCTGTGTACGGCCCGTGTGCGGCCCGGTCGGAGATGAGACACCGCCTTCAGCCGGGGGTGGCTCACGGCCTAGGCTGTGGGACGGCAACGGCACCGCGAACTTGCGGCGGCGAACACGAGGGAGCCCTAGGTGAGCAGCGATCGGGACGGCGTCTACGTCGGCGACAACGCGGCGGAGGACGACGACGACTGGTCCGACGCGCCCGATTACACTCCCCCGTCCTGGTACGTGCAGACGGACACCGCGGGCGCTCCGGCGGCCGCGCCGGGCGCCGGGGTGACGCCGGGTCCGGGCGGTGCGGCCGCTCCGGCGGCCGCGCCGGTCCCTGCGGCCGCGCCCGCGGCCGTACCCGTGCCCGCTCCTGCGCCTTCGCCCGCGCCCGTCGGCGTGCCCGCACCGGAGGCCGTGGCGCCGCCGGTCGCGGCCCAGCCGCCGGTGCAGCAGCTCGCGCCGTCGCAGCCGCAGCCTCCGGTGCAGCCTTCGACGTACCCGCAGCCGCAGCCGCAGCCGCAGCCGCAGCCGCAGCCGCAGCCGGGCGAGGCTGCCGCACCGGTGGCGGCTCAGGTGCCGGCACCGGTCGAGGGTGTCCCCGCCGAGCCCTTCGCGGTGCCGCCGACCGCCCCGGCCGCGCCGGCTCCGGCGCCTGTCCCGGCTCCGGCTCCGGCCCCCATGCCCGGTTGGCCGCCGGCCGACCCGTCCACCCCGCTGTCCGGCCCCGCCCAGCCGCCGGCCGCCCCGGCACCCCAGCCGTACCCGGCCGCACCGCAGCAGCCCTTCGCCGCGGCACCGCCCCAGCCGTTCGCCCAGGAGCCGCAGGCCTTCCCGTCGGCCCCCCAGCCGTTCGTCCAGGACCCCCAGCCCTTCGCACCGGACCCGCAGGCCTTCGCACCGGACCCGCAGGCCGCCGCTTGGGCAGCCGCCCAACAGGCCCAGCAGTCCCAGCCCGGCCAGCCCCAGCAGGCCGTCCCGCCGCAGGCCCAGCCCCAGCAGCCGCAGCCCGGACCGGCCGCGCCGCCCGCCGGGGCCGACCCGCGCGCCGGCGGCTGGCCGCAGCCCGCCGCCTACCAGCAGCCCGGGCAGCCCCAGCCGAACGCCCCGCAGTGGGGCCAGCCGCCGGCCGCGCCCGCCGCGTTCCAGCAGGCCGGCGCCCCGCAGCAGACCGCGCACGGCGCGCCGCTCGGCTACACCGCCGCCGTCGAGCTGTCCTCGGACCGGCTGCTGCGCAGCCAGCCGAAGCAGCAGCGGCAGCAGCCGCGGTTCCAGTTCGGCGGCAAGGCCGCGGCCGCCGAGAAGGCCCGCCGACTGGAGATCATCCGCACACCGGTGCTCAGCTGCTACCGGATCGCGGTGATCAGCCTCAAGGGCGGCGTGGGCAAGACCACGACCACCACCGCCCTGGGGGCCACCCTGGCCAGCGAGCGCCAGGACAAGGTGATCGCGATCGACGCCAACCCGGACGCCGGCACGCTCGGCCGCCGGGTCAAGCGGCAGACCGGCGCGACCATCCGCGACCTGGTGACGGCCATCCCGCACCTGCGCAGCTACATGGACATCCGTCAGTTCACCTCGCAGGACCTCCACTCCGGTCTGGAGATCCTGGCGAACGACGTCGACCCGGCCGTGTCGACCACCTTCAACGACTCGGACTACCGCCAGGTCATCGACGTGCTGGGCCGCCAGTACCCGATCATCCTGACCGACTCCGGGACCGGTCTGCTGTACAGCGCGATGCGCGGGGTGCTGGACCTCGCCGATCAGCTGATCATCGTCTCCACGCCCAGCGTGGACGGCGCCTCGTCCGCCTCCACCACCCTGGACTGGCTCTCCGCGCACGGTTACGCCGATCTGGTGCAACGGTCGATCACGGTGGTCTCCGGGGTCCGCGAGACCGCAAAGATGATCAAGGTCGAGGACATCGTCGCGCACTTCCAGACCCGCTGCCGCGGCGTGGTCGTGGTGCCGTTCGACGAGAGCCTGGCGGCCGGCGCCGAGGTCAACCTCGACATGATGCGGCCCAAGGTCCGCGAGGCCTACTTCGAGCTGGCCACCCTGGTCGGCGAGGACATCGTCCGCGCCCAGCAGGCCGCCCAGCAGAACGGCTGGCAGCAGCAGGTCCAGCCGCAGTCGCCGGCGCCGGGCTACCCGCAGCCCCAGCCCGGACCCCAGGGCCAGCCCCCGTACGGCCAGCCGTACCCCTACGCCCAGCCGCCGCAGCCCGGCCAGCACGCCCCCCAGCCCGCGCCCGGCACGCCGTGGGCGCCGCAGCCCGGGCAGGTCCCGCCGCCCCCGCCCGGCTACGGCTACCCGCCGCAGCAGAGCGCCCAGCCGCAGCCGCCGGCGCCCGAGTGGCAGCAGCCGCCCGCCCCGCCGGCCGGCGGCGGCTACGGCCACCCCCAGCCCGAGGAGGGCCACCAGCCGCCCCCGCCGCCGCCCGGCTACGGCTACCCGCCGCCGCCCGCGCCGCAGCAGTAGCAGTAGCAGCGGCGACGAACGCCGAGAGCCCGCCGACCTCCGTGGTCGGCGGGCTCTCGCGTACGCTCCGCAGGCCGTCCGGCGCGGCGGTACCGGTCACACGTCCGCCGGCCCGAGTCCGTCGGCCGGTGGCCCGTGGCCCGTGGCCGTCAGCCGGCCTCGGTCAACTCCCGGGCCCGCTTCACGTCGTCGGCCATCCGCTCCAGCAGCGCCTCGACGGAGTCGAACTTCTCCATCCCCCGCAGGTACACCAGGAACTCCACCGCCACGTGCAGCCCGTAGAGGTCCAGGCCGACCCGGTCGATGGCGTACGCCTCCACGGTGCGCGCGGTGTTGTCGAAGGTCGGGTTGGTGCCCACCGAGATCGCGGCCGGCATCCGCCCGCCCTGCCCGCCCTCGGGCAGGAGGGTCCCGTCCTGTCCCGCGATCAGCCAGCCCGCGTACACGCCGTCGGCCGGGATCGCGCTGTGCGGGACGGTGTCCACATTGGCGGTCGGGTAGCCCATCTCACGGCCGCGCTGCGCGCCCCGCACCACCTCGCCCTCCACCCGGTGCGGACGGCCCAGCACCTCCGCCGCCCCGGCCACGTCACCGGACGCCACCAGCCGGCGGGTCAGGGTCGACGAGAACGGCTCGCCGTCGCCGACGGTGCCGCGCACCTGGAGGTCGACCACCTCGACGCCGCAGTCCGCCGCCCGGCCCAGTTCGGCCAGCAGGGCGACGTTCCCGGCCGCGCGGTGGCCGAAGCGGAAGTTCGGCCCCTCGACCACCAGGCAGGCGTGCAGCGCGTCCACCAGCACCTGCCGGAAGAACTCCTCCGGCGACTCCTTGGAGAACTCGGTGGTGAACGGCAGCACCAGCACGGCGTCGACGCCCAGCTCCTCGATCAGCTCCGCCCGGCGCGGCTGCGGGGCGAGCAGCGGCGGGTGGGTCCCGGGACGGACCACCTCGCTGGGGTGCGGGTCGAAGGTGACCACCACCGAGCGCACCCCCCGCTCGCGGGCGCGCTCGACCACCCGGTTGATGATCAGCTGGTGTCCGCGGTGCACCCCGTCGAACGAGCCGATGGTGACGACGCTGCGTCCCCAGTCGGCGGGGATCTCCTCCAGGCCACGCCAGCGCTGCACCTGACCGCTCCTTGTTCCCTACGGCGCGTACCTTCTGTACGCTCAAACGCTCAAAACCCGAACCCCTATAGCGTGCCATGCGCCTGTCCGGAGTTCGGCACCGGAAGGCAGGTTGGCCGAACCACCTGGTGCGGGACTCCGCCGCCCGGCGGCCGGGCGGCCCCGGCCCCGCCGGTCCGCTCGGCCTCCGCGGCCGCGTCCCTCGGGTCCCGGCCGGCCGCGACCAGGGCGCGCAACCGGTCCAGCCTCGGCCCCACCGGACGGGCCGGCCGTTCGTCCTCCGGCCAGCGCGCCAGCAGCGCGGCGAACGCCGCCGACCGGCCGGCGCACCGCACCAGCAGCCCGTCCGCGCCCGGCAACGCCGCCGCCGCCCTGACCACCACCGCCCGGGCCCGGGCCGGCCGCTCCGCCGCGCAGTGCTCGGCCAGCCCCGCCAGGGCGGCGGCCAGCACCTCCGGGTCCCCCTCGGTGGCCAGCAGGGTGTCCAGCAGCTCGCAGCGCAGCGCGTCCGCCACCGGGTCGGGCACCGGACGGGACAGCACCTCGGCGAACGGCCGGCGGACCGCCGCCGCACGGGCCGCCAGGGCCCCGCTCAGCAGCACCCGCAGCTCCAGCCGGGCGACCGCACCCCCGACCGCGCCGCGCGCCAGCCGGCGGCCGAGGTAGTCGACGGCGACCGGCCCGGCCAGCTCCGGCCGTTCCCGCAGCAGCCGGGCGGCGAACTCGGCACCCCGCCGGGCGGCCAGCGGCGCCCGGGCGTCCGCGAGCACCCGCAGCGTTCCGGCCACCGGCGCGGCCGGCCGCGCCGCCGCCCCGGGCCCGCCCAGGCGGTCGGCCAGCGCGGCCAGCACCGGCTCCGGGTCGCTCTCCAGCGCCGGTGCCAGCGCCCGCGGGCCCAGGAAGCGGTCCTCACCGCCCCGGTACACGGCGAGCGCCGCCGGGAGATGGACGGCCCGGCTCCCCGGCTCCCGCAGCAGCAGGGCCAGCGCGGCACCGTGCAGGGCCGGCTCCTCCTCCCGGGCCAGCAGGGCCAGCGCGGTGAACCGCAGCAGCTCCGGCCCGGCACCGCGGGCGTACGGGGCCGTGTGCAGCGCGTGCACCGCGGCGGCCACATGCCGTTCGGGCCGGGGGTCGTGGCTCCAGCGGTCGACCGCCCGGCAGAGCGCCGAGGGCTCCTCGACGGCCAGGACGGCGAGCAGCGCGTCCGCCCTCGCGTGGGCGGCTCCGGCCAGTACCTCGGTCAACTCGTCCAGGGCCAGGGCCCGGTGCGCGAACAGCAGGTCGTGCACGAGGTCGGCGACGGTGCTCCCGGGGCGGGCCGGCAGACCGCGCGAGTCGTCGAACCACCCGCAGAGCAGCGGCAGCACCCCCTGCGGATCGGCCCGCAGCCGGCCGGTCACCGCGGCCAGGAACGGCCGCTCCGGCCCGTCGGCGGCCACCAATCGCCGGAGCAGACCGAGTTCGAGCTCCGAGGGCAGCCCGAGACCGGCCCAGAAGGACGGCCCGAACCGGCCCAGACCCTCTGCCGGGAGCCGTTCGAACCCACCCGCGGCGGCCGCCCGTTCGACGATCCGTTCGGCCAACTGCTCCAGCAGCGGCCGGTGTTCGGCGAGGTCCGGACCGTCGGCCAGACCGGCGACCAGCAACCGCCCGGCCCACCAGCCGGGTTCGCTGCCCGCCGGGCGCAGATCCACGGCCCGCCAGATCCGGTGCAGCCACGGATCCAGCGCCGGGGCACCCCAGGTGGCGCCGATCCGCCGCAGTGCGGCGACCACCGGGCCGATCCGGTGCCGCGGCACGGTCCGGATCCCGGCGGGCGGGCCCCCACCGGGACCGGGGGGCGTGTCCTCGGCCTCGCCGAGCAGCAGCCGCAGCGCGGCGTCCAGGTCCAGGTGCAGACCCTGCAGCCAGTCGGCGAACTCCCCGTGCGCGAACCGGTAGCCGGGGCCGGCCGGTACGAACAGCCCCTCCGCCAGCACCGCCGTCGCCCAGCCGCCCGCCACCGGGAACAGTTCCTCGAACGCGGCCCTCGGCAGACCGCCCTGCTCGGCGCCCAGCATCCGCCGCGCCGCCTCGTGCACCCGGCCGGCCACCGCCGCCGCCGTCCGGCGCACCCGCCCGGCGGAGACCCCGGCGGGCCGGACGGCGCCCCGGCGGTGGGCTCCCGGCCGCCGGGGGCGACCGTCCTCGGCGAGCCGCTGGGCCACTCCCAGGCAGCGCAGGTCAAGGTGGGCGGCGAACAGCCCGGCGCGGTCCACCGGCTCCCCGCGCAGCCCCTCCGCCCAGAGCTCCCCGGCCAGCCGGACCGCCAGTGGGTGCCCGGCGTCCCCGGCCGCCGGCCAACCGGGCGGCACCCCGTAGCGCCGCCGCACCCGCTCCGCCGCCTCGGCGGGCAGCGGCCCCAGGCGCCGCACCACCACCCGGACGGCGCCCGCACCGGACCCCCGGCCACCCGCCGGCGCTCCGGCGGGCGGGCCGACAGACGTTCCGACCGGCACCAGGAACTCGCCCTCGGCCCCGCCCGGTGCCAGTCGCTCCCAGGCCTCCTCCCCGCAGGCGGTCAGCAGCCGGGCCCCGCCCGCCGCCAGCCAGCACGCCGAGGCCCGCAACCAGTCGGCGTCCAGCGGTACCGGCGACTCCTCCGGACCGTCCAGCACCACCAGCAGCGGCCGCCCGGCCGCCGCGCAGAGCGCGGCCACCGCCCCGGGGCCGGCCGGCGCCGGCACCCCCAGCCGCGCCGAGGCCGACCCCAGCGCCCGCTCCACCGCGCCGGCGAGCGAGGCGTCCCCCGGCCGGAGGTCCGCGCCGCGCAGCCACACCGTGGGCCGGGGGCCGTCGCCGTCCCCGCGCCGCACGGCGACGGCCGCCGCCTCGGTGCTGCGGCCGGTACCGGCCGCCCCCACCAGCGCCACCACCCCGACCCCCGGCGCTCCCCCCGGCCCGGAACGGCTGTCGCCCGAGGAGGGGCCGTCCACCAGCAGGTCGGCCCACTCCGCGAGCCCGTCCGGCCGGTCCACCCGGTCGGCCGCCAGCGCCGCGACCCGGTCCGGCCCGGCCCCCGCCGCGGCCAGCTGGGCGGCGGACAGTCGCAGCACCCCGGCCAGGTTGAGCGCGCCCCCGTACGCGGGCACCCGGGCCGCATTGCGCGCCAGCGCCTCGGCGAGTTCCGGCACGTCCACCCGGTCGGCCGTCACCGGAACGGCGGTGGGAGGCCCCGGCCGCCCCGGGGGCCGCAGACCGGGCGCGACCACGGCGACCACCGTGCCGCTCGCGGCGTCCAGCACCGGTGCCCCGGCCGGGACGACCGCGGCGTCGGCCGCCGAGGGCACGTCCAGCAGCAGCACACCGCCGGCCGGACGGACGCAGTCGGCCGGCGGGTGCCCCGCCGCGAGGCCGCAGCGCAGCAGTACCGTCCGCCCGTCCGCGCGCCCCTCGCCCCGCACCGGGACGGGCACCAGCAGCACGGTGCCGTCCCCGGCCGCCGGCGGCGGGGCGACGGGCAGCGGCGGCACCGGCAGCCCACCGACCGTGTCGGTGCGCAGCAGGGCCAGCCCCTGCCCGGGCAGCGGCCGGACGTGGTCCGGGCCGAGGACCCTGGTCTGGCCCCCGAAGAGATGCAGGACGATCCCGTCGAGCCCGGCCACCGTCTCGTGCGCGGTGAGGACGGTGCCCAGCGGGTCGAGCACGAAGCCCAGCCCCCGCGGCCGTCCGTCCCGGTCGTGGATCCGCAGCAGCCGGCGGCCGGGGTCACCCGCCGCCGTGCCGTCGTCCTCCCCCGGCAAGCCCCTGAAGCCCAGTAGTCCCGGCATGCCCGCAGCCCTCCCCGCAGGGCCGGCCGGCCCTGGAGTGGACGCGTCGCGGCGACCTGCGCGCCGCGGGGGAGCCTGCCCGCCGTGGGCGCGGACCGACCGCGCCCACGCCGTTCACGACCGTGGTTCACCTCGCGCGCTCCCCCGCGCGGGTGAACTTCCCCCCGACGACGCCCCCGTGCCGCCCCAGGCCACCCTGATTCAGGCCCGGTTCAGGCCCGGTGCAGCGCGGGCACCACGCGGTTCAGCCGACGAAAACGGCGACCGGCCGGGCCTGGCCGGCCTGCTCCTCCACCAGCGCCAGGAAGGTGCCGTCCGGCCCGAACACCGCGATCGGCCCGTCCACGCCCATGCCCGGGGCCTTCAGCCGGGCACCGTGGGACAGCTGCTTCGCCTGGTCGGCGTCGAGGTCCCAGCGCGGGAAGGCGGCCGCCGCCGCGGCGGCGATCGGCAGCACGTCCAGCCCGGTGGCCGCGTCGCCGGTCACCGAGGCCTCCAGCTGCTCCAGGGTGTGCGCCGACTCGACCCCGTACGGCCCGACCCTGGTGCGCCGCAGCGCGGTCAGGTGCCCGCCGACGCCGAGCCCGGCACCGAGGTCCCGGGCCAGCGCCCGGATGTAGGTACCGGAGGAGCACTCCACGGTGACGTCCAGGTCGACCACCGGCGTGCCGTCCTCCGCGACCGCGGCGCGCCGCTCGTGCACGGTGAAGGAGTGGACGGTGGTCGGCCGGGCGGCCAGCTCGAAGTCCTCGCCCTCGCGCACCCGGGCGTAGGAACGCTTGCCGTCGATCTTGATCGCACTGACCTTGGACGGGACCTGCATGATCTCGCCGGTGAGCGCCGCGACGCCGGCGGCGACGGCCTCCTCGGTCACCCCGTCGGCCGGGGTCGAGGCGGTGACCTCGCCCTCCCGGTCGTCGGTGACGGTGGTCTGGCCGAGCCGGACGGTCGCCTCGTAGGTCTTGGCGGTGAGCATCAGATGGCCGAGCAGCCGGGTGGCCCGCTCGACCCCGATCACCAGTACGCCGGTGGCCATCGGGTCGAGGGTGCCGGCGTGGCCGACCTTCCGCGTCCCGGCCAGCCACCGCAGCTTCGCGACCACCCCGTGCGAGGTGATGCCCTCCGGCTTGTCGACGATGACCAGGCCGTCCGGACCGGTGCCTTTGCGCTTCATCGAGTTCTTTCTGTCAAAGCCCTGTACAAAACGATCAACCACAGGCTGCCAACCTACCGACCGCACGCCCCCGCCGACCACGCAGCACGACCGGCGGCCGACGGCGGCCGGCGGGGCGCGGACGGATCAGTCCCGGCGGACCCGCAGCGCGGTGCGGAACCGCCGCACCACCGTGTCCACGTCCTCCCGGGCGGAGAATCCGGCCGCGTAGACGTGACCGCCGCCGCCCAGTTCGGCGCAGGCGGCCGCGACGTCCACCGCCCCCTTGGAACGGGAGGAGCCGCGCAGGGTGCCGTCCGGGTCCTGCTTGAGCACCAGCGCCACCTCGGCCTCGGCCGGGCGGCGCAGGATGTCGATCAGACCCTCGATCTCCTCGACGGTCACGCTGAACAGCACCAGCTCCTGGTACGGCACCCAGGTCCACACCAGGCCGAGGCCCTCCGCCGCGTCCGGCTCGTAGACGGCCCGGTCGAGCGCGCCCGCCAGCACCTTGAGGTAGCCGAAGGAGGAGGTGTCCCACAACTGCCGCGAGATGAGGTCGTGCCGGATGCCGGTGGCCAGCAGCCGCCCGGCCAGCTCGTGGGTCGCGGGCGTGGTCGCCCGGTACCGGAACGAGCCGGTGTCGGTCGCCACACCGGTGTACAGGCAGGTGGCCAGGGACTGGTCCAGCTCGACGCCCAGCCGGCGCAGCAGCTCGTCCACCAGCACGGCGGTGGCCGGGGCCTCCGGGTCGATCAGCTGGTGGGTACCGAACCCGGGATTGGAGGCGTGGTGGTCGAGGACGACCAGCACCGGGGCCGCGAAGGCCTTGTCGTGCAGGAGGCCCAGCCGGCTCTCCGCGGCGACGTCGAAGCAGAGCACCAGCTCGGGGACGTCGGGCACCGCCGAGGCCGGCACGATCAGCTCCTGGCCGGGCAGGAAGGCCAGCGACTCGGGGACGATCTGCGGATCGTCGCCGAACGAGACCCGGACCTCCTTGCCGAGGCCCTTCAGGGCCAGCCCGGCCGCCAGCGCGGAGCCGAGCGCGTCGCCGTCCGGGCAGATGTGGCAGATCAGGTCGATCGAGCGGGCCCGGCCGATCTCGGCGACCACCTGCTGCCACAGCAGCTCGAACCCGCTCTCCTCGGCGCGCGGCCCCGGAAGCACCGCGAGGGCACCCTCCACCGTGTCGGTGGAGGATGCCCCCGTGGTCGAACCGGTACCGGCTGCCGAACCGGCCGCCGCCGGCTCACCCGCCATGACTACTCGTCCTCGTCGTCACGCTCGGACGCCGGAACCTTGTACGGGTCCGCGTCGCCGGCGAAGGTCGCGCCCGCGGCGCTGGTGCGCACCGCGGCGTCGATGGCCCGGGCCCGGTCGAGCAGGTCGTCGATGTTCCTGGCGTTCTCCGGCAGGGCGTCCGCGACGAAGGTCAGCGTCGGGGTGAAGCGCACCCCGGTCTGCTTGCCGACCTCGGAGCGGAGCACGCCCTTGGCGCTCTCCAGCGCGGCGGCCGTGGCCTCGCGCTCGGTGTCGTCGCCGAAGACCGTGTAGAAGACGGTGGCCTCGCGCAGGTCCCCGGTCACCCGGGCGTCCGTGATGGTCACGAACCCGAGTCGCGGGTCCTTGATCCGGCGCTCCAGGGTCTGGGCGACGACCACCTGGATGCGGTCGGCGAGCTTGCGCGCCCTTGCGGTGTCGGTCACGTTGCCTCCTCGTGCAGTGGGCCGGGTACTCGGGCGTTGCTGCTCGCCCATCGGGGCCCCTGCCCCAAAGTACCGGCCCGCGCCCAGCCTTGTGGGCGCTCTCGGTCCTGATCTGTGTGAGAACGGCGACTCGCGCCGTCCGCTTCCACAGTTCTCATTCGTCGTCGTCGTTGTGGTAGCGCCTCCTGGCGGAGAGCAGCTGAACCTCGGGGCGGCCGGCGACCAACCGCTCACAGCTGTCCAGGATCTCGGTGACGTACCCGGCTTCGCCGGACACCACCGCGAGACCGATCTCGGCCCGGCGGTGCAGATCCTGGTTCCCGGTCTCGGCAGCGCACACGCTGTACTTGCGCTGCAGTTCGGCCACGATGGGCCGCACGATCGACCGCTTCTCCTTGAGCGAGTGGACGTCGCCCAGCAGCAGGTCGAAGGTGAGTGTTCCCACGAACATGTGTGACAGGTCAGAGCCGACCTGGAAGGCCTCGGGGAGCGGTTCCCGAACGGGACCGCTCCCCGGACCCTACACAGCAGGACCGGGGCCGGTCGACGGAAATACCACCCGTCGACCGGCCCCGGCAGCCACTCGCTTACGCGCGCGGCTTCTCGCGCATCTCGTAGGTCTCGATGATGTCGTCGACCTTGATGTCGTTGAACGACCCCAGGGTCACACCGGCCTCGAAGCCCTCGCGGACCTCGGTCGCGTCGTCCTTGAAGCGACGCAGACCCTCGATGGTGAGGCTCTCCGCCACGACCTTGCCGTCGCGCAGCAGGCGGGCCTTGGTGTTGCGGCGGATGATGCCGTCGCGGACCAGGACACCGGCGATGTTGCCGAACTTGGAGGAGCGGAAGACCTCGCGGATCTCCGCGGCGCCGAGGCGCACCTCCTCGTACTCCGGCTTGAGCTTGCCCTTGAGGGCGTTCTCGATCTCCTCGATCGCCTGGTAGATGACCGAGTAGTACCGGACGTCCACGCCTTCCTTGTCGGCGGCAGCGCGCGCACGGCCTTCGGCACGCACGTTGAAGCCGATGATGATGGCGTCCGAGCCCATCGCCAGGTCCACGTCGGACTCGGTGATGGCACCCACACCGCGGTGCAGGACCCGGAGCTCGACCTCCTCGCCCACGTCCAGCTTGACGAGGGCGTCCTCGAGGGCTTCCACCGAACCGGAGACGTCACCCTTGATGATGAGGTTGAGCTGCTCGATGGAGCCGGCGGCGATGGCCTTGTCCAGGTCCTCCAGGGACACCCGGACCCGACGCTGCGCGAAGGCGGCGTTGCGGTCGCGGGCCGAGCGCTTCTCGGCGATCTGGCGGGCGGTGCGGTCCTCGTCGACGACGATGAAGCTGTCGCCGGCGCGGGGCACCGAGGTCAGACCGAGCAGCAGCACCGGGCGGGACGGGCCGGCCTCGGCGAGGCTGTTGCCGTTCTCGTCCAGCATCGCGCGGACGCGGCCGTAGGCGTCGCCGACCACGATCGAGTCGCCGACGCGGAGGGTACCGCGCTGCACGAGGACGGTCGCCATGGCACCGCGACCCTTGTCGAGGTGGGCCTCGATGGCGATACCCTGCGCGTCCTGCTCGGGGTTGGCCCGCAGGTCGAGCGAGGCGTCCGCGGTCAGGACCACGGCCTCCAGCAGCTGCTCGATGTTGAGGCCCTGGCGCGCGGAGATGTCGACGAACATGGTGTCGCCGCCGTACTCCTCGGCCACCAGACCGAACTCGGTCAGCTGACCGCGGACCTTCGTCGGGTCGGCGCCCTCGACGTCGATCTTGTTGACGGCGACCACGATCGGCACACCCGCGGCCTTGGCGTGGTTGAGCGCCTCGACCGTCTGCGGCATGACACCGTCGTTGGCCGCGACCACCAGGATCGCGATGTCGGTGGACTTGGCACCACGGGCACGCATGGCGGAGAACGCCTCGTGACCCGGGGTGTCGAGGAAGGTGATCGGGCGGGACTCGCCGTTCACCTCGGTGACCACCTGGTACGCACCGATGTGCTGGGTGATGCCACCGGCCTCGCCGGCCACCACGTTGGACTTGCGGATGGCGTCCAGCAGGCGGGTCTTACCGTGGTCGACGTGACCCATGACGGTGACGACCGGCGGGCGCGGGGCCAGCTGGTCCTCGTCGCCCTCGTTGGCACCGAAGTCGATGTCGAACGACTCCAGCAGCTCGCGGTCCTCGTCGTCCCGGCTGACGATCTCGAGCTGGAAGCCCATCTCGTCGGCCAGCAGCTGCAGCGTCGCGTCGGAGACCGACTGCGTCGCGGTGACCATCTCACCGAGGTTGAACATCACGGAGACGAGCGCGGCCGGGTTGGCGTTGATCTTCTCCGCGAAGTCCATCAGCGAGGCGCCGCTCGACAGGCGAACGGTCTGGCCGTTGCCGCGAGGCAGCATCACACCGCCGACGGACGGGGCCTGCATGGCCTCGTACTCCTGGCGCTTCGCCCGCTTCGACTTGCGACCACGGGCCGGACGGCCACCGGGGCCGCGGCCGAAGGCACCCTGCGTGCCACCACGGGCACCCGGGCCACCGGGACGGCCGCCGAAGCCACCCGGACGCGGACCGAAGCCACCGCCACCGCCGGGGGCACCGCCACCGGGACGGGGGCCGCCGAAGCCGCCACCGGCCGGACGCGAGCCCGGACCGGCCGGACGGCCCTGGAAGCCCGGACGGGCGCCGCCGGCACCCGGACCACCCGGACGGCCACCGGGGCCACCCGGACCACGGCCACCCGGGCCGGGACGCGGGCCCGGACCGGCCGGACGCTGCGGCATCATGCCCGGGTTCGGTCGCGGCATGCCCGACGGGGTCGGACGCGGGCCGGCCGGACGGGGCATGCCGTCGGGACGCGGAGCACCGGCACCGGGGCCACCGGCGCCCGGGGCGCCCTGGCCGCCGGGACGGGGACGGTCGCCACCCGGACGGGGAGCACCGGCACCCGGAGCACCCTGGCCACCCGGACGCGGACGGTCGCCACCGGGACGGGGACGGTCGCCACCCGGACGGGGAGCACCGGCACCCGGAGCACCCTGGCCACCCGGACGCGGACGGTCGCCGCCCGGACGGGGACGGTCGCCGCCCTGGCCGGCCGGAGCACCCGGACGCGCGCCCGGCGCGCCGGGACGACGGTCGCCGGGGCGGGCCATGCCGGTGGCGCTGCCCGAGGTGAACGGGTTGTTGCCCGGACGCGGACCGGCCGGACGCGGGCCCGGACGGGCACCGCTGCCGGCGGCCGGAGCACCGGCGGCGGGGCCGGCGGAACGCGGGGCCTGGGCGGCCGGACGCGCGGCCTCGGCGTCACCGGAGACCGGGGCCGGGGAGGAGAACTCGGCCGCCGGAGCGGCCGGGGCCGCAGCCGCGGGACGCGGCGCCGGGCGCGGGCCCGGTGCCGGAGCACCGGCCGGCCGGGGCGCGGCAGCGGCGGCGGGCGCGGCCGGAGCCGCGGGGGCCGCGGCCGCAGGGGTCGGACGGGGACCGGGGGTCGCGCTGGGGCGCGGACCCGGGGTCGGAGCACCCGGCTTGGGTGCGCCCGCGGCCGGACCGGCCGAGGGCTGGGGCGCCGCGGGCTTCCGCGGGCCCGGCTTGGCAGCAGAGCCACCACCGGTGGGGGCAACGCCAAGCGCGTCAGTCAACTTGCGCACGACCGGCGCCTCGATCGTCGAGGACGCCGAACGGACGAACTCACCCAGCTCGGTGAGCTTGGCCATCACGGCCTTGCTCTCCAAACCGAGCTCCTTGGCGAGCTCGTAAACCCGGACCTTAGCCACTTCACTCCTGTCTATGAGTCCGGGGGTCTCGTCCGCCGGACTGTCGCTACTTCATGGGCGTACCCATCGCGTACTCATCGCGTACTCATCGAGTGCTCATCGCAATCTCGACCTACTTCCACATCGCGAGGTACCTGACTGGTGGCACGACGTACGGCTGCCCGTGCGCCGTGCTTGTTGCGGTGGTTCTCCGCCGCGCTAGCGGCGCGCTGTCACGGGGAGCTGTCGCTCACCCGCTCCTCGATGAACCCGCGGAGCCGCTCGGTGTCGAGCGCGCCCTGGAGCCGGAAGGCCCGGGGGAACGCCCGTCGGCGGACCGCGAGGTCGAGACAGGCCGGTTCGGGGTGCAGATGCGCTCCCCGGCCCGGCAGTGCGCCACGTGG
This sequence comes from Streptomyces sp. TLI_053, assembly GCF_900105395.1. Classification (NCBI taxonomy): domain Bacteria; kingdom Bacillati; phylum Actinomycetota; class Actinomycetes; order Kitasatosporales; family Streptomycetaceae; genus Streptomyces; species Streptomyces sp. TLI_053. The sequence goes on from NZ_LT629775.1 coordinate 3,595,971, forward strand.
ATCGGGGACGCAGACGCCCTCGACCGCCGTGACACGCAACAGCTGGTGCTTGGCCGCGCGCTTGCGGCAGCCCACGCAGGTGCGTTCCGGGCGTGCTCGGACATGCGTCCGGCCAGACGAAGGCAAGTCTACCCCTCCGGAGGGACATGGCGCCGCCCCGCCGATTCCGGGGGAACGGCGGGGGGCTCCGACGACAACGACTACTCGGCCGGGGCCTGCGGCTCGGCGCCCTCGGTGTCCGGCCGGATGTCGATCCGCCAGCCCGTGAGGCGGGCGGCCAGACGGGCGTTCTGCCCCTCCTTGCCGATCGCCAGCGACAGCTGGTAGTCCGGCACGATCACCCGTGCGGAGCGCTGCGCCAGGTCGACGATCTCCACACTCGTCACCCGGGCGGGGGACAGCGCGGCGGCGACCATCTCGCGCGGGTCCTCCGACCAGTCGACGATGTCGATCTTCTCGCCGTGCAGCTCGCCCATCACCGCGCGCACCCGGGCGCCCATCGGGCCGATGCAGGCGCCCTTGGCGTTCAGCCCCTGGCGGCGCGACCAGACCGCGATCTTCGTCCGGTGGCCGGCCTCACGGGCGATCGCGGCGATCTCGACGCTGCCGTCCGCGATCTCCGGGACCTCCAGCGCGAACAGCTTGCGGACCAGGTTGGGGTGGGTGCGCGACAGCGTCACCGACGCCCCGCGGACGCCCCGGCGCACGGCCACCACGTAGCACTTCAGCCGGGTGCCGTGCCGGTAGTCCTCGCCCGGGACCTGCTCCTGCGGCGGCAGGATGGCCTCGAGCTTGCCGATGTCGACCAGCACGTTCTTCGGGTCGTTGCCCTGCTGGACGACACCGGTGACGATGTCGCCCTCCTTGCCCGCGTACTCGCCGAAGGTCTGGTCGTCGGCGGCGTCGCGCAGCCGCTGCATCATGACCTGCATGCCGATGCTGGAGGCGATCCGGCCGAAGCCGCTCGGGGTGTCGTCGAACTCCTTCGGCTCGACGCCCTCGTCCAGCTCCGACGCGTCCTCGGTGGCCCAGACCGTCACATGGCCGGACTTGCGGTCCAGCTCGACCCGGGCGCGGCGGCGCGAGCCCTCGGTGCGGTGGTACGCGGTGAGGAGGGCCGACTCGATCGACTCGACCACGAGGCCGAAGGGGATGTTCTTCTCGCTGACCAGCGTGCGCAGGGCACTCATGTCGATGTCCACGGCTACGCCTCCTCGTCTTTCGTCACGTTCTTCACGGTGCGGTCGGTGCGCAGGTCGTCACTCCGCACCGTCGTCACCGTCTTCGAGCAGCTCGTCGAGCTGCTCGTCGTCCTTGCGGTTGAATTCGACCTGGACCCGGGCCCGGGCGACCTCGGCGTACTCCAGCCGGCGCTCCTTGGCCCGGCCGCGGCCCTTGACCGGCTGCACCTCGACCAGTGCGCCGTCCTCGTCGGCCGCGAGCACCCGGGCGACGATCTCCCCGCCGTCGACCAGGTGGACGGCGGCCAGCCGGCCCTCGGCCCGGATCCAGTGCCGGGGCAGCTCCAGCGGACGCTCCGCGCCCGGCGAACCGACCTCCAGCACGTACGCGCCGGAACCCATCACGTCCGACGCGTCCAGGGCCTCGCCGACCACCCGGCTGAACTCGGCGACGGTGTCCAGGTCCACGCCGCCGTCGGCGTCCACGTCGATCTGCACCTGGCGGCGGCTGCCCGCCTGGGTGACCTTGACGTCCTCCAGGTCCAGGCCCGACTGCGCGGCCAGCGGCTCCAGCAACGCACGCAGCCGGTCGATGTGGGTGGTGCTCATCCGGGTGGACTCCTCGGCCGCGTCTGCTGTTGTCGGAAGGTCGCACCGCACCCACCGGCGCCGTTCCGGCGCGCGGCCGGGTCGCGGCAGCTCGGCCCAAAGCCTAGCCGGTGAACCGCCCAACCACCGATTCCGCCCCCGGCGGCGCCGGGGGCGCCCGGCCCGGTGCGAGCAAGCTCACACGGGCCGCCCGCGCCCGCCGGGAGGGCAATCCGGACCCACGCAGGTGAGGATTCTGTAATCATTCACGCCAGCGAGGGCAGGCCGTCCTCCCGTACCCGCCCCCGGAGTGACACCCATGCAGCCGACCGGCCGACGGACCTTCCTGGCCCTCGGGCTGCTCCTCACCGGCGCAGCGCTGACCGCGTGCACCGACGCACCCCACCGGGACCCCGGCCGCCCGGCGGGCGACCACAGCCGCCCCGACCCCGACGAGCCGGTCCGCCGACGCGCCCTGGACGCCACCGACACCCTGCTGGCGGCCTACGACGCCCTGCTCCCGCAGGCCCCCCAGCTCCAGCCGCTGCGCGAGGACGTCGCCCGCCACCGCGCGGCCCTGGACACCGCCACCCCGGCGCCGACGTCCTCCACCGGCACCGGCACCCCCGGCGCCGGGACGTCGGGCACCGGGACGTCGGGCACCGCCGCGCCCGGTGCCACCCCGGCCACGACGGCCGCCGCCGTGCCCACCACCGCCGCGCTGGCCTCGCTCGAACGCCAGACCGCCCAGGCCCGGCTGGCCGACCTGGGCGCCGCCTCCCCGGCGCTCGCCCGCCTGCTGGCCTCGGTCTCCGCGGCCGGGGTCCTGCACGCCGTGGCCCTCGGCGACGCCGCCCCGGCCGCGGCCGCCGCCCCGGCGCCGTCCGCCTCCGTCCCGCCGTCCGCGTCCACCACCGCCTCCGCGTCGGCCGACGCCACGGCCGCCCCCTTCCAGGCCGCCCTCGGCGCCGAGCACGCCGCCGTCTACGGCTACGGCGTGGTCGGCGCCCGCCTCACCGACGACGGGCAGCGCACCGCGGCCCGCACCTCCCTGGCCGCCCACCAGGCCCGCCGTGACGCCTGGCAGCGCCTGCTCACCGGCGCCGGTGCCACTCCCGACCCGGCGGCCGCCGGCTACCAGCTGCCCTTCCCGGTCGCCGACGCGGCCTCCGCCGGCCGCCTCGCCGCCCATCTGGAAACCCGCCTGACCACGGTCTACGCCGATCTGGTCGCCGCCGTTCCCACCCCCCAGCGGCCGCTGGCCGCCGACGCCCTGCGCGAATCCGCGCTCCGCGCCCACCAGTGGGGCGCCGCCCCCACCGCCTTCCCCGGCATCACCGACACCCCCGCCGGAACGAGTACCCCCACCGCCGCCGGAACGGGTACCCCCACCCCGTAGCCGGGGCCCGGTCCGCGCTCCGCCCCAGCGGCCCCCGGCCCTCCCATCACCGACAATGGAGGCGTACCACCACGGGGGAACCGCTACCGAAAGGCCGGCATGTCGGCAGCACCAGGGCAGATCACCGTCCCCGACCGGCTCGCGCGGGGCGTGGCCGCCGTCCGCCCCGGGGAGGCGGACCGCTGGCTGGCCGCCCTCCCGGCCCTGGTCACCGCCGAACTCGCCCGGCTGCGCCTGACCCTGGACCGCGTCCTGGACCCCGGCGGCTCGCTCGCCCTGGTCGCCCTTGTGCACCGCGACGACGACCTCGCTCCGGCCGTCCTCAAGGTCTCCCTCCGCACCCCCGCCACCGCCCACGAGGCCGAGGCCCTCACCCTCTGGGCCGGCCGCGGCGCCGTCCTGCTCCTCGGCACGGCGGCCCCCGACCCCGGGACGACCGTCCTCCTCCTGGAGCGCCTGCACGGCGGGATCCCGCTGCGCTCCCTCGCCGAGCCCAAGGCCATGCTGGAGGCCACCAGCCTGCTCCACCGGCTCTGGACCCCCGTCCCCCCGGAGCACGCCTTCCCCGGCCTCCCCGCCCCGGCGCCCGCCGGCACTGTCCCGGAGCTCCCGGCCGAGGCCGGACCGCTGCTCGCCGAGGCGCAGGAGACGGCCGCCGCCCTCGCCGCCTCCGCCGCCGAGGAGTTCCTGCTGCACGGCGACTTCCACCACGGCAACGTGCTCGCCGCCGACCGCGCGCCCTGGCTCGCGATCGACCCCCGGCCGCTGGTCGGCGAACGCGCCTACGACCTGGCCCGCCTCGCCCTGGACCGCGCCGACACCCTGGTCGGCTCCCCCGGTCTGCCGGCCGCCGTCCGGCGTCGGCTGCACCAGCTCGCCGAGGCCCTGGAGGTGGACCGGGACCGGCTCCGCGGCTGGACCCTGGTCCGCGCCGTCGACCTCGCCGGCGCCGCCCTCGCCGAGGGCCGCCGCCCCGACGCCGAGCTCTACCTGGAGTTCGCCGGCGCGCTCTGAACCGCGTCCGCGCCGCCCGCGCCGCGCAACGGCAGCGGAGCCCCCATCACCGCGTAGCGCCGCTCGGTGTTCGGGAAGTGCACGGCCCGCGCGAGGTCCCGGTAGCCCAGCGAGCGGTAGAGCCGCCGGGCCGGTGTCTCGGCGTCGATCGCGGAGAGGATGCTGCGGTCCGCCCCCGAGCGCGCGGTCAGCGTGCGGATCAGCGCCGAGCCGACGCCGCGCCCCTGGAACTCCGGCAGCACGTGCAGTTCGGTGACGGCGAAGACGCCGTCCAGCCAGGCCCCGTGCCCGCGGGCGACGAGGTAGGGCTCGATCACCGTGCTCCACCAGTGGTCGCGCCGGTTCGGCATCCCGTACCCGAAGCCGACCAGCCGGCCGCCGCTCACCGCCCCGAGCGCGATCACCCCGGGCTGCTGGGCGTGCCGTCCGACGATGTGGAGCCGGACCATGACCTCCTCGGGGGTGAGCCCGAAGGCCACCGCCTGGACGTCGAGCGCCTGCGGGGCCCATGCCGCGAGGTCGATCGCCTCGATCCGCACCCCGGCCGGCCCGGTCACTCCGGCCGGCCCAGTCACCCCGGTCACCCCGCCATCACCCCAGTCACCCGTTCCATGCCCCGGACGTTACCCCCCGCCCACCCGCCACGCGGCCCGCACCGGCAACCCGGCGCCCGGCTGCCGGTCCGGCGTCAGAACAGCACGCTCATGAACGCCCCGACCTCCCGGAACCCCACCCGCCGGTAGGAGGCCCGCGCCCGCAGGTTGTAGTCGTTGACGTACAGCGAGACCACCGGCGCGACCTCGCGCAGCGCGACCTCCAGCACCGCGGCCATCCCGGTCTCGGAGATGCCCTGCCCCCGGTGCCCGGGCGCGACCCAGACCCCCTGGATCTGGCAGGCGCCCTCGGTGACGGCCCCGATCTCGGCCTTGAACACGACCTCGCCGTCCTCGCCGAAGCGGGCGAACGACCTTCCGGTGGTGACGAGTTCGGCGACCCGGGCCTGGTACAGCAGCCCGCCGTCACCGGCCAGCGGGGAGACCCCGACCTCCTCGGTGAACATCGCCACGCAGGCCGGCATCAGGATGTCGACCTCGTCCCGCCGCACCCGCCGCACCCGCGGGTCCGGGGCGATCTCGGCGGACGGCACCGTGGTGGCGAGCAGCGGCTGGTGCGCCCTGACTTCGCGGGCGGGCCCCCAGCTGCGCTCCAGCAGCGCCCACAGGGCCGACGTGGGCCCGGCCGGGCCCACGATGGAGGAGCAGCGGCGCCCCTGTCGGCGGGCGCGTTCGGCGAAGGCCTGGACGGCCTGCGGACCGGCGTCCACCAGGACGAGGTTGGCGCCGGCGTAGCAGAGCGCGTCGAGTTCGCCGTGCTCGTCGTACCAGCCCCACATCTCGCCGCCGAGCCGCCAGGGGTCGAGGCCGACGGCCTCCACCCGGGTGGCCACGAAGGCGTTCGCGACGGGGTCGCGGTGGAGCACGGCGAGGGCGTCGGCGAGGTCCGGCGGTTCCAGCACGCGGGTGGTCGCCAGGGCGCGGGCGGCCTGGAACGAGCTGGGGAGCATCACACCTCGATCGAGCATCGAGACAGCACCTTACTGAGACGACGGTGGCCGCACCCTACTCCCTGCCCCCACCCGGGCACGGCCGCGGGGCCGTCCGCGCACGGACGGCCCCGCTTCCGGAAGAACAGCGCGGACCTACCCGACACCGGGGTGGGTCACTCGCCGGCGGTGACGGTCGGCGCGCCGGACTCGACGCCCTCCGACTCCATCTGCTCGGCGATCTTGAACGCCTCCTCGATCAGGGTCTCCACGATCTTGGACTCGGGGACGGTCTTGATGACCTCGCCCTTGACGAAGATCTGACCCTTGCCGTTGCCGGAGGCGACCCCGAGGTCGGCCTCGCGGGCCTCGCCCGGGCCGTTGACGACGCAGCCCATGACCGCGACGCGCAGCGGCACGTTCATGCCCTCCAGGCCGGCCGTGACCTCCTCGGCGAGCTTGTAGACGTCCACCTGGGCGCGGCCGCAGGACGGGCAGGAGACGATCTCCAGACCGCGCTGGCGCAGGCCGAGCGACTCCAGGATCTGGTTGCCGACCTTGATCTCCTCGGCCGGCGGGGCGCTCAGCGAGACCCGGATGGTGTCGCCGATGCCCTCGGCCAGCAGCGCGCCGAAGGCGACCGCGGACTTGATGGTGCCCTGGAAGGCGGGGCCGGCCTCGGTGACGCCGAGGTGCAGCGGGTAGTCGCAGGCGGCGGCGAGCTGGCGGTAGGCGTTGATCATCACGACCGGGTCGTTGTGCTTGACCGAGATCTTGATGTCGCGGAAGTCGTGCTCCTCGAACAGCGAGCACTCCCACAGCGCGGACTCCACCAGCGCCTCGGGGGTGGCCCGGCCGTACTTCTCCAGCAGGCGCTTGTCGAGCGAACCGGCGTTGACGCCGATCCGGATCGGCACCCCGGCGCCCTTGGCGGCCTTGGCGATCTCGCCGACCTTGTCGTCGAACGCCTTGATGTTGCCCGGGTTGACCCGGACCGCGGCGCAGCCGGCGTCGATCGCGGCGAAGACGTACTTCGGCTGGAAGTGGATGTCGGCGATCACCGGGATCTGCGACTTCTTCGCGATGATCGGCAGCGCGTCCGCGTCGTCCTGGGAGGGGACGGCGACCCGCACGATCTGGCAGCCGGAGGCGGTGAGTTCCGCGATCTGCTGCAGGGTGGCGTTGATGTCCGAGGTCAGCGTGGTGGTCATGGACTGCACCGAGACGGGGGCGTCGCCGCCGACCGGCACGTTGCCGACCATGATCTGACGGGAGACCCGGCGCTTGGCGAGCGGCTTGAGCGGCAGGGACGGAATACCGAGCGAGATCGCGGTCATGTGCGCAGGGTTCCCCGGGGTCGATGTGTGGTCGGCCCGGCCGCTGGGACGACCGAACCCGGGCGCGCCGACGATCGCGCGCCCGGGTTCCAACGGTACGGCACGGGAACGGGCGCCCGCGCACCCACCGGCCGGTCGCTCTAACTGATCTTGACCGGGTTGACCAGGTCGGCGACCAGCACCAGCAGGGTGAAGCCGATGAAGACGCTGGCCACCACGTACGCGAGCGGCATCAGCCGGGCCACGTCGAACGGACCGGGGTCGGGGCGGCGGAACAGGCGTGCGAACCGGCGGCGGACCGACTCCCAGACCGCGCCCGCGATGTGGCCGCCGTCCAGCGGCAGCAGCGGCAGCATGTTGAACAGGAACAACGAGAGGTTGATCCCGGCGAGCAGGTTCACGAAGTAGGCGACCCGCTGGCTGCCGGGGATGTCCAGCGAGAACACCTCGCCGCTCACCCTGGCCGCGCCGACCATGCCGATCGGGGAGTCCATCTCGCGCGGGGTGCCGTCGACCACCGAGTGCCACAGTCCGGGGATCTTGCCGGGCAGCGCGGCCAGCGACTCCACGCCGTTCTCCGCCATGTCGTACATCCGGTCGACGGACTGGCCGAGGCCGAGCCGGACCACGCCCGTGGTCGGGGTGAAGCCGAGGAAGCCGGCCCGCACCGTCTCGCCCTTGACCGGCAGGCCCTCGGCGTCGTACTTCTGCACGTCGTTGACGGCGATCGTCGGCTCGAGGGTCACCCGCTGCCCGTCGCGCTCGACCACCAGCTCGACCCGCTTGCCGGCCGACTTCCGGATGTCGCCCTGGAGCTGCTCGTAGCTGCCGATCCGGTCGCCGTCGAAGGACACCACCCGGTCGCCCGGCTTCAGCCCGGCCTGGAAGGCGGGCGCCGCCGGGGCGTCCGCCGGGCAGGTGTCGGTCGCCTGTCCGGCCTTGACCACGCACTCCGAGACGGTGCCGATGGTCGGCACCGCCATCGAGACGCCGAAGCCCATCATCACGGTCAGGAAGAGCCCGAACGAGAGCAGCAGGTTCATGAACGGCCCGGCGAACATGACGATCACGCGCTTCCACGGCTTGCGCGTGTAGAACAGCCGGGACTCGTCGCCCTCCTTCACCTCCTCGTAGGAGGCCTCCCGGGCGTCCTCGATCATGGACCGCCAGGGCGAGGTCGAGCGCTGGGTGATCCGCCCGTCCGCACCGGGCGGGAACATCCCGATCATCCGGATGTACCCGCCCAGGGGGACCGCCTTGAGGCCGTACTCGGTCTCGCCCTTCTTCCGCGACCAGACCGTCGGCCCGAAGCCGACCATGTACTGCGGCACCCGAATGCCGAACAGCTTGGCCGTGGAGAGGTGGCCGAGCTCGTGCCAGGCGATCGAGAAGAGCAGTCCCAGTACGAAGACCAGGATGCCGACCACCGTCATCACCGTTGCCACCGCTGCGCCTCCGTCATTCCGCTCCGATCGTCCTGTCGTCGTACCGGTCCTCCGGGCGGGGCCGTCCGGACGGCCCCGCCCCGGTGGTACCGCCCGTGCGGGCGGACCGTCAGCCCGCCGCCAGCTCGCGGGCCTGGGCGCGCGCCCAGTCCTCCGCGTGCAGGACGTCCTCCACCGTCAGCGAAGTTCCCCCGGCCGGCGCACCGTGCTCGGCGACGACCTTCGCCACAGTGTCCACGATCCCGGTGAAGGCGAGGCGGCCCTTCAGGAAGGCCTCCACGCACTCCTCGTTCGCGGCGTTGAACACGGCCGGGCAGGTACCGCCCAGGGTGCCGACCTCGCGGGCCAGCTCGACCGCCGGGAAGGCCTCGTCGTCCAGCGGGAAGAACTCCCAGGTCGCGGCCTTCGTCCAGTCGCAGCCCGGAGCCGCGTCCGGGACCCGGTCCGGCCAGCCCAGGCCGAGCGCGATCGGCATCCGCATGTCCGGCGGACTCGCCTGCGCCAGCGTCGAACCGTCCGTGAACTCCACCATCGAGTGCACGACCGACTGCGGATGGACCACGACCTCGATCCGGTCGAACGGCACGTCGTAGAGCAGGTGCGCCTCGATCACCTCCAGGCCCTTGTTCACCAGGGTGGCCGAGTTGATCGTGACGACCGGTCCCATCGCCCAGGTCGGGTGCGCCAGCGCGTCGGCGGGGGTCACCCCGGCCAGCTCCGCCCGGCCGCGGCCGCGGAACGGGCCGCCGCTGGCGGTCACCACCAGCTTGCGGACCTCGGCCCGGGTGCCACCGGCCAGCGCCTGGAACAGCGCGGCGTGCTCGGAGTCCACCGGGACGATCTGCCCCGGCCGCGCCACCGCCTTCACCAGCGGGCCGCCGACGATCAGCGACTCCTTGTTGGCCAGCACCAGCACCCGGCCGGCCCGCAGCGCCGCCAGCGTCGGGCCCAGCCCGATCGACCCGGTGATGCCGTTCAGCACCGAGTGGCACTCCGTCGCCGCCAGCTCGGTCGCCGCGTCCGGACCCGCCAGCACGGTCGGCAGCGGACCGCCCGCGGCCTTCGCCGCCAGCGCCTCGCGCAGCGCCGGCTCGGCCGCCGGATCGGCCACCGCCACGGCGCGCACGCCCAGCCGGACCGCCTGCTCGGCGAGCAGCTCGACCCGGCCGCCGGCGGCCGACAGGGCCACCACCCGGAACCGGTCGGGATTGCGGAGGACCACGTCGACGGCCTGGGTGCCGATCGAACCGGTGGAGCCGAGGATCACCAGCTCCCGGGGGCCGGAGGGGTCGGTCACCTCGGGGGTGAACCGCAGCTGCGGGTGGGCGAGCGAAGTCATGCGCCCATTGTGGCCTGCCCGGCCCCCTCCCCCGCACCACGGGTTCCCCCGATCCACCGCGCCGCTTCCCCGGACCCACCGCACCGCTTCCCCAGGACGGCGCCCCCGCCCCGGGCTACCGTCGGAGCCATGCGCATCGTCATCGCCGGGGGCCACGGACAGATCGCCCTCCGACTGGAACGGCTGCTCGCCGACCGGGGCGACCGGCCCGCCGGAATCATCCGCCGCCCCGAACACGCCGAGGACCTCGTCGCCGCCGGCGCCGAACCGCTGCTGCTCGACCTGGAGGCCGCCACCGCGCCGGAACTCGCCCGGCTGCTCGACGGCGCCGACGCCGTGGTGTTCGCCGCCGGCGCCGGACCGGGCAGCGGCGCCGCCCGCAAGCTCACCGTCGACCGGGACGCCGCCGTCCTGCTCGCCGACGCCGCCGAACTCGCCGGTGTCCGCCGCTACCTGATCGTCTCCTCGATGGGTGCCGACGCCCGGGCCGAGTACCCCGCCGACGAGGGCTTCCAGACCTATCTGCGGGCCAAGGGCGCCGCCGACGACGCCGTCCGGGCCCGCCCCGGCCTGGACTGGACGGTGCTGCGCCCCGGCCGCCTCACCGACGGACCCGGCACCGGGCTGGTCCGGCTCGCACCCGGCCTCCCGCGCGGCGCCGTGGACCGGCGGGACGTCGCCGCCGTGCTGGCCGCGCTGCTGCACGAACCCGGCACCGCCGGGAAGACCCTGGACCTGGTCGCCGGCGACGCCACCGTCGCCGAGGCCGTCGCGGCCGTCGCCGGGCGCGGCTGAGCGCCCCCCGGCACCCCGGGTACGCCGAAGGGCCCGACCGCGCGGCGGCCGGGCCCTTCGTCAGCAGGTGTCTCAGAGGTCCAGGCCGCTGAGGACCATGACCTTCTCGACGGTGTAGTCGTCCATCGCGTACTTGACGCCCTCACGGCCGACGCCGGAGTCCTTGACGCCGCCGTACGGCATCTGGTCGGCGCGGTAGGACGGCGCGTCGCCGATGATCACGCCGCCGACCTCCAGCTCCCGGTGGGCCCGGAAGGCGGTCTGCAGGTCGTGCGTGAACACGCCCGCCTGCAGGCCGAACGGCGAGTCGTTGACGGCGGCGAAGGCCTCGTCCACACCGTCCACCCGGTGCAGCGACAGCACCGGGCCGAACACCTCGCAGGTGGCCAGGATCGCGTCCGCCGGCAGCTCGGCCAGCACGGTCGGGGCGTAGGTCGCGCCCTCGCGGGTGCCGCCGGCGAGCAGCTTCGCGCCCTTGGCGACCGCGTCGTCCACCCAGGCCTCGACCCGCTTCGCCGCGTTCTCGTCGACCAGCGGGCCGACGTCCGTGGCGTCGTCGTTCGGGTCACCGGTGACCTGGTCGCCCACCTTGGCGACGACCTTCTCCAGCAGCGCGTCGTAGACCGAGGCGTCGGCGATCACCCGCTGCACCGAGATGCAGGACTGGCCGCCCTGGTAGTTGGCGAACATCGCGATCCGGGTGGCCGCCCAGTCCAGGTCCGCCTCGGAGGACCAGTCGGCGAGCACCACGGCCGCGGCGTTGCCGCCCAGCTCCAGGGTGGTGTGCTTGCGCGGCACCGAGTCCATGATCTGGTAGCCGACCTTGTCCGAACCGGTGAAGGAGATCACCGGCAGCCGCGGGTCCTGCACCAGGGCCGGCATCCGGTCGTTCGGGACCGGCAGGACGCTCCAGGAACCGGCAGGCAGGTCGGTCTCGGCCAGGATCTCGCCCAGCACCATGGCCGACAGCGGGGTCGCCGGAGCCGGCTTGAGGATGATCGGCGCGCCGACCGCGATCGCCGGGGCGACCTTGTGGGCGACCAGGTTCAGCGGGAAGTTGAACGGGGCGATGCCCAGCACCACGCCGCGCGGGAAGCGGCGCACCAGCGCGAAACGGCCCACGCCGCCCGGGTCGGTGTCCAGCCGCATGGTCTCGCCGTTGGTCCGGCGGGCCTCCTCGGCGGCCCAGCGGAACACCGAGACGGCACGGCCGACCTCGCCGCGGGCCCACTTGATCGGCTTGCCGTTCTCCGCGGTGATCAGTCGGGCGATCTCCTCGGTGCGCTCGGCCAGCCGCCGGGCCACGTGGTCCAGAGCGGCGGAACGCACGTGCGCCGGGGTCGCGGCGAACACCGGCAGCGCGGCGACGGCGGCCTCCAGGGCCTCCTCGACCTGCGCCTCGGTGGGGATGCTCACCTTGCCGACCAGGCGGCCGTCCCAGCTGTTGTGCACCTCGAAGTCGGCATCGCCGCTCGCCCGGCGGCCGGCCAGCCAGAAATCGTACGTGGTGGTCACCGTGGTACCGGCCTCTCCTCGTCGTCGTCAGGACCCCACGGAGGTGGAGCCGCAATCGAGGGTAGGGCGGGCGGCGCACCGACCGGGTTGGACACGGAGTAGCGTTCGCCCGCGCGGCCACTCCACCGCGTCCAGCCGGACGAAAGGGCGGGACGGAGGGAGAGCGGCAGAGCAGTTGGGCCGAGGGCGGCAGGACGGGAGAGCCGCAGGGCGGCAGGGCGGCAGGGCGGCAGGGCGGCAGGGCCGGGCCTACTCCTCGCCCGAGCGCAGCGCGAGCCAGAGCTCCATCCGGACGTCCGTGTCGTCCAGCGACCGCCCCAGCAGCTCCTCGACCCGCCGCATCCGGTACCGCAGAGTGTGCCGGTGCACCCCGAGATCGGCCGCCGCCGCGTCCCACTGCCCGTGCCGCGACAGCCACGCCCGCAGCGAGGCCACCAGATCGCCGCGCGCCGTCCGGTCGTGCTCCCGCAACGGTCGCAGCAGCCCCTCGGCGAAGGCCGTCACGGCGTCCTCCCCGAGCAGCGGCAGCAGCGAGCCCGCACCGACCTCCTCGTGGTCCACCGAGCGGCGCCCACCGCGCAGCGCCACCGCCAGCGCCCGCTCCGCCTGCGCGTACGCCGTCCCGGCGTCCTCCAGCGCGGCCGGCGCCGAGATGCCCAGCGAGAGGCCCTCGTGCTCCTCCACCACGCCCAGGCACGCCCGGTGCACCGCGCCGTTGTCCAGCGCCAGCACCATCAGCCGCGGCCCGTGCGTGCCTTCCTCCCGCGCCACCAGCAGCTTCTCGCCGACCCGGGATCCCGCCTGCTCGGCCCGGTCGCCCAGCTCGCCCAGCGACTCCCCGGCGTCCACCCCCTGGCCCGCCCCGGCCACCAGCACCCGGACCGTGCCCTCCGGCAGCCCGCCGAACAGGCCCGCCGCCACCTGCCGCGCCGTCGCCACCTCACCGGCCAGCACCATCCGCAGCAGCGCCGCGCCCATCCGCTCCTCGGCCTGCCGCAGCTCCCGCGACCGCTCCAGGGTCAGCGTCAGCAGCGCCACCGCCGCGTTCAGCACATAGCGCTCGGTCGGCGTGATCCGGTCCTCGGTGCCCACCGCCAGGAACCCGCGCGCCCGCCGGTCCGCCCCCAGCGACTGGACCACCACGTAGTCCTCGTCCGCCGTGTCTATCCCCGGCGCCCGGCCCTGCAGCGCGGCACTCGACGGCGCCGGACGCCGCCGCAGCCGGTCCACCTCCGCCGCCAGCCGCCCCGCCCGCCGCGCCGCCCAGTCCGGCGCCACCACCGAGAGCGCGCCCGAACCGTCGTACAGCGCCGCCCAACCACCCAGCCGGGCCGCCAGTCGGCGCACCACCGCCGTCGTGCCGTCCTTGCCCAGCGCGGCCCGGGTCAGCTCCTCCTGCGCCTCGAAGCTGGTCGTCACCGCCTCGTACTGTTCGGCCGCCAGCGCCGCCGACACCACCTTGCTGATCGCGATGAACGGCGTCGGCTCCGGCACCCGCAGCAACGGCAGCCCGCGCTGCGCCGCCGCGTCCACCAGCGGCTGCGGCACCTCCGTGTGCGACAGCCCCACCCCGAGCCCCAGCCCGACCACCCCCGCGTCGGCCAACCGGTGCACGTAGGCCTGCAGCCGGGCGGCCGTGCGGCCCAGCTTGATACCGGTGGTGAGCAGCAGCTCGCCACCTTCGAGGAAGGGCGTCGGGTCGTCCAGCTCACTGGTGTGCACCCAGCGGACCGGCCGCTCCAAATGGTCCGCACCGGCGAGGACCGTCAGATGGAGCGAGGTGTTGCGGACGACGGAGGCAAGTGTGGGGGGCATGGCACCTTCGGGGGAGCGACGCGACCGCGCCATTGCGGCCGGGCGGGGAGAGAGCCGGGAGTCCAGGGGGAACCCCTACCTCTCATTATGGACGCTCCGGACAACCGGCACTGCCGAATCCACCTCGAAGGCGAGCTTCGGCGGCCCGTCTCAGCCCCGGAGGTCCACCAGCAGCGGCGGCACCTGCTCCCCCGACACCGCCGTCAGCGAGACCACCGCGTGCCCCGCCGGCAGGGCGTGCGCCAGGTCCGACGGCGACCAGCGCAGCCGCTCCACCTCCCGGGTGGTCACCGACTCCGTCTGCGCCGTCGTCCCCGACAGCGCCTTGCGCCCCAGCCGCCCGGCCCGCCGCACGATCCCGCCCGAGGTGTCCGGGGCCAGCGTGACCGCCGTCTCCCGGACCAGATGGGTGCCCCAGGCCTCCGAGAACAGCCGCCCGTCCCACGGCGCGATGCCCGGGAACGCCGCCCGGCAGCCCACCGCCCCGAACAGCGGCGCCCGCAGCGCCTCCGGCAGGTCCACCAGGGTGCGCAGCAGCAGCAACACCCCGGCGTTCGCCCCGCGCAGCCGCTGCAGACCGCGCACGATCCCGGCGTCCAGCGCCGCCGAGGCGTCGTCCACCACCAGGCCCGCGAACAGCGAGCGGTCCCCGCGCGACCCGGCAGCCTGCACGAACTGCCCCACCAGCAGGCGCGAGAGCATCCGCGCCGCCTCCGGGTGGCTGCGCTCCGGCAGCTTCACCCGCACCCGCAGCGGATGGTCGAGCACCCGCATCGCGAACGGCGGCCGGCCGGTGCCGTCGGTCGTGAACGCCCCCTCGAAGGCCGGCCGGTCCAGCAGCGCCAGCCGGTCCGCCAGCAGCGCCCCCGGGTCGTCCGCCCGGCCGCGCTGGTGCTCCCGGTGCGCGAGGTCGCGCTCGAAGGAGCCCAGCCGCTCCGCCGCCCGCAGCCCCTTCACCAGGGCCTCCAGCGACTCCGGCTCACCGGCGAGCAGCGCCCGCAGCTCGCGCACGCCCGGGTAGCGGCCGAACGCGGCGTGGAACGGGCCGACCATCTGCTGCAGGGCCGTCCGGGCGGTCTCGGCGCGTGCCGTCAGCTCGTCCGGCAGCAGCGCCTCGGCCAGCCGGGCCGCCGCCTCGTCCGGGTCCTGGGCCGCGCCGTACAGGTCGAGCCCGTAGCGGGACGCGGGGTCGCCCGGGGCGATCACCACGTCGTACCAGGCGTCCGGCCCCAGGTCGGCGTCGGCCGCCCCGATCACCACCGCGCACGCCGTCCCGGCCAGCGCCTGCAGGCACAGCGCCTCGGCCACCGGGCGGGCCAGCCGCGCCGTCTTGCCGGTCCCGGCCGGGCCCACGGCCAGCAGCGAGGTGCCCAGCACCACCGGGTCCAGCGCGAAGCCGGCCGACCGGTGGGACAGCGGGTTCTTGGGCACGTCCTGCGCGGTGCCGAGCCGCACCTGGCCCAGCAGCAGGTCGTGCCGCTCCGCCCGGCCCGGCAGCTCGCGCGCCTCCGAGGGGTGCGCGAACGCGGCGGCGCCGCGCAGCGACACCTGCTCGACGAAGGCCGGCAGGAAGGCCGGATCGGCCTGGGCCGACTCCCAGGCCCGCCGGATCCGCACGTAGTCGACGTCCCCGACCGCCTCGCCGTCCAGCCGCCCGGCCGCGACGGCGGCCCCGCCCTGCCGGAGCACCGACCACGGATCCCGCTGCCGGGCCGCCTCCGACTGCTCCTCCTCGGTGGCCGGCGCCTCCTCCGTGACCGTCCGCGACAGCAGCGGCAGGGCGTACCTCCGCCACACCTCCGGCCAGCGGCCCATCCGGCCGAAGACCTTGATGACGATGCCGGCGACCAGCACATTGAGGGTCAGGACGACCGAGATCGCGACGAACGCCGAACGTGTGGGCAGTACGCCGATGAGCGTCGTCCCGTACTTGGCCACCTCGACGCCGTAGACGTACGCCAGCCACCCCACCACCGCGTTCAGCCCCGCCCGCAGCAGCAGCGGCCAGGTGGGGACCTTGGCGGCCTCGGCCCGGTCGGGGTCGAGCTGCCGGTGCTCCTGGCGGAACACACCCGGATCCGCCTCGGGGCGCGGGGCCGAGGCCCAGGCGGCGAGGTCGAAGGGCACCCGGGCCGGGGGGCGCGGGTTCGGCATCGGAGTGCGGGGGGTGGCGGTGGTCCGCTCGTCGTGGCTGCGTGCCCCGTCCAGTCCCATCTACGGCCCCGTTCCCTCGCCCGCCGGCCCGACCGCCGTCGGTGCCGCCCATACCCATGCCACCGCCCCGGCGACACGCCCGCGCTCAATGTAGTGGAGCGGGGCCTCCCGGTAACGGCTCCGCCCGGGCTGGCCGCCCCGGACAAGTCGGACGGCCCAGTGCTACCGAGTGGCGCATGCCTGCCCGGGGAACGCCCCCGTAGCCTGCGAACTACCGAGCCGAGAAGTCTGGAGAAACCCATGAGCGCCGCAACGCCGCTCCCGCAGGAGCGCCGCCTGGTCACCGCGATCCCCGGTCCGAAGTCGCAGGAGCTGCAGGCCCGCAAGCTGGGTGCGGTGGCGGCCGGCGTCGGCACCACCCTGCCGGTGTACGTGTCCCGCGCCAACGGCGGCGTGCTGGAGGACGTGGACGGCAACTCGCTGATCGACTTCGGCTCCGGCATCGCCGTGACCAACGTCGGCAACAGCGCCGAGGCCGTGGTCTCCAAGGCCTCCGAGCAGCTCGCCGCCTTCACGCACACCTGTTTCATGGTGACCCCGTACGAGGGCTACGTCGCCGTCGCCGAGCAGCTCAACGAGCTGACCCCGGGCGACCACGACAAGCGCACCGCGCTGTTCAACTCGGGCGCCGAGGCGGTCGAGAACGCGGTGAAGATCGCCCGCGCGTACACCAAGCGCACCGCCGTCGTGGTGTTCGACCACGGCTACCACGGCCGCACCAACCTCACCATGGGCATGACGGCGAAGAACATGCCGTACAAGCAGGGCTTCGGTCCGTTCGCCCCCGAGGTCCACCGGGTGCCGGTGGCCTACCCCTACCGCTGGCTGACCGGTGCCGAGAACTGCGCCGCCGAGGCCGCCGCGCAGGCGATCGACAACATCAACAAGCAGATCGGCGCCGAGAACGTCGCCGCGATCGTCATCGAGCCGATCCAGGGCGAGGGCGGCTTCATCGAGCCGGCCAAGGGCTTCCTGCCGGCCATCGTCGAGTACGCGAAGGCCAACGGCATCGTCTTCGTCGCGGACGAGATCCAGACCGGCTTCTGCCGCACCGGCCAGTGGTTCGCCTGTGACGACGAGGGCATCGTCCCGGACCTCATCACCACCGCCAAGGGCATCGCCGGCGGTCTGCCGCTGGCCGCGGTGACCGGCCGCGCCGAGATCATGGACGCCGCGCACGCCGGTGGCCTGGGCGGCACCTACGGCGGCAACCCGGTGGCCTGCGCGGCCGCGCTGGGTTCCATCGAGACCATGAAGGAGCTGGACCTCAACGGCAAGGCGCAGCGGATCGGCGAGATCATGCTGGGCCGCCTGCGGGCGATCCAGGAGAAGTTCGCCGACTCCGACAGGGTCCGCGTCGGCGAGGTCCGCGGCCGCGGCGCGATGATCGCCGTCGAGCTGGTGAAGCCGGGCGGCAAGGAGCCGAACCCGGAGGCCACCGCGGCCATCGCCAAGGCCTGCCACGCCGAGGGCCTGGTCGTGCTGACCGCTGGCACCTACGGCAACGTGCTGCGCTTCCTGCCGCCGCTGGTCATGCCGGAGCACCTGCTGAACGAGGGCCTGGACATCATCGAGGGCGCCTTCGCCACCGTCTGATCCGGCCCGCGGCCCCGGGGCCGCGCCCGAAGACCCGCCGGAGGGATGTCCGGACAGCGCCGAACGGCCCGCGGGGACCTCCGTCCCCGCGGGCCGTTGGGTTTCGAACCCGGCGTGATGCCTCCGGCGCGGACGGTGAAGATGGTGTGCGGAATCGCTGAAGCTCCTCGGCCGTGCAAGGACCTTGACGTAGTGTCATCACAGATGGACAGCGAGCCCCAGCCATGGGCGGAGCCGTCCGCGAGGTCGCCCCAGGGGGCGGCCGCGCGCGAGGGCCGCGAGGACAACCAGGCCGTCCCCCCGGGGGCGGTACACACCGAAAGCCGATCGACCGACCGTCCGGCCCACACCCCCCGGGACGCACGGAACGGCGATCATCAGAGCCGCCCCGGAGCTCTCCCCCCTGCTCCGGGGCGGCTGCCTCGCGTCCTGGCCCGGCCGGTGGTGCCGGCGCTCCTGGTCCTGGCACTCCTGCTGGTGTCCTGGCAGGTCGCCGTGGACGGACCGCTGCTGGAGCTGGACCACTGGGCCCGGCACGCGGTCCGGGAGACCCGGCACGCACTGCACAGCACTCTGCTCAACCACCTCGGCAAGGCGTTCTCCGACCTGGGCGGCGGCTCGGTGGCGGTACCGGTGCTGCTGCTCGGCGGGGCGGTCGCGGCCGGACGGGAGTTCCGGGCGGGATTCGCGCGCTGGTGGCTGCCGGTGCCGGTGGCGGTGCTGACGGCCGGGCTGATTCCGCTGCTGGTGGTGCCGGCGAAGGCCTGGTTCGCCCGGCCGGGCCCGTTCGGGCTGCCGCTGGCGGCGGACCAGTGGGGCTGGTACCCGTCCGGCCACACCGCGACCGCCACGCTCGGGTACGGGGTGGCGGCCCTGCTGCTGGCGCGGACGGCCGCGCCGCGCGGGCGGCGGGCGCTCGCCGCCGCGGCGACGCTGCTGGCCGTGGGCGTCGGGCTGGGGCTGGTGTGGAGCGACTACCACTGGCTGCTGGACGTGGTGGCCAGCTGGTGCCTGGGCGGCCTGGTCCTGTGGACGCTGGCCCGGTGGCCGCTCACCGGCCGCCCGTCGCCGCGGCAGAGGCGCCCGGAGCACTGAGGCTCCGGGCCCCGGGCCGTGGACGCCGGGCCGCGCCGCCCGGGGATCAGCCCTCGGCCGGCTCCTCGTCGTTGCGGTGGACGTGGCCGGCCTCGCCGTTGTCGCGGCGCCACTCGACGACCAGTTCGTCGCGGGCGCCGAAGCGGACCAGGTGGCGGCCGACGACGTCCTCCAGTCCGGGCAGGTTCTCGGTCTCGCCCTCGACGGCGAGCAGCAGCGCGTCGGGGGTGGCCTCCAGCGTGGCGGTGCCAGCACCGAAGACGAGGGTGCCGTGGCCGGTCTCCTCGGACCAGTCGGCCTTGATCTTGCGGCCCATGTGGGCGGCGAGCTGCTTGGCGTAGCGGGCGGAACGGTCGGTGGCGACGCGGGCTTCGGAGCGGGGCACGGGCCCTCCAGGATCAGGGGAGGGAACTTAGGGTGCCCTCACTCGTCGCCTACGCTAACCCAGATACTGAGTCTTACTCAACATTTTTCCGGGCGCCCCCGGAGCGGCCGATACCCTTGGTCGAACACCTGCCGAGGAGAGCCGCCCATGACCACCACGCCGACCGACGACGCGGCGGGCTCCTCCCCCGGCAGCGGCACGCCCGGCACCCCCGGCAGCGCCGAACAGGGCAGCGCGGCACCGGCCACCCCCGCACCGGGCGGCACCGAACCCGGCGGCACCGAACAGGACACCGCCGCCGAACTGGCCGACGCGATGACCCGGGCGATCAAACGGATCCGCCGGCTCACCAGCGAGCGGCTGGAGCCCTACGGCATCACCCCCGGCCAGGGTCGCGCCCTGCGCACCCTCGCGCACGCCCCGGGCTGCGAGCTCCCCGACCGCGCGATGCGCCTCAGCGACCTGGCCGACCGGCTGCACATCGCCCCCCGCTCGGCCACCACGGTGGTCGACGCGCTGGAGGAGGCCGGTCTGGTGGAACGGACCCCGGACCCGGCCGACCGCCGGGCCGTGCGGATCCTGCTGACCCCGGCCGGCCGCTCGGCGGTGGAGCGGATCGGCCAGGTCCGCTACGAGGTCTCCCAGGAGTACTTCGGCGCGGTCAGCCCCGCCGACCAGGACGCGCTGCTGCGAGCGCTGCGGAGCGCGGAGGCCGCCTACGCGGCAACCGTCGCACCCACCGCCGCGCCGCGCCGGACACCGCCCCCGGGCGCAGCGCGGTGATCCCGATCCCGGCGATCACCAGCAGGGCGGCGACGGCGGCCACCGGGCCGACCGACTCGCCGAGCAGCAGCCAGGCCGAGGACATCCCGAACACCGGCACCAGCAGCGAGTAGGGCGCCACGGCGGTGGCGTCGTAGCTGCGCAGCAGGTAGCTCCAGGCGACGAAGCCGAACAGGGTGGAGACCAGCCCGACGTAGCCGATCGCGCCGAGCCCGGCGAGGTCGATCCCGCGCAGCGCGCGCAGGTCCGCCGCCGGGCCCTCGACCAGCAGCGAGAGGCCGAGCAGCGGCAGCGGCGGCACCGCGCTGACCCAGACCATCCAGCGCAGCGCGTCCGGCGGGGCGGCCTTGCGGGTCAGCACGTTGGACAGCCCCCAGGCGGCCGCGGCCAGGACGACCAGGGCGAAGGCGCCCAGCGGCCCGCCGAGGCCGTGGTCGAGCGCGCTCAGCCCGATGCCCGCGAAGGCGACACCCAGTCCGGTGAGCCGCTGGGCACCGGGACGCTCGCCCAGCAGCGCGCCGGCGAACAGCGCGGTGAACACCGCCTGCCCCTGGAGCACCAGCGAGGAGAGGCCGGCCGGCATCCCGGCGTGCATGCCCAGGAAGAGCAGACCGAACTTGACCACCCCGAGCACCACCCCGACCGCGAGCACCCAGCGCAGGGCGACCTTCGGCCGTCCCACGAAGAAGATCGCCGGAACGGCGACCACCGCGAACCGCAGGGCGCAGAACAGCAGCGGCGGGAAGTTCTGCAGCCCGACGTGGATGAGGACGAAGTTGAGGCCCCAGACGGCGGCCACCAGGACGGCCAGGCCGATGTGACGCGGACTCATGCTGCCGCCGCCCGGGGCGGCCTGCGGGGAGGTGCTCATGGCACGAGGATGGCCGCCGGGACCGTGCAGCACCAGCGATGAGTTCTGAAGGCAACGCTTTAGCATTGCTGCATGATGGATCTGGGGCGCCTGCGGGCGCTGCACGCGGTGGCCGTCCACGGCTCGGTCGGCGGGGCGGCCGCGGCCCTCGGTTTCACGCCCTCCGCCGTCTCCCAGCAGATCGCCAAGCTGGAGCGGGAGACCAGGACGGTGCTGCTGGAGCGGCAGGGCCGGGGCGTGGTGCTGACCGACGCGGCGCGCGAGCTGGCGGGTACGGCGCAGACGGTGCTGGGGCTGGTGGAGCGGGCCGAGGTGCGCCTGGAGGAGCAGCGCGGCCAGGCGGTCGGACGGCTGCTGGTGGCCGCCTTCGCGACCGGCGCGCGCGGACTGATGCCGGGGGTGCTGGCCGATCTGCGCGAGCGCTGCCCGGAGCTGGACGTGCGGCTGCTGGAGAGCGACCCGTACCCGGCGGCCGAGCTGGTGGCGCGCGGCGAGGTCGACCTGGCGCTCGTCCAGGACTGGCCGACGGTGCCGCTGCCGGTGCAGGAGGGGCTCGACCGGATGGACCTCGGGCCGGACCCGGTGGATCTGCTGCTGCCGGTCGGCCATCCGCTGGCGGAGCTCCCGGTGGTGCCGGTGGGCCGGCTGCGCGGGCAGCGCTGGACGAGCGTGCCGCCGGGCAACATCTGCCACGACTGGCTGGTACGGACGCTGCGCGAGGCCGGCGAGGAGCCGGACGTGCACTACCGGGTCGGCGAGTTCGAGACCCAGATCGCCCTGATCGGGGCCGGTCTCGGCATCGGGCTGGTGCCCAGGCTGGGCCGGGGCACGCTGCCGCCGGAGGTGGTGGCCCGGACGGTGGCGCCGGAACCGGCCCGGCGGGTGTTCGCGCTCTGGCGCTCCCAGGCCTCGCGGCGGCCGGCGATCACCGAGGCGCTGGACGCGATGCGGGCCCGCTGGGACGCCCGGGGCGACTGACCCGGGCGGACGGCGGACGTCCCGGCCCGACGCCCGGCGGACGCCCCCGTCCGGCCGCCCCGTCTCGGCCCACCCCGTCGCGGCCCGCCGTCAGGAGGCGAAGCCGATCACCAGCCACATGAAGCCGACCCCGGCGAGCGTGCAGAGCAGGGTGGTGCGCGAGGGGTGCGGACTGTGTGCCTCGGGGAGGATGTCGGAGGTCGCCAGATAGAGCAGGAATCCGGCGAAGAACCCCAGGTACAGCCCGAGCAGGTGCTCGGAGATGGTGAACAGCAGGGTGATCGCGGCACCGGTGACCGGCGCCAGCGCGTCGGCCGCCAGCAGGGCCAGCGCCCGCCGCTTGTTGTTCCCGTAGAGCCGGGTGATCGTGTACGTGTTGAAGCCGTCGGCGAAGTCGTGCGCGACCACCGCGATCGCCACCACCGTGCCGACCGTCGTCCCCGCCTGGAAGGCCGCGCCGATCGCGAAGCCGTCCATGACGCTGTGGCCGACCAGTGCCATCGCGGCCGTCAGTCCCACTCCCTGGTGCCTTTCGGCGTCCTGCCGGGAGCGACCGTGGGCGTGGCCGTGGTGGTGGCCCCGGTCCTGGTCGGGCGACCGCCCCTGCTCGGACGGACGGCCGTGGCTGTGGTGCTGGCCGTGACTGTGCTCGGCGTACTCCTCCTCGTGGCCGCGGTGGATCGCGACCGCCCGCTCGACGATGTGGATGGTGAGGAAGCCGGCGGCGAACATCAGCAGCGCCTGCGGCACCCCGTGGACCTCCTCGGGCGCCTGGTGCAGCGCCTCCGGGAGGAGGTCGAAGGCGACCACCCCGAGCATCAGCCCGGCGGCGAAGCCGAGCACCAGGTGCCGGCGGTCGCCGGTGCGCTGGGCGACCCAGCCGCCGATCAGCGTCATCAGGAACGCCCCCGCGGCCACCAGGACCGCGGTCACCGCTGCTCCACCGTGACGGTCCGTCCGTTCACTCGTCTCCCCCGTGTCCCGCCCGTCCCCGGGCCGGCCTTCGGCCGGTGCCGGCCGGCCGTGTCCCCCAGCGTCGGACACCCCGCGCGCCGTCGCCCGCCGGGCAAGCCGTCGGGGTGAGGCCGACGGGTGAGGCCGTCGGGGCCGGCCGACGGTACCCGCTCCGGGCCGACCACCGTAGTGGATTCCCGGCCTCCCGGACCCCGTCGGGACGCGGGCCGGTCCCGGCCGCCTCCGCGGTCGCCCCGTGTCCGGGCCCGCGCGGCTCGGTGTCCGGGCCCGCGCGACTCAGTGTCCGGCGGCGAGCGACAGTCCGAGATGGGTGTGCGTCAGCTCGCGGACGCCGTCGCCGTCGACCAGGTGGATGTGCCGGTGCCCGTCCTCGGCGGTGAGGTCGAGCGCCCCGTCGGTGAAACGGCCGGTGGTCAGCCGCAGCCCGCGTTCGGCCGACTCCTCGCGCACCGCCTCCGCCAGGGTCCGGATCTCCTCCTCCCCCACCGCGCCCTCGCCCCGGGACGCCCACACCACCCAGCGGCCGGGCAGCGCGCTGCCGACCGGCCCCTCACCGGTGGCCACCAGCCCGACCGGGCCGCGCAGCCGTACGCTCCACTGCCCGAGCCCGCCCCGGGTGAGCAGCTCGCGGACCAGCTGGGCGAACTCGTTCGCCGAGAGGTCCGGCGCCGCCGGGACGGTGGCCGCCGCCCGCGCGGCCGGTTCGACGCCCGCCCGGCCGTACGGGTCGGGGCTGACGGCGGCGTCGAGCTGGCGCAGCCGGACCAGTGCCTCGTCCTGCTCGGCGTCCGCGTAGACACCCTCCCCGTCGGGCTCGTCCTCGGGGTCGGTGGGCGGCAGCAGCCTGGTGCGGGCCAGCGCGTCGCGGTCCGCGTCGACGCTCACCAGGCAGAGCGGCCCGGCGTCGCCGGACTCGCGCAGCCAGCCGTTGAGCACGACGCCGGCGAGGATCTCGTCGGTGTCGACGGCGTCGGCGGCCTGCAGTGCGCGCAGGGCCAGTCGGGCGACCAGCCGCAGATAGTCGGAGGCCCGGTCGGCCGGCGGGCGCGGCACCGGGAGTGCCTCCCCGTCCGGGGCGAGCCGGTAACCGGTCAGCGAGGGCACGACGTCCAGCGGCGGCAGGTCGAGGTCCAGCACGGCGGTGCGGGTCAGCGGCCGGTAGACGGCGCGGCAGGGCGCGGGCAGGTCCCGGGTGTTGGTCTCGGCGGCGGCGAGGGCCCGTTCCAGCAGGGACTCGACGGCGGCCGGCTCGGCCTGCCGGTAGGCCCGGCGGCACTCCTCCAGGGAGTCGTTGTACTCGCGCACCGCCCGGGCCCGGGCCTGCTCGGTCTCGTCGTGGGCGCGCCGGGACTCGTCGGCGGCGGGGCTGTCGGCCTCGGCCTGCCGGGTGCGCCACTCGCGCAGGGCCCGCTGGTGGGTCAGCCGGGCCTTGGCCAGTCCGCGCTGGTAGTCGGAGTCGAGCAGTCGGCGGACCGGGGGTCCGTCGGGGTCGGCCGCCGGCGGTTCGGCGGGCGCGTAGTCCTCCCAGCGCGGCTCCGGGTCCGGGCCGGCCGCCGCGGGCGGCGCGCCGTCCGGATAGGGGCGCGGTTCGTAGTGGCGCAGCTGGCTCTCGAAGTCCATGGCCGAGACCGGCAGGGCGGAGCGCCGGAGCAGGTCGGCCAGCCGCTCGTGCTCGGCCTGGACGGTGAGCGTGCGGTGGTGGGTGAGCGCGGCCGCCCTGGCGTGGGCGGCGACCTCCTCGTCGCCGCCCGCGCCGAGTGGTTCGGGGGCCGGCCGCCCCGGGGACGACGGCCCGCCCGCGGCGTCCGGGGGGCGGCCGGACGGGTCGTCCACGACCGGCTCCTCCACCCCGAGGTCGCGGAACACGGAGGCGAGGAAGCCCGGTTGGGGGGCCGTGACAGCACCGTCGGACTGGCCGTCTGCTGAGTACTGCATCGGTGGTCGTTCCCCCATGCTCGTCCGGCGCCTGCCCGGGGCGGTCGGCAGCCCTCGGCGGCGAACCGGGGGTCCGCCCCGCTTCCGGACATTGTCCACCGAACGGGCGCACCGGTCAGCCAAGCCTCTCAGTTGGTCCGGGTGTTGGTCAGGTGCAGTCCGATGTAGCCGACATAGATCCGGCCACTGCCCGAACAGTCGTCCAGGTAGTGCAGCCGGGGTGCGGTGCGGCCGCCGCCGATCCGCAGGTGCGCCCCCATGAAGGCGCGTCTGGACGCGTCCACGCACTCCGGCACCGGGAGCATCCGCTCGCGCTTCCACTTGGCGTGGCTGTACACGGTGCGCGACTCGCCGCGCACCGCCTTGCGGGGCGGGAAGCGGTGGCAGCCGGCCGGGGTCCGTTCGCACCACTGCTTGAAGTCGCCGCCCGCCCGGCCGCGGACCGCCGCCTCGGCGTACTCCTGGAGCGCGGTCAGACCGTCCCAGGTGAGCCGGGCCCAGCCCCCTCCGGCGCAGCGCAGCTCGTCGAGGGCGAGCGCGGCCTTCTGGTCGCCGGTGAAGGTGAGCAGCGGGAACTCGCCGAGCCGGTCCATCAGCTCGGTGAAGGTGAGCGGGATCCCGCCGTGGCCGCCGGCCGGTCCGGTGCGCCGCCGCCCGGCCCGACGGGCGGGAACGGGCAGCACGGGCCGGGGCGGGGCCGGTGGGGCCGGGAGCATCAGCGTCGCCGGGGCCGGCACCGCTCCGGCGCCGGATGCGGTGCAGAGCCGACCGGCGGATCCGCGCCCCGCCGCCGGGCCGGCCGTCCGGCCGGGAAGCGGGCCGCCCGCCGTGAGGGCCTTCGGCTGGGGCCGCTCGCGACGGCGCTCCCGGCGGCCCTCGTGACGCGCGGGGTGGGCGGGATACGGGGCGTGGCCCGGGCGGGTGCCCCGCTCGTGCTCGGCCGACCGGTCCGTCCGGTCGGCGGGGACGGCCACCGGAGCCGCGAGCACGGGCACCGCGGCCGGCACCCGCGGCGGGGGCACGGCCGCCAGTGTCGCCGGCGCCGTCCGTTCGGCGGCGAGCCGGCGCGGTTCGCGGGACAGCAGGACGGCCGCGCGCCGCGGGTCCTCCTCGATCCGGTGGCGGGCCAGCACCGGGTGCCGGCGGCCGTCCCGCCGGGAGGCCGGGTCGACCTCGGGCAGATAGGTGCGGACCGCCCCGCCGTAGACGGCGTGGAACTCCAGGGCGACGTTGAACCTGGTGCGCGCCTCGGCGTCCAGGACGTACAGGGTGGCGAGTCCCGGCAGGTGCTCGCAGAGCGGGGCGACCGTTCCGGCGAGCCATGCTCCGGCGTCGAGGCCGGCCGGGACGCTGGCCACCACGGCGGGCATCCGGCGGTCCGGGTCGCAGAGCTCGTCGACCAGGCCGTCGACCTCGGCCGCGGTGAGCATCCGGGGCGCGGCGAGCACGGCGGCCGGGCCGTCGGCGGCGTCCAGCAGCGGCAGCAGGGTGCGGACCGGTTCGGGGACCGGTACCCGGCCGGGTGTCCGTACGGCGCTGTCGGTGGTGCGGGTGGCGGCCTCCAGCCGGAGCCAGGTCGGGCCGGTGGGCCCGGCCGCCAGGGTGAGGGTCAGGTGGTCGGTGCCGTGCGGGGCGGGGGTGCGGACCCGGCGGCGGTCGTAGCGGCCCCCGGGACCGCTCGGACCGCTCGGACCGGCCGGCTCCCCGGGGCTGCTCGGGCCACCGGGACCGGCCGGGAGCGGACCCCCGTCGCGGTCCAGCAGGACCCGGTCACCGAGCCGGAACCGCTCGGCGTAGGGGGAGGCGGCCCCGGCCCGGAGCGGCGCGGCCGGGTCGCGCGGGGCGGGCGGCGCGGCCGACAGCGCGGTGGACGGCGCGGGCGGCGGCCCGAGCAGCGCGGGCGGGGGTTCCTCGCACCCCTCGCGTTTCAGCCAGGCGGCGAGGTGCTGGTCGGCCAGGGCGAGGGCGTCGGCGTACGGGAGGGCGGTGGTGACGGTCATCCGGTAGGGCGCCGCAGGGCCTCCGGGGCCGGGGAGTCCGGCTCGGGCGGGCGGCGACGAGGAACGTTCCGAGGTCATGCGCATACCTCCGTGGGGCGGTGGGGTCCCGTGTCCTCCATCGATGGGTCTTTGGTCCGGTTCGCCGGACCTGTGCCCAGGAAACGCCATGGCCCGGAGCGGAAGTTCCAACTCCGGGCCACGTCACTACATTCGGGTGAATCTGCTCGAGCCGGCTGTCGCGCGGGGCGAGAATCTGCATGGCTCCCGGCCCCGTCCCGGGACCGGCCGCGCGGACGCCGTCCGATCAGACCGGCACCTCGACGTGGGTCCGGCCCGCCGCCACCCCGGTCGCCGTCCCGCCGGTCGCCTCGGCCAGCCAGGTGTGGAACGCCGCGACCTCCGGTTCCGGCACCCCCACCTCGATCCGCACCCCGGACGCCTCGTACGCCAGGTCGCGGACCGTGAATCCGGCCGCCCGCAGGTCGTTCTCCACCCGCCCGGCCCGGGCGTGGTCGACCGTCACCGCGAGCAGCGCGACCGGCCGCCGCTCCAGCAGCCCCAGCTCGTCCAGCGCCTCCGACACCGCGCTCCCGTAGGCACGCACCAGGCCGCCGGCACCGAGCTTGATGCCACCGAAGTAGCGGGTCACCACCGCCACCGTGTCGGTCACCCCGCGCCGGCGCAGCACCTCCAGCATCGGCACGCCCGCCGTCCCGCCCGGCTCGCCGTCGTCGCTGGAGCGTTCGCGGCGCTGCTCCTCGCCGACCACGAAGGCGGTGCAGTTGTGCCGGGCGTCCCAGTACTGCTTGCGGATGCCCGCGATGAACGCCTGGGCCTCGTCCTCGTCGGCGACCCGGGCGAGGTGGCAGATGAACCGGGACTTCTTGATCTCGATCTCGTGGGTGCCCGCGCTCCGGACGGTCAGGTACGGCCTGGGGGTCGGCTCCGGTGTGGCGGGCATGGCGCGGCGGTTCTCCCGGAGGCGACGAGGGGCGGACGGTGCGGCCCGGGCGGGACGACAGCTCGCCCGCGGACCGCCCCGTCAGCCTACGGCGTGCCCCACCGACCGGCCCCGAGGGGCGGGCGGCCGGGCGGCGCTCAGCCGCGGCCCGCGAGCGCGTCCAGCCGGGACCGGTCCAGACCGGTCGCCGCCTGCACCTCGGCCAGGTCGACCGCACCGCAGTCGAGCCCGCGCAGCAGGTAGCCGCTGAGCGCCCGGGCGGTCGCCGGCTCGTCCATGACGTCCCCGCCCGCCTTGGCCACGTACGCGGCCAGCCGGGCGGCGGCGGGGGCCAGGCCCTCCCGGTAGAAGGAGTAGACGGCGACGTAGCGGGTCGGCAGGTGCGCCGGGTGCATGTCCCAGCCCTGGTAGTAGGCACGGGCGAGCGAACGGCGGACCAGATCGTGGTGGAGCTTCCACGCCGCGTGCACCTGGGCGGTGGTACCGGTCGGGATCACATTGGTGGAACCGTCGGAGAGCCGCACCCCGGTCCCGGCGGCCGCGACCTGCATCACCGCCTTGGCGTGGTCGGCGGCCGGGTGGTCCATGCTCTGGTGGGCGGCGGCGACCCCGCAGGCAGCGCTGTAGTCGAAGGTGCCGTAGTGCAGACCGGTGGCCCGCCCCTCGGCCGCCGCTATCATCCGGGCGACGGTGGCCCGGCCGTCCGGGCCGAGGATCGCCTGGGTGGTCTCGATCTGGATCTCGAAACGGAGCCGGCCCGCCGGCAGCCCGGCGCCGCGCTCGAAGTCCGCCAGCAGCCCGGCCAGTGCGGTGACCTGCTCGGCGTAGGTCACCTTGGGCAGGGTGAGCACCAGCCCGTCGGGCAGTCCGCCGTGCGCCAGCAGGGTGCCGAGGAACAGCTCCAGGGTGCGGATGCCGCGGTCCCGGACGGCCGCCTCCAGGCACTTGATCCGGATGCCGAGGTACGGCGGAGCGCTGCCGTCGGCGACCGCGGCGGCGAGCAGTTCGGCGGCCCGGACCGCCGCCGCGTCCTCCTCCGCGTCGGGCCGCGGGCCGTAGCCGTCCTCGAAGTCGATCCGCAGGTCCTCGACCGGCTCGCGCTCCAGCTTGGCCCGGACCCGGCGGTGCACCTCGGCGAGCAGCCCGTCGTCCGCCACGCCGAGCGCGCGGGCGAGCTCTGCGGGGGTGCCGGCGTGGGTGTCGAAGGCCTCCAGTGCCTGCCGGCCCCAGGTCCGCACGGTGTCGGCGGCAAAGGCGTCGGCCGGCACGTAAACGGTGTGGACCGGCTGGCGGGTGCCCGGGTCGCCCGGGAAGCGGTGGGCCAGCTCGGCGTCGACCGGCGCCAGCAGCGCGTCCACGGCGGACCTGGCGGCGGCGGAGAATCCCGCCCCGCCCGTCGGCCCGGTAGCGCCCGTCTCGACCTGCGACATCCGTCACTCCTCACGCAAGCATGCGCGCGGGGCCCGTGCCAGGCCAGCGCTTCAACAGTTTGTTGATGCGAAGGTAGACGGGCCGGGAACGGGCGTCAATGGCCGGCCGGCGCCGCGGGCGCCACGGCCGCGGGCCCGGGTCAGTCCCGGCCGGAGGTGGCGTAGCGGTCCCGCAGCTCCGGGTAGAGCGCCTCGACGTCCTTGGGGTGGACCGAACCGTCGGGACGGCTGCCGACCACGCCGTACTTCTTGGTCAGCCAGGCGGCCAGCCGCTGCGGGTCCGGCTCGTGCTCGAAGGTGTCGATGTAGCTCACCAGCGCCTCGAACGCCTGCTCGGGGTCGAGCCGGTACGAGCCCGGGCGCGGCGCGGGACCGATCGGGCGCTGCGCGCGCTCGACGAACTCCG
The DNA here is from genome assembly GCF_900105395.1 of Streptomyces sp. TLI_053. Lineage (NCBI taxonomy): Bacteria > Bacillati > Actinomycetota > Actinomycetes > Kitasatosporales > Streptomycetaceae > Streptomyces > Streptomyces sp. TLI_053. The sequence continues at coordinate 3,625,571 of NZ_LT629775.1, forward strand.
GCGCCTGCTCCGCGGCCTCGGCGTAGCCCTGCTCCGCGTGAGCCTGATCCGCGTGAGCCTGATCCGCGTGAGCCCGCTCGGCGAAGCCCTGCTCGGCCTCGCCCCGCTCGGCGAAGCCCTCCTCCGCCGAGGGAAGCGCCACGTACCCGGCACCGGCACCGCCAACGGCGGCCTGCTGCTCCGCGGCCTCCGGCTGCTCGGGGTCGGTCGGGCGCGGCGGCTTGAACCACGGCGAGACCTGGCCGGGCACCCGCCCGCCCGGCGCGGCGTCGCTGGGGTGCCCGGTGGTCCGCACGGCCCGCTCGGTCCAGACGTTCAGCTCCTCCTCCTGCGGCACCGGGGCCTGCTGCGCCCCGCCGGCCGGCTCCTGGGCGTCCCGCAGCCGCACGGCGGCGAGCTTGGCGAGCACCTCGGCGGGAGCGGGCTCGGGCTGGCCCAACGGCTCCGCCTCCGGCTCCGGGCGGACCGGCCCCTGGGACTGCGGCAGCGGCTGCGGCCGGCTCTGCGCCGGGCCCTGCGCCCGCGGAACGGCCTGGACGGAACGGTCGACCCGGACCGGCTGCTGCTGCCGTGCGGCGTCCTGCCCCTCGACCCCGGCCCGCGCGGACTGCCCGGCCGGCACCAGAGCCGCCGCCGCACGGCTCTCCTGCAGCGCGCGGGCCTCCTGCGCGGCGAGGGCCGCCTCGGCCCTGGCCGCCGCCTCGACCTCGCGGGCCTCCTTCTCCTCCCGGGCCACCCGGGCGTCCTCGTCCATCCGGTCGAACACCGACGGGTCCAGCGGCACCCCGTACTTGGCCAGCTTGAGCGGCAGCAGCGCCTGGATCGGCGCCGACCGGCGCCAGCCGCGGCCGTAGCGGAACCGCAGCTGGGCCCGGTAGACCAGCCGGTTCTGCTCCAGCCGTACGACCTCGTCGTAGGAGCGCAGCTCCCAGAGCTTCATCCGCCGCCAGAGCCGGAAGGTGGGCACCGGCGAGAGCAGCCAGCGCATCATCCGGACCGACTCCATGTGCCGGTCCGCGGTGATCGCCGCGATCCGCCCGACCGCGTGCCGGGAGGCCTCGACCACGACGACGAACAGCAGCGGGATGACGGCGTGCATGCCCATCCCGAGCGGGTCGCCCCAGGAGGCGGCCGCGTTGAAGGCGATCGTCGCGACGGTCAGCAGCCAGGCGGTCTGCCGCAGCGCCGGGAAGGGTATGCGCAGCCAGGTGAGCACCAGGTCCAGCGCGAGCAGGACCACGATGCCCGCGTCCACGCCGATCGGGAACGCGTAGGAGAAGGCGCCGAAGCCCTTCTGCTCGGCCAGCTCCCGCACCGCGTTGTACGAGCCGGCGAAGCCGATACCGGAGATGATGCAGGCACCGGCGGCCACCAGGCCGAGCAGGCTGCGGTGGGCCTTGGTGAGCGATGGGCGTGCCATTACGTCTATCAACCCCTGGATGTCGGCTGCGGCCGTTCGCTGCCTCGGCTGCCGGTTCCCGCTTGTCGGGGCGCCGGACGGCTGAGCGACCTCCGGGCTCGGCCCACCGGAGTTTACTCGTACACCTGTCCCAGCGTTCCCGCAGCCCGCACCGTCACCGCGACCGGCCACCGCCGTTCCCCGGCTCCCCGCCCCGCGGAGCCGGGGAACGGGCGTCCGGTCAGGACGGCTGCGCCGCCGTGCCGTTGAGGTAGGCCAGCACCGCCATGACCCGGCGGTTCGCGTCCTCGGCCGGGGCGAGTTCGAGCTTGGTGAAGATGTTGGCGATGTGCTTGGCCACCGCGCCGTCGCTCACCGACAGCCGGGCGGCGATCGCCGAGTTCGAACACCCCTCCGCCATCAGCTCCAGCACCTCCCGTTCGCGCGGCGACAGCCGCTGCAACGGCCCCGAACGGCGCGAGGTGCTCTGCATCAGCTTGGCGATGACGTCCGGGTCCATCGCCGTACCGCCGGCCGCCACCCGGCGGACCGCGTCGATGAACTGGTCGGCGTTGAAGACCCGGTCCTTCAGCAGGTACCCGATCCCGCCCGTGCCGTCCGCCAGCAACTCCCGCGCGTAGAGCTGCTGGACGTGCTGGGACAGCACCAGCACCGGCAGGCCGGGAATCTCCCGACGGGCCCTGAGCGCCGCCTGGAGCCCCTCGTCGGTCAGGGTCGGCGGCAGCCGGACGTCGACCACCGCGACGTCCGGACGGTGCGTCAGCAGAGCCTCCTGCAGCTCCGGACCGGTCTCGACCGCTGCGGCGATCGTGAAACCGTGCGCCTCCAGCAGTCGGATCAGACCTTCTCGAAGGAGGTAAAGGTCCTCGGCGAGGACAACTCGCACGGCAGCTCCAGGGTGATGGTGGTCGGACCGCCCGACGTACTGTCGATGGCGAGGACACCGTCGAAGGTACCCAATCGCCGCTCGATCCCCCGAAGCCCGGTCCCCCTGGTGGGATCCGCGACCCCCATCCCGTCGTCCGTCACCGTGACCCGCAGCCGGCCGGCCCGGTACAGGATGTCCACCCACACCTGCTCCGCGCCCGAGTGCTTGGCCGCGTTGGCCAGCAGCTCGCAGATGCTGAAGTACGCCGTGGCCTCCACCGGCGCCGGCGGCCGGTCCGGCAGGCTCACGTACACCTCGGTCGGCAGCGCGCAGTCCAGCGCGAGCGCGCGGACCGCGTCACCCAGCCCGCGCTCCGCCAGCACCGGCGGGTGGATGCCCCGGACCAGGTCGCGCAGCTCCTGGAGCGCCCGCGCCGAGGACTGCCGGGCCTCGGACAGCAACTCGCGCGCCGCCGCCGGATCGGTCTCCATCAGGTGCTCGATCGTGCCCAGCGTCATCCCGATCGCGACCAGCCGCGCCTGGGCGCCGTCGTGCAGGTCCCGCTCGATCCGTCGCAGCTCGGCCGCCTGGGTGCCGACCGCGTCGGCCCGGGTCTCGGTCAGCTCAGCGACCCGCCGGGTCAGCTGGGCGTGCGAGGTCCGACCGTCCTTGTCCAGCACCCGGCGGGCCACCTCCGCGTACCCGCGTACCGCGTACGGGGCCAGCAGCGTGCCCAGAGCGAGCATCCCGAGCCCGAGCAGGGCCGAGAGGAACACGGTCGCGGCACCGCGCGAACCCACCGGCCCGTCGCCGCGCACCGCGACGACCAGGAATGCCGCACCACCGCCCAGGACGCCCAGCACCACCAGTCCCAGCGCGGTCGCCAGCAGGGGGCTCACCACCAGCCAGAGCATCTCGCGCCGCGTCACGGCGTCCCTCGCGGCCCAGTGGAGTATCTGCGCGAGCCGGGCGACGTTGTGGGAGCGGTGGTAGGACCAGCCCGTCCACCAGTGACCGCGGGCGTCCTCCTCCAGCGGCGGCCTGGGGCTGTACACCGCCTGCAGCCTGGTCCCGTACCAGCGGTTGAGCTGCCCGCGCGTCCGGGTCGCGGTCGGCCGAACGAACAGACCGGCCAGCGCCAGACCCGCGCCCACGGCGGCGATCAGTGCGACGAACACCGCCGGGTAGTAGCCGTCGAGCAGCCAGGCGGCCGTCGCGCCGGCGAAGAAGCACCCGAACACGGGCACCACCACGACCGGCACCGCACCGAGCACCAGGAGGGACAACCGGGCCAGCCCGCGGCCGCCTGCGGCGAGTGCTGCCTCGGTCTGGGCTCGCACGGCACCGCCTCCGCTGATCCGACTCTCTGTTGCCACGCCAACTCCTGATTGCTGATGCCGACGCCGCAGGCCGGCCCCGATCCTCCTCGTCCAGTGTCCCCGGAGGCCGTGCCGTCGGCACTGGCCGTCCCACCCGAATTCGGGGTGGTCCTAGGTCCACCCCGCGCGGGCCCCTGCCCCCGCGGGACCGGATCGGCCGGGAGCCGGCGAAAGCTGTGCACAGCAATTCGGGCGCAACGCAAAGAACCCCCGCCGGTTTCCCGACGGGGGTTCTTCACAATGATTGTTCGGCGGCGTCCTACTCTCCCACAGGGTCCCCCCTGCAGTACCATCGGCGCTGTGAGGCTTAGCTTCCGGGTTCGGAATGTAACCGGGCGTTTCCCTCACGCTATGACCACCGAAACACTATGAAACTGTCGACCGCACCCGGTTCCTGGCCAGGAACCGGGGGTCGTTGTTTCAGAACAACACAGTGGACGCGAGCAACTGAGGACAAGCCCTCGGCCTATTAGTACCGGTCAACTCCACCCCTCACAGGGCTTCCATATCCGGCCTATCAACCCAGTCGTCTACTGGGAGCCTTACCCTCTCAAGGAGGTGGGAGTGCTCATCTCGAAGCAGGCTTCCCGCTTAGATGCTTTCAGCGGTTATCCCTCCCGAACGTAGCCAACCAGCCATGCCCTTGGCAGGACAACTGGCACACCAGAGGTTCGTCCGTCCCGGTCCTCTCGTACTAGGGACAGCCCTTCTCAACACTCCTACGCGCACAGCGGATAGGGACCGAACTGTCTCACGACGTTCTAAACCCAGCTCGCGTACCGCTTTAATGGGCGAACAGCCCAACCCTTGGGACCTACTCCAGCCCCAGGATGCGACGAGCCGACATCGAGGTGCCAAACCATCCCGTCGATATGGACTCTTGGGGAAGATCAGCCTGTTATCCCCGGGGTACCTTTTATCCGTTGAGCGACGGCGCTTCCACAAGCCACCGCCGGATCACTAGTCCCGACTTTCGTCCCTGCTCGACCCGTCAGTCTCACAGTCAAGCTCCCTTGTGCACTTACACTCAACACCTGATTGCCAACCAGGCTGAGGGAACCTTTGGGCGCCTCCGTTACTCTTTAGGAGGCAACCGCCCCAGTTAAACTACCCACCAGACACTGTCCCTGATCCGGATCACGGACCCAGGTTAGACATCCAGCACGACCAGAGTGGTATTTCAACGACGACTCCACCATGACTGGCGTCACGGCTTCAAAGTCTCCCACCTATCCTACACAAGCCGAACCGAACACCAATATCAAGCTATAGTAAAGGTCCCGGGGTCTTTCCGTCCTGCTGCGCGAAACGAGCATCTTTACTCGTAATGCAATTTCACCGGGCCTATGGTTGAGACAGTCGAGAAGTCGTTACGCCATTCGTGCAGGTCGGAACTTACCCGACAAGGAATTTCGCTACCTTAGGATGGTTATAGTTACCACCGCCGTTTACTGGCGCTTAAGTTCTCAGCTTCGCCCCGACGAATCAGAGCTAACCGGTCCCCTTAACGTTCCAGCACCGGGCAGGCGTCAGTCCGTATACATCGCCTTACGGCTTCGCACGGACCTGTGTTTTTAGTAAACAGTCGCTTCTCGCTGGTCTCTGCGGCCACCCCCAGCTCTGGCAGCAAGTGCCGTCACCAGGAATGGCCCCCCTTCTCCCGAAGTTACGGGGGCATTTTGCCGAGTTCCTTAACCATAGTTCACCCGAACGCCTCGGTATTCTCTACCTGACCACCTGAGTCGGTTTGGGGTACGGGCCGCCATGAAACTCGCTAGAGGCTTTTCTCGACAGCATAGGATCATCCACTTCACCACAATCGGCTCGGCATCAGGTCTCAGCCTCAATGAGTGACGGATTTGCCTATCACTCGGCCTACACCCTTACCCCGGGACAACCACCGCCCGGGCTGGACTACCTTCCTGCGTCACCCCATCGCTCACCTAGTACAGACTTGGTTCAGCGGCTCCACCACGTCCCATTGTCCGAAGACTCCGGGCCGGCTTCACGGCTTTAGCATCACCTGGTTCAGCGTTGGCGCTTCAAAGCGGGTACGGGAATATCAACCCGTTGTCCATCGACTACGCCTGTCGGCCTCGCCTTAGGTCCCGACTTACCCTGGGCAGATCAGCTTGACCCAGGAACCCTTGGTCAATCGGCGCAAGAGTTTCCCACTCTTGTATCGCTACTCATGCCTGCATTCTCACTCGTATACCGTCCACGACTGGTTTCCACCGCCGCTTCACCCGGCACACGACGCTCCCCTACCCATCACAGCAGGCGTTGGCCCTATATGCTGCAATGACACGACTTCGGTGATGTGCTTGAGCCCCGCTACATTGTCGGCGCGGAATCACTTGACCAGTGAGCTATTACGCACTCTTTCAAGGGTGGCTGCTTCTAAGCCAACCTCCTGGTTGTCTCTGCGACTCCACATCCTTTCCCACTTAGCACACGCTTAGGGACCTTAGTCGGTGTTCTGGGCTGTTTCCCTCTCGACCATGGAGCTTATCCCCCACAGTCTCACTGCCACGCTCTCACTTACCGGCATTCGGAGTTTGGCTAAGGTCAGTAACCCGGTGAGGCCCATCGCCTATCCAGTGCTCTACCTCCGGCAAGAAACACGTGACGCTGCACCTAAATGCATTTCGGGGAGAACCAGCTATCACGGAGTTTGATTGGCCTTTCACCCCTAACCACAGGTCATCCCCCAGGTTTTCAACCCTGGTGGGTTCGGTCCTCCACGAAGTCTTACCTCCGCTTCAACCTGCCCATGGCTAGATCACTCCGCTTCGGGTCTTGGGCATGCAACTCTATCGCCCTGTTCGGACTCGCTTTCGCTACGGCTACCCCACACGGGTTAACCTCGCTACACACCGCAAACTCGCAGGCTCATTCTTCAAAAGGCACGCAGTCACGAGACACACAGCAAGCTGCATGTCCGACGCTCCCACGGCTTGTAGGCACACGGTTTCAGGTACTATTTCACTCCGCTCCCGCGGTACTTTTCACCATTCCCTCACGGTACTATCCGCTATCGGTCACCAGGGAATATTTAGGCTTAGCGGGTGGTCCCGCCAGATTCACACGGGATTTCTCGGGCCCCGTGCTACTTGGGAGTTTCTCAAACGAGCCGTACAGATTTCGCCTACGGGGGTCTTACCCTCTACGCCGGACCTTTCGCATGTCCTTCGGCTATCCATACGGTTTCTGACTCGCCGACCGGCCGGCAGACCGGTCAAGAAAAATCCCACGACCCCGTGATGGCAACCCCTGCCGGGTCTCACACCATCACGGTTTAGCCTCATCCGGTTTCGCTCGCCACTACTCCCGGAATCACGGTTGTTTTCTCTTCCTGCGGGTACTGAGATGTTTCACTTCCCCGCGTTCCCTCCACATACCCTATGTGTTCAGGTATGGGTGACAGCCCATGACGACTGCCGGGTTTCCCCATTCGGAAACCCCCGGATCAAAGCCTGGTTGACGGCTCCCCGGGGACTATCGTGGCCTCCCACGTCCTTCATCGGTTCCTGGTGCCAAGGCATCCACCGTGCGCCCTTAAAAACTTGGCCACAGATGCTCGCGTCCACTGTGCAGTTCTCAAACAACGACCAGTCCCTCATACCCGACAACCCGCAAGCAGGCTGCCGCACATGAGACCGGCATCACTGAAGCAACGACCATGACGGCCGTTCCCTCAGGACCCAACAACGTGCCCGACACACCAGCCAGAACTCTGTTTTCCACGCCGAAGCAGTACTAACAGGGCCCTTGCCCAGTGTGCCGAATAGTCAACGTTCCACCCATGAGCGACCGTGCAGAACATTCGCCTGCAAGCGGCACATTGCTCCTTAGAAAGGAGGTGATCCAGCCGCACCTTCCGGTACGGCTACCTTGTTACGACTTCGTCCCAATCGCTGGTCCCACCTTCGACGGCTCCTCCCCTTACGGGTTAGGCCACCGGCTTCGGGTGTTACCGACTTTCGTGACGTGACGGGCGGTGTGTACAAGGCCCGGGAACGTATTCACCGCAGCATGCTGATCTGCGATTACTAGCAACTCCAACTTCATGGGGTCGAGTTGCAGACCCCAATCCGAACTGAGGCCGGCTTTTTGGGATTCGCTCCGCCTCGCGGCATCGCAGCCCTTTGTACCGACCATTGTAGCACGTGTGCAGCCCAAGACATAAGGGGCATGATGATTTGACGTCGTCCCCACCTTCCTCCGAGTTGACCCCGGCAGTCTCCTGTGAGTCCCCATCACCCCGAAAGGCATGCTGGCAACACAGAACAAGGGTTGCGCTCGTTGCGGGACTTAACCCAACATCTCACGACACGAGCTGACGACAACCATGCACCACCTGTATACCGACCACAAGGGGGCGCCCATCTCTGGACGTTTCCGGCATATGTCAAGCCTTGGTAAGGTTCTTCGCGTTGCGTCGAATTAAGCCACATGCTCCGCTGCTTGTGCGGGCCCCCGTCAATTCCTTTGAGTTTTAGCCTTGCGGCCGTACTCCCCAGGCGGGGAACTTAATGCGTTAGCTGCGGCACCGACGACGTGGAATGTCGCCAACACCTAGTTCCCAACGTTTACGGCGTGGACTACCAGGGTATCTAATCCTGTTCGCTCCCCACGCTTTCGCTCCTCAGCGTCAGTAATGGCCCAGAGATCCGCCTTCGCCACCGGTGTTCCTCCTGATATCTGCGCATTTCACCGCTACACCAGGAATTCCGATCTCCCCTACCACACTCCAGCCTGCCCGTATCGAATGCAGACCCGGGGTTGAGCCCCGGGCTTTCACATCCGACGCGACAGGCCGCCTACGAGCTCTTTACGCCCAATAATTCCGGACAACGCTCGCACCCTACGTATTACCGCGGCTGCTGGCACGTAGTTAGCCGGTGCTTCTTCTGCAGGTACCGTCACTTGCGCTTCTTCCCTGCTGAAAGAGGTTTACAACCCGAAGGCCGTCGTCCCTCACGCGGCGTCGCTGCATCAGGCTTTCGCCCATTGTGCAATATTCCCCACTGCTGCCTCCCGTAGGAGTCTGGGCCGTGTCTCAGTCCCAGTGTGGCCGGTCGCCCTCTCAGGCCGGCTACCCGTCGTCGCCTTGGTAGGCCATTACCCCACCAACAAGCTGATAGGCCGCGGGCTCATCCTGCACCGCCGGAGCTTTACACCCAGGACCATGCGGTCCCGGGTCATATCCGGTATTAGACCCCGTTTCCAGGGCTTGTCCCAGAGTGCAGGGCAGATTGCCCACGTGTTACTCACCCGTTCGCCACTGATCCACCCCGAAGGGCTTCACCGTTCGACTTGCATGTGTTAAGCACGCCGCCAGCGTTCGTCCTGAGCCAGGATCAAACTCTCCGTGAATGTCTGCTCGTAATCGAGCGGCACTCGCGTCGAGCGGCACGGCAACCACCGGAATAGGGCGGCCCCGCGCACTGCGTCCTCGCTAGTGTTTACTTCAAAAGGAATCTCCAACCCCAGGAAACCCTGAGGCCGGGGATGTCAACATATCTGGCGTTGACTTTTGGCACGCTGTTGAGTTCTCAAGGAACGGACACTTCCTTCGGGCGGCTTTCACACCGGCCCTCCGGGCGCTTCGTTCTTTCGTGTTCCCAGCTTATCAGATGTTTTCCGTGCCGTTCCCGGCGCTTCCTTCACCCAACTCGCTGGTGTCTTCTGCGGCTTGACGCCCCGTCCGACGTTTCAAACTCTAGCCGATCCCCGCTCCGAAAAGCGAATCCGGCCGCAATCATCAAAAATGAGCACAACAAAACAAACCCTCGCCGCGAAAGCCAAAAGGCATGGCGCAGCTCAGTCGGTTCTGGAAGTGGTGTTTCGAGGATTGGCCGCCCCGGGACCGTCCGCGCTGCTGCGTGTCCGGTGCTCCCTGTCGAGCGACTAGAGAACACTACGCCGGTTCGCGGCCGAAGGCAAACGCCCGGCAAACTCCCGGGACAACGCGCAGGCCGGCCCGCACGGGTGCGGGCCGGCCTGCGGAGCTGGCCGGACTCGGGGCGGAGGCGGGCGGGGAGCCCGGCCGGATCAGTCGTTGGTCGGGAAGCCCAGGTTGATGCCACCGTGCGAGGGGTCCAGCCAGCGCTGGGTGACCGCCTTGCCGCGGGTGAAGAACTGGACGCCGTCCTGGCCGTAGGCGTGGGCGTCGCCGAACAGCGAGGCCTTCCAGCCGCCGAAGGAGTAGTAGGCGACCGGGACCGGGATCGGCACGTTGATGCCGACCATGCCGACCTCGACCTCGTACTGGAAGCGCCGGGCCGCGCCGCCGTCGTTGGTGAAGATGGCGGTGCCGTTGCCGTACGGGTTCGCGTTGATGAGGGCCAGGCCCTCCTCGTAGGAGGCGACCCGGACCACGGACAGGACCGGGCCGAAGATCTCGTCGTTGTAGACGGACATGCCGGGCTTGACGTGGTCGAACAGGGTGGGGCCGAGCCAGAAGCCGTCCGCGGTCGGCGAACCGTTGCGGTCCTCGGCGGTGATCTCGTGCTTGCGGCCGTCGACGGCCAGCTCGGCGCCGTCGGCGAGGCCGGACTCCACGTAGGAGGTGACCTTGTCCCGGTGCTGGCCGGTGACCAGCGGGCCCATCTCGGACTCGCCGTTGCAGCCGGGGCCCACGGTGAGGGTGGCGACCCGCTGCTTGATCTTCTCGACCAGCTCGTCGCCGATCGGGTCGACCGCGACCAGGACGGAGACCGCCATGCAGCGCTCGCCGGCCGCGCCGAAGCCAGCGTTGACGGCGGCGTCGGCGCTCAGGTCGAGGTCGGCGTCCGGCAGGACCAGCATGTGGTTCTTGGCGCCGCCGAGGGCCTGGACGCGCTTGCCGTAGCGGGTGCCGGTCTCGTAGACGTAGCGGGCGATCGGGGTGGAGCCCACGAAGCTGACCGACTTGATGTCGGGGTGCTCCAGCAGCCGGTCGACCGCGACCTTGTCACCGTGCACGACGTTGAAGACGCCGTCCGGCAGGCCGGCCTCCTTCCACAGCTCGGCGAGGAAGTTCGCGGCGGACGGGTCCTTCTCGGACGGCTTGAGCACCACGGTGTTGCCGGCGGCGACGGCGATCGGGAAGAACCACATCGGCACCATGGCCGGGAAGTTGAACGGCGAGATGATCGCGACCGGACCGAGCGGCTGGCGGATCGAGTAGACATCGATGCCGGTGGACGCCTGCTCGGTGAAGCCGCCCTTGAGCAGCTGCGGGATGCCGCAGGCGTACTCGACGACCTCGAGACCGCGGGCGATCTCGCCGAGCGCGTCCGAGTGCACCTTGCCGTGCTCGGCGACGATGATCGACGCCAGCTCGTCCTTGCGGGCGTTGAGCAGCTCGCGAAAGGCGAAGAGCACCGTGGTGCGCTTGGCGATCGAGGCGGTGCGCCACTCGGTGAAGGCCGAGGCGGCGGCGGCCACCGCCTGGTCGACGTCCGCGACGTCCGCGAAGTCGACGTGACCCGTGACCTGGCCGGTGGCCGGGTCGAAGATGTCACCGCGACGGGGCGCGGCACCGGCGGTGGCGACCGGGCGGCCGCCGATCCAGTGGGTGATGTGCTTGCTCAAGGTCCGTCTGCCTCCGAAGTCCGGGCGGCCTTGCGCCACCGGTCCCTTGTGTGACGCCGCCCGCACGGGACGGGGCGGCGAGGTCACGGGGCTACCGCGCTCACTCCTCCAGTCTGCTGCGCGGTCGACGCCGCCTCAACGAACAGGCTGACGGGGATTGCGGATTCAGCCTTACAGGTCGTACTGCCGACCCGGTCCGAGGCCCTCGCCCACCTGGTCCTCCCGGGCTTCCACGTCCTCCAGGTACGGGTCGTGCAGGCCGTCCGCGGCCTCCTGGGTCTCCAGCAGGTCCAGCCTGAGGTCCTGGGCCCAGGCCAGCGCCCATCGCTTCAGCGCGTCGACCTCCCCGGCGGGCAGGCCGCGGGCCCGGAACCGCCCGTCGGCGGCCTCGGCCAGGGTCTCCAGCCGTTCGGCGAGCGCGGTGGGCTGGAACTCGGCGTCCAGCGCGGTGGCCAGCGCGAGCAGTTCGCCTTCCCGGTAGCAGGCGGTAAGGGCGTGCACGTCGATCAGGTCCCGGGGCAGGGCCCGGTCGACCAGCAGCGCGGTGGTGAGGGCGGCGGCGTCCTCCAGCGCGACCGTAGCCACGACGAGCGGAGTGCCGGGACCGGAGCCGCCGGGACCGGCACCGTCGGGATCAGGGCTCGCGGGGCCGGGGCCGCCGAGGTCGAGCTGGACCGGGCGGTGGGCCAGCGGTTCCTTGCGCAGTTCCACGGTGTGCGCCCGCCCGCCCAGGGTCAGCCCGACGGAGAGCTGTTCCAGCCGGGGCGTGCCCGGACGCTGGGCCACCACGCCGCCCGCCGTCCGGTAGGCGTGCGCCAGCTCGGCGGCGGCCCGGGGCAGGTCGGCGGTCCCGTCGGCGACCAGGGTGATCCCGTCCTGGTCGCAGGCCGCGACGCCGTGGGCGCGCAGGGCGTGCCCACCGGCGAGGGCGAGGCCGTGGCGCTCGCACACGGGCCTGGCCAGGTCGACGAGGCGCAGCTGGGCCGCGCCCGGGTGGAGGGCGGGGTCGACGGCGTCCGCGGCTGTGGTCACCCCTCCAGTCTGGCGCGCCGTCCCCTCCGGCGCGCCCGGCCCGGGGGCCGTAGGGCCGGCCGGGCCGGGCCGGTCACCAGTCGCCGAGCCCGGCCGCCGCCTCGTGCAGGGCGAGTTCCAGGAGCACGGGGTCGTTGAGCCGTCCGGACCCGTCGGGTGGGACGAGCCAGCGCACGCCCCGGCCCCGCCGCTCGGGGTGGGGGACGACGATCCAGGTGCCCTCCCCGGCGCACCGCACGCCGGTGCCGATCCAGCGGGCGGCGGTGCCGGCGGGCACCAGGAAGCCGATGTGCTCCTCGCCGAAGTCGGCCAGGACCGGTCCGCAGGAGCCGGTGCCGAGGAGTTCGACGACCGGGCGGCCGAGCCTGCCGGGTACCGAGAGGACGTCCCAGTACCGCCCGGCCGGGAGCAGGACCAGGCCGAGGCCGGAGCGTTCCCACTGGGCCCGGAAGGCCTGCGGGTCCGGCGCGGCCTGGGCCAGCCAGTCGAGTGCCGTGGTCTCCATGTGCTGTCCCCGCTCTGCGCGTCGGTGTGTTCGATGGCGCGGCGGGGCATGCGGAGACCCGCCGTCACCTTCGAGAGGCGAACGGCGGGTCTCCCTTACACGGGTCCGGCACACGAGTCCGGCACACGAGTCCGACACAAGGGTCCGGCACAAGGCCGCGGCCCGCGGCTCCGGCCGGGATCCGCACCGGACCGGACCCGCGTCCAGGTCAGCTGTCGAAGCCGAGCCCCAGCTTGTCGAGGGTGCGCAGCCACAGGTTGCGCTCCCCGCCGGTGCGGTCGGCGCGCTCCAGCGAGCGGGTGGTGATCCCGATGCCGGCCCAGCGGACCGGCTCGGGCGGGAAGGGCAGCGGCTTGCGCCGCACCATCTCCAGTTCGGTGCGCTCGGTGCGCTCGCCGGAGAGCAGGTCGAGCATGACCTCGGCGCCGAACCGGGTGGCACCGACGCCGAGGCCGGTGTAGCCGGCGGCGTAGGCGACCCGGCCCCGGTAGGCGGTGTCGAAGAACGCGGAGAACCTGCTGCAGGTGTCGATCGCGCCGCCCCACGCGTTGGTGAAGCGGACGCCCTCCAGCTGCGGGAAGCAGGTGAAGAAGTTCCGGGCGAGGGTGCGGAAGGTCTCCGGCCGCTGGTCGTACTCGTGCCGGACGTGCCCGCCGAAGTGGTAGACGGCGTCGTACCCGCCCCAGAGGATCCGGTTGTCCGCGGAGAGCCGGAAGTAGTGGAACTTGTTGGCGCTGTCGCTGAGGCCCTGCCGGCCCTTCCAGCCGATCGCGGCCAGCTGCTCGTCGGTGAGCGGCTCGGTCATCAGCGCGTAGTCGTACACCGGGACGATGAACGGACGGACGCGCTTGACCAGGGAGGGGAAGGCGTTGGTGCCGAGCGCGACCTTGCCGGCGAAGATCCGGCCGTAAGGGGTGCGGACGGCCATGCCGGCGCCGTGCTCGCGCAGGGCTTCGGCCGGGGTGTGCTCGAAGATCCGCACGCCCAGGCCGAGGCAGGCCTGCTTGAGGCCCCAGGCGAGCTTGGCGGGGTGGACCATGGCCACGCCCTCCTTGTCCCAGATCCCCCCGAGGAAGGTCGGCGAGTCGACCTGGGCGCGCAGCTCGTCGCGGTCGAGCACGGTGACGTCGAGGCCGTACTGGGCGACGGCCTCGGCGACCTCGTGCAGCTCGTCGAGCTGGTGCGGCTGGGTGGCGATGTCGATCTCGCCGGTGCGCTCCCACTCGGCGTCGATGCCGTAGCGGGTGAGGGTGGCCTCGATGCCGTCGAGGTTGTCGGCGCCGAGGCGCTCCAGCCGGCCGAGCTCGGCGGGCCAGCGCTGCAGGCCGTTGCCGAAGCCGTGGGTCAGGCTGGCCGCGCAGAATCCGCCGTTGCGCCCGGACGCGGCCCAGCCCACTTCCTGCCCCTCGACCAGGACGACGTCCAGGGAGGGGTCGCGCTCCTTGGCGACGAGGGCGGTCCAGAGGCCGGAGTAGCCGCCGCCGACGACCAGGAGGTCGCAGTGGGCGTCGCCGACCAGGGCGGGCTGCGCCGTCGGCCGTCCCGGGTCCTCGAGCCAGAAGGGGGTGGGCCTGGCGTCACTGAGCGCGCGGGCGGAGTCCATGCATTATCAGCCACTTTCTGCACATCGATGGTGATGATCGGCCGCCGTCCCGACGGTACGCCGGGACGGCGGCCGGGGTGGTCAGGCGGTCGCCTTCCGGCGGTTCCCGAGCCACTGTCCGCCCACGGTGAGACCGACGGCGGCGATGAACATCGCGGTGCCGATGACGTTCACCTGCACCGGGATGCCGCGCTGCGAGGCGCCCCAGACGAACATCGGGAAGGTGACCGTGGTCGGGCCCGAGTTGAACTGGGTGATGATGAAGTCGTCGAAGGAGAGCGCGAAGCTGAGCAGCGCGCCGGCCGCGATGCCCGGGGCGGCGAGGGGCAGGGTGACCCGCAGGAAGGTCTGCACCGGGGTGGCGTAGAGGTCCTGGGCGGCCTGTTCGAGCCGCGGGTCCATGCTCATCACGCGTGCCTTGACCGCCGTCACCACGAAGCTCAGGCAGAACATGATGTGCGCGATGAGGATGGTGGTGAAGCCGAACGGGATGCGCATGTTGAGGAAGAGCGTGCCGAGCGAGGCGGCCATCACCACCTCGGGCATCGCCATCGGCAGGAAGATCATCGCGGTGGTGGCGGAGCGGCCGCGGAAGCGGTAGCGGGCCAGCGCGAAGGCGACCATGGTGCCGAGCACGGTGGCGCCGACGGTGGCGAGCACCGCGACCTGGAGGCTCAGCGAGAGCGACTGGCACATGTCGGCGACGCCGCAGGGGTCGGTCCAGGCGTCGGTGGAGAACTCGTTCCACTCGTAGTTGAACTTGCCGACCGGCTTGTTGAACGAGAAGGCGAGGACCACCAGGTTGGGCAGCACCAGGTAGGCGAGGGCCAGCAGGCCCGCCAGCACCACCAGGTGCGCCCGGATCCATGTGAAGAGTCGGGACATCAGACCAGTTCCTCCGTCCCGGCCTTGCGCATGTAGACCGTCACCATGCCCAGGATCAGGGCCATCAGGATGAAGCTGAGCGCGGCGGCCGTGGGGTAGTCGAGCACGTTCAGGAACTGCTTCTGGATGCCGTTGCCGACCATCTGCTCGCTCGGCGAGCCCAGCAGCTGGGCGTTGATGTAGTCGCCGGAGGCCGGGATGAAGGTGAGCAGGGTGCCCGCGACCACACCGGGGAGCGAGATCGGGAAGGTGACCTTGCGGAAGGTGGTGAACGGGCGGGCGTAGAGGTCCCCGGCAGCCTCGTGCAGGCGCGGGTCGATCCGCTCCAGCGAGGTGTACAGCGGCAGGATCATGAACGGCAGGAAGTTGTAGGTGAGACCGCAGACCACGGCGAGCGGGGTGGCCAGCACGCGGTCGCCGGAGGTGAGGCCGATCGCGCTCGTGACGTCCAGGACGTGCAGGGTGTTGAGCACCCCGACCACGGGGCCGCCGTCCGAGAGGATCGTCTTCCAGGCCAGCGTGCGGATCAGGAAGCTGGTGAAGAACGGCGCGATGACCAGGATCAGCAGCACGCTGCGCCAGCGCTTGCTCGCCTTGAAGGCGATCGTGTAGGCGAGCGGGTAGCCGATGGCGAGGCAGAGCAGGGTGGCCGTGGCGGCGTAGCCGAACGAGCGGACGAAGTGCCACTTGTACTCGGCCAGGGCGTCCCAGTACGTGGCGAGGTGCCAGGTGACGCGGAAGCCGTCCTCGAGCGAGCCGGTCTGCAGCGAGGTGGAGCCCTGGTAGAGCATCGGCACCGCGAAGAAGACGACCAGCCAGGCGACGCCGGGCAGCAGCAGCCAGTAAGGCGTGAGCTTGCGCCGGGGCTTCGGTGCGGAGCCGGTGGCCGGGCCGCTGTCGGGGGGTATCGCCTGTGGCGGGGCGGCTTCGGTGGTGGTGGTCATGCCGCCGCCTCCCCGGTGCCCGCGTCGATCGCCTGCGCGGCGTCGAGGGCGAAGGAGTGGGCCGGGTTCCAGTGCAGGACGACCGGGGCACCGGGGACGACCCGGGCGTCGCGCTCCATGTTCTGCTCGAAGACGGTGACCTCCTGGCCGCCGTCGGTGCGCACCAGGTACTGGGTGGAGACACCGATGAAGCTGGAGTCGACGACGGTGCCGGCCAGCCGGTTGCGGCCCTCGGCGACCTCGGCGGAGCCGTGCTCGATGGTGATCTTCTCCGGGCGGACGCCGAGGTGGACCCGCTTGGCCTCGGTGGCGCAGCGGGCCCGGGGCACGGTGAGCCGGGCGCCGCCGGCGGTGAGCAGCAGGTCCTCGCCGGCGCCGCCGGTGACGTCGGCGGGCAGCAGGTTGGACTGGCCGAGGAAGTTGGCCACGAAGGTGGTGGCGGGGTTCTCGTAGAGGTCGGCGGGCGCGCCGAGCTGCTCGACCCGGCCGCCGTTCATCACCGCGATGGTGTCGGCCATGGTCATGGCCTCCTCCTGGTCGTGGGTGACGTGCACGAAGGTGATGCCGACCTCGGTCTGGATCCGCTTGAGCTCCAGCTGCATCTGGCGGCGGAGCTTGAGGTCGAGGGCGCCGAGCGGCTCGTCGAGGAGCAGCACCTGGGGGTGGTTGATGAGCGCGCGGGCGACGGCGACGCGCTGCTGCTGGCCGCCGGAGAGCTGGTGCGGCTTGCGCCGGGCGTACTGGCCGAGCTCGACGAGTTCGAGCATGTCCTCGACCTGCTTCTTGACGTCCTTGCGGCCGCGCCGGCGCAGACCGAAGGCGACGTTCTCGAATATGTCGAGGTGCGGGAAGAGCGCGTAGCTCTGGAAGACGGTGTTCACCGGCCGCTTGTACGGGGGCAGGGCGGTGACGTCCTGGCCGCCGATCAGGACGGTGCCGCTGGTCGGCTCCTCCAGGCCGGCGATCATCCGCAGGGTGGTGGTCTTGCCGCAGCCGGACGCGCCGAGCAGGGCGAAGAAGGAGCCCTGGGGGACGGTCAGGTCCAGCGGGTGCACGGCGGTGAAGGAGCCGTAGGTCTTGCCGATGCCGGTGAGCCGGACGTCGCCGCCGACGGCCGCGGGGCTCTGCTGCTCTGTCATGGATGGTGTCTCTCTGGGTTCGCTGCCGTCAGTGGGGGTCAGGCGCCGATGAGCTTGGAGAACTTCTCCTCGAAGTCGCTCTCCTCGGTCTCGGTGAGGGTCCGGAAGACGTGCGCCCTGGCCGCCATCTCGGGAGTGGGGACGACCAGCGGGTTGGCCGCGCTGTCGGGGGCGATCGCGGCCAGCTCCTCCTTCATCCCGGTGACGGCGGAGACGTAGCCGATGCCTGCGGTCAGCTGCGCCGCGATCTTCGGCCGGTAGTAGAAGTCGATCAGCTTCTCGGCGTTCGTCTTGTGCTGGGCCCTGGCCGGCACCAGCAGGTTGTCGGTGCTGGTCACGAAGCCCTTCTCGGGGACGACGAACTCGATGTCAGGGTTGTCGGCCCGCAGCTGGATCAGGTCGCCGCCCCAGGCGACGCAGGCAGCGATGTCCCCGGAGGAGAGCTCCTGGCCGTAGTCGTTGCCGGTGAAGCGGCGGATCTGCTTGTTGTCGACCGCCTTCTGCAGCCGGGCGACCGCGGCGGCGTAGTCGTCGGCGGTGAAGTTCGCCGGGTCCTTGCCCATGTCGAGGAGGGTGATGCCGATGCTGTCGCGCATCTCGGAGAGGAAGGTCACCCGGCCCTTGAGGTCGGGGTCCTCCAGCAGCTGGGCGACGCTGCTGACCTCCTTCCCCTTGGTGGCCTTGCGGTTGTAGGCGATGACGACCTGGATGCCGGCCCACGGGTAGCTGTACAGGCGGCCCGGGTCCCAGTCGGGGGCCCGGAAGCGGGACTCGACGTTGGTGATGGCGGTGGTGACGTTGGCCGGGTCGAGCTTCTGCGCCCAGCCGAGGCGGATCATCCGGGCGGCCATCCAGTCGGTCAGCACCATCAGGTCGCGGCCGGTGTCCTGGCCCGCGGCGAGCTGCGGCTTGACCTTGCCGAAGAACTCGACGTTGTCGTTGACGTCCTCGGTGTACTTGACCTTGATGCCGGTGGCGGCGGTGAAGGCCTCCAGGGTGCCGTGCTTCTCCTTGTCGTTCTCGTCGGTGTCGACGTAGAGCGGCCAGTTGGAGAAGTTCACCTCCTTCTCGCTGTCCGAGAGGTCCTTGGCGGCGTTCGCGGTGGAGTCGCCCGTGCCGCCGGTGTTCCCGGCGGGCGGGATGCCGCAGGCCGCGAGGCCGGCCGCACCGGCGGTCAGGGCGGCGGCGCGCAGCACCGCGCGGCGGCCGAGAGCGGCCCGGCCACTGCTCAGACTGCGTTCCCAGGCCTTGCGGACCGGTTCCGACAGTCCGTCGGTGAGCTCGTTGAACGCCATGGGACGGGCCTCCTGGGGGCGAAGAGGGGTGTGGGGGGCACCCCGGTCCGGGTTATCTGTCTCCGAAGACGGTGCGGTGCCAGTCCTTGCGGGCGACCGCGGTGGTGTCGAACATGACGTGCTTGACCTGGGTGTACTCGTCCAGCGAGTACTGCGACATGTCCTTGCCGTAGCCGGAGGACTTGTAGCCGCCGTGCGGCATCTCGCTGATGATCGGGATGTGGTCGTTGACCCAGACGCAGCCGGCCGCCAGCTCGCGGGTGGCCCGCAGCGAGCGGTGGACGTTGCCCGTCCAGGCGGAGGCGGCCAGGCCGTAGGGGGTGTCGTTGGCCAGCCGCAGTCCCTCGTCGTCGCTGTCGAAGGGCAGGACCACCAGCACCGGGCCGAAGATCTCGCCCTGGACGACCTCGCTGTCCTGGGCGGCGCCGGTGATCAGGGTGGGGCGGTAGTAGGCGCCGCGGGTGAGGTCGGTGCCGTCGTGGCCCGTCGCGGGGGCCGCGCCTCCGGTGACCACCGTCGCGTAGCCGCGGGCGCGCTCGACGAAGCCGGCCACCCGGTCGCGGTGGGTGAAGGAGACCAGCGGGCCGAGGTCGGTGCGCGGGTCCAGCGGGTCGCCCAGCCGGATCCCCTCGTACAGCTCGGCCACGCCGGCCACGAAGGCGTCGTAGAGCGGGCGCTGGACGTAGGCGCGGGTGGCGGCGGTGCAGTCCTGGCCGCTGTTGATCAGGGAGGCGGCGACGGCGCCGTGCACGGCGGCGTCGAGGTCGGCGTCGTCGAAGACCACGAACGGGGCCTTGCCGCCGAGCTCCAGGTGGGTGCGCTTGACGGTCGCGGTGGCGAGTTCGGCGACCCGCCTGCCGACCGGGGTCGAGCCGGTGAAGGAGACCATCGCGACGTCCGGGTGCGACACCAGGTGCTCGCCCGCGACCCGGCCCGCGCCGGTGACCACGTTGACCACGCCGTCCGGGATGCCGGCCAGGGTGCAGGCCCAGGCGAACATCAGCGAGGTCAGCGGGGTCAGCTCGGCGGGCTTGAGGACGATGGTGTTGCCGGCCGCGATCGCCGGGAGGACCTTCCAGGCGGCCATCTGGAGCGGGTAGTTCCAGGGCGAGATCGAACCGACCACGCCGATCGCCTCGCGCCGCACGTAGGAGGTGTGGTCGCCGGAGTACTCGCCGGCCGCCTTGCCCTCGAGGTTGCGGGCGGCCCCGGCGAAGAAGGCCGCGTTGTCGATGGTGCCGGGGACGTCGAACTCGGTGGAGAGCTTGATCGGCTTGCCGGTCTGCGCGGTCTCCACCCGGGCGAGGTCGGCCGCCGCGTCGGTGAGCACGGCGGCCAGCCGGGTGAGCGCCTCGGAACGGGCACCGGGGGTGGCACCGGCCCACTCCGGCAGCGCGGCCCGGGCGGCGGCCACGGCCTCGTCGACCTGTCCGGTGGAGGCCAGCGAGAACTCCTCGACGACGCTGCCGTCGGCCGGGTTGACGACCTGGAAAGCGTCACCGCTCCCCCGGCTCTGCCGGCCCGCGATGTACTGCGCGCCCGCGCCGAAGTCGGTCAGGTCCATCTGGTTCCTCCAGGTTCCGGTGGTGCGACCGGCCGGACGGCGGTCCCGGGCCGTCCCGCCGGCGCCGCCGTGGGGGCGGGCGCGGGGGCGGACCGGGGCGTGGCCGGCAGGCCGGTCGTCGCGCTCGTGGCGCCGGGTTCCGGCCACAGGGCCGGATCCGTCACGGTCGACCCGCTGACCATGCCTGCTGGCGCCGGGGCGTGACAAGGAGCACTGCGACAACCTCGACGGAAAGCGCCTTACAAGGTGCAAGGCTTCGGGCAGGGCAACAGGTCGTCGCCGCGATGGATGATTTCCCTGACACTCTGAACCCTGGAGGCCCGCGATGCTCCCCACCGTCGCCCGTGTGCTCGACCTGGAGGTGATGCGCCGCGGCCTCCCCCAGGTGGTGGCCGGAGCCGACCACCTGGAACGCCCGGTCCGCTGGGTCCACGTCAGCGAGCTGCCCGACGTCGCCGGCATGCTGCAGGGCGGGGAACTGGTGCTGAGCACCGGCATCGCCCTGCCCGAGGACCGCGAGGGCCTGGCCCGGTACGTGCGCGAGCTCGCCGACATCGGTGTGGCCGGACTGGTCATCGAGTACGGCCGGCGCTACTTCGACAGCCTGCCGCGCGCCCTGGTGCACGCCGCCGAGCAGCGCGGACTGCCGCTGATCGCACTCCGCCGCGAACTGCGCTTCGTCTCGGTCACCGAGGCCGTGCACGCCCTGGTGGTCAACGCCCAGCTGGAGCAGCTGCGCACCTCCGAGGCGATCCACCAGGTGTTCAACGAGCTGGTCGTGGAGGGCGCCGAACCGGCCGAGGTGGTCCGCCAGGTGTCCCGGATAGCGGGAGCGCCGGTCGTCCTGGAGAACCTCGCCCACCAGGTGCTGACCCACGAGTCCGCCGGCCGGCCCGAGGCCGAGCTGCTGGAGGACTGGGAGCGCCGCTCGCGCGGGGTCCGCCCGCCCGGGCGCACCGGGTACGACCCGCGCAGCGGCTGGCTGGTCACCGCGGTGGGCGCCCGCGGCCAGGACTGGGGGCGGCTGGTGCTGATGCAGGAGCCCGGTCCGCGGCCGGAGGGCGGCCCGCACCCGTTCACCATGCTGCTGGAGCGCGGCGCCTCCGCGCTGGCCCTCAACCGGCTGGTGGTCCGCGACCGGGAGAGCCTGGAGCGGCAGACCCACCGCACGCTGCTCTCCGGGATCCTCACCCATGCGCTGACGGTCTCCGAGGTGGCCCTGCGCGCCCAGGCGCTCGGTGTCCCGCTGGAGGGCCGGCGACTGGTCGGCGCGGTGCTCCGGCAGCGGCGCGGACCGATCCCGGCCGCGCTGGAGGCCCAGGCCAGGCTGCGCGACTTCACCGAGCTCGCGGCGAGCGCCGTCCGCGCCTGCCGGCTGTCCGCCCTGGTCGGGGCCCTGGACGACGAGGGTGTCGGCGTGCTGATCACGCTCGGCCCGCAGCAGGACGAACACGCCGCGCTGGACGCCTTCGCCGCGGCGCTGCGCCGGCTGGCCGCCGAGGCGGCCCGGGACGCCGCCGCGCCGGAGCCGGTGGTCGCGGTCGGTTCCTCGGTCGGCTCGGTCCGCGACGCCCGGCGCACCCTGCTGGAGGCCACCCAGGTCGCCGACGCGGCGCTGCACGACGCGCCCGGCGGCCGGGCCGCGTCCTACTACCGGCTGCCCGACGTGCGGCTGCGCGGACTGCTGCACCTGCTGCGGGACGACGCCCGGCTGCAGACCTACGTCGAACGGGAGCTGGGGCCGCTGCTCGCCTTCGACGCCGAGCACAACGGCCAGCTGGTGCAGATGCTGCGGATCTACCTGGAGCAGGGCCGGAACAAGTCCGCGGCGGCGGACGCCGCGCACCTGTCCCGGCCGTCCTTCTACGACCGGCTGCACAAGGTCGAACGGATCCTCGGGGTCGACCTCGACCAGGTCGAGTCCTGCCTCTCGCTGCACGTCGCGCTGCTCGCGCTGGACGCCGTCCGCCGCTGAGCCCGCTCCCCGCCCCGCCCCGGGGGACGCGGGAGCGGGGCGGGCCCCGGAAAGGGCCGCTAGACGCCGGTGATGCGGGTCCAGACCTTGTGCAGCGCGGGCCGCTCCGCGGAGTTCACGTCACGCATGGTGTGCAGCCGGGCCCGCATCTCCTCGGTCGGGAAGAGCAGCGGGTGCTCCGCGAGCTCCGCCTTCTCCCGGTCCCCGCTGGCCGCCAGCACCTCGCGGGCGGCCGGAACGGGGCAGATGTACTGCACCGCGGCCGCCAGCTCGGCGGCCACCTCGGGCTGGTAGTAGTGGTCGATCAGCAGCTCGGCGTTGTGCTTGTGACCGGCCCGGTTGGGGATCATCAGACTCTCCGCCCACAGCTCGCCGCCCTCCTCGGGCACCACGAACGCGATGTCCGGGTTCTCGGCGGTGAGCTGGACGGCGTCACCGGAGTACGCCTGGCAGGCCAGCGCCGCGCCGGAGGCCAGGTCGCTGGTGTAGTCGTTGCCGGTGAACCGGCGCACGTGCCGGCTGTCGACCATCCGCTGCACCAGGTCCATCGCCTGCCGGGCCTGGTCCTCGGTGAAGGCCGAGATGTCGGCGCCCTGGGCCAGCATGAGCAGGCCGAGCGCCTCGTCCAGCCCGGCGAACAGGGTGACCCGGCCCTTCAGGTCGGGTGCCCAGAGGTCGGCGACGGACCTGATCTCCCGGCCGAGCTCCTTGCGGTTGTAGGCGATGCCGGTGATCCCGGACTGCCAGGGCACGCTGCGCCGGCGCCCGGGGTCGAAGGCCGGGTCGGCCAGCTGCGGGTCCAGCTGCGCCGCGACGTTGGGCAGGTTGGCCCGGTCCATGGCCTGCACCCAGCCGAGCGAGACGTACCGGCCGGCCATCCAGTCGCTGACGACCATCAGGTCGCGGCCCGGGTCGGTGCCCTGGGTGAGCACCGGGCCCATCTTGCCGAAGAACTCGTCGTTGTCGTTGATGTCCTCGGTGTAGGTGACCTTGATGCCGGTCCGCTCGGTGAAGGCGTCCAGGGTCGGGCGCCCGCCGTCGTCGTCGGTGTCGATGTACTGGGTCCAGTTGGAGAAGCCCAGCCGCTTCTCGCCCTCCGAGCGGTCGGGGGCGGAGCGGCGGTCCTCGTCCACGTAGGCGGACGGGATGCCGCAGCCGGTCAGGGCGGCCGCCCCGAGCAGTCCGGCGCCGGTGCCGAGCACCCGGCGGCGGGTCGGACGGCGCCGGGCCGGACCGTGGAGGCCGCTCGGGCGGTGGGTCGGGGTGGTGCTGGGCATGGTGGAGCCTCCGGAGCGGGAGACGGCCCCGGACGCGAGGGCGCCCGGGGCCGTCCTGTCGGTGAGAGTCAGACGGTGTGCGCGTCGGCCAGCGACAGCACCTCGTCGAGAACGGCGAGACCGGCCTTCGCCTCCTCCTCCGTCACCGTGCACGGCGGAACGACGTGGAAGCGGTTCATGTTGACGAACGGCCACAGCCCGCGCCGCTTGCACGCGGCGGCCAGCTCGGCGATCGGCGCGTTGGCGGCGCCGGCCGCGTTGTACGGCACCAGCGGCTCGCGGGTGGCGCGGTCCTTCACCAGGTCGAGCGCCCAGAAGACACCGAGTCCGCGCACCTCGCCGATGGACGGGTGGCGCTCCGCCAGCTCGCGCAGGCCGGGGCCGAGCACGGTCTCGCCGATGTGCTTGGCGTTCTCGACGATTCCCTCCTCCGCCATGGTGTTGATGGTGGCGACGGCCGAGGCGCAGGCCAGCGGGTGGCCGGAGTAGGTGAGCCCGCCGGGGAAGGGCCGCTCCGCGAAGGTGGCGGCGATCTCCGCGCTGATCGCCACGCCGCCCAGCGGCACGTAGCCCGAGTTGACGCCCTTGGCGAAGGTCAGCAGGTCCGGGGTGACGCCCCAGTGGTCGGCGGCGAACCACTCGCCGGTGCGGCCGAAGCCGGCCATCACCTCGTCGAGGATGAGGACGATGCCGTAGCGGTCGCAGATCTCCCGGACGCCGGCCAGGTAGCCGGGCGGCGGGACCAGGATGCCGGCGGTGCCGACCACGGTCTCCAGGATGACGGCGGCGACGGTGCCGGGGCCCTCGAAGGCGACGACCTGCTCGAGGTGGGCCAGCGCGCGCTCGCACTCCTGCGCCTCGTTCTCGGCGTGGAAGTTGCTGCGGTAGGCGTACGGGCCCCAGAAGTGCACGATGCCGGAGACACCGGTCTCGCTGGCCCAGCGGCGCGGGTCGCCGGTGAGGGCGATCGCGTTGGCGGTGGCGCCGTGGTACGAGCGGTAGGTGGAGAGCACCTTCTGCCGGCCGGTGTGCAGCCGGGCCAGCCGGATGGCGTTCTCGTTGGCCTCGGCGCCGCCGTTGGTGAAGAAGATCTTGTCCAGGTCGCCGGGGGTGCGCTCGGCGATCAGCCGGGCGGCCTCGCTGCGCGCCTCCACCGCGAAGCCGGGGGCGATGGTGCAGAGCTTCGCCGCCTGCTCTTGGATGGCCGCGACCACCTTCGGGTGCTGGTGCCCGATGTTGGTGTTGACCAGCTGCGAGGAGAAGTCCAGGTAGCGGTTGCCGTCGTAGTCCCAGAAGTACGAGCCCTCGGCGCCGGCCACCGCGAGGGGGTCGATCAGCGCCTGGGCGGACCACGAGTGGAAGACGTGCGCGCGGTCGGCGGCCTTGACGGCCTGGCCGGCGGCCGAGTCGGCGGTGGGGATGCTCATGCGGCAAGGCTAGGGACTCGTCGTACCGAAGTGGAGAGCCATCCTGTCAGCCGGTCGCCGCAACGGCCGACAGGGTGCAAAGGCACAGGGCCCGGGTCGCGGGGACCCGGGCCCATGGTCGGATCACACGATCGTCGTCCGGTCGGACCGTGTGCCGGTGGTGGTGCTCGCTCAGATGGCGGTCATCACGTGCTTGACGCGGGTGTAGTCCTCGAAGCCGTAGGAGGAGAGGTCCTTGCCGTAGCCGGACTTCTTGAAGCCGCCGTGCGGCATCTCGGCGACCAGCGGGATGTGGGTGTTGATCCACACGCAGCCGAAGTCCAGGCGGCGGGACATCCGCATGGCGCGGGCGTGGTCCTTGGTCCAGACCGAGGAGGCCAGCGCGAACTCGACGCCGTTGGCGTAGTCGACGGCCTGCTCCTCGTCGGAGAACTTCTGCACGGTGATGACCGGGCCGAAGACCTCGTTCTGGATGATCTCGTCGTCCTGCTTCAGGCCGGAGACGACGGTCGGGGCGTAGAAGTAGCCCTTGTCGCCGACCCGGTGGCCGCCGGCCTCGACCTTGGCGTGCTCCGGCAGGCGCTCGACGAAGCCGGAGACCTGCTTCAGCTGGTTGGCGTTGTTCAGCGGGCCGTAGAGCACGTCCTCGTCGTCCACACCACCGGTCTTGGTCTCGGCGGCGGCCTTGGCCAGCGCCTCGACGAAGGCGTCGTGGATCGACTCGTGCACCAGCACGCGGGTGGCGGCGGTGCAGTCCTGGCCGGCGTTGAAGAAGCCCGCCACCGAGATGCCCTCGACGGCCTCGGCGATGTCGGCGTCCTCGAAGACCACGACCGGGGCCTTGCCGCCCAGCTCCAGGTGGACGCGCTTGACGTCCTTGGAGGCCGACTCGGCGACCTGGATGCCGGCGCGCACCGAGCCGGTGATGGAGGCCATCGCCGGGGTCCGGTGCTCGACCATCAGGCGGCCGGTCTCACGGTCGCCGCAGATGACGTTGAAGACGCCGGCCGGGAGCTCCAGGTCCTTGAGGATGCCGCCGATGATCTCGGCCAGCAGCACGGTGGAGGCCGGGGTGGTGTCGGAGGGCTTCAGCACCACGGTGTTGCCGGCGGCGATGGCCGGGGCGAACTTCCAGACGGCCATCATCATCGGGTAGTTCCACGGCGCCACCTGGGCACAGACGCCGACCGGCTCGCGGCGGACGATCGAGGTCATGCCGTCCATGTACTCACCGGCGGACTTGCCCTCCAGCAGGCGGGCGGCACCGGCGAAGAAGCGGATCTGGTCCACCATCGGACCGATCTCCTCGGAGAGGGTCAGCGCGCGCGGCTTGCCGGTGTTGCGGACCTCGGCGTCGACGATCTCGTCGGCACGCGCCTCGACCGCGTCGGCGATCTTCAGCAGCAGCTTCTGCCGGGTGCTCGGGGTGGAGTCCCGCCAGGCCGGGAACGCGGCCGCCGCGGCGTCCATGGCGGCATCGACGTCGGAGGCGCCCGACAGCGGGGACGTCGCGTAGACCTCGCCGGTGGTGGGGTCGACGATGTCGAGCGTGCGGCCGTCGGCCGCATCGACGAACTCACCGTTGATGTAGTTGCGCAGCGTGCGAAGGTCGCTCACGGGTCTCTCCTCGGTCTCGGCCTGCGGCATTGCAGAATCCGGCGCCATGGTACGTCGGCCGCCGGGGCCGACGGCGGGCGCCGAGTGGCCGCGCCGGTCGTGCCGCGGTCCACTGGTTGGCGGAATGCGCGTGGCACAGCGGAGCCGCGCGCGTACCGTAGCCAGGGTAGCCGCAAGGCTGCCGTTATCGACAGGCCGATCGCGCATCGACGATGAAATCCGCATGCGTTTTCCAAGATCTCGACGAAATCAGCAGCTGCCGCGCTTGCGAACACGAGACCGATCGGGCACAGTGGCGGCGTGGCCAACCGCGACCGGAACGCCAGCGTTCCCCTCGACGCCGCCTCCAAGGCGATCATCGAGCAGCTCCAGGAGGACGGGCGCCGCCCGTACGCCGCCATCGGCAAGGCCGTCGGCCTGTCCGAGGCGGCAGTGCGACAGCGCGTCCAGAAGCTGCTCGACCAGGGCGTGATGCAGATCGTCGCCGTCACGGACCCGCTCACCGTCGGCTTCACCCGCCAGGCGATGGTCGGAATCCGGGTCGAAGGAGACATCGATCCCGTCGCCGACGCGCTGGCCGCCCTCGACGAGGTCGACTACGTCGTCTGCACCGCCGGCTCGTTCGACCTCCTGGCCGAACTGGTCTGCGAGGACGACGAGCACCTGCTCGAAATGATCAACAAGCGCATCCGCGCGCTTCCCGGCGTGCGGAGCACCGAGAGCTTCGTTTACCTGAAGCTCCGGAAACAGACCTACACCTGGGGCACCCGATGACAGCCGACCCGGCGCAGAAGGACCTTTCCAAGACCGCCTACGACCACCTGTGGATGCACTTCACCCGCATGTCGTCGTACGAGAACTCCCCCGTGCCGACGATCGTCAAGGGCGAGGGCACCTACGTCTGGGACGACAAGGGACGCAAGTACCTCGACGGCCTCGCCGGCCTGTTCGTCGTCCAGGCCGGCCACGGCCGCGAGGAGCTCGCCGAGGCCGCCGCCAAGCAGGCCAAGGAGCTCGCCTTCTTCCCGGTGTGGAGCTACGCCCACCCGAAGGCCGTCGAGCTGGCCGAGCGCCTGGCCAACTACGCCCCGGGCGACCTGAACAAGGTCTTCTTCTCCACCGGTGGCGGCGAGGCCGTCGAGACCGCCTGGAAGCTTGCCAAGCAGTACTTCAAGCTGACCGGCAAGCCGACCAAGTACAAGGTCATCTCGCGGGCCGTCGCCTACCACGGCACCCCGCAGGGCGCCCTGTCCATCACCGGCCTGCCGGGCCTGAAGGCCCCGTTCGAGCCGCTGGTGCCGGGCACCCACAAGGCCCCGAACACCAACATCTACCGCGCCCCGGCCTTCCTGGCCGGCCCCGACGGCACGGTCGACCCCGAGGCCTACGGCCGCTGGTGCGCCGACGAGATCGAGGTCGCGATCCTCAACGAGGGCGCCGACACCGTCGCTGCCGTCTTCGTCGAGCCGGTGCAGAACGCCGGTGGCTGCTTCCCGCCGCCGCCCGGGTACTTCCAGCGCCTGCGCGAGATCTGCGACCGCCACGACGTGCTGCTGGTCTCGGACGAGGTCATCTGCGCCTTCGGCCGCCTCGGCACCATGTTCGGCGCCGACAAGTTCGGCTACCAGCCCGACATGATCACCTGCGCCAAGGGCATGACCTCGGGCTACTCCCCGATCGGCGCCACGATCATCTCGGACCGCCTCGCCGAGCCGTTCTACAAGGGTGACAACACCTTCCTGCACGGCTACACCTTCGGCGGCCACCCGGTCTCCTCCGCGGTGGCGCTGGCCAACCTCGACATCTTCGAGCGCGAGGGCCTGAACCAGCACGTCCTCGACAACGAGGCCAACTTCCTGGGCACCCTCAGCAAGCTGCGTGACCTGCCGATCGTCGGCGACGTCCGCGGCAACGGCTACTTCTACGGCATCGAGCTCGTGAAGGACAAGGTCACCAAGGAGTCGTTCAACGACGACGAGGTCGAGCGCGTGCTCTACGGCTTCCTGTCGAAGGCGCTCTTCGACAACGGCCTGTACTGCCGCGCCGACGACCGTGGCGACCCGGTCGTCCAGCTGGCCCCGCCGCTGATCTCCGACCAGTCGACCTTCGACGAGATCGAGCAGATCCTGCGGACCAGCCTCACCGACGCGTGGGCGAAGCTCTGACCCCTCGGACTTTCCTCCCCACCCTCAGTCACAGGGCGGTCCCGCTTCGGCGGGGCCGCCCTGCGACGTTCCCGGCGCCGCCCCCGCACCGCGCCGCCGCCGCTCCCGGCACCGCTCCGACACCTCCCCGACGGCGGTTCCCAGCCGTTCCGCCATCGGTCCGTCGATCAAACACGCCTGATTGCGGGCGATTTGCCCCGGATGGGCCAGTGTGCCGCAACCGCGCCCAGGCCCGATCGTTCTAATCTGACGACTGTCATATCCCTGCGGCCACCCAGGATGGAACCTCATGTCAGCGGCCCCTCCTGACAACGACGTGCTGTGGGCCCGGGGGATCGTCAAGTCCCACCACGGCACCCCCGCGCTGCGCGGCGTCTCGCTCGGGGTCCGGGAGGGCGAGGTCCTCGCCGTCACCGGCCCGCGCGGCTCCGGCAAGAGCACCCTGCTCGGCTGCCTCTCCGCCCTGCTCCCGGTCGACGAGGGCGAGGTCTGGTTCAACAGCTCCCCCGTCCACACCCTCGGCCGGGCCGGCCGTGAACGGCTGCGCCGCGACCGTTTCGGCTTCGTCGGCTCCGAACCGCACCTGGTCCCCGAACTGACCGCCCGGGAGAACGTCGCCCTGCCCCTGCTGCTGGCCGGCGCCGGCGGCAAGGCCGCCTACACCGCCGCCGACGAGTGGCTGGAACGCCTGGACATCGGCGACCTCGCCAAGGTCCGGCCGGAACGGCTGGTCCAGGGCCAGCGCCAGCGGATCGCCGTCGCCCGCGCCCTCGCACCGCTCCCGCCGGTCGTCTTCGCCGACGACCCCACCGCCCCGCTGCACCGCGAGACCGCCGAACAGGTCCTGCGGATACTGACCAGCGCGGCCCGCTCCCACCAGCTCACCCTCGTGCTGGCCACCCACGACCCCGAGCTCGTCCGGTACGCGGACCGCGCCGTCGCCCTCCTCGACGGCCGCCTGACCGGCCCCGCCACGCCCGTGCCGCGCGGCATCGCCGCCCCCGGCACCGCCGGGGCCACCGCCGTCCCGGCCGCCGGCCGCTGAAAGAGTCGACGCCGTGTTCTATCTCCGCCTGGCCCGGGGCTACCGGGTCCTCGACCTCGGCCGCTGGCTGCTGACCGCGCTGGCCGGCGCGGTCGTCGCCGCCTTCCTGCTGCGCGCCCTCGGCCGGGCGATGAGCGGCCCCACCGACGGCCACGACGCGCTCGTCCGGCTGCTCTGGTGCCTGCCCCCGCTGGCCGCGGTCGCCTGGTTCGCGGCCGTCGCCGCCCGCGCCGTGCCCGCCCGGCGGGCCGACCGGATCACCGGGCTCACCACGGCCGGCGCCGGGGCCGGCCGGATCCGCGCGCTGATCGCCGGCGAGGTCGCGCTCGCCTGCGGGGCCGGCGCCGGACTCACCCTGCTGCTCTTCCTGGTCCTGCGCAACGACATCGCCGGCCCGGCCCTCGCCGACGAACTGGGCATGGGCGTCGCCCTCCCCGCCGCCGCGCCGGTCACCCTGCTCGCCCTCGTGCCGCTGACCGCCGGACTCGCCGCGGCCGGGGCCGTCCGGCCCGCCGAGACCCTGCCCGGCCGCTCCGGCACCGAGCCGACCGGGTTCGGCCCGTGGCGGATCGCCCTGCCGATCGGCCTCGCCGTCATCGGCCTCGCCCTGGAACTGATCGCGCTGCGCCCCGGCGCCGCCGCCGACGGCCGTCCGATCCACCTGCCGGCCGGACTCGGCAGCACCAGCACCGCCGCGCTGGGCGGGTGGATCGCCTCCGCGGTCGGCCTCGCCCTGCTCACCGGCCCGCTGCTCGGCTGGGCCGGGCGGCTGCTGGCGCTCGGGCGGCCCACCCCGCTGCGACTGCTCGCCGGCCGGGGCCTCACCGCCCAGGCCCGCCGGCTCGGGGCGCCGCTGGCCGTCCTCGCCCTGGCGCTCGCGATGGTGCTCACCACCGTCCGCTACTGGCTGGGCGAACCCGGCAGCGCCGATGTGCTGCCCGCGATCGAGGCCGGGCTGGTACTGGGCTGCACCGCCGGGGCGGTGGTGGTCCGGCTGGCCGAGCTGCGCACCGCCCGCCGGGGTGTCGCCGAGGCGCTGCTGCGGCTCGGGGCGGCGCCCCGGCTGCTGTTCGGCGCGGTCGTGCTGCGGACCCTGATGACGGGCACGGTCCTGCTGGTCACCGGCGGGGCCACGGCGGCCCTGGCCGCGGCCGGACTGCGCTGAGCCGACGGGGCGGCGCCTCCGGGCGACGCGGAAGGGCCCGGCCGGTGGCCGGGCCCTTCCGCGTCGCTGGGCCGGTCGTCCGGCTCTGCTCGATCGGCTCGTCGCCGGTCGGGCTCATCGCTGATCAGATCGTCGCTCGGTCAGATCGTCGCTCGATCGGCTCGTCGTGCGATCAGTCCGCCGTTGATCAACCCGCCGTTGATCAGCCCGCCGCCGCGAGCTGGCCGCAGGCGCCGTCGATCTCCTGACCGCGGGTGTCGCGGACGGTCGTCGGCACACCGTGCGACTGCAGCCGACGGACGAACTCCCGCTCGTCCTCGGGACGCGAGGCCGTCCACTTGGAGCCCGGGGTGGGGTTCAGCGGGATCAGGTTGACGTGCACCCGGTGGTTCTTGATCAGCCGGCCGAGCAGGTCCGCCCGCCACGCCTGGTCGTTGATGTCCTTGATCAACGCGTACTCGATGGAGATCCGGCGACCGGACTTCTCGGCGTAGTTCCACGCCGCGTCCAGCACCTCGGCGACCTTCCAGCGGGTGTTGACCGGCACCAGCTCGTCCCGGAGCTCGTCGTCCGGAGCGTGCAGCGACAGCGCCAGACGGCAGCTGAGGCCCTCGTCGGCGAACCGGTACATCGCCGGGACCAGGCCGACGGTCGAGACCGTGATGCCGCGCTGGGACAGGCCGAAGCCGTCCGGCGCCGGGTCGGTCAGCCGGCGGATCGAGGCCAGCACCCGCTTGTAGTTGGCCAGCGGCTCGCCCATGCCCATGAACACCACATTGGACAGCCGGGCCTCGCCGCCGGGGATCTCCCCGCTCCTCAGCGAGCGCATCCCGGCGGCGATCTGCTCGACGATCTCGGCCGTCGACAGGTTGCGGGTCAGCCCGGCCTGGCCGGTGGCGCAGAACGGGCAGTTCATGCCGCAGCCCGCCTGGGAGCTGATGCACATGGTGACCCGGTCCGGGTAGCGCATCAGTACCGACTCGACGAGCGTGCCGTCGAACAGCTTCCAGAGCGTCTTGCGGGTGGTGTCGTCGTCGCAGGACACGTGCCGCAGGACCGACATCAGCTCCGGCAGCAGGCTGTCGGTGAGCTTCTCCCGGCTGGCGGCGGGGATGTCCGTCCAGCTCGCCGGGTCGTTCGACATCCGGCCGAAGTAGTGGTTGGAGAGCTGCTTCGCGCGGAACGGCTGCTCGCCCAGCTCGGCGACGGCCTCCTTGCGCTCGGCGGGGCTCAGGTCGGCGAGGTGTCGCGGGGGCTTGGCGCCGCGCGGCGCGACAAAGGTGAGTTCTCCGGGCTTAGGCATGGTTGTTCCAGTGTCGCAGACGCGCGAGGGCCCCGGACGCCGTGCGTCCGGGGCCCGGGGCCGGGGCGGGTCGCCTCAGCTGCCCACGAAGGCCGCCAGCAGCAGCCAGACCACCGGGGCGGTCGGCAGCAGCGAGTCCAGCCGGTCCATGATGCCGCCGTGACCGGGCAGCAGGGTGCCCATGTCCTTGATCCCGAGGTCACGCTTGATCATCGACTCACCCAGGTCGCCCAGGGTCGCGGTGACCGCCGCGCAGCCGCCCAGGATCAGGCCCTGCCACCAGCTGCCGCCGTCGATGATCAGCTCCATCAGCAGCGCGCCCGCCAGCATCGACAGGCCGATGCCGCCGGCCAGTCCCTCCCGGGTCTTGCCCGGGCTGATCGTCGGCGCCAGCTTGGTCCGGCCGAACTTGTAGCCCACCGCGTAGGCGCCGGTGTCACTGCACACCGTGACGATCAGGAACAGCACGATCCGCTGCGGACCGTCGTCGGCCGCCAGCATCATCGCCACGAAGGTGGCGAGGAAGGGGACGTAGAAGGCGGTGAAGATGCCCGCCGTTATGTCCCGCAGGTAGTTCTCCGGCGGCTCGGCCATCCGCCAGACCATCACCGCGAGACCGGTGAGCGCGAGCGAGGCGGCCGCCCACTGGATCCCCGACCAGTAGCCGGTGGCGACCATCGCGATGCCGCCCGCGACCAGCGGGACCAGCGGCGCCTTGATCTCCTTGCGCTCGGCCAGCCGACTGGTCAGCTCCCAGATGCCGACCGACACCGCCGCGATCACCACGACCAGGAACAGGGCCTTGACGACGAAGAGCGAGGCGACGATGACCGCGCCGAGGCCGACGCCCACGCCTATCGCGGCCTGGAGGTTGCGGCCGCCGCGCTGCTTGCGCTGCGCCGGCTGAGGCTGCGGATCGGGCTGGGCCACGGGTGTCTCCTGCCCTGGGTGGGACGACGGCACGAGGAACGGCTGCCCCGCCGCCGGTCCGCCCGGCATGCCGGGACGACCCGCCGCGACCGGCGGCGTCTGCGGCGCCGACGGCCCCGGGTACGCCGCGGCGGTGCCCGGGTGGGGCCCGCCGACCGGAGCGGACCGGGCGTCGTCGGTGATCGCGCGCAGCACGACCGTCTCCGACGCGCCAGGCTCCACCGCCCCGGGCTGCTCGTCGCGGAACAGCGGTCCGCTCAGCCGGCCCGTCTCGCGGGACGGCCCCTCGGCGGGGTCGGGCCCGGACGGGGCTGCGGGCTGCGGGCCCGGTTCGGCCGGAACGGGAGGCATGACCTGAGTCTCCTCCGCGTCGGGGTCCCAGTACACCGGAGGCTGCTGGGAGTGACCCGTTCGGTGGCCGGGGTCACCCGAGCCGTACTGCCCGGGCCGGTCATGCTGCCCGGGTCGGTCGTACTGGCCGGGCCGGTCGTACTGGCCCGGCCGGTCGTACTGCCCGTGCTGCGGCTGCGCCGGGTACCCGCCAGCGGCGGGTGCGCCGGACGGGCCGGGGGCAGCGGGTGCGCCGGGGGCCTGCGCAGGCGTGCCGGGGGCCTGCGCAGGCTCGTACGGACGGTACGGCTGGTACTGCTGGTCGGACGTGCCCCAATAGCCAGGGGCGTCAGGGGCGTCGTTCATCAGACCTCGAGCAGCTCGGCTTCCTTGTGCTTCAGCAGCTCGTCGACGGTGGCCACGTACTTGGCCGTGGTGTCGTCGAGCTCCTTCTCGGCGCGACGGCCGTCGTCCTCGCCGATCTCGCCGTCCTTGACCAGCTTGTCGATCGCGTCCTTGGCCTTGCGGCGGACGGCGCGGATCGAGACCTTGGCGTCCTCGCCCTTGCCGCGGGCGACCTTGATGAACTCCCGGCGGCGCTCCTCGGTCAGCTCGGGGAGCACGACCCGGATGATGGAGCCGTCGTTCGACGGGTTGACACCCAGGTCGGAGTCGCGGATCGCCTGCTCGATCGCCTTCAGCGCGGTCTTGTCGAACGGCGAGACGACCGCCATCCGGGGCTCCGGCACGGAGAAGGACGCCAGCTGGTTGATCGGCGTCACGGCGCCGTAGTACTCCGCGACGATCTTGGCGAACATCGCCGGGTGCGCGCGGCCGGTGCGGATGGCGGCGAAGTCGTCCTTGGCGTGGGCGACGGCCTTCTCCATCTTCTCCTCGGCGTCGAGGAGGGTCTCTTCGATCACTGTGATCTCCCTGTCCGGTTCATCTGCTGGTGTCCCGACCGGGGTCGGGCGCCGGAGCCTCGCGGCGGCGGCGCCGTCCGGTACGGCTGGTTACTGCTCAGGCCCGGACAGAATCCTGGCTGATGAGTGTGCCGATCTTCTCACTCTTCACCGCACGCGCGATATTGCCCTCCGCGAGCAGCTCGAAGACCAGCATCGGAAGGTTGTTGTCCTTGCAGAGCGTGATCGCGGTGAGGTCGGCCACCTTGAGGTCGCGCGCGATGACCTCGGAGTACTCCAGCGCGTCGAACTTGACCGCGTCCGGGTTGGTGCGGGGGTCGGAGTCGTAGACGCCGTCCACGCCGTTCTTGCCCATCAGCAGCACATCGGCGTGGATCTCCAGCGCCCGCTGGACGGCCGTGGTGTCGGTGGAGAAGTAGGGCATGCCCATACCGGCGCCGAAGATCACCACACGGCCCTTCTCCAGGTGCCGGACGGCGCGCAGCGGCAGGTACGGCTCGGCGACCTGGCCCATCGTGATGGCGGTCTGGACCCGGGTCTCGATGCCCTCCTTGACCAGGAAGTCCTGGAGCGCCAGGCAGTTCATGACCGTGCCGAGCATGCCCATGTAGTCCGAGCGGGCCCGGTCCATACCGCGGACCTGGAGCTCGGCGCCGCGGAAGAAGTTGCCGCCGCCGATCACCACGGCGACCTCGGTGCCCGCGCGGACGACCGTGGCGATCTCGCGGGCGATCGCGTGCACGACGTCCGGATCGACGCCGAGCCCGCCGCCGCCGGCGAACGCTTCACCGGACAGCTTCAGCATTACCCGGCGGCGCGTGCCGTCCTGGATCTCCCGCGCGGTCTCCTGCGTCTCCTGCATGGACTTCTCCTTCTGCACCTACTGGTTCACAGACGCGGGTGTGCGGGTGCCCGGCCTGCGCGTACACGCGAGGAGGCCACTGCCGCGGGAACCGGTTCGGTGTCCTGCACGGCAATGGCCTCCTCGTCGTTCATGTCGCCGACGCGGCTCGCCCGTGAACGGATGGCGCTGGGTGAGCCCGTACGGCGCGTTCCCCGTAGCCCTGGTCAGCGGGCGGGGGCGGTTCCCAGCCTACGGCCGGGGGGACCGGTGGAACGTGGCTCAGGCGCCGACGCGGAAGCGGGCGAAGCGCTTGAGGGCGACGCCGTTCTCCTCGAGGACCTTGGCGACGGTCTTCTTGTTGTCCTTCGCGAAGGCCTGCTCCAGGACGGAGTTCTCCTTCACGAAGCCGGTGACGCGACCCTCGACGATCTTCGGCAGGGCGGCCTCCGGCTTGCCCTCCTCGCGAGCGGTGGCCTCGGCGACGCGGCGCTCGTTCTCGATGTCCTCGGCCGGGATGTCCTCGCGGGACAGGTACTTCGGCGCGAAGGCGGCGATGTGCTGCGCGACGTCCTTGGCGACCTCGGCGTTCTCCTTGTCCAGCTCGACCAGGACGCCGACGGCCGGCGGGAGGTCGGGGCTGGTCTTGTGCAGGTAGACAGCGACGAAGCCGTCGCCGTCGAACTGCGCGAAGCGGCGGAAGACGATCTTCTCGCCCAGGGTCGCGTTGGCCTCGTCCACGAACTGCTGGACGGTCTTGCCGGCCTCGATCTCGGACGCCAGGGCGGCGTCCAGGTCGGCCGGGGCGCTCTTGGCGACGTGGGCGGCGATCGCGTCGGCGACCTGGACGAAGTTGTCACCCTTGGCGACGAAGTCGGTCTCGCAGTTGAGCTCGACCAGGACGCCGGACTTCTTGTCCTCGGCGATCAGCGCGGCGACGGCACCGTTGGAGGCGTCGCGGCCCTCACGCTTGGCAACGCCCTTCTGGCCCTTGATGCGCAGAAGCTCGACGGCCTTCTCGACGTTGCCCTCGGCCTCGTCCAGGGCCTTCTTGCAGTCCATCATGCCGGCGCCGGTGAGCTCACGGAGCTTCTTGACGTCCGCGGCGGTGAAGTTCGCCATGGTGTGAATCTCTTCTCGCGTCTCGCGTGTCTGCGTGGAGTAGCGCCGGGGCCGATGGTTCGGCCCCGGCGCGGGAGAGAGGGGCACCGACCGGTGTCGTACCGGCGGGTGCCCCTCACCCTTGGTACGTCAGGCCTGCTCGGCCGGAGCCTCGGCGGCGGGGGCCTCGGTGACCGGGGCCTCGACGGCGGCGGCCTCGGCGGCCGGAGCAGCCTCGGCGGCGTCGGCGGCGGGAGCCTCCTCAGCCTTCTTCTCGCCCTCCAGGATGTCCTTCTCCCAGTCGGCGAGCGGCTGGTCGGCACCCGGCTCGGCCTTGACGTCGCCCTTGGCGACACCCGCGCGGGACTTGAGGCCCTCGGCGACGGCGTCGGCGATCACACGGGTCAGCAGGGTGACGGAGCGGATCGCGTCGTCGTTGCCCGGGATCTTGTAGTCGACCTCGTCGGGGTCGCAGTTGGTGTCGAGGATGGCGACGACCGGGATGTTGAGCTTCCGGGCCTCGCCGACCGCGATGTGCTCCTTCTTGGTGTCCACGATCCAGACAGCGCTGGGAACGCGCTGCATGTCACGGATACCGCCGAGGGTCTTCTCCAGCTTGTCGTGCTCGCGCTGGAGGACCAGGAGCTCCTTCTTGGTGAGGCCGGAGCCGGCCACGTCCGAGAAGTCCAGCTCGCCCAGCTCCTTGAGGCGCTGCAGGCGCTTGTAGACGGTCGAGAAGTTGGTCAGCATGCCGCCGAGCCAGCGCTGGTTCACGTAGGGCATGCCCACGCGGGTGGCCTGCTCGGCGATGGCCTCCTGGGCCTGCTTCTTCGTGCCGACGAAGAGGACGCTGCCGCCGTGGGCAACGGTCTCCTTGATGAACTCGAAGGCGCGGTCGATGTAGTTCAGCGACTGCAGGAGGTCGATGATGTAGATGCCGTTGCGCTCGGTGATGATGAAGCGCTTCATCTTCGGGTTCCAGCGGCGGGTCTGGTGACCGAAGTGGACGCCGCTCTCCAGCAGCTCCCGCATCGTGACGACGGCCATAGCCGTGCTCCTCAGGTGTTACGCCCGGCTCCGGCGCAGCGGCGTCACGGGACGCGCGAGATGGCGCTTCCCGTTCGGCTGGTGCGAACGGCCGGGTCAGGCTCGGTTTTGTCCGTGGCGGCCAGGTGACAGCCACGCCTGACGCCCCGAACGTGCCGAGCCGCTTCCCCCGGCGGCCCTGGGACCGGTCGGGCTCGGCGGACCGAGCGGCACTCGCACCTGGCGGGGGCGGCGGCTGAGCCGCTGTCCGACCACCGGTGGCGGGGCGTGCGAAGTCGACCCGGCGGACCGGGTCGCGTGTGAAGTGTACGGGAAGCGCCGAGCGCCGAGCGACTCCGTGAAAGCCGGGCGGGCGGGGGACCGGCCAGGTCCGGGGCCCCGGGCGGCCGTGTTGGGCCCCCGTGCACCTGTCGGGGTCCACCCGTTGGAGGGACGGCCATTGTCCCCAGGGGCCGGTTGTCCACAGGAAACGGGCCCGGGGTGGCCCGGGACGGCCGGCCCGGGGAGCCTCGGCGGCACGACTGTCGGTGGCGGGGACGGTGGGTGTGGGTGTGGGTGTGAGTACAGGTGTGGGTGTCAGCACGGGTGCGGACGTGGACGCAGGTCTGGACGCGGCTCCGGGCGGGAGAGGCAGCAGGGCGTGGGCGGAGGCGAGGCGGTGGGTGCTCTCGCTCCTGCCGGTGGTGCTGGTCGCCCTGCTGACCGGCGGCCCGCCCGGGGCGCTGGGGCACGCCGCGGGCAGGGAGGACGGGGTCGTGGTCGCTCCCGGAGCCACCAGGACCAGCGAGGGGAGCGGGACGAGCGGGAGCGGGACGAGCGGGAGCGGGACGAGCGGGAGCGGGACGAGCGGGAGCGGGACGAGCGGGAGCGGGCGGTGGTGGCCGGTGGACGGGCCGGGCGGGGGGCCGGGTGCCGTGATCGGCCGATTCGAGCCGCCCGTGCGACCGTGGGGCGCGGGCCACCGGGGCGTCGACCTGGCCGCCACCGCCGGTGCGGAGGTTCGCGCCGCGGCGCCGGGGGTGGTGACGTTCGCCGGGCCGGTGGCCGGACGGCCGGTCGTCACGGTCACCCACACGCCGACGGGATCCGCGGCGTCCGCGGCTCCGTCAGCCCCGTCGACTCCTCCGCTGCGGAGCACCTATCTACCGGTGGTGGGTGTCCTCACCGCGGGCACCGCCGTGGCGGCCGGACAGGTGATCGGACGGCTCGCACCCGGGGACGGCCACTGCGCCGCCGGCCCCTGCCTGCACTGGGGTCTGCTGCGCGGAGAGCGCTACCTGGACCCACCGGCCCTGTTCGGGACCGGCCGCGCCCGGCTGCTTCCGCTCGACCGCCCGGCGGACCGGGTCGCCGCCGCACCCGTCCCCCCGGCCGGGCCGCGCACCGTGCTCGGGACGTCGCGCTTCAGCTCCGGCCGAGGCCGTGCAGGGCGAGGGCGACGGCGGCGTCCGCGATCACCTCGGGACTCTCGGCCCGGCCACCCGCTGCCCGGTGCTCCGCCTGCCGCACCGCCGCCTCGACGATGCCCTGCAGCAGCGCGGCCGCCAGCCGGGGCTGCTCGTGGCCGAGGTCGTCGAGGGCCTGGACCACCAGCCCGACCAGCGTCCCGTGCGCGGCCCGGATGCGTTCCCGGGCCGCGTCGTCCAGCTCCAGTGCGGAGATCGCCGCGACCGCGCGGTGGCGCGGGTCGGCGGCCAGCGCGAGCTGGCTCCGGACGTACGCCTCGATCCGTTCGGCGGCGGTGTCCCGGCTCGCCATCCCGGCCTCGATCTCGGCGGCCCACAGTGGGAAGTCCACCTCGCAGAGCGCCTCCACCACCGCCCCGCGGGAGCGGAAGTACTCGTACACCGAGGAACGCGCGAGGCCGGTGCGCACCGCGAGCGCGGGAAAGGTCAGGGCTTCCATGCCTCCCTCGGTGAGGAGACTGCGGGCAGCATCGAGGAGGGCTGCCCGCTGCATCTGGCGATGCTCGGCCACACTGGCTGCTCGGATCTTCGGCACGCCCTCCACTGTACGGAGCCCTACATCGCACCGGTACGGTGCCGCGCACCGCAACGAATACGGAGGGATGCGTTCCGGGGTGCGGCGTGCGAACCCGGCGTACGCGGCGCACCGACCGGTCCGCTCGACGCCCCGCCGGGGCGTTCGGCCGAGGAGCCTCCGGCCGGGGGCGGTTTTCGGCCGGGGCCGACCGGGAGTCGACCGGGGGCGACCGGAGGGTGTTCGGCCGGAGAGAGTCCGGCCGGGGGTGTTCGGCTACCGGATGTCCGACAGCTTGGCGCGCAGCTGAAGCACCGACTTGGTGTGGATCTGGCTGACCCTGCTCTCGGTCACCCCGAGGACCTGGCCGATCTCCGCGAGCGTGAGTCCCTCGTAGTAGTAGAGCGTCACCACGGTCTTCTCCCGTTCGGGAAGGGTGTTGACCGCCTGCGCCAGCAGCCGGCGCAGCTCCCGGTCCTCGGCCACCTCGACCGGGTCGTCCGCCCCGTGGTCCT
The DNA here is from genome assembly GCF_900105395.1 of Streptomyces sp. TLI_053. Taxonomy (NCBI): domain Bacteria; kingdom Bacillati; phylum Actinomycetota; class Actinomycetes; order Kitasatosporales; family Streptomycetaceae; genus Streptomyces; species Streptomyces sp. TLI_053. Next base: position 3,665,427 of record NZ_LT629775.1, read on the forward strand.
CCAGCGTCTCCATCAGGCTCAGCCGGTCGCCGCCGTCGCCGACCGGGTGGAGCAGCTCGTCGAGCGCGACCACGTTGGCGAGCGAGAGCTGGCTGAAGATGGTGTGCAGGTCCTCGATCGCGATGCCCATTTCGGCCGCGACCTCGGGCTCGGTGGGCGTCCGCCGCAGCCGGGCCTCGAGTGTCGCGTAGGTGCGCTCGACCGCCTTGGCCTTCTGCCGCACCGAGCGCGGGATCCAGTCCAGCGCACGCAGCTCGTCGATGATCGCGCCGCGGATCCGGCTGATCGCGTAGGTCTCGAACTTGATGGCTCGCTCGATGTCGAACTTCTCGATCGCGTCGATCAGCCCGAAAACACCGGAGGAGACGAAGTCGGCCTGCTCGACATTGGACGGCAGACCGACCCCCACCCGGCCCGCCACGTACTTGACGAGCGGCGAGTAGTGCAGGATCAGCTGCTCCCGCAGCCGCTGATCGGCCGTCTCCTTGTAGGCGCGCCAGAGTTCTTCGAGCGCCGTGCGCTCCCGACGGGGAGCCGGCGCTTCCGCGGACGCGGGGGCGGACGCGCCGGCGGGAGCGCCGGGCGCGTCCGGGCGGTCGTCGTGCGCCCCGGTGAGCGCCGGACGGCCACCCTGCCGCGCCAGGGCCCCCATCCCACCCGTGGACTTGGACGGGTACTCGGTCGCGGTCCGCCGCTCGGTGCGCGGCCCTCCCGAGGACCGGGCGCCACCGGTCACTCGGTGTCCGGGAATGTGTGTGGGCATACGTTGGTCTGCGCCGTTCTGCCGAGTCATGTGCTGATAGGGAAGGCATGGCGAGCGTAGCGTGACCGACTCGCTGCAGAGTGCTACCGCCACTCGGTCGTCCCCCGATCCGGTGGCGTTCGTGTCGCCCCACCCGGGCACCGGAGGTGGACGAACCGGATGCCGGCCCCGCCCGGCCGGTCCGCACCGTCAACTCCGCGCCCTTCCCCGTCCTCCTCCCGGTCGCCCCTCGGGCGCGTGTCCTCCTGACGCCGCGCCCCACCGGTCCCTCCGGGCCGATCCGCCGCCCTCGTCCGGACGGGCCGTCACCTCCTCCGCACCAGACGCCAGTGCGCGCCGTGGCGCTCGACGTGGCCGAGCGATCCCAGCTCGTAGAGCCGCTGGAGCACCTCGTCCGGCGGAAGTCCCGACTGCCGGGCCAACCGCTCCACGGGCGCACCCTCGGCCGTGGCCGGCACGGCCTCCAGGACCTGTGCCGCCTCCGGCTCCAGGAGGTCCCTGGGCAGCACCGGCCCACTGCGCTGCGGCGCCAGGTCCTCGCCGATCGCCCCGATCAGTTCGACGATCTCGGCCGCGTCGGTCACGACCGTGGCCGCGCCGCTGCGGACCAGTGCGTGCACCCCGGCGGAGAGCTCCGAGGTGACCGGCCCGGGCACACCCATGGTGTGCCGGTTGAGGTCACGGGCGCGTCGGGCGGTGCTGAGCGCCCCGCTGCGCAGCGCCGCCTCGACCACCACCGTGCCGCGGGTCAGCGCCGCGATCACCCGGTTGCGCAGCACGAACCGGAACCTGGTCGGGTGCTCCCCCGGCGGAAGCTCGCTCACCAGCAGTCCCTGTTCGGCGATCCGGCGGATCAGCACGGTGTTGCCCCGCGGGTAGGCCACGTCCACCCCGCAGGCCAGGACACCGACCGTCGGAGCGCCGACCGCCAGCGCGCCCCGGTGGGCGGCCGCGTCGATCCCGTAGGCGCCGCCGGACACGACCACCCAGCCGCGTTCGGCGAGCTGTGCGGCGAGGTCCCCCGCGACGTGCGCACCGTACGCCGTGCAGGCCCGGGCCCCGACCACCGCGACCGATCGCAGGGCGAGCAGGCGCAGCGAGCCCGTCCCGACCACCCAGAGCCCGGTAGGACGGCCCGCTCCGAGGTCGTCCAGCTGGCTCGGCCACTCGGTGTCGCCCGGAATGACGAAGCGTCCGCCGGCTGCGCGCACCCGCTCCAGATCGGCGACCGGATCGAGTCCTGCCGTCCGGGCCCGGTAGGCCGCCAGCCTGGCGGTGTCCACGCCGAGTTGCTCGGCCGGGGCGCCGCTCCGGATCGCCTGTACGACGTCCAGGGCGTCGAGGCGGGCGAGCCAGCGGCCGAGCGTGGCGTCCCCCGGTTCGGCGAGCCGGCTCAGCGCCGCCCTGGCGAGGCGCTCCGGCCCGGGCTCCGGGACGGCTCCCGGCTCGGGGGGCGGGCGCTGGGGGAGGTCGTTCGCGGTGAGGCTCATGTGCCGCTCTCCTCGGGGTTCTCGGGCTTCTCGGGGTTCTCGGGCTTCTCGGTGGAGGTGGGATCGGGCGGCCGGCGGGCGGGCCGGGGGCGAGTGGGACGGCGTCCGGCCCGGGCGTCCGGACCGTCCGCGGTGGAATCCGGACTGCGGAAGAACTGCTCCGTCAGTGGGAGCCCCTGTTCCACGCCCGTGCGCAGTACGAGGGCCGTCCGGATGTCGCGCTGTTCGGGGCGGTCCCGGCCGGCGAGGTCCGCGACGGTCCAGGCGACCCGCAGCACCCGGTCCAGGCCCCGGGCGGTCAACAGGCCCCGCTCCAGCTGGCGCGCGGCGTCGTTGAGCGCGCCCGGCGCCAGTTGCCAGCGGGTCCGCAGCTCGTGCCCGGGGACTTCGGCGTTGGTCCGCCACGGTGTGGCCGCGAGCCTGGCCGCCGCGCGCTCCCGCGCCGCCAGCACGCGGGCGGCAACGACCTCGGTGGTCTCCGCCGAGGTGTCGCGCTGCATCAGTTCGGCCCTGGTCACCGGGGCGACCTGGACCTGGAGGTCGACCCGGTCGAGCAGCGGGCCGGACAGCCTGCCCTGGTAGCGGCTGACCATGGCGGGCGTGCACTCGCACCCCTCGCCCCGCCGCGAGTGGCGCCCGCACGGACAGGGGTTGGCCGCCAGGCAGAGCAGGAAGCGAGCGGGCAGCCGGAGCGATCCGGCGGACCGCGCGATCACCACCTCGCCGGCTTCGAGCGGTTGGCGCAGTGCGTCCAGGACCCGGACCGGGAACTCGGGCGCCTCGTCGAGGAACAGGACCCCACGGTGGGCCAGCGAGACCGCACCCGGTCTCGGCAGACCGCTGCCACCGCCGACGATGGCGGGCATGGTGGTCGAGTGGTGCGGGGAGCAGTAGGGCGCGCGGTCGATCAGCGGCCGACCCGCCGGGAGCAGCCCCGCGACGGAGTGGACCGCGGTGACCTCCAGCGCTTCCTTCTGGGTCAGCCTCGGGAGCAGCGCCGGCAGTCGCTCCGCCAGCATCGTCTTGCCCGCGCCCGGCGGACCCTTGAGGTAGAGGTGGTGACCACCCGCGGCGGCGATCTCCAGGGCCCGGCGGGCCTCGTACTGTCCGGCCACGTCCGCGAGGTCCATCCGGGCGGCCGCCTCGTCGGGCAGGCCGCGCACCCCGGCGCTGGGGAGCATGAGACCCGCCATCAACGGGTCCGGCCGTCCGGCGAGCCGGTCGGGCGGCTCCTCCGGCTCGGGGGCTCCGCTGAGCACCGCGATCAGCTGGCGCAGGCTGCGCACGCCGATGACGCTCACTCCGGGGACCAGCTCGGCCTCGGCGGCCGTCTGATCCGCGACCACCACCCGCTCGTAACCGGCGTCGGCGGCCGCCAGCACCGAGGGGAGCACCCCGCGGACCGGGCGCACCCGCCCGTCCAGCCCCAGCTCACCGATGAGCAGCAGGTCGGCGATCGCGGAGGGGTCGAGCCGCTCGGCCGCGGCCAGTACGGCGCAGGCCACGGCGAGGTCGAAGCCGCTGCCGCTCTTGGGCACCGACGCCGGGCTCAGTCCTACGGTCAGTTTGCGCTGCGGCCAGGCCTCGCCGCTGTTGACGACCGCGGCGCGAACCCGGTCGCGGGCCTCGGAGAGCGCCTTGTCGGGCAGGCCGACCAGGGTGAACGCCGCCACCCCGGGCTCCAGGTCGGCCTGGACCTCGACGATCACCCCGTCGACCCCGACCAGGGCCACGGAACACGTCCGGGCGAAGGCCATCTAGACCGCCCCCCGCAGGTGGTCGACCGTGGCCGCGCCGCGGACCCGGTTGATGACCGCGACGAGGTCGATCCGGACACCGCCCGGCGGAACGGGCGCCCACGGCGGGTCGGTGGAGCCGGGCCGGTACCCGGGGCCCGCCAGCCGGGCGAAGTGGCCGGGCCAGCGCTCGGACATCCAGCGCTCGGCCAGGCGGCGCAGCCGCTCCGCCTTGATGGGGTCGATGGCCTCGGTCGGCTGCTGGAAGCTCCGCTCGGAGCGGGTCTTGACCTCGCAGACCGCCACCGTGTCGCCGTCGAGGGCGACGATGTCCAGCTCGCCCTCGACGCACCGCCAGTTGCGGTCGAGGATGTGCAGCCCCTGCTCGGCGAGCCGGCGGGCCGCCACGCGTTCGCCGTAGCGGCCGAGGCCGGTGTTGCCGAGCCGCCCCGCTCCGGCGCCGCCGGGCGCGGACGGCGCCGCTACGGGCGGGGCGGGCTCGGCCGGGGCGGACGCGGGCGCGACGGATCCCTGGTCGGCCTGCGGGAGCGGGCCGCCCGCCGGGGCGGGCGCCGCCCGTCGGCGTGGCTGCCCGCCCCGTCGGGCCTTCGCGGTCTGCTGGCGCGTGGCGCGCTCGATGTCCTGCACGGTGACCACCTCCGACGGGGAGGCTGCCGTGCGGTCCGGACGCGGACCATGGGGTTGTTATTTCCTGTGGAAAACCCGGGCCTGTGGATAACTCCTGTCACCCACGGGAGTGAGAATTCCGGAATATCCGAAATTCCCCTGGACATCCGGGGACCGGGCGGTCCAACGTCAGTTCCCGAAGCCGGACTCGTCCGAGGGCAGCTCCAGATCGCTCTTCGCGAGTTCCTCGATGTTCACGTCCTTGAAGGTCAGCACCCGGACCTTGCGGACGAACCGGGCCGGCCGGTACATGTCCCAGACCCACGCATCCGCCATCGACACCTCGAAGAAGACCTCACCCTGCACCGAGTGCACCTGCAGCTCGTAGTCGTTGGTGAGGTAGAACCGTCGCTCGGTCTCGATCACGTACTTGAACAGGCCGACGACGTCCCGGTACTCCCGGTAGAGCTTGAGCTCCATCTCGGTCTCGTACTTTTCGAGATCTTCGGCACTCATCCAGGCGTCCCCTCAACTTGTCACGTCCACCCATTGTGGACCACCGCACTCACCCTCAGAGCCGTACCGGGGCGACCGGCGGCCCCTCGGTCAACAGCCGCTCCAGAAAGTCCACCAGTCCGAACGGATAGACCGTCTCGGAGGTGGACCGCAATTCCTCGACCGTCCACCAGCGCGCCGCGAGCAACTGGGCGTGTTCGTCCTCGCCCATGCCCGAGTGGTCCAGCACCGTCCGTGTCGTCCGGGCCAGGTGGAACCACTGTTCCTGCTCGAAGCGCTGCCCCCGATAGGAGAACGAAGCATTGCCGTACGCGACCACCGGACCGAGCTCCACACCGTGCAAGCCGGTCTCCTCCACGAGCTCCCGCTCGGCGGCGTCCCGGACGTTCTCCCCCTGCTCCAGTCCTCCGCCGGGGGTGAACCACCAGGTGACGCCGGGCGTCGCCGGGTCCGAGCCGTGGAAGAGCAGCAGTCGGTCCTGCCCGTCGAGCAGCAGGATCCGCGAGGCCCTGCGCCGCTGTGCCGCCATGACGAGCCTCCACGCTCCCTCCGTCCGCCCCGGTCGTTCCCCCGATCCTGCCACCCGGTGCGGTCCTCCGGGGCGAGGTTCGGCAGAGCGGTCCCGGCGCGGGCGGCGCCGGTCCGGATCAGGCGGCGCGGCGACGGCGGCGCACCAGACCCGCCGCACCCCCCACCGCCGAGGTCACGACGATCGTCGCCGCGCCTACAATGCTCGCCCAGAACGCGGGCTCCAGCGGTCCCGGGGCAGCCGGCCGGCGGCCGTCGATCGCCTCGAACGCCGAGGTGCCGCCCAGCAGCGCCATCCGGCCGAACGGCAGCACGGTGGCCTCCACCCTGGCCTGCACCTCGGTGGCCGGGACGGTCCCGCCGTCCGTCTCCAGGTGGACCCGGGAGTCGAGCGAGCCGAGCCGGTTGTCGCCGAGCAGGAAGAGCCGGCCGGGCGGCACCTCCACACTGAAGGAGGCTCCCTGGGCACCCGTCCCGGCGAGGTAGGGCTCGTCCACCGGCTTGCCGTTAACGGTCAGCCGGCGGTCGCCCTCTCCGACCGCGACGGTGTCCCCTCCCACCGCGACCACGCGCTTGACCATGAGCTCGCCGCCCCAGGCCCGGTCGCGGAAGACGACCACGTCACCGCGACCGACGTCCGAGCCGTCGGACTTCCTGGCCAGGACGGTGTCCTGGGCCTGGAGGGTGGGCGCCATCGAGGCGGTCGGAATGCTGTAGGGCCGGTAGCTCACGGCGATCACCGCGAAGCCGCCGATCAGCAGGGCCAGCCCGAGGCCGAGCAGTACGCCCTGGACCACGGCCGCGGGTCGACGCCGACGGCGGGCGGCAGCCGGCGGACTGTCGGCCGAGCGTTCCACGACACTGCTCATCGAAACCGTCCAACCCCAGACCGACCCGGAAACGCCCACAGCACCGCGCCGGGACGACGGGTGGAAAACCCGGCGGGCCGTGGCACGTCCGAGCAGATTACTCGTCGGTACCACGGCCCGCGCAAGACCCGGGCGCCCCCGGTCGTCGTCAGGACCGGTCGTCGCGGCCCGTCCCGTTCCACCGCCGACGGACCAGCGGGAGCAGCGCGACGGCGCCCACGGCACCGGCCGCGGCCGGAACGGCGGGCAGGGCAGCCGCCGCCAGCCCCTTCTGGTCGAAGGTGTCCGGCACCGGCAGCGTCGACCAGTGGTTGATCGGCCACGCCACCACGAAGGCACGCCCGATCACGTCGTCCACCGGGACGGTCCCGCCACCCGGCTGGTCCATGTGGAAGCGCGAGTCGAGCGAGTCCGCGCGATGGTCACCCATCACCCAGATCCGACCGTCCGGCACCTTCACCGGACCGAACGGCTTGGTCCCGCAGGGGGTGTTGCCGGGATAGACGTAGGGCTCGTCGAGCGCGATCCCGTTGACCTTCACCGGGCCCTCGCCCTCGCACTCGACGGTGTCCCCGCCGACCGCGATGACACGCTTGATGAGGTCCTTCTCGTTGTCGGACGGCATCAGACCGACGAAGCTCAGCACGTTCTGAACGCCCCGGACGAAGGAGTTACTGCTCTCGTTGGTCGGCTCGTCCGCCAGCCAGCCGCCCGGGTCGTGGAACACCACGACCTCGCCGCGCTCCGGCTCGGCACCGAACCACGGGGTGAGCTTGTCCACCAGGACCCGGTCACCCACCTGGAGCGTGTTCTGCATCGACTCCGACGGAATGGAGAACGCCTGGACGAAGAACGTCTTGATCACGAGCGCCAGCACGAGGGCGATGCCGATGAGGATCGGCAGTTCCTTCCAGAAGGACCGCGGCTTCCGCTCCTTCCGTTCCGGCTGATCCTCGGTACCGCCCGCCGGCTCAGCGTTGTCCGGGGTGGGCTTCGAGGCGTCGTCCGTGCCGTCGCCGTGCTCGTCCGCGGACTGGGCCGCCGCCTCCTCGGCCGAGGCCGAAGGCGCCGCGGCCTCCGCGGACCGGGCCGCCCGGCCGCCGGAGCCCTCGGGCTCTCCGGCACCTGAGCGGGCGCCGATCACCAAATCCCCCACAACGTCTCCTCCCTGCTGTGCGGACGCCTGCGCGTCCGCGCTCACAGTGCCGCACAGCGGGCACCACGTTCCACGATCGGCCGCGCCCGCCGGAACCGCCCCTGCGGGGGTCTCCGACACCGGCACAGCCCTCGGGCGCGGCTCGTCGCAACGGCCGCACCCAGCACTTCTCTATCACTCCCGGGCATCCGGCTCGCGGTCCCACGCGCGCGTTCCGACCGTCCACCGGCCCGGCCGGGCCTACCGCCCGGGTCGTCCCACCCGGCGGCCGACGAGCGGAAGGATGCCCAACACACCCATAACGAGCGGAGGTTCCTCAGGGATCGGGCCAACACCCACCACGTTCCGCGCAGTTCCGGGGTCCGGCGCGGCGCGTGCCACCGAGGAGAGTGAAACCGGCACATCAAGTTGATGGACCCGCCCGACCGGCCAGGCAATCATGAACGCCCGCCCCAGCACCCCGCTCACCGGAATCGTGCCCTGTCCCGGATTGCCCATGTGGAAACGGGAGTCGGCGGAGACGTCCCGGTGGTCGCCCATCACCCAGAGCCGCCCCGCCGGCACCTTCACCTTGAACGGCTGTCGCGACGGCGGGTTGCCCGGGGCCAGGTAGGGCTCCTCCAGCGGCTTGCCGTTGAGCAGGATCCTGCCCTGCTCGTCGCAGCACTCGACCGTGTCGCCGCCGACCCCGATCACCCGCTTGATGAGGTCCTGCTCGTTGTCGGAGGGCAGCAGCCCGACGAAGGTCAGCACCTGCTTGGCCCCGTGCAGGAGCACACCGTCCGTCGACGCCCCGTGCTGGTTCTCCAGCCAGCCGCCCGGGTCCTTGAACACCACGACCTCGCCGCGCTCCGGCTCGGCACCGAACCAGGGAGTGAGCTTGTCGACCAGTACCCGGTCCCCGATCAGAATCGTCTGCTCCATCGATCCCGAGGGGATCACGAAGACCTGCACCAGAAAGGTCTTCATCACCAGAGCCACGATCAGTGCGACCACGACGACCAGCGGAATCTCCCGCAGCCGCGAGCGGCTGCGGCGACGGGCCGCCCTGCGGGCGGTGCGGCGGCGCTCGGCACGGCCGCGCACCACCGGGACATCGGCCGTCCCGGCAGGATCCGACCGTCCGAGGGCCTCCCCGGGCCCGGCCTCCGTCCGGGTCCCGCTCACCGTCCCGGTGCCGGGGCCGGAGGCGGCACCGACACCGGCCGAGGGCCCGGAGCCGGTGTCCGGGCGGTCGGCGAGCCGCCCCCTACCCCTGCTCCCCATGACCGCCCGTCCCTTCTGCGGCGGCGTAGGCGTCCGGCCGGTCCAGGTCGGCCCAGTGTCCGACCGGGTAGACCACCCAGGCGGCCCGCCCGATCACCTTGGACTCCGGGACGAAACCGCCCCCCGGTTCGCCGAGGTGGTCGCGGGAGTCGCGGGAGTCGCTGCGGTGGTCGCCCATCACCCAGAGCTTGCCGGGGGGCACCACCACGTCGAAGGCCACACTGGACGGCTCGTCCCCCGGGAAAAGGAGACCCGACTCGTCGAGCGGCACGCCGTTGACGGTGATCGGGTGGCCCGGTCCGGCGCTGGTGACGCGGTCGCCACCGATACCGACGACCCGCTTCACGTAGACGGAGTCACCGGCCGGGACCAGTCCGATCTCCCGGCCGAAGGAGCGCAGCGAGGTCCCGAAGCCGGCGGGTTCGAGGGGCTTGCGCAGAAAGGAGCCGGTGCCGTCGAAGACCACCACGTCGCCGCGGCGCGGATGGCCGCCGAAGGCGTAGGACAGCTTGCTCACGATCAGGCGATCACCCGGGCGCAGGGTGTTCTCCATCGATCCGGAGGGCACCGAGAACGGGCGCGCCACGAAGGCGTTGACCAGCAGCAGGACGAACAGGCAGATGCCGGTGAGCAGCAACAGCTCACGCGAGCGCGAGCGCTCACCCCTCTCCGCGGCCTCCTCCGAAGCAGCCGCACCGTCCTCGCCGACCGGCTCGTCCGGGGTTTCCGAGGCGTCCGGGGCCTCCGGGGCTTCCGAGGCGTCCGTCCGATCCGCGGCACCCGGACCGTCCTGCCTCCCCCGGTCGAGCACCCCAGCGGCACCGGACGCTCGCCCACCGGACGCATCCCCGGTGCTGGACCCTTGCCCGACACCGGACGGATCCCCGGCGCCGGGTGCGGAAACGACCGCGGACCGCGTCGGCGAGTCCGCACCGGTGGGTGCGGGACAGCCGTCGCGGTCCGCGGGTGGTTCGTGCGTGCTCATCGGGGGCAGAGCCTACCGTGCGGCGGTCCGGCCCCCCAGAGCGATCCCGATCCCCCGGCGGTGCCGGGGGCCGGTGGATCAGCGGTCGCGCTTCTCCTTGATCTTCGCGGCCTTGCCGCGGAGGTCACGCAGGTAGTACAGCTTGGCGCGGCGAACCGCACCGCGGGTCACGACCTCGATCTTCTCGACGATCGGGGTGTGCACCGGGAAGGTGCGCTCGACACCGACGTTGAAGCTGACCTTGCGAACGGTGAAGGTCTCACCGATGCCGGCGCCGTGACGGCGGATGACGACGCCCTGGAAGACCTGGACACGGGAGCGGTTGCCCTCGATGACCCGGACGTGAACCTTCAGGGTGTCACCGGCGCGGAAGGCCGGAATGTCGCTACGCAGCGAGGCCGCGTCGACAGCAGCGAGCTTGTTGCTCATGTTGCTCTCCATCGCAGGCGCCACGGGCCGCCCACGGAAGTCGTCACAAATGGGGTAACTGCGGGCCGCACCGGTTACCGACGAGCCCCCCGTGGCGGGGGCGACGGACCACGTGACTCCTACGGGAGGAGCCCAGCGACAGACAGCAGCGGCCTATTCTTCCACACCATCGGCCACGGACCGAAATCGGCCGTGGTGCTCGTCCCAGGCCAGGCCGAGCAGGCTGAGCGCCTCGCGGTCCTTCTTGTCGAAGTCCGCGTGCCGCCAGCGCGCCACCAGGTCCGCCCGGTTCGCCAGCGTGCGGGCGAACGCCTGCTCGCGACGCCAGCGGGCGATCCGGCCGTGGTTCCCGCTCAGCAGGATGTCCGGCACCGTGCGGCCGCGCCACTCGGCGGGCTTGGTGTAGACGGGCCCCTCCAGCAGGTCGGCCATCGCGCCGGGCGCGAAGGAGTCGTCCCGGTGGGACTCGGCGTTGCCGAGCACGCCGGGCAGCAGCCGGGCGATCGCCTCGACCATGACCAGCACCGCGACCTCGCCGCCGGCCAGCACGTAGTCGCCGATCGATGCCTCGACCACCGGCATCCGGGTGGCCGCCTCCTCGATGACCCGCCGGTCGATGCCCTCGTACCGGGCCGGGGTGAACGCCAGCCAGGGTCGGCCGGCCAGCTCCTGCGCGAGTTCCTGGGTGAACGGGCGGCCGCTGGGGGTCGGCACCACCAGGGTCGGCACCTCGCCCTCCGGCCCCTGACCGAGCACCGCGTCCAGGGCCTCGCCCCACGGCTCGGGCTTCATCACCATGCCGGGGCCGCCGCCGTAGGGGCTGTCGTCGACGGTCCGGTGCACGTCGTGCGTCCAGCCCCGAAGGTCGTGGACGTGCACGTCGAGCTGGCCGCGCGCACGGGCCTTGCCGACCAGCGAGATGTTCAGCGGCTCCAGGTACTCGGGGAAGATCGACACGACGTCGATCCGCATCCCGTCCCGCACGGAGGCCCGCGCGGCGGATTCCCCGGACACCGCCGCGGGCTCCCCCGCGTCGGCCGTCACGCCCGCCGTCGCGGCCGCCGTCACAGCCTCCGTGACGACGTCCGCGCCTTCCTCGGTGCTCACCGCGACTCCTCCGCGTCACCGGCGTCGGTCCCCGCCGCGGCGTCCGCCCCGTCGGCGACGTCGTCACCGGCCTTGTCACCGGCCGCGACGCCGCCGGCGACCTCGGCCTGCCCGAGGTCGATCAGCCCGACCGGCGGGTCGATCACCGCGCGCTGGTTCTCCAGGTCGATGGTCGGCACGATCCGGCTGACGAAGGGCACCAGCGCCTCCGTGCCGTCCGGCTTCCGCACCGTGAGCAGGTCCTGGTACGGCAGGTGGACCACCTCGGTGAGCTCACCGACCAGGGTGCCGTCGAGCAGGACCACGTCCAGACCGATCAGCTGGTGGTCGTAGTACTCCTCCGGGTCGTCCGGACGCTCCTCCGGATCCACCTCGGCGATCAGGATCGTGCCCCGCAGCTCCTCGGCGGCGTTGCGGTCCTTGACCCCGGCGAACCGCAGCAGCAGCCTGCCGCTGTGGACCTTGCCGGACTCGACGGTCAGCGGACCCGCCGAGGCGGGGTCGGTGAACAGGACGGCGCCGGGCCCGAGCCGGAGCTCGGGCTCGTCGGTGCGGACCTCGACGCTGACGTCCCCCTTGATGCCGTGGGCGCGGCCGATCTTGCCGACGACGAGCTGCACGGTGATCGTTCTCCTGGATGAGTGCTGCGGAGTTGCGGAGTTACGGAATTGCCGCCGGAACGGCGAAAGCCGACCGGGACGACATGCGTCCCGGCCGGCCTCGAAACCCTGACGGCTGAACGAGCAGCCGGATCAGCGAATGTTGTCCACGTCGACCAGGTCGACCCGGACGTTGCGACCGCCGAGGGCACCGACGACCGTGCGCAGAGCACGAGCCGTACGACCGCCCCGGCCGATCACCTTGCCGAGGTCATCGGGGTGCACCCGCACCTCGATGGTGTTGCCCCGACGCAGGTTGCGCGAGCGCACCTGCACCTCGTCGGGGTGCTCGACAATGCCCTTCACCAAGTGGTCGAGGGCATCCTCGATCACGCTCAGGCCTCGGCGTCGGCGTCGGCCTCGGCCTTGTCCGACTTCTTGGCCTTCGGGGTGATGGCGACACCGGTGGTGGCGTCCTCGAAGCCGGCGACGGCCTTCGCGAACAGGTGCGAGAAGTCCTCGACCTTCGGCTCGGCAACCAGCAGCGGCGCCGGGGCCGGCAGGCCCTTGAACTTCTGCCAGTCGCCGGTCAGCTTCAGGATCGCGAGCACGGGCTCGGTCGGCTGGGCGCCGACGGACAGCCAGTACTGGGCGCGGTCGCTGTCGACCTCGATCTTCGAGGGGTTGTAGGTCGGCTGGTAGAGGCCGATCTCCTCGATCGCGCGGCCGTCACGCTTGGTGCGGGCGTCGGCGACGATGATGCGGTAGTGCGGGGAGCGAATCTTGCCGAGACGCTTGAGCTTGATCTTGACTGCCACGGGAGTGGATTCTCCTGGTGTTGACGTGGGTGAGCGGCCCTGCCCTCGCGTGGGGTTGCGTGGTGGGCCGTTCAAGGGACACGCCAGCCGTAGGAGAGAGGGGTCCTGCCCGGCTGCCGGGTACTCAGCGGTCCATTCTGCCACAAGGGCGCCCTACCCCCGAAAACAGGTCGACCGGGAGCCCCCGCTCCCGGTCAGCCCAACACGTGCGCCTTCGCGGCGCACCTCCCTGGCGGATCACGGTGGACCGCCTCCGGACCACCGGCCGGTGTTCGGCCGGTCGCCCGCGGACATCCGCAGACCCCCTGCGGATCCCCTACGGCCACCGTTCGTCGTTGCGGCCGGACCACTGCCCGCACAGTCGCCGGCCGGCTCTTCCGCTTCCCCGGGCCCCGGGTGTCCCCGGATCCCGGACCTTTCCGAACCGCGCAACCACGTGAACCACGTGGCCCTGGTCACCCGACCCGAGCCCCGCGCCCCGCGTTGCGGCACCCGCGTGACGCGACCCGCGTTACGCGATCTTGAACGGCTGCTGGCACGCGCCGCAGACGATGGACGCCTGGGCGAGAACCGAGGGAACGACCCGGACGTTGCGACCGCAGCCGCAGACCGCCTTCACCCGGACGCCGCCCCCGGAGGAGCCGTGCCGGGCCGCCGGGCCGCGGAAGGCGCGCGAGGCACCCTCGCCGGCCACCGCCTCCTGGTGCGCGCCGAGGGCGCGATCCAGGCGTTCGATGGTCTCGGCGTACCGCTCGCGGGTCTCCTTGAGCATGGTCACCTGGGAGAAGCCGCTACTGGCGTGCGGTTCGACCGGGTGCGCCAGGCCCAGCTCGGAGGCCAGGAGCAGGAAGCGCCGATTGTGGTAGCGGCCTGCGCGCGAGGTGTCCCGGATGTCCCGGGCCGCGGCCAGACCGTGGGCAGCCTCGTGGAGCAGCCGCTCGAAACCGAGCCGGGTGCCACAGGCCGAGGAGGACTCGCCGATCAGCGCCTCGGGCGAGGCGAGGTCGGGGAGGTCCTGGTGGTAGGCCTGGATGTCACTCCAGGCGGCGGCCAGTTCGGCCGCGAGAACGAGGGGCTGTGTCGTGCTCACGCTAGACCAACGATGGAGCAGGAGCCGATGTTCCGCGTGTTCCCGTTCCCCGGGATTTCCCAGGAAACTCTCAGGAATGTGCGACCTCGCGCGAAATGCGCGTTCCGGATCTGACGCAAGACCAACCCCCTACAGGTTCGGGCCCCGTCGAGCTCGACGGGCGCCTCGTCAATTCCGCCCGGGGACGGGCTGTCGCCCCCAGGACGTACGGCCCGTGATCCTGTCGAGTTGACAGGGCCACGGGCCGTACACCGTACCGCTATTCCGTTAATACCGGCAGTTGACCGACCAGTAGGGATGTCGACAGGTGAGACATCCGTGGAACAACACCGCTCATCGGACGTTCGAATTTCCTGTCGGACAGGTCGAGAACCGTCAGAACGCGGCGCCCGGTGTCGTTTTACGGCAACATCCTTCGCGCACGGGAAGCGCCGCGGACACCACCTCCGGACACCGCCCGGGGCACCGTCCCGGAAGCCACCGCCGAACTGCCGCCGGAGCCACCGAACGGTCAGTAGGCGCGCGCGACAATCGCGATGTTGCCGTCCTGGTCGTCCGTCTGCGGCACCGAGCCGTCGGCGGCCACGATGCAGCGGACCGAGACGCCCTGCTCGGCCAGCTTGGCCTCGCCCTCCGGGCCCAGCTCGGCCCAGGAGATCCGGCCCCAGCCGGTGGCGGCGGCCTCGACCGCCTCGTCGAGGTTGGCGACGTCCACCGTGCGGGCCTCGCGGCGCTCGCGCGACTGACGCAGCAGCAGGGCCTGGTCCTCGTCGAGGATGCCCGGGAGGATCGCCGCCAGCGAGTCGATCGAGACCGGCTCCTTGCCGCCCGGGATCCGGCGGGCCAGCATGGCCGTGCCGTTCTCCAGGTCGCGCGGGCCGACCTCGATCCGCAGCGGAACGCCCTTGAGCTCCCAGTCGACGGCGCGGCGGCCGAACGGGGTGTCGGTACGGTCGTCGACGACCACCCGGATGCCGGCGGCCTCCAGCGCGGCGCCGATCTCGCGGACCTTGGCGATCACCGCGTCGTCACCCTTGATGGCGAGCACGACGGCCTGGACCGCGGCGAGCCGCGGCGGGACGCGCAGGCCGTTGTCGTCGCCGTGGGACATGATCAGGCCGCCGACCATGCGGGTCGAGACGCCCCAGGAGGTCTGCCAGACGTGCTCGCGCTCGGCACCCTGCAGCTGGTAGGTGGTGTTGAACGCCTTGGCGAAGTTCTGGCCCAGCTCGTGGCTGGTGCCCATCTGCAGCGCCTTGCCGTCGCCCATCATGCCCTCGAGGGTGAGGGTGTTGATGGCGCCCGCGAACCGCTCCTTGGCGGTCTTGCGGCCGAGCACGACGTCGATGCCGAGCACGTTGGTCATGAAGTCGCCGTAGACCTGGGTGTGGATCATCGAGGCGTAGTCACGAGCGTCCTCGTACGTGGCGTGGGCCGTGTGGCCCTCCTGCCAGAGGAACTCGGTGGTGCGCAGGAACACCCGCGGACGCAGCTCCCAACGGACCACATTGGCCCACTGGTTGATCAGCAGGGGCAGGTCGCGGTGGCTCTGCACCCACTTCGAGAAGTACTCGTTGATGATGGTCTCGGAGGTCGGCCGGACGACGACCGGCTCGTCCAGCTGCTTGCCGCCGCCGTGGGTGACCACCGCGAGCTCGGGGGCGAAGCCCTCGACGTGCTCGGCCTCCTTGGTCAGGTACGACTGCGGGATGAACATCGGGAAGTAGGCGTTCTGGGCACCCGCCTTCTTGATCCGGGCGTCCATCTCCTGCTGCATCCGCTCCCACAGGCCGTAGCCGTACGGTCGGATGACCATGGTGCCGCGCACCGGACCGTTGTCGGCCAGCTCGGCCTTGTTGATGAGGTCCTGGTACCAGCGCGGGAAGTCTTCCGCCTGGGGGGTGAGAACGGGTGCCTTAGCCATGGGCGAATCGTACGGGGAGCGGGGCCCCGACTTCGAATCCGTTCCGGGCCGCCGTCCGGGCCCTGCCGTCGGTGTCCCGCACCGGGGCGCACGCCCCCGACGCGCGCGCACCACCCCGCACCCCTCTGGACGCCGCGCCCGAGCCGCTGTTCGCTGGAGTGGGGCGGGACGTCGAGGGGGGTTCGGAGCAGCACGTCGAAGGACCGGATGGGAGGCCGCGATGGCTTCAGCTGGGGTGATCGGTACGACCGCAGGACCCGTCGGCACCGGGCGGGACAACGCCCGGGCCCGGGACTGGGCGGAGATCCAGGAACGGATGCTGGTACCGCTCTACGAGGCCGTCCACGACCGGCTGGAGGTGGGTCCGGCAACCAGCCTGCTGGGCCTGGGCTGCCGCTCCGGTCTCGCCCTGCTGCTGGCGGCCGGACGGGGTGCCCAGGTGGCCGGTCTGGAGCGGGACGGCGAGCTGCGCGCGCTGGCCGCCGGACGCGGTCTGCGGGTCGGCGCGGGTCACCGGCCGACCGCGGACGTCGCCCGCTCGGCCTATTCGCTGGTCACCGTTTTCGAGCAGCCGCCACCGGCGGGCGAACCGCGCCGGACGGTCGCGGCGGCGGCCCGGCTGGTCCTGCCCGGCGGGCACGTGGTGCTGGCCGCCTGGGGCCCCAGGGAGCGCTGCGAGAGCGCGGCCGTCCTGGACGTCGCCCGGCGGATGGCCAGGCGCAGCGGCGCGCGCGACCCGTTCGAGCTGAGCCCGCCCGGGGCGCTGGAGGACCTGCTCGCCGGGACCGGCCTGCGCCCGGCCGGCGGCGGGCGGGTCGGTTGCCCGTTCGCCTACCCGGACCTGGACAGTGCCGTGCGCGGGCTGCTCTCGACCGGGCTGTACGACGCGGCGGCGGAGTTCTCCGGGGCGCCGCTGGTCGCGAAGGAGCTGGAGGAGGCGCTGCAGCCCCACCTGCGGCCGGACGGGACGGTGCGGATGGCGAACGTCTTCCGCTATCTGATCGCCGAACGGCCCCGCTGACAGCGATCCCGCCGCCGCACCGAGCACCACCACCGGCCGCCGGCCACCACACCGACCGCAGCCGCACCGACCACCGACCACCACACCGACCGCAGCCGCACCGACCGCAGCACGGCGACGACGGAGGGGCGCGCGTCACCCTGACGCACGCCCCTCCGTCCGGGGCCGGGGACCGGCGGCTCAGGCCTGGTCGAGCGTCTTCCGGGGCACCCCCGCCGCCCGGTACGCCGCCTCCTCGTCCAGCGTCTCGGCCTCCAGCAGCGCCGCCGACAACGCGTCCAGCCGGTCCCGCTGCTCGGTCAGCAGCCGCACCGCCTCGTCGTAGCACTCCGCGACGATCCGCCGGGCCTCCTCGTCCACCGCGTCCAGCGTGGTCGGCGCGGCCGAGAGCCCGTACGCCCCCTGCGGGTCGGACGGCACGGCGGTGAGCCGGCCGACCCGCTCGCTCATGCCCCACCGGCCGGCCATGCCGCGGGCGATGTTGGTGACCTGCTCCAGATCGCTCTCCGCCCCGGTGGTGATGACCCCGTAGACCACCTGCTCGGCCGCCATCCCGCCGAGCGCGCCGATGATCCGGCCGCGCAGGTAGGGCTCGGTGTAGGAGTACCGGTCGGTCTCCGGGGTGGACAGGGTGACCCCGAGGGCGCGGCCGCGCGGCACGATGGTGATCTTTCGGACCGGGTCCGCGCCCGGCTGGAGCATGCCGAGCAGGGCGTGGCCGCTCTCGTGGTACGCCGTCCGCTCGCGTTCGGCCTGCGGCATCACCAGCGGCCGGACGGCGCCCAGCTGGACCTTCTCCAGCGCGTCCGAGAGGTCGCGCTCGTTCACCGAGTCCTGGCGGCGCTTGACCGCCAGCAGCGCGGCCTCGTTGACCAGGTTGGCCAGTTCGGCGCCGGTCATGCCGGGCGTCACCTTGGCCAGCTGGTTCAGGTCGGCGTCCCCGGCCAGCGGGACGTGCCGGGAGTGGATCCGCAGGATGGCCGCGCGGCCGTCGCGGTCCGGCGGGCTGACCGTGATCCGCCGGTCGAAGCGGCCGGGACGCAGCAGGGCCGGGTCGAGCACGTCCGCCCGGTTGGTGGCGGCGATGACGATGACGCCCTCGGAGCCGCTGAAGCCGTCCATCTCGGTGAGGATCTGGTTGAGCGTCTGCTCGCGCTCGTCGTGGCCGCCCATCCCGCCGCCGCTGCCGCGCTGCCGGCCGATGGTGTCGATCTCGTCGATGAAGACGATCGCCGGGGCGACCTTGCGGGCCTCGGCGAAGAGTTCGCGCACCCGGCTGGCGCCGACGCCGACGATCATCTCGATGAACTCGGAGGCGGAGGCCGAGAAGAACGGCACGTCCGCCTCGCCCGCGACGGCCCGGGCCAACAGGGTCTTGCCGGTGCCGGGCGGGCCGCTGAGCAGGACGCCGCGCGGCATCTTGGCGCCGAGCCGGCGGTACTGCTGCGGGTTCTTCAGGAAGTCGACCACCTCGCTGAGTTCGGCCTCGACCTCGTCGATGCCGGCCACGTCGGCGAAGGTGGTCCGTCGGCCGGCCTCGGCGGTGACCGGCTTGGGCGGGGCCTTGCGGCCGAGCGCGCCGGCGCCGAGGCCCCCGGCCATCCGGCGGGCGAGCAGCACCCAGACCAGGATCAGCAGCAGCATCGGGGCCAGCGAGATCAGCAGGTTGGCGAGGAAGCTGCGCTGCTGGACGACGGGCGAGGCGGTGACCTCGACGCCCTGCTGCTGGAGGGTGGTCCAGAGGTTGTCCCCGGCGAAGACCGGCCGCTGGGTGTCGAACTCGGTGTACGTCCCCTTGCCGCCGTCCGGCTTCGGCTCGGCGTTCTTGAGGGTGCCCTCGATCGAGTCGCCCTTGGAGTAGATCTTGGTGACGTTGCCCTTGTTCAGCTGGTTGTTGAACTCGGTGTAGGAGATCGTGGTGGCGCCGCCGGGGCCGAAGAAGGACAGCAGCAGATCGCTGATCAGGAACACCACGAGCGCGGTCAGGACGAGGCCGATCCAGCCGCCGGGCATCCTGCGGCGCGGGGGCGGCGGGGGCGGGGCGCCCTCGGAACGCCACGGCTGGTCGGGGGTCTGGCGCGGCGGCACGGGATCAGTCACCCATCGGACAATACGGACATCTGCTCGGAGCCTCCAACCGCAACGCCGCTCCCGGCCCGCCCCCGCCCGGCCGCCCCGCCGTGAGCCCCGCTGCGAGCCCCGCCCTCAGCCCCGCCGTCAGCCCCGCTCGTCCGCCGCGGCCGACCCGGGCCATTCCTCCGAGGTCAGCGCGAACCGCTCGTGGTCCCGCCAGCCCCCCTGGAGGAACAGCATCCGCGGCGTGAACCCCTCGTGCCGGAAGCCCAGCCGCTTGGCGAGCGCGATCGACCGCCCGTTGTCCGGCTGGACGTTGATCTCCAGCCGGTGCAGCCCCAGCCCGCCCTCCGGGTGCCCGGCGAAGCAGGTGTCCAGCACCAGCCGCAGGCCCTCGGTCATCCGCCCGGTGCCGGCGAACGGCAGGAACGAGTCGTAGCCCAGCGAGCCGTTGCAGAAGCGGCCCATCACGATGTTGGCCACATTGACCTTGCCGACCAGCCCGCCGGTCTCCAGGTCGATGATCAGGAAGGTCCGCAGCCCCGGCCCCTGGCGCTCCAGCAGGTCCGGCAGGGCGTCCGGCTCGACCGGGTTCCACCGGCCGATGTGCTCGGCGGACCGCCGGACCGCCTCGGCGTACGCCACCTCGTCCCCGGCCCGCGGGGCCCTGATCGCTACTCGCATCGGACCATCATCTCGAATGACCATCGGGCATGCGAACGGCCCACCTCCGCGGAAAGACCGGGACGGCGGGCCATCGGGCATGCGAACGGCCCACCTCCCCGGGAAGACCGGGACGGCGGGCCGTTCGCCCCGGGACCCGCGGGCAGCGGGACCGGGTCAGGACCGGGTCAGGACTACAGCAGGTCCTTGAACTCCTTGGGCAGCTCGAAGTCGGCCGGGCCCTTGCCCGCGCCGAGACCGAACGCGCCGCCCTGGGCGGGCGCCTGGTCGGCACCGGGGCCGAGCGCGCGGCGCTCGGCGGCCGCGGCCTCCTCCTGCGCCCGCTTCAGCGGGTTGCCGCTCTTGCGCTTGCCCTTGGCGGCCGGGGCCTTCTTGGTGCTCTTCTTGCCGCCGCCACCCATGCCCGGGATGCCCGGCATACCGGGGACGCCCTTGCCGGAGGCCATCGCCGACATCATCTTGCGGGCCTCGAAGAACCGCTCGACCAGGTTCTTCACCTCGCCGACCTGGACACCCGAACCCTTGGCGATACGGGCCCGGCGCGAGCCGTTGATCAGCTCCGGCTCGGCCCGCTCGGTCGGGGTCATCGACTTGATGATGGCGCCGACGCGGTTGACGTCCTTGTCGTCGATGTTGTTGATCTGGTCGCGGATCTGGCCCATCCCGGGCAGCATCCCCAGCAGCTTGGAGATCGAGCCCATCTTCTGGACCTGCTCCAGCTGCGACAGGAAGTCGTCCAGCGTGAAGGCCTTCGGGCCGCCGCGCAGCTTGGCGGCGATCTTCTCGGCCTCGGCCTGCGAGAAGGTCTGCTCGGCCTTCTCGATCAGCGAGAGGACGTCACCCATGCCCAGGATGCGCGAGGCCATCCGGTCCGGGTGGAAGGCGTCGAAGTCGTCGACCTTCTCGCCGTTGGAGGCGAACATGATCTGGCGGCCGGTGACGTGCGCGACCGAGAGCGCGGCACCGCCGCGGGCGTCGCCGTCGAGCTTGGAGAGCACCACACCGGTGAAGTCGACACCGTCGAGGAAGGCCTGCGCGGTGGTGACCGCGTCCTGGCCGATCATGGCGTCGACGACGAACAGGACCTCGTCCGGGTTCACCGCGGCCCGGATGTCGGCGGCCTGCTGCATGAGCTCGGCGTCGATGCCGAGGCGGCCGGCGGTGTCGACGACGACGACGTCGTACTGCTTCTGCTTGGCGTACTCGATCGAGTCCCGGGCCACCTGGACCGGGTCGCCGACGCCGTTGCCCGGCTGCGGCCCGTAGAACGCGACGCCCGCGCGGTCGGCGACGACCTGCAGCTGGTTGACGGCGTTGGGGCGCTGGAGGTCGCAGGCGACCAGCAGCGGGGTGTGCTTCTGCTTCTTCAGCCAGTGGCCGAGCTTGCCCGCGAGGGTCGTCTTGCCGGCACCCTGGAGGCCCGCGAGCATGATCACCGTCGGGCCGCTCTTGGCGAACCGCACCCGGCGGGTCTCGCCGCCGAGAATGGCGACGAGCTCCTCGTTGACGATCTTGATGATCTGCTGCGCCGGGTTCAGCGCACCGGAGACCTCGGCGCCGAGCGCGCGCTCCTTCACCCGCTTGATGAAGGCCCGGACGACCGGCAGCGCGACATCCGCCTCCAGCAGCGCGATGCGGATCTCGCGGGTGGTGGCGTCGATGTCCGCCTCGCTCAGGCGGCCCTTGCCCCGGAGGTTCTTGAACGTCGCTGCGAGGCGATCGGAAAGGGTGTCGAACACGTCGTCGCGGGTCCTCTACGGCATCGGTCTGAGTACGGTCGTCGCCCCCAAGGGTATCCGGCCGGTCCACGGACGGTCTCCACCCGGGTTCGGCGGGACTCCGGAACCCCCCGGAGGAGCCGGTCAGCCCAGGGCCTCGCGCACCGCCGCGGCCACCTCCCCGGCCCGCCGGGCGGACAGCGGACGGCCCGCCGCGTCGGTCAGGTAGAAGGCGTCGACGACGTCCGCGCCCAGGGTGGAGACGTGCGCCGTCCGCACCCGCACCCCCGCGCCGTCCAGGGCCCGGCCGATCCGGTGCAGCAGCCCGGGGGCGTCGTGGGCGCGCACCTCCAGCACCGTGGCGTTCGCCGAGGCGACCGGGGGCGCCACCGCGACCACCGGCGGCGGCGTCGGGATCCCCCGCCGGCGCGGGGCCGCCGCGTCCCGCTCGGCCAGCCGGCGCGCGACGTCCAGCGAGCCGTCCAGGGCCCGGCGCAGATCGGCCCGCAGCCGCGCCGCCTCCGGCAGCTCGCCGAACTCCGCCGCCACCGTCCAGGACAGCAGCAGCACCGGCCCCGCGCCGATCGGGTCCAGCTCCCGCAGCCCCGCCGAGCGGACCGCCAGCCGGTGCAGGGCCAGCACCCCGGCGACGGTGCCGAGCAGCCCCGGCCGGTCCGGGACGGCCAGCAGCAGCCGCACACCCATCGGCTCGGTGCCCGCCGCGTCCGCCCCGGCCTGGGCCAGCAGGGAGAGCGCCGGTCCGCCGGTCCTGGCCGCCTCCACCGCGAGCCGCTCCTGCTCGGCGGTCGGCGCGGCGGCCGGCTCCGGGCCCGGGACGGCGTCCCCCGCCAGCCGGGCGGCGGCCCGGGCGGTCAGCCCGTCCACCAGCGAGGCCCGCCAGCCGCTCCACGCGGCCGGACCGGTGGCCAGCGCGTCCGCCTCGGTCAGCGCCCGCAGCAGCTCCAGCCGGGGCAGCGTGGTGACCACCTTGGTGACCGCCTCGACGGTGGCCGGGTCGTCCGGATCACGCCGGGTCGCGGTGTCCACCAGGGTCAGGTGGTGGCGGACCAGCACCGCGAGGGTCTCCACCGACTCCGGGTCGAAGCCCATCCGGGCGGCCACGTCGCGGACGATCACCTCACCCGCCTCGCTGTGGTCACCGGGCCAGCCCTTGCCGAGGTCGTGCAGCAGCGCGGCGACCAGCAGCAGGTCCGGCCGGGCCACCCGGCGGGTCATCGCGGCCGCCCGCACCGCGGTCTCCACCAGGTGCCGGTCCACGGTCCAGCGGTGCACGGCGTTGCGCTGCGGCCGGCAGCGGACCCGCTCCCAGTCCGGCAGCATCCTGGTGATCAGCCCCTCCGCCTCCAGTGCCTCCCAGACCGGCAGACAGGCCTCGCCGGCGCCGAGCAGGGTGACCAGCTGCTCGCGCGCCTCGTCCGGCCAGGGCACCGGCAGCGGACGGCACTCGGCGGCCAGCCGGCGCACCGTCGCGTGGGAGACGGCGAGCCCGTTCTGCGCGGCCG
The DNA here is from genome assembly GCF_900105395.1 of Streptomyces sp. TLI_053. Classification (NCBI taxonomy): domain Bacteria; kingdom Bacillati; phylum Actinomycetota; class Actinomycetes; order Kitasatosporales; family Streptomycetaceae; genus Streptomyces; species Streptomyces sp. TLI_053. The sequence continues at coordinate 3,688,349 of NZ_LT629775.1, forward strand.
CCGCCGCGACCCGCAGCGGCAGCACCGGGTCGACGGCCGGGCGGGCGCCCTGGGCGAGCACCGCCTCGCCGTCCTGCTCGACGACGCCCTCGGCGAGCGGCCGGCGCTCCACCGCGCCCCGGGCCACCGCACCGGCGCCGCGCCGCGCCGCGCCGGACGCACCGCCGGACGCGCCGCCGAACGCACCGGCGAACGGGAACCCGCGCCGGTGCGGACGGCGGCCCCGGCCCGAGCGGGCGGCCAGCACCCGGTCCACCGCCCGCCAGGTGACGTCCGCGGCGTAGGCGACCGTCCTGGCCGCCTCGTAGACCTGTCGCAGCAGGGTGTCCGCGTCCAGCACGCCGAGCCGCTCGGCGACCTGGTCCTGGTCCTGCAGGGCCAGCCGATCGGTGGCCCGCCCGGTGGCCAGGTGGAGCGCGTCGCGCACGTCGGCCAGCCGGAGCGCGGCCGCGTCCAGGCCCTCCCGGGGCGCGTCCGCCAGCCAGCTCGCGGCGATCGCGTCCAGCGCGACCACGTCCCGCAGCCCGCCCCTGGCCTCCTTGAGGTCGGGCTCCAGCAGGAAGGACAGCTCGCCGTGCCGCTCGGCCCGCTCCCGGGCCAGCTCGCGCAGCTCCGGCAGCCGCCGCACCGCGCCCGCCCGCCAGTCGGCGAGCACGGTGGAGCGCAGTGCGGCGGTGAGCGCCGGGTCGCCCGCGACGTGCCGGGCGTCCAGCAGGCCGAGCTGCGCCTTGAGGTCGGCGGCCGCCACCGCCCGGGCCTCGGCCGGAGTGCGGACGGCGTGGTCCAGGGCCGCGCCGGAGTCCCAGACCGGGTACCAGAGCCGCTCGGGCAGGGCGGGGTCCAGTCGGCCCTCGTGCAGCAGCAGCACGTCGAGGTCGCTGCGCGGGGAGAGCTCGCCGCGCCCGTAACCGCCGACCGCGACCACGGCGGTCCCGGCCGGGGCGCCGGCCGAGGCGAACAGGGCGGCCAGCCAGTCGTCGGTGCGCGCGGACAGTTCGGCGCGCCGGGCCCGGCCGCCGGGTCCGGGGGCGGCGAGCAGCGCGGCCCGAGCGGCGGCGGGGTCGGCCGGTCCGGCCTGGCCAGGGTGGGAGTCGCCGGTGCGGGAGTCGTCGGTGTGGGAGTTGCCGGTGCGGGAGTTGCCGGTGCGGGAGTCGCCGGTGCGGGAGTCGCCGGTGCGGGAGTCGTCGGTGTGGGAGTCCATCTGAAGTCCCCGTCCGTGGTCGTGCGGGTCGGTCGTGCGGGTCGGTCGTGCGGGCGCCGGAACGCCGTCGGCGGGCCTGCGACCGTGGGGGGTCGCAGGCCCGCGGAAGGGGCTGTCGGGCAGGGCGCCGGAGAGGCGCCGGGCGGCCGGGGAGGCCCTACAGGGCGTCGGGGCCGCGTTCGCCGGTGCGGACCCGGACCGCGGTGTCGACCGGGACGGTCCACACCTTGCCGTCGCCGATCTTCCCGGTCCTGGCCGCCTCGACCAGGACGTCGATGAGCTGCTCGGCGTCCTCGTCCTCGGCCAGGACCTCGACTCTCACCTTGGGCACCAGGTCCACGGTGTACTCCGCACCCCGGTAGACCTCGGTGTGGCCGCGCTGACGGCCGTAGCCGCTCGCCTCGGAGACGGTCAGGCCGTGCACGCCGAAGGACTGCAGGGCGGCCTTCACCTCGTCCAGGCGGTGGGGCTTGATGACGGCGGTGATGAGCTTCATCGGGCGTCCACCTCGGTCTTCTCGGTGCTCCGGGCCACGGCGGTGGCGGCGGCAGTGGCGGTGGCGGCGGGTACGGCGGTCGCGGGCGCCGGGGCGACCGAGGACCGGCCCAGGCCCGAACCGAGGGCACTGAAGTCGTACGCGGACTCGGCGTGCTCGGCCTGGTCGATACCGGCCACCTCGACCTCCTCGGAGACCCGGAACCCGATCGTCCGGTCGATCGCCTTGGCCAGCAGCCAGGAGAGCACGAAGGAGTAGACCGCGACGACCGCCACGCCCATCGCCTGCTTGCCCAGCTGCTCGAACCCGCCGCCGTAGAAGAGCCCCTTGGCACTCTGGCCGACCGTCCCGGTGGCGAAGAGGCCCACCAGCAGCGAGCCGATCGCCCCGCCGACCGCGTGCACGCCGACCACGTCGAGCGAGTCGTCGAAGCCGAAGCGGTACTTGAGGCTGATCGCGGCCGCGCAGGCGGCTCCGGCGACCAGTCCGATCGCCACCGCGCCGAGCGGGGAGACCGAGCCGCAGGCGGGGGTGATGGCCACCAGGCCGGCCACCGCGCCGGACGCGGCACCCAGGGTGGTGAAGGCGCCGTGCCGCAGCTTCTCGTAGACCAGCCAGCCGATCAGCGCGGCGCCGGTGGCGACCTGGGTGTTGATCAGCGCCATCGCCGCGACGCCGTTGGCGGCCAGCGCCGAGCCGGCGTTGAAGCCGAACCAGCCGAACCACAGCAGCCCGGAGCCGAGCATCACCAGCGGCAGCGAGTGCGGGCGCATCGGGTCCTTGCGGAAGCCGATCCGCCGGCCGAGCACCAGGCACAGCGCCAGGCCCGCGACACCGGCGTTGATGTGGACGGCCGTCCCGCCGGCGAAGTCGATCACGCCGTTGCGGTCGCCGAGCCAGCCGCCGTTCCCGCCGTCGAAGAAGAACACCCAGTGCGCGACCGGGAAGTAGACCACGGTGACCCAGAGCGCCACGAACAGGCCCCAGGCGGTGAACTTGGCGCGGTCCGCCACCGCCCCGCTGATCAGGGCCGGAGTGATCACGGCGAACATCAGCTGGAAGGCGGAGAAGGCCGTCACCGGGATCGTCCCGGCGAGGTCGTCGAGGCCGATGCCGTCCATCCCCAGGAAGTCCAGGTTCCCGATCAGACCGGCGCCCGCGTCGGGCCCGAAGCTGAGCGAGTACCCGTAGAGGACCCACAGCACGCTGACGATGCCCAGTGAGAGGAAGCTCATCGCCAGCATGTTCAGTGTGCTCTTGGCCCGGACCATCCCCCCGTAGAAGAAGGCCAGCCCCGGGGTCATCACCATGACCAGGGCCGCACTGACGAGTACGAAGGCGGTGTCACCCGCGCTGAAGCCGTCCGGCATCGGCGTACCTCCTGACTGGAAGCCGATCCGCACCCGGGTTCCTGTCCCGTGCACCGGGGCGTCGGCGTTGAGGAGGAGCGTGCCGAAGGCCGGTTTCGGCCGATGCCGCCGGTTGTTTCACCACCGTGACGAGGGCGACGGCGGGGTTACACCCGCGTGAACCCCGGCCGTGTCACGGGGCCGGAGGGGTTACCGTACGGCCGCCCCGCACGGGGTGTACCGGGGGCGGCACGGAGCGGGACGACACGGCACGGCACGGCGCGGGGACGGCACGGCACGGCACGGCGCGGGGACGGCACGAGCGACACGGCACCGCACGACACCGCACGACACCGAGCGGCGCGGAACGCCGCCGAACGACACCGACCGTGCCGTCGGCGGACGGCACGGTCGGCGGGTCGGGCCCGGCACGGGCACGTGGGCGGGGCGGGGCGGGGGCGAGCCTGGGTCGGAGGCAGGAAGCCGGGGCCGGACCGGTGTCGGCTCAGACCACCGAGACGTACTCCGGGATGTCCTGCACCACCCGCTCCTTCAGCCGGCTGACCGCGTCCACGCCCCGGTAGCGGGACGAGGCGGCCTCGGTGGTCTTGCGCACCCGGGAGTTGAGCCGCTCGGAGCGGACCTTGGTGGCGATGTCCACCGCCTGCTCGGCGAAGACCGCCGCCTGCTCCGGCTCGTTCTGGAGCAGGTGCACGCTGGCCATGCCGACCAGGTTGAAGGCGTAGGAGCGGACGTGGTCGCCGTCCTGCCGGAACAGGTCGACGGCGCGCTCCATCACCGGCGCGGACATCGAGGCGTAGAGCGCGCCGTTGTCGGAGTGGTAGGCGAGGTCGCGGAAGGAGTGCGCGTTCTCGGCGTTCAGCTCGGCCGGCGAGAAGAACTTCAGCCAGTCCGGGTCGGCGTCGCCCTCCCGGATGTCGGTGAAGGTGTCCTCGGCCAGCCGGACCGCCCGGGCGCACCGGTTCACCTCGCCGATGGTGGCGTACGCGCGCGCCTCCATCGCGTACAGCAGGGACTGCTGGCGCGGGGTGGCGGTGTCCCGGCTGCCGTACTGGGCGAGGTGGATCAGCTCCAGCGCGTCCTCGCCCCGGTTGAGGTGGATCATCTGCCGGCTCATGTCGGTGAGGATCAGGGCGCCGAACGGGCGGTCCCCGGCCTCCTTGGCGGCGTGCAGCGCCAGGACGTAGTACTTCTGCGCACTCGGGTGCATGCCGACGTCGTAGGACATCCAGCCCGCCAGGTGGGCGAGCTCGGCGGTGAGCCGGAACAGCCGCCGGGTGGTCTGCTCCGGGTAGGTCTCCTGGAGCAGGTCGGTGACCTCGTGCAGCTGGCCGACCACGGCCTTGCGGCGCAGGCCGCCGCCGTTCTGGGCGTCCCACTGGCGGAACATGACCGTGGTCTGCTCCAGCAGTTCCAGCTCGGGCTCGGAGAGCCGCCCGGTGAACGGCTCTCCGCCGTTGGCCGCGGCCAGGATCGGCGTCGGGGCGCCGTTCGGGCCGGGGGCCAGCCAGCGCTGCATCGGCTCGATCAGGGCGGCGCCGGCGGTCAGGGCGAGCGAGGTACCCAGGAAGCCGCGCCGGTTGAGCATGAGGTCGCTGCGGGAGTAGTCACTGATCAACTGGACGGTCTGCGGGGCGCTCCACGGCAGGTCGACGCCGCCGCCGACGGTGGAGACCGGAACGGCGGCGCGCAGGCCGAGGTCCTCGATCGAGACCACCGAGCCGAACCGCTCGGAGAACAGCTCCGACATGATCTTGGGGATGGGTTCCCTGGGCTGCTCGCCGTCCAGCCAGCGGCGCACCCTCGAGGTGTCGGTGGAAACGTGGTGGGCGCCGATCTGCCTGGCCCGGCGGTTGACCTGGCGGGCCAACTCCCCCTTGGACCAGCCGCTGCGGGCGAACCACGTGGTCAGCTTCTCGTTGGGTTGCTTCTCTGCCATGGGTCCCCATCCCGCCCGGCCCCCGCGGGGCCCCGATCGTGACCGCCCGACGGTTGCGGGCTCTTGCCAGCCGTGCCGTGACCGAACTGCGGCGCTGCCGTCGCAGACGAACCGTCAGTTCCCCAACTCCCGGCTCCCCAGGGCCCGGAGCGGCCCCCTGACGAGGTCCGTGTGCTGAACGTAACGCCCCGCGTACTGCCCCGGGGAGCGGCCCTGGCGAAACGCCACCTTTCGCCACCCCCAGGAGTGAACCGAAGCGTGTCGACAGACGGTTCACTAGGAGGTCCCGACGGTCCGGCATATGCGGGCCGCCAAGTCCCCACGGATATCCGGCCCTTCGGGCGAACCGCCGCCGCCACAGGGGTTTTCGCCACCCGCACCGATCACCGGCCGCCCCGCGCACAAGACGATCCGGCATCCGTACCGCCCGCCACAAGGCGGCGCCCGAGGCACACTCTCGCAACTGGCGCACACCGGGCGCTGCGCGCCGTCACCGCACAACGCACCACGCAACGGACAATCAACACAAAGTCACCGTCCCGTAACCATCGGCAACCAGAACCTGTTGGGGGAGGCATGGACAACCTGTTCGGCGAACTTCGACTGGGGAGCCTGCGGCTGGCACCGCTGGGCGCGCGCCGTCGCACCCGCGTCACCACGAGCCAGGCGGCCGCGGAGTACACCGGCCGGTGGGGCTGGGCCGTCGTCGTCGGCGAGCCGGCCCGCGCCGCCGGCACCCCGGAGCGCTGCCACTGCGGCACCCCGCGCTGCGCCGCCCCCGGCCTGCACCCCGTGCCCGGAGCCGGCCCGGCCGCCGGCCCCGGCGCGGACGCCTCGGTGCTGTTCCCCACCGGCCGCGCCTTCGACGTCCTGGACGTGCCCGAGCAGGCCGGCCTCCAGGCACTGGTCCGGCTGGAGCGGATGGGCACCCAGGTCGGGCCGGTGCTCGCCGCGCCCACCGGACGGCTGCAGTTCCTGGTCGCGGCCGGTACCGCGCTCCGGCTGCCGGACCTGCTCTACCGGATGGGCTGGGACGACGCCGCGCTCGACCTCACCTGCCACGGCGAGGGCAGCTACGTCGCCGCGCCGCCCACCGTGCTGGCCGGCCTCGGCCCGGTCCGCTGGCTGCGCCGGCCGACCCGGGACAACGCGGGCTGCCCGCCCGAGGCCCGACTGCTGCTGGGCACCCTCGCCTACGCCTGCCACCGCGGCCGTGAGCGCACGCCCGAACCGGCCTGGATCGCCTGAGCCGGATCTTCGCCCGCTCTGGCGGGACCGGGGTCGGCCGGGGCGGGTCCGGGGCCGGCCGGGGTCGAAGCGCGGGCCGTCCGGGGTCGAAGCACGCGGGCCGGGTGTGTGGGTCGGCCGGCCGCTCGGGGCAGGGCCGGGAACGCCGAAGGGCCCGCCCCTCGCGGGGGCGGACCCTTCATCGGTGGACCGACGGTCCTCAGTCCCCGATCAGCGCGTCCACGAACGCGCCCGGCTCGAACGGCGCCAGGTCGTCGGCGCCCTCGCCCAGACCGATCAGCTTGACCGGCACGCCCAGCTCCCGCTGGACCGCGATCACGATGCCGCCCTTGGCGGTGCCGTCCAGCTTGGTCAGCACGATGCCGGTGATGTCGACCACCTCGGCGAAGACCCGGGCCTGGACCAGCCCGTTCTGGCCGGTGGTGGCGTCCAGCACCAGCAGCACCTCGTCCACCGGGCCGTGCTTCTCGACGACCCGCTTGACCTTGCCCAGCTCGTCCATCAGACCGGTCTTGGTGTGCAGGCGGCCGGCGGTGTCCACCAGCACGGTGTCCACACCCTCGGCGATGCCCTCCTTGACCGCGTCGAAGGCGACCGAGGCCGGGTCACCGCCCTCGGGGCCGCGCACCGTGCGGGCGCCGACGCGCTCGCCCCAGGTCTGCAGCTGGTCCGCGGCGGCGGCGCGGAAGGTGTCGGCCGCGCCGAGCACCACGCTGCGGCCGTCGGCGACCAGCACCCGGGCCAGCTTGCCGGTGGTGGTGGTCTTGCCGACGCCGTTGACGCCGACCACGAGGACGACCGCGGGGCCCTCCTCGTGCTTGGTGGAACGGACGGTGCGGTCGGCGTCCTTGCCGATCAGCTCGACCAGTTCCTCCCGCAGCAGGGCACGCAGCTCGTCCGGGCTGCGGGTGCCGAGCACCTTCACCCGGGTGCGCAGCCGCTCGACCAGCTCCTGGGTGGGGGCCACGCCGACGTCGGCGGTCAGCAGGGTGTCCTCGATCTCCTCCCAGGTGTCCTCGTCGAGGTGCTCGCGGGAGAGCAGCGAGAGCAGCCCCTTGCCCAGCGAGTTCTGCGAGCGGGAGAGCCGCGAGCGCAGCCGGACCAGGCGGCCGGCGGTGGGCTCGGGGACCTCGACGGAGGGGGCCGCCGGCTCGGCGGGCGCCTCCTCCTCGGGGGCGGCCGGGAGCTCCACCTCCTCGACGGTGCGGCGCGGTTCCTCGGTGGGTGGCGCGGCCTCCTCGCCGACGGCGGGCTCGCGCGGGGTCGGGGGCGCCGTGATGACCGGCGCCTGCGACTTCGGGGGCAGCTGCTGGCGTCGTCTGCCGGAAACGACGAGTCCGGCGATCGCGCCGACGGCGACCACCGCGATGACTACGGCAAGAATCACGTATTCCATAACCCCCCCAGTATCCGTGACGCCGGTCCGCGCGGACCGCAGGCGGCCGGGCGGATCAGGAACGGATCGGGAACGGGCCGGGAACGGACCGCCGCGCGCCCCTCCGCCCGATCACCGGCCGGTCACCGCCGGCTCAGGACGGGACCGCCGCCGGCTCAGGAGGGGACCGCCGCCGGCTCCGCCACCGGGTCGGCCGCGCGCCGGGTCCGCGGCTCCTTCCGGTCGTCCCGCAGCCGCTGGCTGATCACCTGCGAGATGCCGTCGCCCTTCATGGTCACGCCGTAGAGCGCATCGGCGGACTCCATGGTCAGCTTCTGGTGGGTGATCACGATGAGCTGGGAACTCTCCCGCAGCTCCTCCATGATCCCGATCAGCCGGCGCAGGTTGGTCTCGTCCAGCGCCGCCTCCACCTCGTCCATCACGTAGAAGGGGCTGGGCCTGGCCTTGAAGATCGAGACCAGCAGCGCCACCGCGGTGAGCGAGCGCTCGCCGCCGGAGAGCAGCGAGAGCCGCTTGACCTTCTTGCCGGGCGGGCGGGCCTCCACCTCGACCCCGGTGGTGAGCATGGAGTCCGGGTCGGTCAGCACCAACCGCCCCTCGCCGCCCGGGAACAGCCGGGAGAACACGCCCTCGAACTGCGCGGCGGTGTCGTGGTACGCGGCGGTGAACAGCTGCTCGACCCGCTGGTCGACGTCCTTGACGATGTCCAGCAGATCGCGCCGCCCGCGCTTGAGGTCGTCCAACTGCTCGCCGAGGAACCGGTGGCGCTCCTCGAGGGCGGAGAACTCCTCCAGCGCCAGCGGGTTGACCTTGCCCAGCTGCTGGTACGCCCGCTCGGCCGTGCGCAGCCGCTTCTCCTGCTCGGCCCGGACGTACGGACGGGGCTCGCCCGGCTCCTGCCCCTCCTCCGGGGCCGAGGGCGGGACCGGCCGGTCGGGCCCGTAGGAGTCCAGCAGTTCGCCGCCCTCGATGCCGAACTCCTCCAGCGCGCGGCTCTCCAACTGCTCGATCCGCAGCCGCTTCTCCGCCCGCAGCACCTCGTCGCGGTGCCCGGCGTCGACCAACTTGTCCAGCTCGTCCTTGAGTTCGCGGCCGTGCTCGCGGTGCTCCCGCAGCTCCGCCTCGCGGGCCGCCCTGGCCTGCTCGATCGCGGCCCGTTCGGCGTCCGCGCGGGCCAGCGACACCTCCAGGCAGGCGAGCAGTTGCCGGGCGCCCTCGGCGACCGCGACGGCGACGGCGGCGTCCTGCTCGGCCCGGCGGCGGCGTTCGGCGGCCCGGGTGCGCGCCTCGCGCTCGGCGCGGGCGGCCCGGTCCAGCTGGTCGGCCCGCCCGGCCAGGGCGCGGACCCGCTCCTCGTGGGTGCGCACCGCGAGCCGGGCCTCCAGTTCGGTCGCCCGGGCCGAGGCTGCGGCCCCGGCCAGCCGCTGCTGCTCGGCGGCGTCCGGCTCGTCCTCCCCGTCGGCGGCGGTCTCCTCGGCCACCGCCAGCCGTTCGGCCAGCTCCTCGGCGGTGGTGAGCAGCCGGTCCAGCCCCTCCTCGGCGCGGCCGGCGGCGGCGGTCAGCCGTTCGGCCTCGCCGGCGGCGGCCCTGGCCTGTCCGCCGAGCCGGCCGAGGGTGCCCGCCACCTCGGCCCGCGCGCGCTCCAGCTGCCTGCGCCGGAGGGCGAGTTGCTCCGTGGCGGCGGCCGACTCGCGTCGCCGTTCGGTGAGTTCGGCCAGCCGTTCGGCCGACTCGGCGCAGCGGACGTCGAGTTCGGCGATCGCCCGGGCGGCCTCGTCCACCGCCGCCCGGGTCTCCAGCAGGCTGGGCGCGGCGCCGGAGCCACCGTGGGCGAAGGCGGCGCCGAGCCGGTCGCCCTCGGCGGTGACCGCGCTCAGCGCGGGGTGCGCGGCGACCAGCCGAAGCGCCCGGTCGAGCGTGTCCACCACGGCGATCCCGGCCAGCAGGAGGCCGACGGCGGGCAGCAGCCCGGGCGGCCCGTCGACCAGGTCCACGGCCCAGCGGGCGCCGGGCGGCAACTCCCCCGCCGGCGACTCCCCCGCCCCGGCTCCGGACCGGGGGGCGCCGGCGATCAGCAGCGCGGCCCGGCCGGCGTCCTGCTCGCGCAGCAGCCGCAGAGCCTCGGCGGCGGCGCCGGGCGAGTCGACGGCCACCGCGTCGGCGGCGGCGCCGAGCGCGGCCGCGACGGCGGTCTCGTGGCCCGGGGCGATCCTCAGCAGTCCGGCGGCCGGGCCGAGCAGTCCGGTGAGCCGGTCCCCGGCGGCGAGCAGCGCGCCGCTGCCGTCCTTGCGGCGCAGGCCGAGCGCGAGCGCGTCGTGCCGGGCGGTCAGCGCGGCTCGCTCGCGCTCGGCGACGGCGGCCTCCTCACGCGCCGCGGCGAGCTCGCGCTCGACGGCGGCGAGCAGTTCCCCGGCCTCCTCGTACGCGGTGTCGGCCAGTTCGCCGTCCTCGGCCTCGGCGTCGACCCTGGCCCTCAGTTCCTCGTACTCCTCCTGGGCCGCCCCGGCGCGTTGCAGCGCCTCGTCCCGGGCCTCGGCGAGCCGGCCGATCTCGGCCTCGGCCGCGGCGGCCTTGGAGCGGGCGGCGGCGGCCTGCCCCTGGAGCCGGGCCAGTCCCTCACGGCGGTCGGCGATGGCCCGGGCGGCGTCCTTGAGCCGGCGTTCCTCGGCGGCCAGGTCGCGCTCCAGTCCGGCCTTGGTGTCGACCGCCTCGTCCAGTGCCTCCCGGGCCTGTTCCAGGGCCTCGGCCAGCGCGGCCTCTTCCTCCCTGACCCGCCCGGCCTCGCGCTCGAGCTCCTCCGGGTCCCGGCCGCGCCGCTCCTCGGGCTGCCCGTCGGCGGCCGCGTGCCGGGCCTTCGCCCCGGCCAGTCCGACGGTGCCGCGGGTGCGTTCGGCGAGGGCGGAGAGCCGGTACCAGGTCTGCCGGGCGGCCTCCAGGCCGGGGCCGAGCTGCTGGACCTGCGCCTCCAGCACGGCCTCGCGCTGGATCGCCCGGCCGAGTTCCTGCTCGACGGTGGAACGGCGCAGCCGCAGGGCCAGTTCGTCGGCGATCTCCGCCTCGACCGCCCGGCGCAGGGCGAGCAGGTCGTCGGCGAGCAGCCGCAGCCGGGCGTCGCGCAGGTCGGCCTGGATCCCGGCGGCCCGGCGGGCGATCCGGGCCTGTCGGCCGAGCGGGCCGAGCTGGCGCCGGAGTTCGGCCACCAGGTCCTGGACCCGGTTGAGGTTGACCTGCATCGCGTCGAGCTTCCGCAGCGCCTTCTCCTTGCGCTTGCGGTGCTTGAGTACGCCGGCCGCCTCCTCGATGAAGGCGCGCCGGCCCATCGGGTCGGCCTGCAGGACGGAGTCGAGCCGGCCCTGCCCGACGATGACGTGCATCTCGCGGCCGATACCGGAGTCGGAGAGCAGTTCCTGGATGTCCAGCAGCCGGCAGGTGTCGCCGTTGAGCGCGTACTCGCTGCCGCCGTTGCGGAACATCGTCCGGGTGATGGTCACTTCGGCGTACTCGATCGGCAGCGCGCCGTCGGTGTTGTCGATGGTGAGGCTGACCTCGGCCCGGCCGAGCGGGGCGCGCCCGCTGGTCCCGGCGAAGATGACGTCCTCCATCTTGCCGCCGCGCAGCGACTTGGCGCCCTGCTCGCCCATCACCCAGGAGAGCGCGTCGACGACGTTGGACTTGCCGGAGCCGTTCGGCCCGACCACGCAGGTGATGCCGGGCTCGAAGCGCAGGGTGGTGGCGGAGGCGAAGGACTTGAACCCGCGCAGCGTCAGACTCTTCAGGTGCACGCGCCGCTCTCCTCGCCCCTCGCTCGCCGGGCCCTGGGCGGGGCCCCGCGAGCGACTGTATCCGCCCGCCCCTCCGGGACCTGCGGCGATCGCGGCCGGACACGACGAAGGGACGCCACACGGGGCGTCCCTTGCAAGCTGCGTCCCTTTCGGGGCGGCTCAGTGCACAGCGGCGTCGACCGGGAGATCGGGCGGGACTCAGGTGAGAGCCGGCTCCCGCTGATCCAGGTCGATGCTGTTGAGCAACGAGTGCTCGCCGGCGACAGCGGTGAGTGCGTCGTTCACAGCCTGCATCCTGATGAGCTCGGCTTCGAGATCCTGGACGCGCTGCTGCAGCCGTCGCATCTCGGAGAGCATTCGCGGGTCGGGGCCGCCGACGTACCCGAGAAGCGCCTTTGCCATGATGAATGGTCCTCCACGCTGAGTGACCGAACCGGAACGGTACAGGTCTAGGGGGAAGGGGGACGCACGCGCGGCGTGCACCGGCAGTGCTGGCTGGGCACTACGGCACAACCACCGTGAGCTGGGCTCACGGGGGCATGCACCTACCGGGATAACGCGGTCGTGTGCGCGGGTTTCCAGCGTCTCACCAAAGACGGTACGGGTCAACACGATCACCGCACGCTACCGCGCCCCTGTCACCTGCCTGGCGGTGTCATCACGCCCGGCGGCTCCGAAGGGGGGTCCACCACATGCTCGTGGATCATCGTTCGATGCGGAGTCAACCACGAGTCTGCCCGGATGGCAACCGTACGACACCGCCGGTTGACGATCGTTTTCGATCGACCGGCCCGGGCCTCCGCCGACGCGGTTTCTCAGCGGATCTCGAAGGTCCCGTACCCGGGTCCGACGGCGGTCCAGATCTCGGTCACCCCGCTGACCCGGCCGGGCGTGTCCGGGCCCCTGAGCAGCGCGAGCAGTCGCTCGCAGTCCGGGGCGAGCCCCTCGGCCACCACCTGCACCCGGCCGTCGCCGAGGTTGCCGGCGTAGCCGGTCAGTCCGATCTCCAGCGCCCGCGCCCTGGTCCACCAGCGGAAGCCGACCTGCTGCACCTTGCCGCGCACCCAGGCGGTGACGCGGACCGGCTCGTCACTGTGGGCGTCGCGACCGTGCATGCCCCGACCCTATCCGCCGCGGCGGCGGCCCGCGTCACGGCGGAGCCGGTGCGACGACGCCGCCCCGCCCGGTCCTGGGACCGGGCGGGGCGGCGCGAACGGGCGGCGCGGGGCGGCCGGGTCAGAAGCCCCCGCCGAAGTCCCCGCCGCCACCGAAGTCGCCACCGCCGCCGAAGTCCCCGCCACCGCCGTCGAAGCCGCCGCCGAAGTCGGAGGAGTCGAAGTCGGCACCGGACTGGTCCCCGCCCTCGTAGCCGGCGCCGGCGTCCGCCGGGCCGTACGCGTACGCCGGGGTGGCCATCATCGAGCCGAGCATGGTGCCGACCAGCAGACCGGGCAGCAGACCGCCGCCGAAGCCGCCGAAGTACCCGCCGGCCCAGGGGCCGTACGCCGGGCCGGCGTTCCAGTACGGCTGCGGCCCGTGCTCGGTCGGCACGGTCCGGATGTCCGGGTCCTGTCCGGCCGCCAGCCGGTCCGCGTCCGCCCGGCAGACCGGGACGGCACGGGCGGCGCCGCCCGCCGGGGCCCAGTCGGCGTCCTTCACCGACGGGCCGTGCCGGGGGTCGAAGAAGCACGGGGGACGCCGCTCGGGCAGCGGGTGCCCGTCCCGCCGGGCGGCCAGGGTGGCCAGCGCGAACCGGCCGTCCTCCAGCGCCTCGGAGACCGGCTTGACGTCCTCCGGCCCCTTGGCCGCGTCCATCAGCAGCTTGGCCCGCTCGTAGGAGTCCAGCGCGTGGGTGTAGTCACCGCGCTGCACGTCGTCGGCGTCCGGCGCGGACGGGACGAAGTCCAGTCGGTCCAGCTCCTCGCCGTAGGCGGTGATGTCCTCGTCCACCACCCGGCGGACCTGGGCCAGTTCGGCCCGGCGCTGCTCCTCCTTGCGCCGCTTGGAGCGGCGGAACAGCAGGAAGACCCCGGTGCCGGCCAGCGCCAGCAGGGCCAGCGGGACGGCGATCGCGGCGGCGGAGACACCGCCCGCCGCACTGTTCACCCCGTGCCCCTTCACCTGCGGGGCGGCGGTGTCCACGAAGTCGTTGAGGGTGGCGTCGATGTCGCCGGGGTGCGCGCGGAAGGCCGCGCCGGCGATCCGCTGGGCGGCGGCGGTGGGCAGCGCGCCCTTGTCCGAGCGGGCCTGGAACTGGTCGCCGCGCCAGATCGCGTAGGCGCCGGTGATGCCGACCTTGGTGCGCAGGTCGTCGAAGACGGTCGAGGCGCCGTACGGGTCGGCCGCCGGGACCACCGCCACGAAGATCGGCTTGTCCGCCTTGCGGATCTTCTCGGTCAGCGCGTCGGCCTGGCCCTGGCCGAACCGGCCCGCCATCGCCGGGTCGACGTACACCCGGCCCTGCTTGAGCGCGGCGGCCGCGTCGTCGAGGCCGCCCGCCGCCGAGGCGGCCGGCGCCAGCAGGAGCAGCAGCCCGAGCAGCGCCGCCACCAGGGCCAGCGGCCCGGCGCCCCGGGAACGTCGTCGAGCAAGGGTTCTCATGGCACCGACGCTACCGCGACCGGTCCCCCGACCGGGCATACCGGCCGGGTACGGGGCGGCCCGGCACCCCCACCGTCCGCCGGGGTGGGCCCCCTTCCACGGGATGATCTTTCCGCGGCAGCCCCGGAACCGCGGCACCGGCGGGAACCCGGCCACCGGCCCGGTCGTACCACCGGCGTGTCCCGGCGGGCGCGGAGCCCGTCCCGGAGCGTCCCGACCGCACCGCGCGACCAGGCATAGTGGTGGCCGAACGGTCACCCCATGACCACCTCCCGACCGTCCTGCCCCACCCCTCCTGATCGGAGCACGTGTGATCATCGGCCTCGTCACCGCTGTGGCGGCCTCCGCCTGCTACGGCACCGGTTCGGTCCTGCAGGCCGTGGGGTCCCGGCGCTCCGCCCGCGAGGAGGCCGCCAAGGGCGGCGACGCCACCGGCACCACCGCGCACGGCGGGCCGAGCCTCTCCTCCACCGCCAAGGCCGCTGTGACCTGGGAGTTCATCCTCGGCACGGTGCTGGACTTCATCGGCTTCGGGCTCGGCGCGCTGGCCGCCCGGCTGCTGCCGCTCTTCCTCTCCCAGACCATCGTCAGCGCCAACCTGGTGATCACCGCGGTGCTGTCGATCAAGCTGCTCGGCATCCGGCTCAAGCAGCTGGAGTGGGCCTCGATCGGCGTGCTCTGCTCGGCGCTGGTCCTGCTCGCCGTCTCGGCCGGCCCGGAGGGCGGGCACCACGCCGAGATGTCCTTCCACTGGTGGCTGCTGGTGGTCACCACCGTGCTGCTGGTGGGCGGCGCGCTGCTGGTGCGCCGGATGGGCGCCAACGGCGCGATCGTGGCCGGTCTGCTCTCCGGCCTCGGCTTCGGCGCGCTCGGCGTCGGTGTGCGGATCCTGAACGGGGTCGAGCCCTTCGACCTCGGCAGCCTGCTCTCCGACCCGGCGCTGTACGCGATCCTGGTCGGCGGCATCGGCGGTATGTACGTGCACACCGTGGCCCTGCAGATCGGTTCGGTGAACGGCGCCACGGCCGCCCTGGTGGTCGGTGAGACGGTGCTGCCGGGCGCGGTCGGCGTGCTGTGGCTCGGCGACTCCACCAAGGCCGGGCTGGGCTGGCTGGGCGTGGCCGGCTTCGTGCTGGCGGTGGTCTCGGCGGTCGGTGTCGCCTACTTCGGCCAGGACACCCACGGCGGCCTCCCCGACGGCGAACCGGCCCGGCCCGAACTCGCCGACCGCTGAGGCCGGAACCGGTGGAGGGGCGGCGGGCCGGTGGCCCGCCGCCCCTCTGCCGTCTCCCTCCCGTCCGGCGACCGCCGGATCAGCCCCCGTCGCGCAGCCGCGGCACGCGCTGGCAGCGGGGGCAGAAGTAACTGGACCGGTTCATCCAGGCGGCCCGCCGGATCGCGGTGCCGCAACGGCGGCAGGGCTCGTTCTCCCGGCCGTAGGCGTCCAGGTCCCGGGAGAAGTAGCCGCTCTCGCCGTTCACGTTGACGTACAGGCTGTCGAAGCTGGTGCCGCCGACCGCCAGCGCCGCCGTCATCACCTCGCGGGCGTTGGCCAGCAGCAGCGCCGCCTGCGGCCGGGTGAGCGTCGCGGAGGGCCGGTCGTAGTGCAGCCGGGAGCGCCACAGCGCCTCGTCGGCGTAGATGTTGCCGACCCCGCTGATCAGCGTCTGGTCCAGCAGCGCCCGCTTGACCGTGGTGCGCCGGGCGCGCAGCGCCGCGACGAAGACCGCGTCGTCGAACCGGACGTCGAGCGGGTCACGGGCGATGTGCGCGATGGAGACCGGGGTGCCCTCGGGATCGTCGTCCTCGGCCTCCTCGACCGCCAGCCCGCCGAAGGTCCGCTGGTCGACGAAGCGCAGCTCGCGCCCGCCGTCGGTGAACCGGAGCCGGACCCGCAGATGCTTCTCGTCCGGCACGACCGGGTCCTGGACGAGCAGTTGGCCGCTCATTCCGAGGTGGCCGATCATCGAGAACCCCTGCCCCCGGCCGGCCAGCGGCACCCAGAGGTACTTGCCCCGGCGCTGCGCGGCGCCGAAGGTGGCCCCGGTCAGCCGGGCCGCGAAGTCCGCCGCACCGGCCGGCTGGCGGCGGACCGCGCGCGGGTGCAGGACGTCGACTCCGGCGACCGTCCGCCCGGCGACCCAGTTCGCCAGACCTCGGCGGACGACCTCGACCTCGGGAAGTTCGGGCACGGGAACACGCCTCCTGCGGAACGGACTCGGCTCTGCAGGAGGAAGGCTACTGCGTGCTCAGGCGCCGCTCGGCAGCCGGTCGGCGTGCTTCTCCTTGATCGCGCGCCAGGCGCTCTCGGCGGCCTTCTGCTCGGCTTCCTTCTTGGAGCGGCCGACGCCGCTGCCGAAGTCCTCGCCGGCCACCCGGGCCGCCGCGGTGAAAGTCTTCTCGTGGTCCGGACCGGACTCCTCGACCACGTACTCGGGCACTCCGATGCCCACCGAGGCGGTGAGCTCCTGGAGGCTGGTCTTCCAGTCCAGGCCCGCGCCCAGCTGAGAGGACTCCTCGATCAGCGGGTCGAACAGGCGGTGGACGAACTCGGTGGCGGCGTCCAGGCCCTGGTCCAGGTAGACCGCGCCGATGACCGCCTCGACCGTGTCGGCGAGGATCGACGACTTGTCGCGGCCGCCGGTGCCCTCCTCGCCCTTGCCGAGCCGGATGAACACACCGAGGTCCAGACCCCGGCCGACATCGGCGAGCGCGCGCGAGTTGACCACCGCGGCGCGCAGCTTGGCGAGCGTGCCCTCGGGGACGTCCGGGTGGACGCGGTAGAGGGTGTCGGTCACCACGAGGCCCAGCACCGAGTCGCCGAGGAACTCCAGGCGCTCGTTGGTGGGCAGGCCACCGTTCTCGTACGCGTACGAGCGGTGGGTCAGGGCACGCACCAGAAGGGCGCGCTCGAGCGTGTACCCGAGGCGCCCTTCCAGGACGTCGTATTCGGTCGAAGCCGGCCCGCCGGCCTTCCCACCGCCCGAAGGAGACTTCGGTGCGCTGGTCGCCTTGCGGGAAGAGTTACCGTCCGACATCGATCCGTACACCCCGCCGATCAGACCGAGAGGACCTGGCGACGGTTGTACGTGCCGCAGCTGGGGCACGCGATGTGGCCCAGCTTCGGCTCGTGGCAGCGGTCGCACGCCACGAGGGCCGGGACAACGGCCTTCCAGTTGGAACGGCGGTGGCGCGTGTTGCTGCGCGACATCTTCCGCTTCGGAACAGCCACGGCTACTTCTCCTGGTTCTCGGCGAGACCCTCACGGGTACCGCTGTTCTTGGTTCCGTCACCCTCGTCGCCGGGGGCGGCGGAGAGTCCCTGCAGAGCCGCCCACCGGGGGTCGGCGGCATCGTGGTGGTGCGCCGGGTCGTCGCTCAGGCGCGCTCCGCACTCGGAGCACAGGCCCAGGCAGTCTTCCTGGCACACCGGCTGCAGCGGCAGTGCGAGCACCACCGCGTCACGCAGCACCGGCTGGAGGTCGAAGAAATCGCCCTCCAGGCGGTAAGTCTCGTCTTCCGAGTCCTCGTCGAGGTCCTCGGCCCCGGAGGTCCGGGCGCGGTGGCGCTCGTCGGACTCCGGGTAGTAGTACAGCTCCTGGAAGTCCACGTCGAGGTCGAACTCGACCGGCTCCAGGCACCGGACGCACTCGCCCTCGACCACGGTCCCGGCGGTGCCGGTGACCAGCACGCCCTCGACCACGGACTCCAGGCGGAGCTCCAGCTCGATCCCGCTCTTCTCCGGAACGCCGATCACATCGATGATCCCCAGGCCCTCGGGGGCCTCCAGGGTGCGGGACACCTTGCGCAGCGCACCCGGACGACGGCCCAGCTCGTGCGTGTCGAACACGAGGGGGTCGCGGTGGTCGAGGCGGTTCAAGATGTCCTGACTTCCTGAGGGGGATCTGGTGCGCGGCGCTGCTCGTCGGGCGGTTCGCGGGCAGACCTGCGGCCCGACACGGAGAGGCCGGAGTGGTCAGACTACCCGAGTCTCCCGCCAGGCCCAACTTCGCTCCCGGCCGCGGGGGCCGGGAGCCGGGCGCGCACCGTGCTACCGGCCGCCGAGCTCCCGCAGCCGGGTCATGTCGATCATGCTGGTGTCGAAGAAGCTGGTCTCGTCCAGTCCGGCCTGGTTCTGCTGCGGCACCGGCGCCGGCGGGTTGCCCGGCTGCTGCGGGTAGTCGTAGCCGCCCCCGCCGTACTGCTGCTGCTCGTAGCCCTGCTGCTGGGCCGGGTACCCGTAGCCGGCCTGCTGGGCGTCGGGATAGCCGTGGTGCTGCTGCTGGTACCCGCCGGTCTCCGGGCCCTGGTGGCCCCACTGGCCGCCGTAGGGGTCCGCGCCCTGGCCGGCGGCCGGATCGAAGCCGCCGCCGTACACCTCGGCGTACTGGGCGCCGCCCTGCTGGGCCACCGCGTACTGGTCCGCGCCCGGCGCCTGCCAGCCGGCCGCGGCCGGGGTCTGCTCCGGCCAGGTCTGCTGCTGCGGCACCTCCTCGCGGTACCAGGCCAGCTCGCTGCCGTCCGCCTCCCCGGCGAAGCCCGCCGCGACCGCCTCGGCGCGCTCCTTGGCCTGCTGCGCCTCGTCGGCGGCGGCCAGGTAGGCGCCCAGCTCGTCGATCGGCCGCTTGCCGAGCAGCTTGTCGCGGCCCTTGCCGACCGCCTCCAGGGTCGCGCTGAGCACGTTCTCCAGGGTGGCGAGCTTCACATCGACGTACTCGTCGACCTCGGGGCTGGGGCTGATCCGCTGCGGCCGGAACTCCTCGCCGTCGGCCTCGGCCTCGTACTCGACCTCGAAGACACTGCCGTCGCCGCGCAGCTTGGTGCGGCCGCGGCCGACCGCGCCGAGCGTCTTGGTGAGCACGACCTCGAAGTTGGCCAGCTTGCTGTCCACGTAGTCGTCGGCCTCGGTGCGCTTGGTGTCGACCTCGGCGCGGGCCTCGGCGAGGATCCGGTCCGCCTCGGACTGGGCTCGCCGGACCACCTCGGTGTCGGAGATCAGCGAACCGCGCTCGGCGTGCGCGCCCTGGATGATCCGGTCGGCCTCGGCCTGGGCGCCGGCGACCATCGAGTCGTGGTCGGCCACCACCGACCGGGCCTGGGCCAGCTCGGCCGGCAGGGCCGACCTGAGCTCCTGGAGCAGACTGATCAGCTCGGCACGGTTCACCACGCAGGAGGCCGACATGGGCATCGAGCGGGCGTTCTCGACGGCCGCCACGATCTCGTCGACCTTGTTCTGCACGTCCACGGGGATTCGTCTTTCCGTGTGCCGCCGAGGTCCGGCGGAGGCAGCGCCCGGCGCGGTGGACGTCACCGCAGGGCAGGAATACAGACTGTACGGCCAGCGCCGGGCGAGCTCACAACGCCCGGACCGGGCTGCCTCACCCCCCTGCCGGGCATACCGTGACGAACCGGCAGAAACGGACGGCCGGTCACTGCGGACCGGTCACCGCCCGCCGTCCGCCGGGCCGCTCCCTACCGCTCGGCGCGCCGCTCGGCGATCCGCTCGACCAGCCGGCGGTGCACCGTCTCCGGGAGCAGGTGCGAGACGTCGCCGCCGTAGGAGGCGACCTCCTTCACCAGGGTCGAGGAGAGGAAGCTGTACGTCGGCGAGGTCGGTACGAAGAGCGTCTCGACACCGGTCAGACCGTGGTTCATCTGAGCCATCTGCAGCTCGTAGTCGAAGTCGCTGACCGCCCGCAGGCCCTTGACGATGGCCGGGATGTCCCGCTCCCGGCAGAAGTCCACCAGCAGGCCGAGGTGCGACTCGACCACGATGTTCCCGTACTGGGCGGTGGTCTCCTCGATCAGCGCGATCCGCTCCTCGATGGAGAACATGCCCTGCTTGTTGCGGTTGATCGCGACCGCGACGTGCACCACGTCGTACAGCTTCGAGGCCCGCTCGATGATGTCGAGGTGACCGTTGGTGATCGGGTCGAAGGACCCGGGGCAGACGGCGCGGCGCATGGCGTGTGTGCTCCCTCGTGGGGTGACGTGAATGCTGCGGGCCCGGGCCCGCTAGGGGTGGTCGCGGGTCTCGTCGGCGGCGCGACCGTACCAGAGCGTGCCCTCGCCGTAGCGACGGGAGCGCAGCTCCTCGAAACCCTCCGGCCAGCCGAACGCACCACCGCGGGTGCTGCGCTCCACGGTGACGAGTACGTCCTCCGCGAGCCAGCCCCCGGCCGACAGTGTGATCAGCATCTCCCGGACCTCGTCGTCGGTCACCGCGTACGGCGGGTCGAGGAAGACCAGGTCGTACGGCTCCTCCGGGGCCGGCCCGGCGACGACCTTCTCGGCCCTGGCCGCCTGCACCAGCGCGCCCGGCAGGCCGACCGTCCGGACGTTCTCCCGGATCACCCGGGCCGCCTGGGCGTCCGCCTCGACCAGCAGGACGTGTGCCGCGCCGCGCGAGAGCGCCTCCAGGCCGACCGCGCCCGATCCGCCGAACAGGTCCAGCATCCGGGCGCCGTGCAGGGTGCCGCGCAGCGCCTCCAGGGTGGAGAACATCGCCTCGCGGGCCTTGTCGGAGGTCGGCCGGGTGCCCCGGCCGGGCGGTACGGCCAGTCGGCGGCCGCCGGCCGCCCCGGCGA
This sequence comes from Streptomyces sp. TLI_053, assembly GCF_900105395.1. Taxonomy (NCBI): domain Bacteria; kingdom Bacillati; phylum Actinomycetota; class Actinomycetes; order Kitasatosporales; family Streptomycetaceae; genus Streptomyces; species Streptomyces sp. TLI_053. The sequence goes on from NZ_LT629775.1 coordinate 3,708,968, forward strand.
TCACGCGGGTCATGGTGGTGGAGGGTCCTTTCGTCGCTGCCCGACCACGCTATCCCGATCACCGCCCTCCGCTCACGCCGAAGGGGCGCCCGCACGGGACGCCCCTCCGCCGCTACCCCCCTGTTCCCGCCCCCGGTCGGGTCAGCTCGCCTCGGAGCCGGCCGCCCGGTCCGGGGCGGCGGCGCCGAGCAGCGACGGCGAGGCGTAGCGGGACCAGGACAGGCAGCCGTCGGGCGGGCAGTACTCGGGGCGGCGCGGGTCGTGGCCGAGCTCGCGGAGCTTGGTGCGGACGGAGTCGGGCGTGCGGCCGAAGCGGGCGGCGATCCGGGCGACGGTCTCGCTCTCGTGGAAGCGCCGGACCAGCTCCTCCTCGTGCTGCGGCACCCAGGGGGCGCCGTGGCCGGGGTAGAGCTCGCGCAGCACGTCGCGGTCGGGGATGGGCTCGGAGACGTCGGCGACGATCGCAAGGGCCCGGAGGGCGCGGTTGAGGGCGATCCGCAGCGAGGCGACGTCCTCGACCGGGAGCCGCAGCTTGCCGGAGGCGAGCGGGGTGGCGGCGGCCCCCTCGCGCCAGCCGGCCAGGGTGAGGGTGACCTCGCGGTCGTCGTCGCTGGCGAGTTCGATCCGGAAGACCTTGTCGCCCAGCGGGAGCTCGTTGAGATGACGGAATGCCATTGGCTAAACCCCCAAGTGTCGTGCCGGGAACGCACCTTGGGGGTGCGTCCCGAACACCTTCATTCTCTCCCGGGGGTCTGACAATCGGGCCCGGCCGAGGGCCCGGCGGGCGGACCGGGCGGGCCGGGCAGGCCCTGGGCCGGGCCGACGTCCCCCGGGCCGGTCGGGCGTCCCTCGGGCCGGTCGGGCGTCCCCCGGACCGGGCTGCCCTTCCCCGGACCGGTCAGCCCTTCTCCATGTAGGCCGCGCGGTCCTCGTCCAGCAGGCTGGCCAGGGCCGTGCGCAGGTCCGGATGGGCGGTGAGGTCCGGGTCCTCGGCGACCAGCCGGGTGGCCTCGGCCCGGGCGGTCACGATGACCTCCTCGTCCTCCAGCACCGAGAGCACCTTGAGCGAGGACTTCACCCCGGACTGCGCCTGGCCCAGCACATCGCCCTCGCGGCGCTGTTCGAGGTCGATCCGGGACAGCCGGAAGCCGTCCAGGGTGTCCGCCACCGCGTCCAGCCGGGCCCGGGCGGGGCCGGCCGCCGGCATGTCGGTGACCAGCAGGCAGAGCCCGGGGGCGGACCCGCGCCCGACCCGGCCGCGCAGCTGGTGCAGCTGGGAGACGCCGAACCGGTCCGCGTCCATGATCACCATCGCGGTGGAGTTCGGCACGTTGACGCCGACCTCGATCACCGTGGTGGCGACCAGGACGTCCACCTGGCCGGCCGCGAACCGGCGCATCACCTCGTCCTTGGCCTCCGGTGCCAGGCGGCCGTGCAGGATCTCCACCCGCAGCCCGGCCAGCGGGCCCGCCACCAGCTTGGCGGTGGTCTCCACCACGGACAGCGGGGGCCGCCGGTCGCCGTCGGCCGCCGCGCCCTCGTCCGGCGCGTCGTCGAGCAGCTCCTCGAGGTCCTCCACCGGCCGCCGCCCGCGCTTGGCGCCCTTCGCCGGCTCCGGCTCCTCGTCGCCGATCCGGGGGCAGACCACGTACGCCTGGTGGCCCTTGGCCACCTCCTCGCGGACCCGCTCCCAGGCCCGGGTCAGGAAGTTGGGCTTCTCCACGGCCGGCACCACATGGGTGGAGATGGGCGAGCGCCCGGCCGGCAGCTGGTCCAGGACCGAGGTCTCGAGGTCCCCGAAGACGGTCATCGCGACCGTGCGCGGGATCGGGGTGGCCGTCATCACCAGCAGGTGCGGCGGCTGCTCGCCCTTGGCCCGCAGCGCGTCCCGCTGCTCGACGCCGAACCGGTGCTGCTCGTCGACCACGACCAGGCCGAGGTCCTGGAACTGCACCTTGTCCTCGATCAGGGCGTGGGTGCCGATCGCGATGCCGGCGTCCCCGCAGGCCATGTCGAGCAGCACCTGCCGCCGGGCCGGCACCCCCATCGACCCGGTGAGCAGCGCGACCCGGGTGCCCAGGTCGGAGCCGCCGAGCAGGCCGCCCTCGGCGAGGTCGCCCATCATCTCCACGATCGACCGGTGGTGCTGCTGGGCCAGCACCTCGGTGGGCGCGAGCAGCACCGCCTGCCCGCCCGCGTCGACCACGGCCAGCATGGCCCGCAGCGCCACGAGGGTCTTCCCGGAGCCGACCTCGCCCTGGAGCAGCCGGTGCATGGGGTGCTCGCCCGCCAGGTCGGCGGCGATCTCGGCGGAGACCTTCCGCTGGCCCTCGGTGAGGGTGAACGGCAGCCGGGCGTCGAAGGCGTCCAGCAGGCCGCCGGGGCGAGGCACCCGCGGTTTGGCGGGCAGCGCGGAGTCGGCGGCCCGGCGCCGGGCGAGGGCGACCTGGAGGACGAAGGCCTCGTCCCAGCGGAGCCGCTCCTGGGCGCGCTCGCGGTCGGCCTGGCTCCGCGGGCGGTGGATCAGCTCGAGCGCCTCGGGCAGCGCGATCAGGCCGTGCCGCTCGCGGAGTTCGGCGGGCAGCGGCTCTCCGACGTCGGACACGTGCTTGGTGAGCGCCGTCTCCACGCAGAGCGCGAGCTTCCAGCTGGGCATCTGGGCACTGGCCGGGTAGACCGGGATCAGCCGGCCGGCGAACCTGGCCGCGGCGCCGTCGCCGTCCGTGTCGTCGAGCAGCTGGTAGTCGGGGGAGGCCAGCTGGCGGGCCCGGTTGAACACCCCGACCTTGCCCGCGAACAGGCCCTGGGTGCCCGGTCGCAGCTCCTTCTGCCGCCAGCCCTGGTTGAAGAAGACCAGCGTGAGCCGGCTGCGGCCGTCGGTGACCACCACCTCCAGCCGGTCGCCCTTGCGGCCGCGGAACGGGATCAGGGTGACCTTGTCGATCCGCGCCAGCACGGTGACGTGCTCGTCGACCTCCAGCTCGTCCAGACTGGTGAGCTGGCCCCGCTCGACGTAGCGGCGCGGATAGTGGTGCAGCAGGTCCCCGACCGTGCGCAGCTTGAGACTGTCGGCGAGCACCTTGGCGGTCCGGTCGCCGACGAGCTTGGTCAGTGGTTCATCGAGAGCGCCCATCAGGCCCCTGTCTACACCACCGGACCGACATTGCGGCCCGCACACCGCCCGGTCACTCGACGCCGATGAGCAGCGGCGCCGACTCCTGGCCACCGTGGAAGACCACCGCGTCCACCTCCGGACGGCTGTGCCGGGCGTGGGCGACCAGCTGCTCGGCGAGACCCTCGGGGGCGTTCTCGCCGAGGATCAGGGTGACCAGCTCGCCGCCGCCGCCGAGCATCCGGTCCAGCACGCTCGCGCCGACCGCGGCCAGTCCGGCTCCGATCACCGCGACGTCCCCGTCGATCAGCCCGAGCACGTCACCGGCCTGGCAGACCCCGGCCATGGTCCAGGACTCGCCCTCGGCAACGGCCAGTTCGGCGTACCGGGTGGCACCGGCCGCCGAGGTCATCGCGACCACGTCCTCGTCGAAGCGCCGGCCGGCCTCGTGCACGGCGAGCGCGGCCAGTCCCTGGACCGGCGAGCGGGTGGGCAGCACCGCGATCCGCACCCCCTCCTCGCGCAGCTGGTCGGCGGCGGCCCCGGCGGCGGCCCGCAGCTCGGGGTCGTTGAGCAGCAGCACCACCTCGCGGGCGGCGGCGCGGCGCACGGCGGCGGTGAGTTCGGCGCTGGCCGGCGGGCGGCCGGGCTCGGCGTGCAGCACGACCGCGCCGGCCTGCTCGCAGAGTTCGGCGAGGCCCGCGCCGGAGACCACCGACAGCACCGCGCGGGCCGGCCGCTCGGGCTCGTCCCGGCCGGCCGCGGCACCGGAACGGGCGGCGGCCTCGGCGAAGTGGGTGATCCGGATCTGGTGCGGGCGCCCGGCCCCGAGCCCGGCCTCGACGGCGGCGCCCGCGTCGTCGACGTGGACGTGCACGTTCCACAGGCCGTCGCCGCCGCCGACCACCAGCGAGTCCCCGAGCCCGGCGAGCCGTTCGCGCAGCGCGGGCAGCGCCTCGTCGGGCGCGTCCAGCAGGTAGATCACCTCGAAGGCGGGGTGGCCGGGGCCGGGCGGGCGCACGTGGAGCTCGCAGCCGCCCAGCGGCCGGAGGTCGTCGCGCAGCGCGACCGGGCCCATCGGCTGGTGGCCGGCGACCGCGTCGGCGAGCGCCCCGAGGACGGCGACCAGGCCCCGGCCGCCGGCGTCCACCACGCCGTTCTCGGCGAGCACGGCGAGCTGCTGGGGGGTGTGCCGCAGGGCCTCCCGGGCGGCCCGGTGGGCGGCCTCGGCGACCTGGCCGAGGCCGTCGCCGGCCCGGGCGGCCTCCCGGGCGGCGATCCGGGCGACGGTCAGCAGGGTGCCCTCGACCGGTTCGGCGACCGCCTGGTAGGCGGAGTCGGCGGCCCGCTGGAGGGCGGCCCGCAGCTGGTCGGCGCCGCCGCCCTGGGCGAGGGTCTCGGCGGTGCCGCGCAGCCACTGGGCGAGGATCACGCCGGAGTTGCCGCGGGCGCCGACGAGGGCGCCGCGGGCCATCGCCCGGGCGGTCTCCGCCAGGCCGGGCGCCGGACCGGTGCCCGGTTCGGCGAAGCGGCTCTCGACCGCGGCGGCGGCGGACTCCACGGTCAGGTACAGGTTGGTGCCGGTGTCGCCGTCCGGGACGGGGTAGACGTTGAGTGCGTCGATCTCCTCGCGGGCCTGGCCGAGCGCCCGCAGCGCCAGTTGGCACCAGCTGCGCACGGCCGGGGCGTCGAGCGTGTGCAGCACCAGGTCTCCTCCGGAGTGGGACGCCGTGATGGCCTGAGGGTGAACGGCGAGGGGTGGTACGGGCAGGTTATCGGGGCCCGGACGGCGGCGGCGGACACGGCGGCCGGAGCGATCACCCGGCCGGTCATGGTAGTTTCGTCGAACGGAAGCAAGCGTTGTATGCTCTTCCGGTTGCCTGGAACAATTCCGGGCTCTCCCCTTGGTCCGGTTCGGTTCACGTGAGTGCTCCGCTGGTCCGGCGGGTTGTCTCACGTAAATGATCTGAAGTCTTGGAGTGACTCCTGTGGCTGCCAACTGCGACGTCTGCGGCAAGGGGCCGGGCTTCGGCAACAGCATCTCCCACTCGCACCGCCGTACCCCCCGTCGCTGGAACCCCAACATCCAGACGGTGCGCGCTGTGGTTGGGCGGACGCCGAAGCGGCTCAACGTCTGCACCTCGTGCATCAAGGCCGGTAAGGTCTCGCGCTGACGCGCAGACCGGTATGCCGGTCCTCCAGTGAGTCGGTTCATCCCCGGGTGAACCGGCTTTCTGTTGTTCCGGTATCCGACCGACCTGATGTGGGCGGGCCCTCGGGCCCGCCCACAGGCATGTCCGGGGGCGGCGGCTAGCGCCACCGCCAGGCGTGGTCCACCGGGCCGATGCCGGCGCCGAGCGCGAAGCCGCCGGCGATCGCGCCGGTGATGTACTCCTTGGCCGAGGCCACCGCCGCCGGCAGCTCCTCGCCCTTGGCCAGGCCCGACGCGATCGCGCTGGCCAGGGTGCAGCCGGTGCCGTGGGTGTGCCGGTTGTCGTAGCGCGGCGCCCGGTACCAGTACTCCTCCCCCGCGCCCCCGTACAGCAGGTCGGCCGCCTCTCCCTCCAGGTGCCCGCCCTTGACCAGCACCCAGCGCGGCCCGAGGTCGAGCAGCGCCTTGGCGGCGTCCAGCATCTCGCCCTCGCGCTCGACCGTCCGGCCGGTGAGCTGCGTCACCTCGTGCAGGTTGGGCGTGGCGAGGGTGGCGACCGGCAGCAGCCGCTCCCGGACGGTGGCGACGGCCTCGGCGGCGAGCAGCGCGTCGCCGTGCTTGGAGACGCCCACCGGGTCCACCACGACCGGGGCGCCGACGCCGGCGAGCAGCTCCGAGACGGTCTCGACCAGCTCGATCGAGGCGAGCATGCCGGTCTTCACGGCCTGGACGCCGATGTCGTCGACCACACTGCGGAACTGGGCCCGGACCGCCTCGGCCGGCAGCTCCCAGTAGCCCTGGACGCCGAGCGAGTTCTGCGCGGTGACGGCGGTGACGACGCTCATCCCGTGGACGCCGAGGGCGAGCATCGCCTTGAGGTCGGCCTGGATGCCGGCGCCGCCGCCGGAGTCGGAGCCGGCGACGGTGAGCACGCGAGGGGGTGCGGTGGAGGACATGGCCCCCAACCTACGCGGTCAGAGCACGGCCTCCGACTCCGCCCAGCGTTCCTCGGGGACGGTCTTGAGCCGGGTCACCGCGTCGGCGATCGGCACCAGCCGGATGTCGCCCCGGCGCAGCGCGGTGAAGTGGCCGAACTCGCCCCGGTGGACGGCCTCCACGGCGTGCCAGCCGAAGCGGGTGGCGAGGACGCGGTCGCGGGCGGTCGGGGTGCCGCCGCGCTGGACGTGGCCGAGGATGACCGGGCGGGCCTCCTTGCCGAGCAGGTTCTCCAGTTCGTGGGCGAGGCGGTTGCCGATCCCGCCGAAGGTGCGGTGCCCGAACCGGTCGACCTCGCCGTGGTCGAAGCGCATGGTGCCGGGCATCGGGGAGGCCCCCTCGGCGACCGCGATGATGGCGAACTTCTTGCCCCGGGCGAAGCGGTCCTCGACCATCCGGGCCACCCCCTCGATGTCGAACGGCTTCTCGGGGATCAGGATCCCGTGCGCACCGCCCGCCATGCCGGCCGTGAGGGTGATCCAGCCGGTGTGCCGCCCCATCAGCTCGACGACCATCACCCGCTGGTGCGATTCCGCGGTGGTCTTGAGCCGGTCGATCGCCTCGGTCGCGACGTGCACGGCGGTGTCGAAGCCGAAGGTGACGTCGGTGGCGTCGATGTCGTTGTCGATGGTCTTCGGGACGCCGACCACCGGGAGTCCGGCCTCGCTGAACAGCCGGGCGGCGGTGAGGGTGCCCTCGCCGCCGATCGCGATCAGCGCGTCGATGCCGATGTCCCGGGCGAGGGTCTTGGCGTTCTCCACCGCCCAGGCGATCCGCTCGCGCTGCACCCGGGCCGAGCCGAGGACGGTACCGCCGAGGGTGAGCAGACCGGTGACGTCGTCGTGCGAGACCGGGCGGGTGCGGCCCTCGATCAGCCCGAGGAAGCCGTCCTCGATGCCGACGATCTCGTCGCCGTGCACATCGGTGCCGCGGTGCACCACGGAGCGGATCACCGCGTTCAGGCCGGGGCAGTCGCCGCCGCTGGTCAGGACTCCGATGCGCATGCCGGTGGCTCTCCCGCTCCAAGTGGTTCAGACCACAGTGGTCCAGACCACTCATGTCAGAACGGGTGGCCGGGCTGTGGGTCAAGCCTACGCACTCACCCCGCCGGGGGCCGGTTCGCACGAGCGCCCGGGAGCGTCGCGCGCCCCCGTCGCGCGCCCCCGCGGCACCCCGGCCGGGCGTCAACCACCGGCCTCCGCCGCCCCGTTCCCGGCCCACGGCCCCGGACCGGTCACTCCGAGAAGTGGTCCCAGCCGCCGACCCGGTCCCAGGCCTCGCCGTCCACCGTCACCCGGCCGCCCCTGGCCGCCCGCGAACGGCCGACGACCTCGCCCACCACCCGCCAGCGGGCGGGCAGTTGGACCCCGCGCGGGAAGGTCGCCACGATCGCGTGGTCCTCCCCCCCGGACAGCACCCACACCAGCGGGTCGACCCCGACCGCCTGGCCGATGTCCGCCATCTGCGCGGGCACGTCGAAGTCGGCCGCCCGCAGGTCGATGTCCACCCCGCTCGCCAGCGCCACGTGCCCGAGGTCGGCCACCAGCCCGTCGCTCACGTCGATCATCGCGGTGGCGCCGAGCTCCGCGCCGGACGGCCCCGCGTGGTACGGCGGCTCGGGGCGGCGGTGGGCCTCGACGAAGGCCCGCGGCGAACGGAAGCCCCGCTGCAGCACCGTCAGACCCGCCGCCGACCAGCCGAGCCAGCCGGTGACCGCCACCACGTCGCCGACCTGGGCACCGGCGCGCGTCACCGGCGCGCGCCCCTGAAGGTCCCCGAGCGCCGTGATGGCGAGCGTGATGGTGTCCCCGCGCACCACGTCACCGCCGACCACCGTCGCGCCGGCCACCTGGCACTCGTCGCGCAGCCCGTCCATCAGCTCGGTGGCCCAGGTGGTCGGCAGGTCCGCCGGCGCGACCAGGCCGAGCAGGATCGCGGTCGGCACCGCGCCCATCGCGGCCACGTCGGCGAGGTTCTGCGCCGCCGCCTTGCGGCCCACGTCGTACGCGGTGGACCAGTCCCGGCGGAAGTGCCGGTTCTCGATGAGCACATCGGTGGTCGCCACCACCCGGCCGTCCGGGGCCTTCACCACGGCGGCGTCGTCGCCCGGGCCGAGGTCGACCGCGTCGGTGAGCGGCACCCGGGCGGTCAGCTCCCTGATGAGTCCGAACTCGCCGAGCTCGCCCACGGTCCCCTGCATCTGCCGTCCTCCCGGTCGCGCCCGGTCGGGCGCCTACGTTCCGCGGCCACGCCGCCTCGCGCGCAGCGTACGCCCTCCGACGGCGCAGAGGTCTCCCCTCCCCGGCCCACCGGGGGGTAGCGTGGTGATCAGTCTGCCGTGAACCCGTTCGCCACCCGACGCCCGAGCGGGCGAGCACGGCCGCGATCCCCGTACCCAGCCGCCCGGAGGTCCCCGTGGTACAGGCCTACATCCTGATTCAGACCGAGGTCGGCAAGGCCAGCGCCGTCGCCGAGTCCATCGCCAAGATCCCCGGTGTCCTGCAGGCCGAGGACGTCACCGGACCGTACGACGTGATCGTCCGGGCCGAGGCCGGCACCGTGGACGACCTCGGCCGGCTGGTCGTCGCCAAGGTCCAGCAGGTCGAGGGCATCACCCGCACCCTGACCTGTCCCGTGGTCCACCTGTAGGGCCGCATACCATCGGCGGGTGACCCGAGAACTCCGCGTCCCCCGCTTCCTGGCGGCACTGCCGGCCCCCGTCCGGTGGCTGGCGGTGCCGACCGCGCTCGCCTGCACCGTCGTGGTGCTGGTCGGCAGCTGGAGCACGCCCGAGAAGATCGAGACGCCGAACCCGGCCCCCCGGGCCGCCGGCTACTGCCGGGCGCTCGCCGAGGCGCTCCCCCAGGAGCTGTTCGGCCACCCCCGCAAGGACCCGACCCCCGCCTCGCCGTTCCTGGCCGCCTGGGACAGCTCGCCGAAGGTGGTGCTGCGCTGCGGCGTGGACCGGCCCGAGGCCCTGAACGGCCCCGCCGCCAAGGACGTCTCGCCGATGATCAACGACGTGACCTGGTGGCCGCAGGAGCTGGGGGACGGCGGCTACCGCTACACCGTCACGATGCGCAAGGCCTACGTGGAGCTCACCGTGCCCAAGGGCTCGTTCGCCAACCCGATGGACGTGGTCGCCGCGCTCTCCCCCGTGGTCGCCGCCAACATCCCCTGACCCGGCCGGACGGGACGGGACCGGCCCGCACGGGCAGCGGCCCGCACGCGGGCGGCCCCGGCGTCCCGGGACCGCCCCGTCGCACCGTCCGCGCGGGGCTACCGCAGGCCGGTCGAGCGGCGCAGGGCCGCCTGCAGCAGCCGGTCCACCAGCTCCGGGTACGACATCCCGCTCGCCTCCCACATCTTCGGGTAGGCCGAGATCGGGGTGAAGCCGGGCATCGTGTTGACCTCGTTGACCATCCAGCTGCCGTCGTCCAGCAGGAAGAAGTCCACCCGGGCCAGGCCCTCGCAGCCGAGCGCCTCGAAGGCCTCGATCGCCTGGCGGCGGATCTCGGCGGTCTCCCCGTCGGTGAGCTCGGCCGGGATCCGGACCTCGGAGGAGTCGATGTACTTGGCCTCGAAGTCGTAGAACTCGTAGCCGCCGCCGACCAGCACCTCGGCCGGGACGCTCGCCCGCGGGCCGTCCTCGAACTCCAGCACCGCGCACTCCAGCTCACGGCCGGAGACACCCGCCTCGATGATCAGCTTGGGGTCGTGGCGACGCGCCTCCTCGATCGCGGCGTCGAGGTCGGAGAGGTCCTTGACCTTGCTGATGCCGATGCTCGAGCCGGCCCGGCAGGGCTTCACGAACAGCGGCAGACCGAGACCGGCCACCCGCTCGCGCACCGCGGCCCGGCCCTCCTCGGTCTCCCACTCGCGCGGGCGGACCACGGTGTACCGCCCGACGCCTAGGCCGTGCGAGGCCAGCAGGCGCTTGGTGAACTCCTTGTCCATGCCCGCCGCGCTGGCCAGCACGCCGTTGCCGACGTACGGCACGCCCGAGAGCTCCAGCAGGCCCTGCAGCGTGCCGTCCTCGCCCCAGGGGCCGTGCAGCAGCGGGAAGACCACGTCCACCTCGCCGAGCGCCTTGGGGGCGGCACCGGGCTCGCTCCAGACCACCTCGCGGCTGCCCGGGTCGACCGGCAGCGCGACCCGGCCCTCGGTGGACTCGGCGACGTGCTCGACGTCCGGCAGCCGGCCGTCGGTGATCGCCATCCGGGCCGGCTCGTCGCTGGCCAGCGCCCAGCGGCCCTCGTGGGTGATGCCGATCGGCAGCACCTCGTACTTGTCGCGGTCGATCGCCCTCAGCACGCTGCCCGCGGTGGAGACCGAGATGGCGTGCTCGGAGCTGCGGCCGCCGAACACGACGGCGACCCGCGGCTTCGCGGACGGGTTCTGGGAGGTCTGTTCGATGCTCATATCGCGACAGAGGGTACCCCGAGGCGGGTTTCGGGCCGGTGACCGACCCGACCGGGCCCGGGCCGGTGCCCGGCCGGGCACCGGCCCGTCAGCGCCGTTCGGGCTTGGCCGAGCGGGACATCAGCGCCCGCAGCGCCTCCTGGGTGGGCCGCCCGTTGTGCACGACGTCCACCACCGCCTCGACGATCGGCATGTCGACGCCGTTGCGCCGGGCCAGGTCGAGCACCGATTCGCAGGACTTGACGCCCTCCGCGGTCTGCCGGGTGGCCGCGATGGTCTCGGCCAGCGACATGCCCCGGCCCAGGTTGGTGCCGAAGGTGTGGTTGCGGGAGAGCGGCGAGGAGCAGGTCGCCACCAGGTCGCCCATGCCGGCCAGGCCGGCGAAGGTGTACGGGTCGGCGCCGAGCGCCAGCCCGAGCCGGGTGGTCTCGGCCAGACCCCGGGTGATCAGGGTCGCCTTGGTGTTGTCGCCGAGGCCCATGCCGTCGGCCATGCCGACCGCCAGGCCGATCACGTTCTTGACCGCCCCGCCCAGCTCGCAGCCGATCACGTCGGTGTTGGTGTACGGCCGGAAGTACGGCGTGTGGCAGGCCGACTGGAGCCGCTTGGCGACCGCCTCGTCGGTACAGGCCACCACACTGGCGGCGGGCTGCCGGTTGGCGATCTCCCGGGCCAGGTTGGGCCCGCTGACCACCGCGATCCGCTCCTGGCCGACCGCGGCGACCTCGCCGACGACCTCGCTCATCCGCTTCGCGGTGCCGAGCTCGATGCCCTTCATCAGGCTGACCAGGACGGTCTGCGGCTCCAGCAGCGGCGCCCAGGCGGCGAGGTTCTCGCGCAGCGTCTGCGAGGGCACCACCAGCACCGCGAAGTCCGCGCCGGCCAGCGCCTCGGCGGGGTCGGTGGTGGCCCGGACGGTGTCCGGCAGCCGGACCCCGGGCAGGTAGTCCGGGTTGCTGTGGGTGGCGTTGACGGCGTCCGCCAGCTCCTGGCGGCGCCCCCAGAGGGCCACCTCGCAGCCGGCGTCGGCGAGCACCATCGCGAACGCGGTGCCCCAGGAACCGGTGCCGAACACGGCGCAGCGGGTCACTTGGCTTCCTTCCCTGCCTCGTCGGTGCCACGGCCGCCGCCCTCGCGGCGGGCCGCGGCGGCGGCCCGGAGCCGGGCCGCCTCCCGCATGTCGTACCGCTCCGCGGGCGGTTCCTCGCCGCGGATGTCGGCCAGCACGGCGGTGATCGCCGTCATGATGTCCTCGGTGGCGTCCCTGAGCACCTGGGCGGTCAGCTCCTGCCCCTGGTACTTGCTCAGGTCGACGGCCGGTCCGGCCGCCACGACCACCCGGTGGCGCGGGAACAGGTTGAACCTGCTCCTGCCCGCGCCGCCCCGGCCGTACGGCGGGATGATCTCGTGGGCGCCCCAGTGGGCCACCGGGACGACCGGCGCGCCGGTCATCAGCGCCACCCGGGCGACCCCGCTCTTGCCGGTCATCGGCCACAGGTCCGGATCCCGGGTGAGCGTTCCCTCCGGGTAGAACTGCACGCACTGGCCGCTGTTGACCGCGTCGATGGCGGACCGGAAGGCCTGTGCCGCGTCGGTCGACTCGCGGAACACCGGGATCTGGCCGGTCTTGCGGAGCATGAACCCGATGAACGGGACCGAGAACAGCGAGGACTTGCCGAGGATCCGCGGCGGCCGCCCGCTGTTGTACTGCCAGTGCGCGTACACGACCGGGTCGATGATCGAGTTGTGGTTGACCGCGGCGATGAAGCCGCCCCGCTTCGGCAGGTGCTCCCAGCCCCGCCAGTCGGGCTTGACCAGCGCGGTGGTCACCGGCTTCACCAGCACGGCCGCGAAGCGGTACCAGAAGCCGTAGTCGGCGTTGCCGAAGCTGGCGTACGAGCGGCGGGCCACCCCAGATCCTCCTCATTCGTGCGGCACGTGGGGTGCCGCGGTCGATCTCGCCATCCGCCGCCCGCTCGGGGCGCGGGCGGCGGAACAGTGTCGCCCGACCGCTCGGCGGCTGTCGAGCAACCCCGCCCGGACGTCCGGCGGGCGTGATCAAACGCACGTCCGCACAGTTCGGACGGCCTGGCGAGGGCTCCGGGACCGGCGTCACAATGACGCCGATGACCCAGGACACCGTACGCCCAGGCAGGCCCGTCACGCCCGCCGCACCCGCCGCCGACTGGTCGCTGGTGGTGCCGCTCAAGCGGCTCGCCGGGGCCAAGTCCCGGCTGGCGCCGTTCGCCGGCCCGCACCGCCCCGACCTCGCACTCTCGTTCGCCCTGGACACCGTCGCGGCCGCGCTGGCCGCACCGGGGACCGGCCGGGTGCTGGTGGTCACCCGGGACGCCGGGGCCGGGGCGCGGCTGGCCGCGCTCGGCGCCCTGGTGGTCGACGACGAGCCCGGCGGCGGCCTCAACCAGGCCCTGGCGCACGGCGCGGCGGCCGCGCTGGTGCTCGCGCCCCACGCGCCGGTGGCCGCCCTCTCGGCGGACCTTCCGGCCCTGCGCGCGGCCGAGCTGGACCGGGTGCTGGCCGCCGTCCCGGCGACCGGCCGCGCCTTCCTGCCGGACGCTCCCGGGCTGGGCACCACCCTGTTGGCCTGCGCCCCGGGCAGTCCGCTCGACCCCGCGTTCGGGGACGGCTCGCGCGCCCGGCACGCGGCCGGCGGCGCCCGCGAACTGCGGCTGTCCGGCGTGGAGTCGGTCCGCCGGGACGTCGACACCGGCGAGGACCTGGCCGAGGCGCTGGTGCTCGGCGTGGGGCCGCACACCCGGGCCCTGGCCACCCGGCTCGGGTACCTGCCGCGGCAACCCCGGTCCGGCGCGCCGCTGCCCGGCTGAGGCACCGCCGGGGACTGTCGGTGCCCCTCGCTATGCTGCTGGCATGCAGGCCACCGCGTTCACCTTCGACCCCGCCACCCGGGCCGGCTCCGTGCTGCTCGACGACGGGACCCCGGTGCCGTTCGACGCGGCCGCCTTCGACGCCGGCGGGCTGCGGCTGCTGCGCCCGGGCCAGCGGGTGCGGATCCGCACCGAGGGCGCCGGTGAGGCCCGGCGGGTGGTCTTCCTGACGCTGCAGACCTTCCCGGACCCGGCCGCGGACTGACCGGGGCGGCGGCGCCCTCAGGAGGCGCCGAGCCACCGGGAGCCGTGCTCGCGGCGGTCGCGGGGGGAAATCCCGGAAAAGCGAAAAGCCGTGGCACCACCCTGCCGGGAATTCCCGGAGGAGGGCGGCGCCACGGCTCGCGAAGGCCGTCCGACGACGACGCGCACCGACTACTTGGCGGTGGTCTTGCGCGCGGTGGTCTTGCGGGTGGCGGTCTTCTTCGCCGGCGCCGTCTTCTTGGCCGTGGCGGTCGCCTTCTTGGCGGTCGCGGTGGTCTTCTTCGCGGCGGCGGCGGTGGTCGCCTTCTTGGCGGCCGTGGTGGTCGCCTTCTTGGTCGCGGTCGCGGTGGTCTTCTTCGCGGCGGCGGTGGTGGTGGCCTTCTTGACGGCGGCCGTCTTCTTGGTGGCGGCCGTCTTGGTGGCGGCGGCCTTGGTCGCGGTCGCCTTGGTGGCGGTCGCCTTGGTGGCCGTCTTCTTGGCAGCGGCCTTCTTCGCCGGGGTGGCGGCAGCGGCGGCGGCAGCGGCCGTGGCGGCGCGCTTGGTGGCGGCACGCTTGGCGGCCGGGGTGGCGGCGACACCGCTCTTGCCCGGGGTGAGGGAGCCCTTGGGCGCCTTCTTCACCGAGGGGCCTTCCTTCGGCAGCTTCTTGGCGCCGCTGACCAGGTCCTTGAAGCCCTGGCCCGGACGGAAGCGGGGCACCGAGGTCTTCTTGACCTTGACCTTCTCGCCGGTCTGCGGGTTGCGGGCGAAGCGCGCGGAGCGCTCCACCTTCTCGAAGGTGCCGAAACCGGTGACCGAAACACGGTCGCCGGCCACGACGGCGCGCACCATGGTGTCGAGCACTGCGTCGACGGCCTCTGCGGCAGCCTTGCGACCGCCCAGCTGCTCGGCCACCGCTTCGACAAGCTGAGCCTTGTTCACGTCTTCCCCTTCAGAAACGGGCGCCGGATGATTCCATCCGTTCATTTCGCACGTTAGGTATGTATCTGCGGACTTTCAATTACCAAACGCGCGAATCACCCTAGTGTCGCAATGGATTTGCGCGTCGGCGACCTCAGACGACGGGCGGGCGCCCCTCGTCGAGGTCCTGCACAAAGCGACTCAACCGCCGCGCCGCCTCCGGAAGATCGCGCTTGGCGGCCTCGGTGACGATGAGCAGTTGACGGGTGAGAGCGGTCTTTGCATCGGCAGACACGTTCAGCGCATGCACGCGGTCGTGAGCTTGCTTCAACCGCTCGGCCACAAGCGCGAAGAGCGCTGCGACTTCCGGGTCGTCCGGCCCCTCAGCAGCTGAGGTGGCGGCGTCCGGCCGATCGTCAATTCGGCGTTCGGATCCCCGGCCCGTGGACTCCGGTGACGCGGGTTCGCCGCCCGCGTACGGAGGTTCATGGTGCCGGTGCATGCACTGATTGTGCCATCTACGCGCAGTTGTGCATGCGCGGGGCCCTCCGCCGCAAAACCGAATCGTCAATCCGGGGCCCGCGGGCGGGCACAACTCCCGCCCCGGAACGCCGGATGGCCCGCCCCCCCGAGGGGGGAGGCGGGCCATCCGGCGGATCGTCAGAATGCTTGTTCAGAACGGGCGGTCAGGCCGCCGGCAGGGTGCGCGGCTTGAACGCCGGACGGCTCGCCTCGAAGGCCGCGATGTCGGCCTCGTTCCGCAGCGTGATGCTGATGTCGTCCAGGCCGTTGAGCAGCCGCCACCGGAGGTTGTCGTCCAGTTCGAACGGCGCGGTGATGCCCTCGGCCCGCACCTCGCGGGCCTCCAGGTCGACCGTGACGGGGGCGGTCGGGTCCGCCTCGGTCAGCTCCCAGAGCCGCTCCACGGTCTCCTGCGGGAGGACCACGGTGAGCAGGCCGTTCTTCAGCGAGTTGCCGCGGAAGATGTCGGCGAAGCGCGAGGAGATCACGGCGTGGAAGCCGTAGTTCTGCAGGGCCCAGACGGCGTGCTCGCGGGAGGAGCCGGTGCCGAACTCGGGGCCGGCCACCAGGACGGTGGCACCCTGCCGCTCGGGCCGGTTGAGAACGAACGACTCGTCCCGGCGCCAGGCCTCGAACAGACCGTCCTCGAAACCGGAACGGGTGACCTTCTTCAGCCAATGGGCGGGGATGATCTGGTCCGTGTCGACGTTGCTGCGGCGCAGCGGCACGGCCCGCCCGGTGTGGGTGGTGAACTTCTCCATGCTGCTCAGACCTCCACGGCGGCGCTGGACGCCAGATCGGCGGGGGCCGCGAGGCGGCCCAGGACGGCGGTCGCGGCGGCGACCTGGGGCGAGACCAGGTGGGTGCGGCCGCCCTTGCCCTGGCGGCCCTCGAAGTTGCGGTTCGAGGTCGAGGCGCAGCGCTCGCCGGGGGCGAGCTGGTCCGGGTTCATGCCCAGGCACATCGAGCAGCCCGCGTGCCGCCATTCGGCGCCGGCCGCGGTGAACACCTTGTCCAGCCCCTCCTCGACGGCCTGGAGGGCGACCCGGACGGAGCCCGGGACGACCAGCATCCGCACGCCGTCGGCGATCCGGCGGCCGCGCAGCAGATCGGCGGCGGCGCGCAGGTCCTCGATCCGGCCGTTGGTGCAGGAGCCGACGAAGACCGCGTCGACCGCGACCTCGCGCAGCGGGGTGCCGGCCTCCAGCCCCATGTAGGCGAGGGCGTTCTCGGCGGCGATCCGCTCCTGCGGGTCGGCGAAGGAGGCCGGGTCCGGCACCGAGGCGCCGAGCGGGGCGCCCTGGCCGGGGTTGGTGCCCCAGGTGACGAAGGGGGTCAGCTCGGCGGCGTCGATGAAGATCTCGTGGTCGAAGACCGCGTCCTCGTCGGTGACCAGGGTCCGCCAGTACTCGACGGCGGCGTCCCAGTCCTCGCCCTGCGGCGCGTGCGGACGGCCCTCGAGGTAGGCGAAGGTGGTCTCGTCCGGGGCGATCATGCCGGCCCGGGCACCCGCCTCGATGGACATGTTGCAGATGGTCATCCGGGCCTCCATGGAGAGGCCGCGGATCGCCGAACCCCGGTACTCCAGGACGTAGCCCTGGCCGCCGCCGGTGCCGATCCGGGTGATGATCGCCAGGATGAGGTCCTTGGCGGTGACGCCCTCGGGCAGTTCGCCCTCGACGGTGATCGCCATGGTCCGGAACGGGGCCAGCGGCAGCGTCTGGGTGGCGAGCACGTGCTCGACCTGGCTGGTGCCGATGCCGAACGCCAGGGCGCCGAACGCGCCGTGGGTGGAGGTGTGGGAATCGCCGCAGACCACGGTCGTGCCGGGCTGGGTCAGGCCCAGCTGGGGGCCGACGACGTGCACGACGCCCTGCTCGATGTCGCCCAGGGAGTGGATCCGGACGCCGAACTCGGCCGCGTTCTTGCGCAGGGTCTCCAGCTGGACGCGGGAGACCGGGTCGGCGATCGGCTTGTCGATGTCCAGGGTCGGGGTGTTGTGGTCCTCGGTGGCGATCGTGAGATCGGTGCGGCGGACCGTGCGCCCGGCCAGCCGGAGGCCGTCGAAGGCCTGCGGGCTGGTCACCTCGTGGAGCAGGTGCAGGTCGATGAAGAGCAGGTCGGGCTCGCCCTCCGCGCGCCGCACGACGTGGTCGTCCCAGACCTTCTCTGCGAGTGTCCGTCCCATCGGAATCCCTCCAGCCGGCCGCGTTGCCGGCCTTCTCGTGTCGTCGAGGTCGAAGCTGTCGCGGCCCGGTGCGGCACGTGACGAGCGACCTGCACACCGGATCGGTGTCCACGATGCGGACACCTCGGCGGGGTCGCATCCTGGATGTCTCCCGGGCTGCTGCATCCAGAGTGGCGCTTTTCGCAGAAGATTGAACTTGCGTCTCGCGGAATGAGACTGCAGTCTTAGCGCATGGACAACTCTAGCGGCGTCGGCGTGCTCGACAAGGCCGCTCTGGTGCTGAGCGCACTGGAGTCGGGCCCCGCCACGTTGGCGGGGCTGGTCGCCGCCACCGGTCTGGCGCGCCCCACGGCCCACAGACTCGCCGTCGCACTCGAACACCACCGTCTGGTCACCAGGGACATGCAGGGCCGGTTCATCCTCGGCCCGCGGCTGTCCGAACTCTCCGCCGCGGCGGGCGAGGACCGGCTGCTCGCCACCGCGGGCCCGGTCCTGACCCACCTGCGCGACGTCACCGGCGAGAGCGCACAGCTCTACCGCCGTCAGGGCGAGATGCGGATCTGTGTCGCGGCCGCCGAGCGGCTCTCCGGTCTGCGGGACACCGTCCCGGTCGGCAGCACCCTGCCGATGAAGGCCGGCTCGGCCGCCCAGGTCCTGCTGGCCTGGGAGGAGCCCGAGCGGCTGCACCGCGGCCTGCAGGGCGCCCGGTTCACCGCCACCGCGCTGAGCGGGGTCCGGCGGCGCGGCTGGGCCCAGTCGATCGGCGAGCGGGAGCCGGGCGTCGCCTCCGTCTCCGCGCCGGTCCGCGGCCCCTCCAACCGCGTCGTGGCCGCCGTCTCGGTCTCCGGGCCGATCGAGCGCCTCACCCGCCACCCCGGGCGGCTGCACGCCCAGGCCATCATCGAGGCCGCCAACCGGCTCACCGAGGCCCTGCGCCGCAGCTGACCCGCCCGTCCCCCACCCACCCCCGCACCGCCCCGCGTTCCCCCACGCTCCCCCACCCACGAACCGCGAAGGGCCCCGCTCGTTGTCGAGCGGGGCCCTTCGGACGAGGACTGCCGTCGAGGACCGCCGTGGATTCCCGGTGGATTCCGGAGGGCCGGGAAATCAAAAAAGACCCCGGGGACCGGGGCCTTTCTTTTCTGGCTGGGGTACCAGGACTCGAACCTAGACTAAATGAACCAGAATCACTCGTGCTGCCAATTACACCATACCCCAACACAAAGCAATCAGCCGATGAGCAACCCCATCGGCTTCCTGCTTCAGTACCCCCGACCGGATTCGAACCGGCGCTACTGCCGTGAGAGGGCAGCGTGCTAGGCCGCTACACAACGGGGGCATCCTGGCGATTCCTTGCGGAATCAGTACCCCCGACCGGATTCGAACCGGCGCTACTGCCGTGAGAGGGCAGCGTGCTAGGCCGCTACACAACGGGGGCTTTCCAGGCGGTCCCTTGCGGGACCAGTACCCCCGACCGGATTCGAACCGGCGCTACTGCCGTGAGAGGGCAGCGTGCTAGGCCGCTACACAACGGGGGCTTGTCTTCACTTGTCGCGGTGTGGACCGCGGGTACTGCGCTGGGGTACCAGGACTCGAACCTAGACTAAATGAACCAGAATCACTCGTGCTGCCAATTACACCATACCCCACCAGAGTTGAACCCCCGTCGGGGGAGCATCTCGGGCTTGCGCCTCCCGCTCGGCTCCGGCGGGGGCTTTGACTCCCTCGTCGTTGCCCTCCCGGGCGGCGCAGAAAGAACATTACCCGACGTCCGCCCCGGCTCCAAAATCGATAACCCCAGGCAGCGGGAAGGGGGCCGTCCGGTGACCTCCGGGGGCGCCGCGGACCCGGCACCGGGGCCGGGTCCGCGAGGGTGCCGCTAGGCGCGCTCGACCACCTTGTTGGCGAGGGTGCCGATGCCCTCGACGGTGACCGCGACCTCGTCGCCGACCTGGATCGGGCCCACGCCGGCGGGGGTGCCGGTGAGGACGACGTCGCCGGGCAGCAGCGTCATCGCCTCGGAGATGTGGACGATCAGCTCGGCGACCGAGCGGACCATCAGGGAGGTGCGGCCGGTCTGCCGGAGCTCGCCGTTGACCGTGCAGGTGACGGCGAGGTCGGAGGGGTCGAGGTCGGTCTCGATCCAGGGGCCGAGCGGGCAGGCGGTGTCGAAGCCCTTGGCGCGGGCCCACTGGCCCTCGCGCTGCTGGACGTCGCGGGCGGTGACGTCGTTGGCGCAGGTGTAACCGAGGATCACCTCGGGGACCCGCTCCAGCGGCACCTCCCGGCACATCCGGCCGATCACCACGGCCAGTTCCGCCTCGTGCTGGACGTCCGAGGAGAACGGCGGGTAGGCGATGCTCTCGGTCGGCCCGATCACCGAGGTCGAGGGCTTGAAGAAGGTGAGCGGGACGTCCGGGACGGCGTTGCCCAGCTCGGCGGCGTGCGCGGCGTAGTTGCGGCCGACCGCGACGATCTTGTTGGGCAGGATCGGGCTCAGCAGCCTGACGTCCTGGAAGCGGTAGCTCTCACCGGTCGGCCGGGGCTGGCCGAACGGGTGGCCCGCCAGCCCGTGGACCACCAGCGACTCGGGCCGCGCCGGGTCCCCCTCGACCACACCGAAGGAGACGCTGCCGGCGGCAGGGCTCCCTTCCCGGACGGAAAACCTGGCAATGCGCACGGCTCGGGCACCCCTCGCGTCGTCGGCCGCCCGGGGCGCGCCCGGGCGCTGGTGGAGGCCGGTCCCACCTCGGACCCGGCCCCGCTCAATCGCCGCCCAGGCTATCGCGCGGGCCCCGGACCGGCCGCTCCGCCGGCCCGGGGTGTCCGGGCGCCGGCGGGGACGCCCGGGTACGCGAAGGGCCCCGCCACCGGGTGGCGGGGCCCTTCGGGGCGTATGCGGAACGCTTCAGTCCTGCGGGACGTTCACCACCGGAGCGACCATCAGCCGGGTGCGTCGCGGGTTGGCGGTGGAGGTGGGCAGGTCGGTCGGGTAGGTCACGGCGGCCTCGGGCCCGCGGGCGCCGGGGATCTGGCCGAAGTCCTCGACCGAGGCCAGCGTCGTCCGGCGCGGGTTCGCGGTGGAGACGGCGGACAGCGTGGACTCGGCGGCCTTATTCGCCTGGGACATCTCGTCAGCACCTCAAGGTCGTGGCCGGGCGACCGAGATCGGCCCCGGCCTGAGTGATTCGGGAGGATTCTGGGCAGGCTGATCGGGGCCGTGCTCCGGATACCGCAAGGTTACGGATCTCTTTCCACAGGCACCGTGACCAAAGCTACACATTCATCTGTGATTTTCGTCACAAATCACGGAACATAATGCCTATATCCGACATGTCGCTGCATCAGTTTTTACCGGCATATCGGATATATCGGTCATACCCGAAGCGCCGTGCATCAGGTTGATCTCGGCTCTGCTTGGCATGTATCTGACGAGTGTCCGAAAAATGCGGTATTCAGGTCCGGTTGCCGTACAGACCGTGAGATTCCGCGCGCGTTCGGTAGTGCCGCCCGATGTGCCCCGCTCGCCCTTGTTGGGATTCCCCGGCTGTGCTGGAATGCCACGGACCGTGGGTAGGGAGTACTCCACCCCGGTGACCCGCTCTCCCGGACCGGCCGGGGTGCGGATGGAAACTCCACACCGTCCAGGCCGCGGCGACGCGGCGGGACGCCCGGTCCAGAGGTTGCGACGCCAGTGCAGGGACGTTTCAAAAGGGGTAGCGGCGGCGCGGGTGACCCTGAGTCGCGTGAGCCGGTGGCAGCCCCCCAGCCGGCGGCGGCCCCCGGCGGTCCGGCCGAACCGGCGCCCGACGTGATCGGGCGGCCCGAGGAGGAGGGCGCGGAGCGGAAGTCGGCCCGCGGCAAGCTCCGGTCCTCGCTGACCCGGCGCCGGGCCAAGGGCATGAGCCGGCTCGCCATGCGCAACTGGCGGATCCGCAGCAAGCTGATCGCGCTGCTCGCGCTCCCGGTCATGGTCGCGCTGGTCCTCGGTGGCCTGCGCATCCAGACCTCGCTCGAGACCTCGCAGCAGCTGGCCCAGATGGCCAACCTCTCCGACCTGGCCAAGAAGGCGACCGACCTCGCCAACGCCCTGCAGAACGAGCGGGACGTCAGCGCGGGGCCGATGACCAACAAGCCCAACGCGCCGCTGGACGACGACATCGTCGCCGCACGCAAGGTCACCGACGACCTCAGCCGCACCTTCACCGCGTCCGCCGACAAGTTCGAGAACCTCGAGCTCTCCGGCGGGAAGGCCCTGCTCTTCCAGATCCGCAAGGACCTGAACTCGGTCTCCGACGCGCGTGGCAACCCGTACCAGAACAACCAGAACATCCAGGCGACGATCACCGCCTACGACGTGATCATCCGCGACCTGCTGTCGATCACCCAGGACATCGCGCTCGCGTCCAACAACCGCGAGCTGGTCCGCGCGACCCGCGCCCTGCAGCAGTTCTCGCTCGCCAAGAACTCCACCTCGCAGCAGCGCGCGCTGATCAGCGCCGCGCTCGCCAACCCGGGCGGCCCCGACCTCAGCCTGAGCGACGAGTCCTTCGGTATCCGGCTGAAGTCGTCCTACGACAACGCGCTGACCGGCTTCAACAACATCTACACCTCGCACGACCTGGACAACCTGCGCGGCCAGCTGAGCTACAACTCGGTCGTCGCCGCGGCCGACCGCTACGCCCGCTCGATCCTGCAGCAGAGCGGTATCCACCAGAGCGAGGTCGTCAGCTACAAGGACTGGTACGAGCAGTCCACCGCCAAGATCGCCGCCGAGCGCCGGATCGAGTCCAAGCTCATCGAGGACCTCGACGGAAAGGCCCAGGAACTCCAGTCCCAGGCCGACACCGAAGCCCTGATCATCGGTGCCGCCGTCGCGCTGGTGCTGCTCGTCGCCCTCGGTGGCGCCGGTCTGATCGCCCGCTCGATGGTGCGCTCGCTGACCCGGCTCCAGTCCGCGGCCGAGGACGTCGCCGAGCGGCGACTGCCCGAGCTGGTCAAGACGCTCTCCGAGACCGACCCGCACGACGTCGACGTCGCCGTCGAACCCGTCGGCGTCGACTCCGCGGACGAGATCGGCCACGTGGCCCACGCCTTCGACATGGTGCACAGCGAGGCCGTCCGCCTCGCCGCCGAGCAGGCCCTCCTCCGCGGCAACATCAACGCGATGTTCACCAACCTCTCGCGCCGCAGCCAGGGCCTCATCCAGCGCCAGCTGTCGCTCATCTCCGAGCTGGAGAGCCGCGAGGCGGACCCGGACCAGCTGGCCAACCTCTTCAAGCTGGACCACCTCGCGACCCGTATGCGCCGCAACGGCGAAAACCTCCTCGTCCTCGCCGGTGAGGACCCGGGCCGCCGCTGGACCCGCCCCGTCCCGCTGGTCGACGTGCTCCGCGCCGCCGCCTCCGAGGTGGAGCAGTACGAGCGCATCGAGCTCGCCGCCGTGCCGTCGGCCGAGGTCGCCGGCCGCGTCGTCAACGACCTCGTCCACCTGCTCGCCGAGCTGCTCGAGAACGCCACCTCGTTCTCCAGCCCGCAGACCCGGGTCCGGGTCACCGGCCACGCCCTGCCGGACGGCCGGGTGCTGGTCGAGATCCACGACACCGGTATCGGTCTCAGCCCGGACGACCTGGCCGAGATCAACGAGCGCCTCGCCAACCCGCCGACGGTGGACGTCTCCGTCTCCCGCCGCATGGGCCTCTTCGTGGTCGGCCGCCTGTCCCTGCGACACGGCATCCGCATCCAGCTCCGTCCCAGCGACTCCGGTGGCACCACCGCGCTGGTCATGCTCCCGGTGGACGTCACCAACTCCGCCGACCGTCGCGGCGCCGGTCGCCCCGGCGGCGGGCAGCAGCCCAAGCAGCAGCGCGGGGTCGCCCCGACGCCGCGCCAGCAGCGCCAGATGCCGGCCGGCCAGGGCGGCCGCGGCGGCGACCGGGCCGCGCTCGGCCAGGCTCCGGCGGGCGGCGCTCCGCAGGGCCGGCCGCAGCTCGGCCAGGGCGGTCCCGGCCCGTCCGGCGGCCAGGGTGCCCCGGGCGCCCCGGCCGGCGGTCTGCCGACCCGCCAGATCGGCCAGTCGCTGCGGGAGAACCCGCCGCAGGCCGGTCGTCCGGCCACTCCCACCCAGCAGGGTCCCGGCCAGCAGGCCCCGAACCAGCCGGGTGCCGGCCAGGGCCGACCGGCTCCGGGCCGGCAGACCCCGCCGCAGCAGGGCACCCCGAACCAGCAGGGCGGCCTCCCGCAGCGCTCCCCCGGCCGGCAGGGGCCGCCGCAGGGCGCGCCCGGTGGTCTGCCCCGTCGCGAGCGGCAGCCCGGCGGCCCCCAGGGCCCGCAGGGTCCCCAGCAGAACGGTCCGCAGCAGAACGGCCCCCAGCAGGGCGGCCCGCAGCAGAGCGGTCCGGGGGCACGCCGTCCCGGCCAGGAGCGTCCGCAGGGCGCCGGTGCCCCCGCCGCCCGCGGCGGCGAGCAGCCGCAGCACGGCTGGGCCGACCAGTCGGGCCGTCCCGGCGCGCCGGCACCGCAGGGTGCCCGCCCCGGCGAGCGCCCGCAGGACGGGCTGCCGCAGCGCCAGCGCCCCGGCCAGGGCCGTCCCGGTCCGCAGGGCCGGCCGCAGCAGGGCCCGCAGCAGGGCCAGGGCGGCCGTCCGCAGCAGCCCGCCCAGGGCGACCGCCCGCAGCCGGGCCGGCAGCAGCCGCTGCCGCAGGCCCAGCAGCCCCAGCCGCTGCCGGCGGCCGACCCCTCCTCGGCGGAGAGCACCCAGCAGCTCGCCCGGCCCCGGTTCGAGGCCAGTGACATCGACCCGCGCGACCCGCTGGGCCTCGGCCTGGTCGAGCCGGTGCTGCCGAGCGTGCCGAACCCGGGCCGTCCGGAGCGGAACGTCCAGCCGCCGCAGGCCCCGCAGCAGCAGGCGGCACAGCCGCCCGTGCGGCAGGAGCCGATGGCGCTGCCGTCCGGCCCGTCCGAGGGCGGGGCGCCGGCCGAGCAGGGCTGGTACCGCGAGGAGGGCCGCCCGGGCGAGCAGGCGTACCAGCCGCGCCGTCCCGGCACCACGGCCCCGGGCTTCCCGGCCCAGGACGGCGGCCGACAGGCCCCCCAGGGCCGGCCGCAGCGACCGCAGGGCCCGCAGCAGCAGGCGCCGCAGCAGCGGCAGCCCCAGCAGCAGGCCCAGCAGCCGCAGGCCCAGCGCCAGGCACCGCAGCAGCAGGCACCGCAGGCCCAGGCCCCGCAGTCGCGGCCCGAGCAGCAGGCGCCCCAGCAGCAGGCCCAGCAGCAGGCCCCGGGCCAGCAGCAGCCCGGCGACGCGCCGTGGCGCCCGTCCGCCAACGACGAGCGCTGGCGCCGGGCCGAGCAGGTCCGCGAGCCCTCGACCAGCGGGGTCACCATGTCGGGCCTGCCCCGGCGCACCCCTCAGGCCAACCTGGTCTCCGGGACCGCCGAGTCGTCCCCGATGACGGGTCCGCAGGTGTCCCGGGCGCCCGAGGAGGTCCGCGGCCGCCTGACCAACCTGCGCCGCGGCATCCAGCAGGGCCGCCGGGCGGGTGCCGAGCAGGCCGCGGGTCAGCCGCCGGCCAATCCGGCCGGTTCCCACCATGGTGCCCAGCAGGCCGGGTTCGATAGCTTCGGAGGCCGGACCGACGGCAACGCCGCAGATCATCAGGAGCGTTGAGTTGAATCAGATGAGCCAGGCCGCACAGAACCTGAACTGGCTGATCACCAATTTCGTGGACAACACCCCCGGGGTGTCGCACACGGTGGTGGTCTCCGCGGACGGCCTCCTGCTGTGCATGTCCGAGGGTTTCCCCCGCGACCGCGCGGACCAGCTCGCCGCCGTCGCCTCCGGCCTCACCTCCCTCACCACCGGCGCCAGCCGGATCTTCGAGGGCGGCGAGGTCAACCAGACCGTGGTCGAGATGGAGCGGGGCTTCCTCTTCCTGATGGCCGTCAGCGACGGCTCCGCCCTCGCCGTCCTCGCCGCCCCCGACTCCGACATCGGCCTGGTCGGCTACGAGATGGCCCTCCTCGTCGACCGCGCCGGCGCGGTCCTCACCCCCGCACTCCGCGCAGAACTCCAGGGCAGTCTCCTGCACTGAGTCGCCCTGAGCGGTACTTCCACCGTCCCACCTCCCCGCCGGGTCCGACCCGACCGGACCCGGCGTTCCACCCTCAGCTACCCTCAGGCAGCTGATTTCGCCTCAGCTGGCATCGCCCCAGCTGGAACCGGCTGCCCCAGGCTGCAGCACAAGGAGGACCCATGACCCCGCCTTCGAATCCCGCCGGCTCGTACGGCAACGGGTACGGCAGCGGCTACGGCGGGCAGCAGTCCGACGGCTACGAGCAGCAGCCGCTGGTCCGCCCGTACGCGATGACCGGTGGCCGCACCCGACCGCGGTACCAGCTCGCGATCGAGGCCCTGATCTCGACCACCGGCTCCGCCGAGCGGACCGGTGGCCTGCTGCCCGAGCACGCCCGGATCGTCAACCTCTGCCGGGAGGTCAAGTCCATCGCGGAGATCTCCGCGCTCGCCGGTGTCCCGCTCGGTGTCGCCCGGATCCTCGTGGCCGACCTGGCCGAGGCCGGTCTCGTCGCCATCCACCAGCCCGCCGCCGCGGGCGAGTCGGGCGGAACGCCCGACGTCACGCTGCTCGAAAGGGTCCTCAGTGGACTTCGCAAGCTCTAACGCGGCCGCCCCCACCCGCGCGACCACCTCCGCGAAGATCGTCGTCGCAGGCGGCTTCGGCGTCGGCAAGACCACGCTCGTCGGCGCCGTCTCCGAGATCAACCCCCTGCGCACCGAAGCCGTCATGACCAGCGCCTCCGCCGGCATCGACGACCTCAGCCACGTCTCCGGCAAGACGACCACCACCGTCGCCATGGACTTCGGCCGCATCACCCTCGACGAGGACCTCATCCTCTACCTGTTCGGCACCCCCGGACAGGACCGCTTCTGGTTCATGTGGGACGACCTCGTCCGCGGAGCCATCGGCGCCGTCGTCCTCGTCGACACCCGCCGCCTCGCCGACTGCTTCCCCGCCCTCGACTACTTCGAGAACAGCGGACTCCCCTTCGTCGTCGCCCTCAACGGCTTCGACGGACACCAGCCCCACACCCCCGACGAAGTCCGCGAAGCCCTCCAGCTCAGCACCGAAACCCCCGTCGTCACCCTGGACGCCCGACGCCGCGACAGCGCCAAGAGCGCCCTCATCACCCTCGTCGAACACGCCCTCCTCGCCCGGCTCCGCTGAGCGCGGTCCCAGGTCGGCGGCCCCGGCACCCCGTCGCACCGACGGGGTGCCGGGGCACGTTCGCTTGCGGGGAGGTGTCGCCCGGGCGCCACGCGCAAGACCCTCGCATAAGCAGCGGATAACAGTTCGGTAGGCATTTCGTGATCAACAATGACTGTTTGTAGCGAATCAGCGTCACTCAGCGCCAGAAGACCACAGTTTTGCTCCAAGTTGTCGGCGAATGTCCTAAATTGCACCGCACACAGCGCCCACCAGCAGCTGTTTGTCCCCCATCCCTGCACGTGCTGAAATTCCAGCTACCCCTGGATCCCGTACGGCTGTCGCTCCGCTCCCCGGAGCCGCGGCCACCGGGGGTAGCGCTGGATTGATCCATGGCCGCCTGTCGGCCGAGAGGTAGTTGTCGAGTGAGGCGTAAGCAGCAGGTCGCCCCGCAGCGGCGCTCCGAGCCCCGCCAGAGCGAGCCGAACGGCACGGCACCGGAACCCGGCGGGTTCTCGGCGTTCACCCCGACCGAGGAGCGGCCCCAGGCCGCCCCGGCACCGCAGCCGCCCGGCACCGGGAAGGACCGCCCCACGGGCGCCCCGGTCCTCGGGTCCGGCAGCGGTCAGGGCGCGGACACCGCCGGACCGAAGAGCAGCCGGTACGACTTCGTGCGGCCGCGCAACTGGCGCGTGCCGGCCCGTCTGATCGCGATTCTGCTGATCCCGGTCATCATCGCCCTGGTCTTCGGCGGCCTCCGCGTCAACACCTCGATCGACGGCTTCGTCAAGGCCGACCGCGCCCAGCGCACCGCGGCCCTCGCCAAGGCCGCCACCGAGCTCTCCGAGGCACTGGAGAGCGAGCGCGACAAGACGCTCATACCCCTGATCACCAAGCAGGACCCGAACAACGACGTCACCAAGGCGCGCTCGACCACCGACGCCGCCCTCAAGTCGTACAACGCGGCCTACGAGGCGAGCGACAAGTCCGGCGAGCTCCCCCGGCGCCACGACGCGTTCCAGCAGATGGTCGTCTTCCTGCCGCAGCTGCGCGCCACCGCCTACAGCGACACGCTGTTCGCCTCCGCGACCGTCAGCGCCTACTCGGTGATGTTCGCCCCGCTGCTCGCCTACGACAACTCGGTCGGCCTCGGCTCCAGCAACCTCACCAGCAAGGGCCGCTCGATCTACGCGATGTCGCTGGCCAAGGCCTCCGCCTCGACCCAGCGCGCCCTCATGCTGCAGCTCCTGGTCGGCATCGCCGCCCAGAAGACCACCCGCTACGAGAACGTCGACCTGATCCAGCAGCTGCTGGTCGCCCAGCGCCTCGAGCAGACCGCGCTCTCCGAGTTCAACACCGGCAGCGCCCCCGAGGACGCCAAGAAGTACGCCGACGCCCAGGTCGCCCAGGCCAACGCCGACCAGCGGACCGCGTACCGGATGCCCAACGGCAGCGCCCCGACCATGGGCGGCCTGCTCAACATCGGTGCCGCCTACACCCAGGCCGCCGCCAACGGGCAGTCGCAGGGCCGCGAGGTGGCCGACCGGGCGTACAAGGAGGCCAAGGACGCCGGCCTCACCCCGGAGAACTGGAACCAGGCCGCCAACACCCACATCTCCAGCCTCCGCGCCACCGAGGTCGTGCTGCTGGACGACGTGCTCGCCGACGCCGCCGACCTGCGCGACAACGCGCGCTTCGACGCCATCCTCAACTCGCTGATCGTCATCGTCGCGCTGGTCCTCGCCGGTGTGCTCACCGGCTACGTGGCCCGCTCGATGATCCTCGGCATGCGCACCCTGCGCAGCGCCGCGCTCGACATCGCCGACCACCGCCTGCCCGAGCTGGTCGAGAAGCTCTCCAAGACCGACCCGGAGCGGGTGGACACCAACGTCGTCCCGATCCCGCTGTACGGCAAGGACGAGATCGGCGAGGTCGCCCGGGCCTTCGACCAGGTCCACCGGCAGGCGGTCGCGCTCGCCGCCGAGCAGGCCCTGCTGCGAGGCAACGTCAACGCGATCTTCACCAACCTGTCGCGCCGCAGCCAGAGCCTCATCCAGCGCCAGCTGGCGCTGATCACGGACCTGGAGAACAACGAGGCCGACCCGGACCAGCTGGAGAACCTCTTCAAGCTGGACCACCTCGCGACCCGAATGCGCCGCAACGGTGAGAACCTGCTCGTCCTCGCGGGCGAGGAGGCCGGCCGCCGCTGGAACACCCCGGTCCCGCTGGTCGACGTCCTGCGCGCCGCCGCCTCCGAGGTGGAGCAGTACGAGCGCGTCGAGCTCTCCGGCATCCCCGAGGCCGAGGTCGTCGGCGCCGCCGTGACCGACCTCGTCCACCTGCTCGCCGAGCTGCTCGAGAACGCCACCACCTTCTCCAGCCCGCAGACCCGGGTGCTGGTCAACGCGACCCGCCTGCCCGACGGCCGGGTGCTGGTCGAGATCCACGACAAGGGCATCGGCCTCACCGCCGAGGACTTCGCGGAGATCAACGAGAAGCTGGCCGAGCCGCCCACGGTGGACGCCACGATCTCGCGCCGCATGGGCCTGTTCGTGGTCGGCCGGCTGTCCCAGCGGCACGACGTCCGCGTCCAGCTCCGCCCCTCCGGCGAGTCCGCGGGCACCACCTCGCTGGTCATGCTGCCGCCGTTCCTGACCCAGATGGCCGCGGCGCCGGAGCCCGAGGAGCAGTTCACGGTCTCCCGGATCTTCGCCGACCAGGAGCCGGCCGCCGAGTGGGCCCCCGAGCGGAACCAGGCCCGCAGCGCCGCCGAACTCGGCTTCGACGACCACCTCACCGGCCACAACGGCACCGGTTCCAGCGGCTTCAGCCCGGCCCTGGAGGCCGTCCAGCGCTCGCAGCGCCTGGACCAGGTCCGCCGCGCCGCGCTGGAGTCCGGCCCGGAGGGCGACCGGCCGGTGCTGGACGCCGAGGTCGAGGACGAGTACCCGGCGTACGGCCGTCGCAACGACGAGGACTACGGCCAGGACGCGCAGTACCCGCAGCAGGGCTACGAGCAGTCCGGCTACGCCGACGACCAGTACGGCTACCAGCAGGACGAGTACGGCCAGGACGCCGGTTACCAGCAGGACGGTTACCAGCAGGACGGCTACGACCAGTACCCGCAGCAGGGCTACGACCAGTACGGCCGTCAGGACGGGTACGGGCAGCAGGACGAGTACGCCCAGGGCGACGGCTACGACCGCTCCGGCTACGCCGGGGAGCACTACGCCGACCGGGCCGGGGAGGCCCCCGCGGGCCACCCGTACACCCCGGAGCAGCCGGCCCTCCCGGCCGCCGCCGCCGACAATGGCCCGGCCACCCTGCCGTCCGGGCTGCCGCAGCGCCGCCCCGGCCAGCAGCTGGCCGGCGGCGGGTTCCCGTCCGGCCCGCAGGAGAGCGGCGAGACCCCCAACTGGTTCGCCGGCGCCAAGGACACCTCGGCCGCCCCGGCCGAGCCCCGCGGCGGCCACGACGTGTCCGCCCTCGGCGGCTACGGGCCCACCGGCCCGACCGCGGCCGGCGGCCAGAGCTGGCAGTCGCCCAACGACGGCGACTGGCAGCGGGCGGAGAAGCTCCGTGAGCCCTCCTCCAGCGGCACCACCCAGGCCGGCCTGCCCCGGCGCGTGCCCAAGCAGAACCTGGTGCCGGGCAACGCCCAGCCCACCCCGCAGGACGGTCCGCAGGTGTCCCGCGCACCCGAGGAGGTCCGCGGCCGTCTCACCAACCTGCGCCGCGGCGTCGAGCAGGGCCGCAACGCCGGCAGTACCGGAAGCTTCCGGATCGACCCCGATCAGGTAGACCCGTCCGGCAACGGACAGCAGAATCGCAGCACCGATCTCTTCGGCGGCTCGAACCACCAGGAGCGTTGAGTTGAGTCAGATGAGCCAGGCCGCACAGAACCTGAACTGGCTGATCACCAATTTCGTGGACAACACCCCCGGGGTGTCGCACACGGTGGTGGTCTCCGCGGACGGCCTCCTGCTGTGCATGTCCGAGGGTTTCCCCCGCGACCGCGCGGACCAGCTCGCCGCCGTCGCCTCCGGCCTCACCTCCCTCACCACCGGCGCCAGCCGGATCTTCGAGGGCGGCGAGGTCAACCAGACCGTGGTCGAGATGGAGCGGGGCTTCCTCTTCCTGATGGCCGTCAGCGACGGCTCCGCCCTTGCCGTCCTCGCCGCCCCCGACTCCGACATCGGCCTGGTCGGCTACGAGATGGCCCTCCTCGTCGACCGCGCCGGCGCGGTCCTCACCCCCGCACTCCGCGCAGAACTCCAGGGCAGTCTCCTGCACTGACGGTTCGTCGGATACCGTCCAGGTATTCGAAGCACCTCCACGTCCGTCCCGGGCCCGCTTCGGCGGGCTCGGGTTCGGACGTTGTACGGCCTTCGCACCACTGGCTCAGGACTCGTGCCCGAGCTCGCACCGCACCGCCGCACCTTGTGAGGAGAGGAACCGTGACACCGCCCGACGACCGCAGCGGCCAGTACGGCGTTCCGTACCCTGGCACGGGCCACGACGCCTTCGGAACACCCGGCGTCGTCGGCCACGGTCAGCAGTACGGCCAGCCGCTCCCCGGCCAGCAGCAGCAAAGCCAGCAGCACGGCCAGCAGCACGGCCGTCCCTACGGACAGCCGGCCTACGGCCAGCCGTACCCGCCGGGGCAGTACGACCAGTACACCCAGCCCCAGCCCTCGTACGACGCTCCTCCGGCCGGATATCCGGGCGGGGCGGGCGGGCAGCAGTCCGGCCACCTCCCCGGTCGCGGACCGGCTGCCGGGCAGTCGGCCGGGCAGCAGCCCGGCGGACCGTCCCGGTCCGGGTACGACGACTACGAGGACGAGCCGGACAGCGGCCCGCTGATCCGCCCGTTCGCGATGACCGGCGGACGGACCCGGCCCCGGTACGAGCTCGCCCTGGAGGCGCTCGTCTCCGCCGACGTGGATCCGCAGCGACTGGCCACCCTGCTGCCGGAACACCAGCGGATCTGCACCCTGTGCACCGAGGTGAAGTCCGTGGCCGAGGTCTCGGCGCTGCTCTCCCTTCCCCTGGGAGTGGCCCGGATCCTCGTGGCCGACCTGGCCGAGGCCGGCCTCGTCGCCATCCACCAGCCCGCTTCCGGCGGCGAAACCGGAAACCAGCCCGACGTCACGCTGCTCGAAAGGGTCCTCAGTGGACTTCGCAAGCTCTAACGCGGCCGCCCCCACCCGCGCGACCACCTCCGCGAAGATCGTCGTCGCAGGCGGCTTCGGCGTCGGCAAGACCACGCTCGTCGGCGCCGTCTCCGAGATCAACCCCCTGCGCACCGAAGCCGTCATGACCAGCGCCTCCGCCGGCATCGACGACCTCAGCCACGTCTCCGGCAAGACGACCACCACCGTCGCCATGGACTTCGGCCGCATCACCCTCGACGAGGACCTCATCCTCTACCTGTTCGGCACCCCCGGACAGGACCGCTTCTGGTTCATGTGGGACGACCTCGTCCGCGGAGCCATCGGCGCCGTCGTCCTCGTCGACACCCGCCGCCTCGCCGACTGCTTCCCCGCCCTCGACTACTTCGAGAACAGCGGACTCCCCTTCGTCGTCGCCCTCAACGGCTTCGACGGACACCAGCCCCACACCCCCGACGAAGTCCGCGAAGCCCTCCAGCTCAGCACCGAAACACCCGTCATCACGCTGGACGCCCGACGCCGCGACAGCGCCAAGAGCGCCCTCATCACCCTCGTCGAACACGCCCTCCTCGCCCGGCTGCGGTGACCCCGGGGCACCGTTCCACGGCGCACGGCCGCACGGTGCGGCCCGCGGACCCTCCGGTCCCCGGGCCGCACCGTCGTGTCAGCGCGGCGGGCCGCTGACCGGTCCCCGGCCCTGGGCCGCGTCCGGCTCCAGTCCGGCCCGCAGCAGTCCGTAGGTGTAGGCGTCCTCCAGCCCCAGCCAGGAGGCGGCGACCACGTTGTCGGCCACCCCGACCGTGGACCAGGTGGCGGTGCCGTCGGTGGTCTCGATGAGCACCCGGGTCTTGGAGCCGGTGCCGTGCTGGCCCTCCAGGATGCGGACCTTGTAGTCCACCAGCTCCAGCTTGGCCAGCTGCGGGTAGATCCGCTCCAGCGCGGTGCGCAGCGCCTTGTCCAGCGCGTCGACCGGGCCGTTGCCCTCGCCGGTGGCGAGCATCCGCTCACCCTTGGCCCACAGCTTGACCGTCGCCTCGTTGCCTGCGCTGCCGCCCGGGCCCTGCTCGCTGATGGTGCGCCAGGACTCCAGGGCGAAGTAGCGCTCGCGGCTGCCGCGCACCTCGTCGCGCAGCAGCAGCTCGAAGGAGGCGTCGGCGGACTCGTAGGTGTAGCCGAGGTTCTCCTGCTCCTTGACCCTGGCCACCACCCGGCCGGCCAGGTCCCGGTCGGTGGAGAGGTCGTAGCCGAGCTCCTTGCCCTTGAGCTCAACGGAGGCGCGGCCGGCCATGTCGGAGACCAGCATCCGCATGGTGTTGCCGACCGTCTCCGGGTCGATGTGCTGGTAGAGGTCCGGGTCGACCTTGATCGCCGAGGCGTGCAGTCCGGCCTTGTGCGCGAAGGCCGAGAAGCCGACGTAGGGCTGGTGGGTGGAGGGGGCGAGGTTGACCACCTCGGCGATCGCGTGCGAGATCCGGGTCATCTCGGCGAGGCTGCCGGGCGGCAGCACCCGGCGGTCGCACTTCAGCTCCAGCGCGCCGACCACCGGGAAGAGGTTGGCGTTGCCGACCCGCTCGCCGTAGCCGTTGGCGGTGCACTGGACGTGGGTGGCGCCGGCCTCGACCGCCGCCAGGGTGTTGGCGACGGCGCAGCCGGTGTCGTCCTGGGCGTGGATGCCGAGCCGGGCGCCGGTCGCGGCGAGCACGTCGGCGACGGTGTCGCGCACGCCGGAGGGCAGCATCCCGCCGTTGGTGTCGCAGAGCACCACCACCTCGGCGCCGGCCTCGTGGGCGGTGCGGACCACGGCCAGGGCGTAGTCCCGGTTCGCCCGGTAGCCGTCGAAGAAGTGCTCGCAGTCGATGAAGACCCGGCGTCCCTGCGCCCGCAGGTGGGCGACGCTGTCCCGGACCATCTCCAGGTTCTCGTCCAGGGTGGTGCGCAGCGCCAGTTCGACGTGCCGGTCGTGGGACTTGGCGACCAGGGTGATCACCGGTGCGCCGGAGTTGACCAGGGCGGCCAGCTGCGGGTCGTCCGCGGCGCTGCCGCCGGCCCGCCGGGTGGCGCCGAAGGCGACCAGCCGGGCGTGCCGGAGGTCGAGCTCCTCGGCGGCGCGGGCGAAGAACTCGGTGTCCCGGGGGTTGGCTCCGGGCCAGCCGCCCTCGATGAAGCCGACGCCGAACTCGTCCAGGTGCCGCGCGATGGCGAGCTTGTCGGCCACCGTGAGGTTGATGCCCTCGCGCTGGGCGCCGTCGCGCAGGGTGGTGTCGAAAACGTGGAAGGCGTCGTCGGGGAGGTTGCTCGCCTGGGTCATGACCCTGGGTCTCCGTTCCGGGAGGTCCGTCTACTGCTCTGCCGGTTCTGATTCCGGCTCCACTGTCCAGCATCCCGCGCGCACCCGGTGTCCCTCGGCCCCTTGTGGGGGCTCCGGCCGGTCCGGGGGAAACAAAAAGACCCCTCGCGGGTGCGAGAGGTCTGCGCGCGGGTCTGGACGCTGGTGGTCGCTCCGCATCGGGTGGTGCGGAAGCGGTCACTGCGGACCGGCGCGCCTGCTGCTAATAATCAGCGAAAGCGAGGACACGTCGGCAGTCTGGCACATCGTCCGCGCCGCGGCCCGCCCGTCTCGGCATCCGGAACGAGCGCGCCGGGGCGGGCGGGTCACGACGAGCGGGTCACGGCGGCCGGGCCCCGGGTGACCGGGCCGGGCCGGAGCGGCCGGGCGGGCCGCAGGAGCGGCCCGCCCGGAGCGGGGGGATCAGACGATCCGGTGCAGCCAGCCGTGGGTGTCGGGGGCCTGGCCGCCCTGGATCGCGAGCAGGGAGCGGCGCAGCTCCATGGTGACCGGGCCGGGCTCGCCGGCACCGACGGTCCAGTCGCCGCCGCGGGACTTCACCGAGCCGACCGGGGTGATCACGGCGGCGGTGCCGCAGGCGAAGACCTCGGTCAGGGTGCCGTCGGCGTTGCCCCGCTTCCACTCCTCGGTGGAGATCTTCCGCTCCTCGACCGCGTAACCGAGGTCGCCGGCGAGCTGCAGCAGCGAGTCACGGGTGATGCCGGGCAGCAGGGCGCCGGACAGCTCGGGGGTGACGATCCGGGCGTCCTCGCCCTCGCCGAACACGAAGTAGAGGTTCATGCCGCCCATCTCCTCGATCCACCGGTGCTCGGCGGCATCGAGCCAGACGACCTGGTCGCAGCCCTTCGCGGCGGCCTCGGCCTGGGCGACCAGCGAGGCGGCGTAGTTGCCGGCGCACTTGGCGGCACCGGTGCCGCCCGGGGCGGCGCGCACGTAGTCCTCGGAGAGCCAGACCGAGACCGGCTTGACGCCGCCCGGGAAGTAGGCGCCGGCCGGGGAGGCAATGATCATGAAGAGGTAGGAGTTGGCGGGCCGGACACCCAGGCCGACCTCGGTGGCGAACATGAACGGCCGCAGGTAGAGGCTCTGCTCCGGCTCGTTCGGGACCCAGGCCTGCTCCTGCTGGACCAGCAGCTCGACGGCCTCGACGAAGGCCTCGACCGGCAGCTCCGGCATCGCCAGCCGGCGGGCCGAGGCCTGGAAGCGCTGCGCGTTGGCCTCCGGGCGGAAGGTCGCGATCGAGCCGTCCGCCTGGCGGTAGGCCTTGAGGCCCTCGAAGATCGCCTGGCCGTAGTGCAGGGTCATGTTGGCCGGGTCCATCTCGATCGGCGCGTAGGGCGCCAGCTGGGCGTCGTGCCAGCCCACGCCCTCGGTCCAGCGGATGGTGACCATGTGGTCGGTGAACACGCGCCCGAAGCCCGGGTTGGCCAGCCGGGCCTCGCGCTCCGCCTGGGGCAGCGGGTGCGCGGAGGGCTTGAGGTCGAACGTGATGGGCGCCTGGGTGGGCGTGCTCATGGCTGTGTGTCCTTCACCGTGGGGTTGGTCAGGGCCGCCTCCGCCGGTGCTCGTCCCGGACTCACGCTCCGGTACGGACGCACGACGGCACGGCCCACTGTCGATACTCGCATCCAGAGGGCCGTGCCGAACAGTCGCGGACTCCTTGGAGAACCGCAAGCTGCCGTTATGGGGTCCGGCCCACCGGGCCGGAACACCGTTTGTCGGGGTCCCGGCCTCCTAGGCGGATACTCGGGCGGCGAGCGCGTCGCCGACCTGGGAGGTGGTACGGGTGCCGGTGCGCTCGGTGAGGTCCGCGGCGACCGCGGCCTCGATCCGGGCGGCCTCGGCGGCGTACCCGAGGTGGTCGAGCAGCATGGCGACCGACAGCACGGTGGCGGTCGGGTCGGCCTTGCCCTGGCCGGCGATGTCCGGGGCCGAGCCGTGCACGGGCTCGAACATCGACGGGAAGGCGCCGCTCGGGTTGATGTTGCCGCTGGCGGCCAGGCCGATCCCGCCGGTGACGGCGGCGGCCAGGTCGGTCAGGATGTCGCCGAACAGGTTGTCGGTCACGATGACGTCGAACCGCTCGGGCTGGGTGACGAAGAAGATGGTCGCCGCGTCGACGTGCAGGTAGTCGGTGGTGACCTCGGGGAACTCGGTGCCGACCTGCTCGAAGATCCGGGTCCACAGGTGGCCGGCGTGCACCAGCACGTTGTTCTTGTGCACCAGGGTGAGCTTCTTGCGCGGGCGCGCCTGCGCCCGGCGGTAGGCGTCGCGCACCACGCGCTCGATGCCGAAGGCGGTGTTGAGGCTGACCTCGGTGGCCACCTCCTGCTCGGTACCGGTGCGCAGCGAGCCGCCGTTGCCGACGTACGGGCCCTCGGTGCCCTCGCGGACGACCACGAAGTCGATCTCCGGCTCGCCGGCCAGCGGCGACTTCACGCCCGGGAAGAGCCGACCCGGCCGGAGGTTGATGTGGTGGTCGAAGGCGAACCGCAGCTTCAGCAGCAGCCCCCGCTCCAGCACACCGGACGGCACGCTCGGGTCGCCGATGGCGCCGAGCAGGATCGCGTCGTGGGCCTTGAGCTCCGCCAGGACGCTGTCCGGGAGGGTCTCACCGGTCCGGTGGTAGCGCCGGGCGCCGAGGTCGAACTCGGTGCTCTCCAGCTTCACATCGGCGGGAAGCGCAGCCTCCAGGACCTTGAGGCCCTCGGCCACCACTTCCTGGCCGATACCGTCACCGGGGACTACTGCGAGACGAATCGTGCGAGACATGTTCGGAGGCTACGCCGATGTCCCAGAGCCTGACATCCGGCGTCCACCATCCGGACAGCGGCCCCGATCGGAACGGATCAGGTGAGATCGATGTCGACCGGAAACGGCCGGTCCACCTTCAGCTGCTTGTGGTGGATCCCGGTCAGCCCGTAGAGCCCGGTGGCCGGGTCGATCTCGTAGGTGTGGACCACGGGCCGCCCCTCGTCGCACTCGACCCGCCAGAAGTGGGGGATGCCGGCGGCGGCGTACTTGCGCGGCTTGACTTCGCGGTCGCGCTCCCCGGACTCCTGGGAGACGACCTCGACGACGAGCAGGACGTCCTTCGCGTGGCAGAAGGTCTGATCGGGCCCGGTGTCCGCGGCGAGGTCGACGACCATCACGTCGGGCTCCGGGCGGTTGCGGTGGTCCAGCTTCAGCCCCATACGGCACCAGACCTCCCAACCCTCCGGCACCTGTTCGTCCAAGTGCCGGTCCAGGTCTCCGACCGTCCGCGCGTGGAAGCGGGTCTGGGGCGCGCTGAAGACCAGGCCGCCGAACAACAATTCGGTGTGCGGTGGAAGGTCGGGCAGCCGGTCGAGGCTGTCGGCGGTGTGCCCCTCGATCGGTGGGCGGAGCCAAACCGGGTACTGCTCCGAGAGAGCCTCCATCGCTCCAGCTTCGCGAACGGGCGCGGTCTGGTTCGGCCTTTCTCCCGAACGGGGGAGCGTGCGGCCGGTGCCGCACGCTCCCCCGGGGTCACGGCAGGGTCAGGATCTGGCTGCGGCGGCCCTCCGGGTTGAGGTGGTGGAGCAGCAGCACCCGGGAGCGGTCGCCGTCGGTGCGGCGGATGTCCAGCAGGGTGGCGGCGTGGACGGGGGCGGCCAGGGCGGTGGGGCCGCCGGGGCCGGTGCGGATGTCGACGGCGGGGTGCAGGACGTCCACGGCGAGGGTGGGACGGGTGCCGCGCAGGCCGATCGCGGAGAAGGCGTCGGCCGGGTCCCGCCCGGCGCCGGCCAGGCCGGTCCACACCGCGTAGTGGACCGTGCTGTGCCCGGCCCGGACGCCCGGGAGGGCGGAGAGCCGGACCGGCAGCACCACCGTGTCGGAGTCCAGCAGCGCGGTGTCGGTGTCCCCCCAGCGGGCGTTCAGCGGCTGGACGTCGAGTTCGGCGCCGGTGCGGGCGTCCACCGTCCGGGCCACCAGGACGTCGCTGCCGCGCATCCGGTCGGCCCGGACCACCACGTCGGTGACGCCGTCGCCGTCGGTGTCCAGCGAGGCCCGGACGCCGAACAGCCCGACCGGGGTGGCGGCCGGGGCCCACACCTGGGCGCCGAGGTAGAGCCGGCCCTCGGCGAGCGGGTCCCCGGCGACGGTGGGCGCGTCGGTGGCGGCGCCGACGGCCCTCAGGTCGGCCGCGCGGTCGCCGGGGCGCTCCACGCAGACGTCCCTCAGGTGCTCGGCCTCCTCGGTGCTGCCCTCCGGCACGAAGCCCGCGCCGGGCCCGACGGCCGCCCCGCTGTCCGGCGGGCAGTCCGCCCAGCGGGTGCCCTCCCCGCCGAGCGCGAAGGCGCTGAGCAGGCCGGGCGCGTCACCGGGCGCGTCGGTGCCGGTGAACGCGACCACGGCCCCGGAGCGGGTGGTGCGGACCGGGGCGGTGGCGGCCAGGTCGGTGGCCGGGCGGGGGGCCGCGAACAGCGGCACCCGCAGACCGGGGACGGCCGGGTCGTCCGGGGTCAGCAGCAGCCGGCCGGAGAGCTCGCCCCGGTAGCTGCGGGCCCGGCCGCCCTGGACGGTGGCGATCGTCGGGTCCGGGGCGCGGCCGAGCGCGCCGGGCACGCTCAGGGTGACCCGGACCCGGGCGGTGCCGCCGGGCGGCAGCTCGACCCGGTCGGGCGCGAGCTCGAAACGGGCGCCGGGCAGTTCGGTGGCGGCCGCGTAGCCGGTCCGGTAGGCGACCGGGGCGGCGGACAGGTTGCGGACCTCGACCTCGCGCACCTGGGCCAGCGGCCCGGTGACGGCGACCGGGCCGAAGGAGACGCCGACGGCGCCCTCCACCGCGCCCTCCCCCGCCGCGTAGGCGACGGCCGGGGTGCGGACGGCCCGGTCGACGGCGGCCCGGCCGGCGCCGGTGCGCTCGGGCCCGTAGACCGGGCCGGTGCCGCCGTCGCCGAGCCAGGTGTCCCCGGCGGTGTTCATCAGCGCGGCCTTGACCTGCTCGACGGTCCAGCCGGGGTGGGCCGCGCGGACCAGCGCGGCCAGGCCGGCGGCGTGCGGGGTGGCCATCGAGGTGCCGTCCTCGCGCTGGCCGCCGGTGCCGCTGCCGACCCGGGCCGACCAGATGGTCTCGCCGGGGGCGGCGAGGTCCGGCTTGACCACCCCGGGCACCCCGATGCCGCGGGAGGTGAAGTCGGTGAGGGTGTCGAGCCGCTGCGGCTGGTCCTGGGCGACGACACCGTGCAGCGGGTTGCCGGGCGCGGCGAGGCGGACGCGGACCGGGCCGGCGGCGGCGCCCGCGCGGAGCCGTTCGCCGTCGGCACGGGCGAGCAGGGCCAGCGGGACCCGGTCGTTGCCGGCGATCTCGGCGAGGTGGTCGTCGTCGGCGGCGAGCAGGGCGCCGAGGGCCCCGGCCTCGGCGACGTGGTCGGCGCGCGGGCCCGAGCCGCAGGCGCGCTCGGACTCCCGGGTGCTCCAGGCGAGCACGGCGATCCGCCCGGCGATCCGCTTCCGGTCGGCCTCGGAGAAGGCCGTGCAGCCGTCCCGCTGGTCGGCGGGCAGGGCGAGCTCCCCGGCCACGTCGGCGGTGGACCAGTCCTGGTAGCGGGCGCTCCAGTGGGCCGGCACGACCCCGGCGAGCGGCTGCGGGTCGAGCACGGTGAGGCCGTCGGCGTCACTGTGCGGGTCGACCGAGGCGGCGACCGCGAGCGCCCTGGCGGCGGTGCCGGGGCTGCCGCCGATGGCGTACACGTCGCCCTCGTTGCCGGCGGCGGCGACCACCACGGTGCCGAGCGCGGCGAGCCGGTCGACGGCGAGGGCGTCGGCGTCGTCGGTGGCGCCGAAGCGGCTGCCGAGCGAGAGGTTGAGGACGTCGAGCCGGTCGCTCGGGTCGCCGTCGCCGTCCGGGTCGGCGGCCAGGTCGAGGGCCTCGCCGAGCTGGTCGGTGGAGCCGTCGCAGCCGAACACCCGGATCGCGTACAGCTGGGCGCCGGGCGCGGCACCGGGGCCGACCCGGAAGCCGCCCGGGTCCAGGCCGGGCCGGTAGGGGCCCCGGTAGGGCTGTCCGTCGGTGGTGACGCCGAGGCCGGCGGCGGTGCCGGCCACATGGGTGCCGTGGCCGTTGCGGACGCAGTCGATCGGGTTCTCGTCCGGGTGCGGCTCGGGCTGGTAGTGCGGGGAGGACGGATCGGGCTGGTAGTCGTCGCCGACCAGGTCGCGGCCGCCGGACACCTTGGCGCTCGGGAAGAGTCCGGCCGGCGCGGGCTTCGCCCCGTCGACCGAGCGGAACGCCTCCTCGGTGCCGGGACCGCCGAAGTCGGCGTGGGTGTAGTCGATGCCGCTGTCCGCGATGCCGATCCGCACGCCCCGGCCGGTGTCACCGCCGTCCGGGCCGCCGTCGGAGGAGCCGCCGGTCCAGACCTCGGGCGCGCCGGTGACCGGCACCGAGTGGGCGTTGTCCCGCCGCTTGCGGACGATCGGGTGCACGGCCGCGACCCCGGGCAGGGTGCGCAGCGCGGGCAGCCGGTCGGCGGGGGCGTTGACGGCGAGCCCGGTGACCAGGGTGCGGGTGCGGTAGAGCTCCCGGGCGGCGGGGACGGCTTCGTGGACGGCGGCGGCCAGGCGGTCCAGCGCCGTGGAGGCGCGGGTCCGCTGGGCGGCGCCGGCCCGGGCCGCCTCGCCGCGGACGGCCTCCGGGGAGCGCCGGCCGCGCCGGGCCTCGTCCCCGGCCCGGCGCCAGGCGGGGGCGACCGGTTCGGTGGCGAGTTCCAGCAGGACGGCGACGGGTCCGGCGGCGGAGCGGCCCGGCGGGGCCGACGGTGATGCCGGGGACGTCGGCGGGCTGCCGGTGGCCGGGGCGGCCCCGGTGAGCAGGGCCGGTCCGGCGAGCAGGGTGAGCGTCAGGCCGAGCCGGGCAAGCGGTCGGCGGACGACGGGATGGCGCATGGTCCTCTCCCCCGGCCGGGGGAACTGATCCGCATCCGGTGCCGCTGACGCCCGCCCGCGCGGCCGTCGATCACCCTTCCGGGGGCCCCAAATTAGGAATATCGCGCCGGTCGGGGCGAGCAACTTCCACCGAACGGCGGCAACTTGCACTCCTGGGGGTGACCCTCCGTCAGTCCGTCCGGCCCATTCGGCGGATGAACGCCGAACGGGCCGGAGGCGGCCCGTCGGAGCCGGCCGCCAGGGGGCCGCCGGTCAGTGGCGGCCGGTCAGTGACCGGTCGCGCCGCCGTTGTCGCGGCGGTCCAGCGCCCGCTGGAGCGCGGCGGCGGCGAAGGGGTTCGGCTCGACGGCCCGGCGGCGGCGGGGGGCGCGGGTCTGCGGGGCGGCGGGGGCGGAAGCGGCGTGGCGGTCGGCGGTCGGGGGCATACCGGGGCTCCTTGGTTCGATACGCGCCGTGGGGACGGACGCGGCGGTGGGGAGGAGGGGGGTACACCGGGCAGGGGTCTCCCGCCCATCGGGTGCGGACGCGCGCACGGGCCGGACGCCCTGGCTGCAGGGGCGGCACACCGTGCGGCTGACTCCACGGTACGACCCGCGCACGGCGGTGTCTGCACGAATACTTGGATTTCCTACTATCTGAGACGGGCGTCACCCGGAGGAACGCGCCAGGGCCCGGACCACCGTGCGAACGGCGGTCCGGGCCCTGGTCAGAAGCGGTGCGGGGTGGTGCGGGGTGGTGCGGGATCAGGCGCCGAGGTCGACCGAACGCGCGAAGCGGGCACCGATCTCGGCCGCGATCGCCGCCAGCACCTCCTGCGGGATCTCGCTGTCCACGGTGAGGGAGGCGAGCGCGCCGCTGCCGTCGCGGGCGACCTGCATGCCGGCGATGTTGATGCCGGCGTCGCCGAGGTGGCGGCCGAGGACGCCGACCACGCCGGGCCGGTCCTCGTACTTGAAGAAGGCCATGTGGTCGGTGAGCGCCACGTCCACGTCGAAGGCGTCCACACCGACGATCTTCTGGACCTGCTTGGGGCCGGCCAGCGTGCCGGAGATGGCGATCTCCTCGCCGTCCGCGAGGGTGCCGCGCACGGTGATGACGTTGCGGTGCTCGGGGCTCTCGCTGGAGGTGGTCAGCCGCACCTCGACACCGCGCTCCTGGGCGAACAGCGGGGCGTTGACGTAGGACACCGTCTCCGCCACGACGTCCTCGAACACACCCTTGAGGGCGGACAGTTCGAGCACCTTGACGTCGTGCTGGGTGATCTCGCCGCGCACCTCGACGTCGAGCCGGACGGCGACCTCGCCCGCCAGCGCGGTGAAGATCCGGCCGAGCTTCTCGGCCAGCGGCAGGCCCGGCCGGACGTCCTCGGCGATCACGCCGCCCTGGACGTTGACCGCGTCCGGCACCAGCTCGCCGGCCAGCGCCAGGCGGACCGACTTCGCGACGGCGATGCCGGCCTTCTCCTGGGCCTCGTCGGTGGAGGCGCCCAGGTGCGGGGTGGCCACCACGTTGTCGAGGGCGAACAGCGGCGAGTCGGTGCACGGCTCCTTGGCGTACACGTCCAGACCGGCGCCGGCCACCCGGCCGTCGCGCAGGGCGCTGAGCAGCGCCGCCTCGTCGACGATGCCGCCGCGGGCGGCGTTGACGATCCGCACCGTCGGCTTGACCTTGTGCAGCGCCTCGTCGCCGATCAGGCCGATGGTCTCCGGGGTCTTCGGGAGGTGGACGGTGATGAAGTCCGAGACCTCCAGCAGCTCCTCCAGCGAGACCAGCTTGACGCCCATCTGCGCGGCGCGGGCGGCCTGGATGTAGGGGTCGTACGCGACGATCTTCATGCCGAACGCGGACATCCGCTGGGCGACCAGGACGCCGATCCGGCCGAGGCCGACCACGCCGAGGACCTTCTCGCTGAGCTCGACGCCGGTGTACTTGTTGCGCTTCCACTCGCCGCCCTTGAGCGCGGCGTTGGCCGGCGCGATGTTGCGGGCGACGGAGATCAGCAGGCCGCAGGCGAGTTCGGCGGCGGTGACGATGTTGGAGGTCGGCGCGTTCACGACCATGACGCCGGCCTTGGTGGCGGCGGAGACGTCCACATTGTCGAGGCCGACGCCGGCGCGGGCGACCACCTTGAGCCTGCGGGCCGCGGCCAGCGCCTCGGCGTCGACCTTGGTGGCGGAGCGGACCAGGACGGCGTCCACGTCCGCGATGGCGGTCAGCAGCTCGGTGCGGTCCGCACCGTTGCAGTGCCGGATCTCGAAGTCCGGGCCGAGGGCGTCGACGGTGGCGGGCGACAGCTCTTCGGCGATCAGTACGACGCCAGATTTCACAGGTGTAGCAGCGCTCACGACAGTGTGTCCTTAACTGTCCGGTTCTCCCCGGATCCGGGCACGAGGGTGGCCTTGCCGGGCGGGGGGAAGGTGGCATGCCGCGTAGCTAGACGCACGACGCTGTGGGCCTGACGCGCACTCGGAAGTGTATCGACGGGCTGGGTACCAGGCTGCTCCCGTCCGGCAAAATCACCCGGACGGGAGCCGCCTTGTTGTACAAGGGGGATACAAACCCGCGAGGGCTCCCCCGAGGCCTTACGCCTCTTCCTTGACCCAGCTCATCAGCTTGCGGAGCTTCTTGCCGGTGGTCTCCAGCAGGTGGTCCTCGTCGGCCTTCTTGTACTCGTTGTACTTGGGCAGACCGGCCTTGTACTCGGCGATCCAGGTGTTGGCGAAGGTGCCGTCCTGGATCTCGGTGAGGACCTTCTTCATCTCGGCCTTGGTGTCGGCGGTGATGATCCGCGGGCCGGTGACGTAGTCGCCCCACTCGGCGGTCTCGGAGACCGACCAGCGCATCTTCTCCAGGCCGCCCTCGTACATCAGGTCGACGATGAGCTTCAGCTCGTGCAGGCACTCGAAGTAGGCGATCTCCGGCTGGTAACCGGCCTCGACCAGGGTCTCGAAACCGGCCTTCACCAGGGCGGCGGTGCCACCGCAGAGGACGGCCTGCTCACCGAACAGGTCGGTCTCGGTCTCCTCGGTGAAGGTGGTCTTGATGACGCCGGCCTTGGTGGCGCCCAGGCCCTTGGCGTAGGACAGCGCCAGGTCGAAGGCCTTGCCGGAGGCGTCCTGCTCGACCGCGACGATCGCGGGGACGCCGCGGCCCTCCTCGTACTGGCGGCGGACCAGGTGGCCCGGGCCCTTCGGAGCGACCATGCAGACGTCGACGTCGGCCGGGGGCTTGATGAAGCCGAAGCGGATGTTCAGGCCGTGGCCGAAGAACAGGGCGTCGCCGGCCTTCAGGTGCGGGGCGATGTCGGCCTCGTAGACGTCCGCCTGGATCGGGTCCGGCACCAGGATCATGATGACGTCGGCCTCGGCCGCGGCCTCGGCGGGGGTGACCACGCGCAGGCCGGCCTCCTCGGCCTTGGCACGGGACTTGGACTCCGGCTTCAGGCCGACCCGGACGTCCGCGCCCGAGTCGCGCAGGGACAGCGCGTGGGCGTGGCCCTGGCTGCCGTAGCCGATGACCGCGACCTTGCGGCCCTGGATGATGGACAGGTCGGCGTCGTCTTCGTAGAACAGCTCGGCCACGGGGGCACATCTCCTTGCGAGTGGTTTGCCGGGTCTGCGGTGGTTCCTACCGTATGCGGATCCGGCGTCG
Source organism: Streptomyces sp. TLI_053 (assembly GCF_900105395.1). Lineage (NCBI taxonomy): Bacteria > Bacillati > Actinomycetota > Actinomycetes > Kitasatosporales > Streptomycetaceae > Streptomyces > Streptomyces sp. TLI_053. Next base: position 3,753,669 of record NZ_LT629775.1, read on the forward strand.
GGGTGGGGCGGTGCTTCAGGGTTTGAGACGGCGGCGCGTCCCGGAAGGGCGAGGACCGGTCGGGTCCTAGGCGCTGCGGTCGAGGGCGCGCAGCGAGCGGTCCGTGATCGAACGGGCGCCGCGCCCGATGGCGACCAGGCCGGACTGGACCAACTCCTTGATGCCGTAGGGCTCCAGCATCCGGAGCATGGCCTCCAGCTTGTCCGAGCTGCCGGTGGCCTCGATGGTCACCGCGTCCGGGGACACGTCGACCGTCTTGGCGCGGAACAGCTGGACGATCTCGACGATCTGCGACCGGGTGTCGTTGTCGGCGCGGACCTTCACCAGGACCAGTTCCCGCTGGATCGCAGCGGACTGGTCGAGTTCGACGATCTTTATCACGTTGACGAGCTTGTTGAGCTGCTTGGTGACCTGTTCCAACGGGAGGTCCTCGACGTTGACCACGATGGTCATCCGGGAGATGTCCGGGTGCTCGGTCGGGCCGACGGCGAGGGAGTCGATGTTGAAGCCCCGACGGGAGAACAGCGCGGCGATCCGGGCGAGCACGCCGGGCTTGTTCTCGACCAGGACGGAGAGGGTGTGCTTGGACATGGGTCGTGGGTTCCCTTGGTCGTTCCGGAAGGGGCTCAGTCGAGGTCGTCGCCGAAGTCGGGACGGACGCCGCGGGCGAACTGGATCTCGTCGTTGCTGGTGCCGGCCGCGACCATCGGCCAGACCATGGCGTCCTGGTGGACGATGAAGTCGATGACCACCGGGCGGTCGTCGATCTCCATCGCCTGCTTGATCACCGCGTCGAGGTCCTCGGGGCGCTCGCAGCGCAGACCGACGCAGCCCATCGCCTCGGCGAGCAGGACGAAGTCGGGGATCCGGGTGCCCTGGGCCGGCGGCTCGATGCCGTCGTGGCCCGGGCCGGCGTGCAGCACGGTGTTGGAGTAGCGCTGGTTGTAGAACAGCGTCTGCCACTGCCGGACCATGCCCAGCGAGCCGTTGTTGATGACCGCGACCTTGATCGGGATGTCGTTCAGGGCGCAGGTGACCAGCTCCTGGTTGGTCATCTGGAAGCAGCCGTCGCCGTCGATCGCCCAGACCGCGGCCTCCGGCCGGCCGGCCTTGGCGCCCATCGCGGCCGGCACCGCGTAGCCCATGGTCCCGGCGCCGCCGGAGTTGAGCCAGGTGCCCGGCTTCTCGAACCGGATGAACTGCGAGCTCCACATCTGGTGCTGGCCGACGCCCGCCGCGTAGACGGCGTCCGGGCCGACCAGCCGGCCGATCCGCTCGATCACCTGCTGCGGGGAGAGCTCGCCGCCGGGGGCGGGCTCGTAGCCGACCGGGTAGGTGGTCTTCCACTCGTCGAGCCGCTCCCACCAGTCGCCGTAGTCGCCCTTGTGGCCGGCGTCGAACTCGGCCTGGACGGCGACGATCAGGTCGGCCAGCACCTCGCGGGCGTCACCGACGATCGGCACGTCCGCCGGGCGGTTCTTGCCGATCTCGGCTGGGTCGATGTCCGCGTGGACGACCTTGGCGTACGGCGCGAAGCTGTCCAGCTTGCCGGTGACCCGGTCGTCGAAGCGGGCGCCGAGGGTGAAGAGCAGGTCGGCCTTCTGGAGCGCGGTGACGGCCGGGACGGAGCCGTGCATGCCGGGCATGCCCAGGTGCTGCGGGTGGCTGTCCGGGAAGGCGCCGAGCGCCATCAGGGTGGTGACGACCGGGGCGCCGGTCAGCTCGGCCAGGATGCGCAGCTCGGCCGTGGCGCCGGCCTTGACGACGCCGCCGCCGACGTACAGGACCGGGCGCTTGGCGGTGACCAGCATCTTGGCCGCTTCGCGGATCTGCTTGGCGTGCGGCTTGGTCACCGGGCGGTAGCCGGGCAGCGAGGTCTCGACCGGCCAGCGGAAGGTGGTGGTGGCCTGCAGGGCGTCCTTGGCGATGTCGACCAGGACCGGTCCGGGGCGGCCGGTGGCGGCGATGTGGAACGCCTCGGCGATCACCCGGGGGATCTCGGCCGGGTCGGTGACCAGGTAGTTGTGCTTGGTGATCGGCATCGTGATGCCGCAGATGTCGGCCTCCTGGAAGGCGTCCGTGCCGATCGCCTTGGAGGTGACCTGGCCGGTGATGGCGACGATCGGCACCGAGTCCATGTAGGCGTCGGCGATCGGGGTGACCAGGTTGGTCGCACCCGGACCGGAGGTCGCCATGCAGACGCCGACCCGGCCGGTGGCCTGCGCGTAGCCGGTGGCGGCGTGGCCGGCGCCCTGCTCGTGACGGACCAGGATGTGGCGCACCTTGGTGGAGTCCATCAGCGGGTCGTACGCGGGAAGGATGGCCCCGCCCGGGATACCGAAGACGGTGTCCGCACCGACGGCCTCCAGCGAGCGGATGAGCGACTGGGCGCCGGTCATGGTCTCGACGACGTGCTGAGGAGCGGGAGCGTGGGCGGCCGGGGTGTCCCCGCGGCGGGGGGATGCGGCGTGCTCGGTCATCTGCCTGTCTCTTCTCGGTTCTGGCCGGCCCGGTGGTTTGCGGGCCCCGGGGGGTCGAGGGTGGGGTCCCGCTTGCGGGCCGATCGCCGGCTCTGCCCCAATCGTCCCTTTCGCGGGGCCACGGGGCCAGGGGTCTTGCGGTGGTGGAACAGCGTCGGTGCAACAAAAAACCCCTCGTGCCCAAGGGCATGCGAGGGGTGGCGCGTCGGTCTGTCACGAACGGGGCAGGGCCCGCTCAGCCGACGCGCCCGCCAAGTACGAGAATTCGGGTGCGCATGGCAACGACCTTCCTCCCGTCAAGGGTCGGCTGTCAAGCAGGTGGGACGGCCGTCTCGCCATGCGGACCGACTCCCGGGCCCGCCACGGCCGGGCGTTCAGGCAGGTCGGAGCCGTTGTGGTGGGGCACGGCACGCCCCGCGGCGGCCTCGCCGCGGCCACTCGTCCGGGTGTCCGCGGCCAGGAAGGCGCGCCGCGCGGGCAGCGGTCCGAGCGGCCTCGGCACCGGGTACGCACGGCGGGCCAGCTCGCGCCGGAGCCGGACCTCGTCCAGCGGCGCGGAGAACGCCGAACCCTGCACCTGGCGGCAGCCCAGCTCCTGCAGCACGGCCACCTGGCGCGGCAGGTCGACGCCCTCGGCGGCGGTGACCAGCCCGAGGTCCCGGCCGAGCCGCAGGGCGTGCCCGGCGAGCGTCCGGGCGAGCGCGGACTCGCCCAGGTCCTGGACCAGCGAGCGGTCCAGCTTGAGGGCGTCGAAGGGGAGCCGGACCAGTGTGCCGAGCGAGCCCCGGCCGGCTCCGAAGCCGGCCAGCGCGGTGCCGACGCCGAGCCGGCGCAGCGCGTCGAGCCGGCGCCCGAGCTCGTCCGCCAGGTCGTCCGGGCCGGTCCGGGCCACCTCGACGATCAGCTGGCCGCCGGGCAGTCCGCTGTCCCGCAGGGCCGCGACCACCGCCTCGTAGAGGCCGGGCGCGCAGAGCCGCTCGGCCGACAGCCGGACCGACACCGGGACCGGCGGCGGGACGGCGCGGCCCCGGGCGGGCACACCGCGGCGGAGCGCGGCGGCGGTCACCGCCTCGCGGACCAACCAGCGGGAGAACCGCGCGGCGGCGTCGCCCGGCTCGGTGGAGCGCAGGAACTCGGCGGGGGTGAGCAGCAGACCCTGCGCGGAGCGCCAGCGGGCCTGCGCCTCGACGGCGGTGACCGCCCCGGTGCCGAGGTCCACCACGGGCTGGTGGAGCAGGGTGAAGCCGCCCTCGCGGACGGCCGCGCGGAGCCGTTCGTCCAGTTCGGTGCGGCGCTCCAGGTCGGCGCGCATGGCCGGGGTGTAGAGCATCACCCGGCCCTTGCCCTCGGACTTGGCGCGGTACATCGCGAGGTCGGCGTTGCGCATCAGCTCGTCGGCGGCGGCGCGCGGGTCGGCGGCCGGACCGCGTTCCGGGGTGCCGAAGGCGATCCCGATGCTGGCGGCGACGCTGAGTTCGCTGCCGCCGATCCAGTAGGGCTCGGAGAGCGCGGCGCGCAGCCGTTCGGCGAGCTCCTGGACCTGGAGCCGGCCGAGCGGGCCGCAGACCAGGGTGGCGAACTCGTCGCCGCCGAAGCGGGCCACGGTGTCCCCGCAGCGGACGGCGCCCTGGAGCCGGCGGGCGGCCTGGACCAGCAGTTCGTCGCCGACCTGGTGGCCGGCGGTGTCGTTGACCGCCTTGAAGCCGTCCAGGTCGAGGAAGAGCACGGCGACCCCGGAGCCCGCCTCGTCCTGCGGACCGCGGGCGGCCAGGGCGGCCCGCAGCCGCTGGGTGAACAGCGCCCGGTTGGGCAGGTCGGTGAGCGGGTCGTGGAACGCGTTGTGCTGCAACTGGGCCTGCAGCATCACCCGTTCGGTGACGTCGCGGCTGTTCAGGATCAGGCCGTCGCGGTACCGGTCGACGGTCGACTCGACGTGCAGCCACTCGCCGCCGCCGGAGCCGATCCGGCACTCCACCCGGGCCGCGGGCAGCGGCTCGGCGCCCGGGTCGCGGTGGGCGACCAGCCGCCCCCGGGCCAGGAAACGGCGGACCTCCAGCAGGACCCGGTCGACGTCCTCGGGGTGGATGAGGTCGAGCAGGTTGCCGCCGACGAGTTCCTCCGGGTCGCGCCCGTAGACGCCGAGCGCGGCCGGGGAGACGTAGGAGAGCACGCCGTTGGCGCCGGCGATCATGATGACGTCGCTGGAGCCCTGCACCAGGGAGCGGAAGTGCGCCTCCTTGTGGGCGAGCTCCTGGGCCAGCGAGAGGTTGTCGAGCAGCATGATGCCCTGGCGCAGGATCAGCGCCAGGCCGACGGTGCAGGCCGCCGAGGCCACCACCCGGTCCAGCGAGCGCCCGCCGAGGGCGTTGTAGAGGATCCCGGCGGTGCAGACGGCGGCCGCGGCGTAGGGGGTGAGCGCGCTGAAGGTGGTGGCGACCCGGCGGCGGGGCATTCCGCCGAGCGCCGGGTGCTCGCGCAGCGGGCGACGCCAGCGCGGGGACCACGGGGCCCAGGCCAGCAGCAGACTGCCGGCGAACCAGCCGGCGTCCAGCAGTTCGCCGGAGTGGTAGCTGCTGCGCAGCTCGGGCGAGGTGAACAGGGCGTCGCAGAGCACGGTGACGGCGAGGCCGACCATGGCGGTGTGGACGGCGGCGCGGTTGCCGTCCCGGCCGCCGAAGCGCAGGCCGACGACCAGTGAGACGAGCAGGATGTCCAGCACCGGGTAGGCCAGGTTGAGGGCCAGCCGCATGGGGGAGCCGTCCTCGCCGGCGGCGGTCCGGCCGAGGGCGAGGCTCCAGCTGAGGGTGAACAGCGAGCCGGCCACCAGCCAGCCGTCCAGCAGCAGGCAGAGCCAGCCGGCGGCGGTGCGGGGGCGCTGGGCCAGCACCAGGACGCCGGTGATGGCCAGCGGGGCGAACAGCAGGAAGGCGTACTCGGCCAGCGAGTTGGGCGGCAGCTGGGTCCGCTCGACCAGCTCGTACCAGCCCCAGGTGCCGTTGCCGAAGGCGACCATGAGCGAGGACAGGCCGAACAGCAGCCAGGCCGGGCGGGCGTGGCCGCCCACCGTACAGCCGTAGGCGAGACAGGAGAGCGCGGCGGCGAGCGCGGCCGCCGCCAGGCCGAAGTCGCCCATGAAGACGGCGACCTGGCGCGAGCCCCAGCCGAGCGCGGCACCGAGGGCGTACGCGAGGCAGAGCACGCCGAGGACGGCGCCCGGCAGCTTGCGGCTGCAGAGCGCCCGCCGGAGCGGCCCCGGTCTCGTGCCACCGCCGGCCGGGCGGTACGGGGGCGGCCCGCCCGCGCGGGCGCCGCGCGGGGGCGGCCCCGCCTCGGCGGACCCGGTCGCGGCGGACCCGGTCGCGGCGGACCGTCTGCGGGCAGGACGGCGTCCGGCGCCTGGGGCCGTCCGGCTCCGGGCAGCACCGCGTCGGTGGAGCTCACTCGGCCTCTCCCCCTCCGGCCCGGGGCCTCGCGCCCCGGTCACGGACCACCGGCCGCGCGCCAGGTGGCCGTGCGCGGTGGCCTGGCGCCCCGGCAGGGCGGTGACCCAGGGGGCGGGGGGCCTGCCGGCCGTCCCGCCACACCGATGTTCCCGTTCGGGACCCTACACCACTCCGGTCACTCAATGACACGCACACTCAACTTAGAGTAATGGCCCGGGGGTGGGGAATTGCGTCCGGTTCCGCCGAATCGGTCCGGTTGACAGGGGCGCGCACAAGGGGGCTCACGCAGCGCGCACAGGAGCACGCGGCAGCGCCCGCCGGGCACCGGCCGTCACGGCCGCGCCCGGGGCGGGCGGCGGACGGGAACGTCCGGGGGCGAGCGGCGGACGGGCCGTCAGCCGGCGGCCGGGGCGAGGTCCTCCGGGAACAGCCGCAGCCGGTGGGCCAGCGCGGCCGCCTCGCCCCGGCCGGCCACCGCGAGCTTGCCGAGGATGTTGGACACGTGCACGCTCGCGGTCTTCGGCGAGATGTACAGTTCCTCGGCGATCTGCCGGTTGGTGCGCCCCCGGGCGAGCAATCGGAGCACGTCCCGCTCACGGGGGGTGAGGCCGAGGGATCCACCGGCCGGCAGCGCCGGAGCGGGCGCCGGGCGGTCCGCGACGAGCGGGAGCCCGGCCCGTGCGGCCAGCGCGTCGATCTCGGCCCGCAGTCCGGCGTCGGACCGGGCGGACGCCAGTTCCCGGGCCTCGCGCAGGAGTTCGGCGCCGGACTCGCGGCGTCCGGCCAGCACCTCGGCCTCGCCGGCCCGCAGCAGCGCGGCCGCCAGCGGGTACGGCAGCCCGGTCGGGCGCAGCGCCGCGACCGCGACGGCCCACTGCTCCGGGGTGTCCGCCCCCTCGGCGCGGGCCAGTTCGGCCTCCAGCAGCCGGGCCCAGCCGTGGTGCAGCGGCACGGTCGGGGTCAGCCCGGCCGCCGTCGAGGCGATCCTGGCCAGCACCGCGGCCCGGCCCCGGTCGGCCTCGGGCAGGCCCCGGCTGTCCGCCTCGGCGGCGGCACCGTCCACCAGCAGCGGATAGAGGTCGGCGAGGTAACCGCAGCGGAGGTCCTCGTCCAGGGCGGCGATCAGCTCCGCGCGGGCGTCCAACGGGCGGCCGGCCCCGACCGCGACCCGCAGCGCCAGCCGCGCGATCGGGACGGAGTGCTGGAGCTGGCCGATCCGGTTGGCCGCCCTGGCCTGCGCCAGCATCGCGGCGGCGGTGGGCAGGTCGCCGCGGAGCAGGGCGAGTTCGCCGCGCATCCGGTCCAGGAACTCGGCGTGGGTGCCGGTCACACCGATCAGGTGGCACTCGGCGAGCACCTGCTCGGCCTCGTCGATCCGCCCGAGGTCCATCAGCGCCTCGGCGAGGTTCCCGGTCAGGATGGTGCCGATGTTGCGCTGGAGGCCGTTGCCCCGGGCCGACTCCAGGCCCTCCCGGGCGAGCGCCGCCGCCTCCTCGGCCCGGCCGAGCCCGCGCTGCATCGAGGACAGGTTGTTGATGCCGCGCAGCAGGACGTCGGGGGCGCCGATCCGCCGGGTGGCCTCGACCGCGGCGGTGAGCTGGGCGACCGCGGTCTCCGGGTCGGAGTCGAGGTCGTTGCGCAGCCCGCCGAGCGTCATCAGGGCGTGCTGCTCGACCGCGTCGGCGCCCACCTCGCGGGCGATCCGGACCGCCCGCTCGGCGAGTTCGACCAGCTCGGGCCGGGGGTTGGAGAGCATCCCGCTGCCGGCGCCGAGGGCGAACACCTCGGCCTGGACGGCGGACGGCGGCAGGTGCTCGACCAGCCGGTGCGCGTACGCGATCTCCTCCTCGTCGCCGGAGCGGCGCAGGTGGCCGAGCATCCGGGCCCGGTTGATCCGGAACCAGGCGGCGCGGGCCGGGTGCTCGGTCTCGTCTACCAGCTTGAGCGCCCGCTTGGCCAGGCTCAGCCCTCGCTCGCGGTCCCCGCTGCGGCGGGCCGCGACCACCGCCTCGGCCAGCACGTCGATCAGGCAGAGCCGGTCGCAGTGCTCGTCGTGCCGCTCCACGTCGCAGGAGCAGGGCGGGTAGGTCTCGGCCCAGTCGTGCGGGCGCAGGGTGTCCGCCAGCACGTCCTCCGGGACCTCGTCCCAGAGCTCCAGGGCCCGTTCCAGCATCCGGAGCTGCTCGGCGAAGGCGTTGCGGCGGCGGGCGGCCCTGGCGGCCTCCAGGGCGGTCGGCAGGGCCCGGGCCGGGTGGTGCGCGTGGTACCAGTAGTTGGCCAGCCGGGCGGGGCGCACGTCGGAGCCGACCAGGTGCGGATCGGCCTCCAGCGCGGCGGCGAAGCGCCGGTTGATCCGGTGCCGCTCGCCCGGCAGCAGGTCGTCCGAGACCGCCTCGCGGACCAGCGCGTGCCGGAACCGGTAGCCGTCGCCGTCGGTGTCCGGGCGCAGGATGTTGGCGCCGACCGCGACCCGGAGCGAGTCGATCAGCTCCTCCTCGTCCTCCAGGACGGCGGCGAGCAGGGCGTGCTCGACGTAGGAGCCGCCCTCGGCGGCGATCCGCAGCACCCGCTGGGTCTGCTCGTCCAGCGCCTCGACCCGGACCAGCAGCATGTCCCGGAGCGAGTCGGTGAGCCCGGCCGAGCAGCCCTCGCGAAAGGCGGTGGCGAGTTCCTCGACGAAGAAGGGGTTGCCCTCGGAGCGGCGGTGGATCCGGTCGACCAGCTCCCGGTCCGGGGCGGCGGTGCCGAGGATGCCGGCCAGCTGCGCGGCCACCTCGCCGGGCCCGAACCGCTCCAGTTCGGCCCGCTGCACGGTGCGCAGCCGCTCCAGCTCGGCCAGGAACGGCCGCAGCGGGTGGCGGCGGTGCAGGTCGTCGCTGCGGTAGGTGGCGACCAGCAGCACCCGGGACCGGTGCAGGGTGCGGACCAGGTAGGCCAGCAGCTCCCGGGTGGAGCGGTCGGACCAGTGGAGGTCCTCGACGGCGAGCACGAGGGTACGGTCCGTGCCGAGCCGTTCGAACAACCTCGCGGTGTGCTCGAACAGCCGGGCTCGTCCGTACTCGTCGTTGGGTTCGCCGTCGGCCTCGCCGAAGTCCGGCAGCAGCCGGGCGAGGTGGCCCTCCATCCCGGCCGCGGCCGCCTCCAGTTCGGCGCCCAGGCTCCGGTGCAGCCGGCGCAGCGCGGTGGCCAGCGGCGCGTAGGGCAGCCCCTCGGCGCCGATCTCCAGGCAGCCGCCGACGGTGGTGACGACGCCGTCCAGGCAGGCCTGGCGGAGGAACTCCTCCAGCAGCCGGGTCTTGCCGACGCCGGCCTCGCCGCCGATCAGCACGGTCTGCGGCCGGCCGTCCCCGGCCCGGCGCACGGCATCCAGCAGGACGGTGAGTTCCGGATCGCGGCCGACGAAGACGGGACTCACCGATATCTGCTGCATGGAGGCGAGCATGCCACAGAGGTCGGCCGCGCTCCGAGGGGTTATCCCGCCCCCCGGACGCCCGGAAGGGGAGGCGCACCCCCGTGTCGCCTCCCCTTCCGGTCCCTGCTCGGCACCTCGGTGCCGGTCCGTCAGCATTCGCGCGGACGGACGGCGCGCCGCTGGAAGCGGAAGCCGACGTTCGGGCGCCGGCCGGTGCGCTTGGCTCCCTTCGCCTCGCGGACCAGACGCTCGTGCTGGGCCAGGGCCCGGAGTTCCAGTTCCTGCTGCTTGATGAGCTCGTACTCGATCACGGTGTTTCCCCTCGTGGGTTCCGGTGTCTCTCTCGTTCTGAGGTAAAGATTCCTCTCCCAGGGGGGTGGGCCGCATCGGCAGCCTGCCGGATGTTCCGGGCCCCGGCCGCCTTAGGCCGGGGGTCCCGGGTACGGCAGAGGCCCGGCCCCACCCCCCGTGGAGGGTAAGACCGGGCCTCAGGGCTCTAAGCAGCCCTTAGAGCGCCTTAGACGCCTAAGACGCCTTGGAAACCTCAGGCAGAAACGCCCAGCTTCTCCAGGATCAGATCCTTGACCCGGGCCGCGTCGGCCTGACCGCGGGTGGTCTTCATGACCGCGCCGACCAGTGCGCCGACCGCGGCGACCTTGCCGTCGCGGATCTTGGCGGCGATCGCCTCGTTCTCGGCGATGGCCTGGTCCACGGCGGCACCGAGCGCGGAGTCGTCCGAGACCACGGCCAGGCCGCGCTGCTCGACGACCGCGTCCGGCTCGCCCTCGCCGGCCAGCACGGCCTCGATGACCTGGCGGGCCAGCTTGTCGTTCAGCTTGCCCTCGGCGACCAGCGCGGCGACCCGGGCGACCTGCGCCGGGGTGATCGGCTGCTCGGCCAGCTCGGTGCCGGTCTCGTTGGCCCGACGGGCCAGCTCGCCCATCCACCACTTGCGGGCCTGGTCGGCCGGGGCGCCGGCGGCGATGGTCTCCTGGATCGGCTCGACGGCGCCGGCGTTCAGCACCGACTGCATGTCCTTGTCGGTCAGGCCCCACTCGGCCTGCAGCCGGGCCCGGCGCACCCGGGGCAGCTCGGGCAGCGCGGCCCGCAGCTCCTCCACCCAGGCGCGGGCCGGCGCGATCGGCACCAGGTCCGGCTCCGGGAAGTACCGGTAGTCCTCGGCGTTGTCCTTGATCCGGCCGGCGGTGGTGCTGCCGTCCTCCTCGTGGAAGTGCCGGGTCTCCTGGACGATCGTGCCGCCGTCGGTCAGCACCGTGGCGTGCCGCTGGATCTCGAACCGGGCGGCCCGCTCCACGCTGCGCAGCGAGTTGACGTTCTTGGTCTCCGAGCGGGTGCCGAAGGTCTCGGTGCCGTTCGGACGCAGCGACAGGTTGACGTCGCAGCGCATCTGGCCCTTATCCATCCGGGCCTCGGAGACGCCCAGCGAACGGATGACCTCGCGCAGCTCGGCGACGTACGCGCGGGCGACCTCGGGGGCGCGCTCGCCGGCGCCCTCGATCGGCTTGGTGACGATCTCGATCAGCGGGATGCCGGCCCGGTTGTAGTCCAGCAGCGAGTGGGTCGCGCCGTGGATCCGGCCGGTCGCGCCGCCGACGTGGCTGGACTTGCCGGTGTCCTCCTCCATGTGGGCGCGCTCGATCTCCACCCGGAAGGTCGAGCCGTCCTCCAGCTGCACGTCGAGGTAGCCGTTGAAGGCGATCGGCTCGTCGTACTGCGAGGTCTGGAAGTTCTTCGGCATGTCCGGGTAGAAGTAGTTCTTCCGCGCGAACCGGCACCACTCGGCGATCTCGCAGTTCAGCGCCAGGCCGATCTTGACCGCCGACTCCACGCCGACCGCGTTGACGACCGGCAGCGAGCCCGGCAGGCCCAGACAGGTCGGGCAGACCTGGCTGTTCGGCTCGGCACCCAGCTCGGTCGAGCAACCGCAGAACATCTTGGTCTTGGTGCCCAGCTCGACGTGGACCTCCAGGCCCATCACCGGGTCGAACGACGCGAGCGCGTCCTCGTAGGAGACCAGGTTCTTGACGCTCACAGCGTCCCCTTCACTAAAAAGTCTTCGGTGGTGCGGGCCCGGCCTGCACCTCGGGTGCAGGCCGGGGCCTCACGGGCTGGGTCAGCCCAGCAGGACGTCGTCGTCGCCGAGGCGACGCAGCTCACGGACCAGCAGGGCGGTGCCGGTGACCAGGGCGGCGGCGCCGACCAGGGCGTTGACCAGCTTGAGGGTGTCGCTCTCGCCGCGGGCCTTGCGGACGTCCTTGACGATGGAGACCGCGCCGAAGGCGCTGGTGCCGATGGACAGCCAGAGCCCGGGCTTGGAGTGCTTCCACCCCTTCAGCGATGCCGACTGCGCCTTGGCGTTCTCGATCTTGCTCACAGTGCCGGTGCCTCCTCCAGCAGGGTGTGCCCCCACTTGTCGTTGAGTGCGGCCTCGACGGCGCCGCCCACGCGGTACAGGCGGTCGTCCGCCATCGCGGGTGCGATGATCTGCAGGCCGACCGGGAGATTGTCCTCCGGGGCCAGGCCGACCGGCAGCGACATGGCCGCGTTGCCCGCAAGGTTGGACGGAATCGTGCAGAGGTCGGCCAGATACATCGCCATCGGGTCGTCGGCACGCTCGCCGATCGGGAAGGCGGTGGTCGGCGTGGTCGGCGAGACCAGCACGTCCACGCCCGCGAAGGCGGCGTCGAAGTCGCGGGAGATCAGCGTCCGCACCTTCTGGGCCGAGCCGTAGTAGGCGTCGTAGTAGCCCGAGGACAGCGCGTAGGTGCCCAGGATGATGCGGCGCTTCACCTCGGGGCCGAAACCGGCCTCGCGGGTCAGCGCGGTGACCTCCTCGGCCGAGCGGGAACCGTCGTCGCCGACCCGCAGGCCGTAGCGCATCGCGTCGAAGCGGGCCAGGTTGGACGAGGCCTCGCTCGGGGCGATCAGGTAGTACGCCGGCAGCGCCAGGGTGAAGGACGGGCAGGAGACCTCGACGACCTCGGCGCCCAGCTCGCGCAGCAGCTCCACGGACTCCTGGAAGCGCTGCATCACGCCGTCCTGGTAGCCCTCGCCGGAGAACTCCTTCACCACGCCGATCCGCATGCCGCGCACGTCGCGCAGCTTCGCGGCCTCGACCACGGCCGGGACCGGGGCGTCGATCGAGGTGGAGTCCAGCGGGTCGTGACCGGCGATCGCCTCATGCAGCAGCGCCGCGTCCAGCACGGTGCGGGCGCACGGGCCGCCCTGGTCCAGGCTGCTGGAGAAGGCCACCAGGCCGTAGCGCGACACCGAGCCGTAGGTCGGCTTCACGCCGACGGTGCCGGTGACGGCGCCGGGCTGGCGGATCGAGCCGCCGGTGTCGGTGCCGATCGCGAGCGGCGCCTCGAAGGCGGCAAGCGCGGCGGCCGAACCGCCGCCGGAGCCGCCGGGGATCCGGGAGAGGTCCCACGGGTTGCCGGTCGGGCCGTAGGCGGAGTTCTCGGTGGAGGAGCCCATCGCGAACTCGTCCATGTTGGTCTTGCCGAGGATCACCACACCGGCGTCCTTGAGACGCGTGGTCAGGGTGGCGTCGTACGGCGGGATCCAGCCCTCGAGGATCTTCGAACCGCAGGTGGTCGGCACGCCCTTGGTGGTGAAGACGTCCTTCAGCGCCAGCGGGACGCCGGCCAGCGGGCCCAGCTCCTCGCCCTTGGCGCGCTTCTCGTCGACGGCCCGGGCGGCACTCAGCGCGCCCTCGGTGTCGACGTGCAGGAAGGCGTTGACCTTCTTGTCGACGGCCCCGATGCGGTCCAGGTGCGCCTGGGCCACCTCGACGGCGGACACCTCGCCCTTGGCGACGGCGGCGGCGGTCTCGGCCGCGGTGTAACGGATGAGCTCGGTCATCGGTCAGTCCTCCCCGAGGATCTGGGGCACACGGAAACGCTGCTCCTCGGCGGCCGGGGCCCCGGCCAGTGCCTGGTCCGGGGTGAGCGACGGCCGGACCTCGTCCGCGCGCATGACGTTGGTCAGCGGCAGCGGGTGGGAGGTGGGCGGGACGTCCTGTCCGGCGACCTCGGAAACGCGGGCGACCGCGCCGATGATCACGTCCAGCTGCTCGGCGAAGTGGTCCAACTCTTCGGCCTGCAACTCAAGACGCGACAGCCGAGCGAGGTGGGCGACCTCCTCGCGCGTGATGCCAGGCATGCAGCGATCCTCAGGGTGAGTTCTGGTGAGGCCCGGATCCGCCTTCCGGCGGCGCCGGGCCCGGGCCGGAAGCGGCCGGTCCGGCGCTCCCGTCCTCGTGGTCTGTGGTCCCCATCCTATGGGGCACGGTGCCACCACCGGCCAACGACCGGCGGCGGGGGCCGGTCACCCTCGCCGCGCGGCACCCTCACTGCGGGCGGGTCGGCGCCCAACTCTGCTGCTTGGGCGCCTGGATCTCCAGCTTCGCCGCTTGCGCCGCCTGGATCACCGGCGGCAGGACGGGCTGGATCGCGGGCGGCAGCCGGTCGGCGCCGGAGCCGAGCCGTTCCACCGGCGGGGCGCCGGTGCGGTGCACCCGCAGCCAGGCGGTGGCCTGCTCGGCCGGCAGCGCCGCCGACACCAGCCAGCCCTGCACCGCGTCCACGCCCATGCAGTTCAGCCGCTCCCAGGTCTCGTCGTCCTCGACCCCCTCGGCGACCACGGTCAGGCCGAGCGAGTGGGCCAGCTCGACCGAGCAGCGGACCACCGCAGCGTCGTGGTCGTCGGTGGCCATCCGGGAGACGAAGGAGCGGTCGATCTTCAGCTCGCCGACCGGCAGGCTGCGCAGCCGCACCAGCGAGGAGTGGCCGGTCCCGAAGTCGTCCAGGGACATCCCGACCCCGTAGCCGCGCAGCTCCGCCAGGGTGTCGGCGGCCCGGCGGGAGTCGTCCAGCAGCAGCCGCTCGGTGATCTCCAGCTGGAGCGCGTGGGCGGGCACCTGGTGGCGGACGAGGTGGCCGGCGACCCGCTGGGCGAAGCCGGGGTTGAGCACGTCGCGTGGCGAGACGTTCACCGCGACCTGGACCTGGAGGCCCTGCTCGCGCCACTGGGCGAGCTGACCGACGGCGGCCTCCAGCACGTAGTCGGTCAGCCGGGGCATCAGCCCGCTGGACTCGGCGAGGCCCACGAACTCGTCCGGGGAGACCCGGCCCTGGCCGGGGCGCTCCCAGCGCAGCAGCGCCTCCAGGCCGACCACCCGGCCGTCGAAGGCCACCTTGGGCTGGTAGTGCAGCTGGACCTCGCCGGTCTCCAGGGCCCGCCGCAGGTCGCCCAGCAGTCCGATCCGGTACGGGGTGTCGGCGTCCTGGGCCTCGTCGTACTGCTCGACCGAGGTGCGGCCGCGCTGCGCGTGCCCCATCGCCACATCGGCGCGGCGCAGCAGCGACTCGGCGTCCTGGGCGTGTTGGGGGAAGACGCAGACGCCCGCGCTGGCCTCCAGCACCAGCAGCAGTCCGTCCAGGCGGATCGGGGCGGCGAGTTCGGCGATCAGCGCCTTGGCCACCTTCTCCAGCGAGTCCGGGCAGCCGATGCCGGGCAGCAGGACGGCGAACTCGTCGCCGCCCATCCGGGCCACCATCGGGCGGCCGCGGTAGTGCCGGGGGAGCCCGGCGAAGACGTCGTCGATGGACTCGCGGGTGGCGCTGCCGGCGGCCCCGCCGGAGCGCAGCGCCCGGTGCAGCCGGCGGGCGATGTGGACGAGCAGCCGGTCGCCGGCGGTATGACCGAGGGTGTCGTTGAGCGACCGGAAGCGATCGAGGTCGAGCAGGATCAGTCCGACGCTGTAACCCTCGGTGTGCTCGGCGATCGACTCCTGGGCGGCGAGGAGTAACGCCTGGCGGTTGGGCAGATCGGTCAGCGGGTCGGTGAGCTGGTCGCGCGCCCGGTCGCGGGCGATCCGCCAGGCCGCGACCAGGACGGCCAGCGGCACCGCGAAGAGTGGCAGCAGCTCCGCCTCGTAGCGGTAGACCAGCACGGCCAGCGGGATGAGCGGCGCGGCGCCGGCCAGCAGCACGCCGAGCAGCAGGACCGCTCCCGCCACCCCCTGCGGCGGGCGTGTGGGCGCACCGCCGGTCGTACGATCCATAAGCCCAGTCCTCCGTCGGGCCCGCCCCGTCAGGCCGCCTAGCGGTGAGGCACCGCACCGGTGCCGGCAGCCTGCCAGGCATGGATCGGCCCCGCGGAGTCCGGCTCGGCCGGTACCCCCACCCCTGCTGACACTCTGTTGCGCTCCAGGGTATGCGCGGCTTCACCCGACGGGCAGACTTTCGGACAACCGGACATACGCCACCGCGCTGGGTGCCGCACAGTGTCACGATGCCCGCTATCACTGTGCGGCACCCGATGACGTTGCATCAGGACGATAACAAGCCGGATTCGGGGCTTCCGCGCGCGGGGTCAGCCCGCGGCGCCCTCCTCGACGGGCGCCGCGGCGGCCTCGGCGCCGGCCGGTGCCCCCACCTCGGGATCCTTCGCCGCGACGGCGGCCCCGGCGTCCGCCGCCTCACCCCCGGCGGTGTCCCCGGCGGTGTCCCCGGCGTCCTCGGCAGTGCTCCTGGCGGCGGCCTTCTTCCGGGCCGGCGCCTTCTTCGCCGGCTCCTCCGGCGGCTCCGCCGGCAGCCCCAGGTGGACCCGGGCGGCGGCCGACCCCTGCTCCAGCAGGATCGTGAAGCCCGCGTCGTCGAGGACCGGCAGCCCCAGCTGAACGGCCTTGTCGTACTTGGACCCGGGATTGTCGCCCGCGACCACGAAGTGGGTCTTCTTCGACACCGAACCGGTCACCTTCGCACCCCGCGAGGTCAGCGCCTCCTTGGCGCCGTCCCGGGTGTGCCCGGCCAGGGTGCCGGTGACGACGACGGTCAGCCCCTCCAGCGGGCGCTCGCCCTCCTCCTCGGCGGCCTCCTCGGTGAAGCGGACCCCGGCGGCACGCCACTTCTCGACGATCTCCCGGTGCCAGTCCACCTGGTACCACTCGACGATCGAACGCGCGGTGCCCGCGCCGACCCCCTCGGTGGCGGCCAGCCGCTCCTCGCTCGCCGCGAAGATCGCGTCCAGGTCGCGGAACTCGCGGGCCAGGTCCTGGGCGGCGACCGGGCCGACGTGCCGGATCGAGAGGCCGTTGAGGAAGCGCCAGAGCGGGCGGTCCTTGGCCTTCTCGATGTTCTCCAGCATCAGCCCGGTGTTCTTCTTCGGCGCACCGGCGGTGGTGGCGAAGAAGAACACCTCCTTCTCCTCGCCGGTCTCGTCGTCCAGCTTCGGCATACCGGTCTTCTGGTCGCGCACCAGCACCTTGATCGGCAGCAGCCGCTCCACCGTCAGACCGAAGATGTCGCCCTCGTTCCCCACAGGCGCCTCGACCGGCTCCAGCGGCTGGGTCAGCGCGGTGGCGGCGACATAACCGAGGCCCTCGATGTCCAGCGCCGAGCGCCCGCCGAGGAAGGCGATCCGCTCCCGGATCTGGGCCGGGCAGTACTGGGCGTTGGGGCAGCGCAGGTCGATGTCCCCCTCCGCCATCGGCCGCAGGCCGGTGCCGCACTCGGGGCAGTGCGAGGGCATCACGAACGCCTCTTCGGTGCCGTCCCGCAGGTCGTACACCGGTCCGAGGATCTCCGGGATCACGTCACCGGCCTTGCGCAGCACCACGGTGTCGCCGAGCAGGACGTCCTTGGCCTTGACCACGTCCTGGTTGTGCAGGGTCGCGTACTGCACCATCGAACCGGCCACCTTCACCGGCTCGGCCAGCACCGCGTACGGGGTGGCCCGGCCGGTGCGGCCGATCCCGACCTTGATCGCGGCGAGCTTCCCGGTGACCTCCTCCGGCGGGTACTTCCAGGCGATCGCCCAGCGCGGGGACTTCGAGGTGGAGCCGAGCCGGCCCTGCAGGGCGATCTCGTCCACCTTGACCACCACACCGTCGATCTCGTGCTCGACCGAGTGCCGCTGCTCGCCGAAGTGCGCGACGAACTCCCGCACCTCCGCCAGCGTGCCGACCACCCGGTTGTGCCGCGCGGTCGGCAGGCCCCAGCCGCGCAGCAGGTCGTAGGCGTGCGACTGGTTGTCGATGTCGAAGCCGACCCTGGCACCGATGCCGTGCACCACCATCCGCAGCGGGCGGGAGGCGGTGATCAGCGGGTCCTTCTGGCGCAGCGAGCCGGCCGCGGCGTTCCTCGGGTTCATGAACAGCCGGATCATCGCCCGGGGCCGCTTGCCCTCCTTGGCGCGCTCCTCGTTCTCCAGCCGGCGGCGCTCGTTCTCCTCCGCGAAGGAGGCGTTGAGCGCCTCGAACGCCTCGGTCGGGAAGTAGACCTCGCCCCGGATCTCGACCAGCTCGGGCACGTCCTCGCCGGTCAGCCGGTGCGGGATCTCCTCGATGGTGCGGACGTTGGCGGTGATGTCCTCGCCGACCCGGCCGTCGCCCCGGGTCGCCGCCTGCGTCAACCGGCCGTTCTCGTAGGTGAGGTTGACGGCCAGGCCGTCCACCTTCAGCTCGCACAGGTAGTGGTACTCGATCCCGGCCAGCTCGGCGGCGACCCGCTCGGCCCAGGCGGCGAGCTCCTCGTCGTCCATCGCGTTGTCCAGGCTGAGCAACCGTTCGCGGTGCTCGACCGGGGCGAACAGCAGGGTCGGCGCGCCGCCGACCCGCTGCGAGGGCGACTCCGGGGTGACCAGGGCGGGGTGCTCCGCCTCCAGCCCCTCCAGCTCGCGCATCAGCGCGTCGAATTCGGCGTCGCTGACGACCGGCGCGTCCTGCTCGTAGTAACGGGCCCGGTGGTCCGTGATCTCGGCGGCCAGCTCGGCGTGCCGCTTGCGCACCTCCGCCGGAACGTCCTCCCAGCCCTCGACAGCCACCACCGCAAGCCCTCCGTCAATCTCTCATTCCGGGTTGTCCACCAGGCTCCTGGCCGCGTTCACACTGAGTGACAGCGCCCGACGCGCGTGGTCCGGGGAGGCCCCGGCCAGCCCGCAGGTGGGCGTCACCAGTACACGGCGGCCGAGCAGCTCGGGGGCGAACCCGAGCCTGCGCCACAACGCCCTGACACCCTGGACACTACCGGCCGGGTCCGACAGTGCCGTTGATTGAGCGAGCGCCCGCTCGGTGGACGGGACGACACCCGCGAGGATCATGGTGCCGGCCTCGACCGTCTCCCCGAGCTCCTCGTCCTCACGCTCGGTCAGCAGCGAGAAGTCCAGCGAGACACCGGCGACCCCGGCCCGGCGCAGCAGCGGCAGCGGCACCCGGGGCGCGCAGCAGTGCACCACCACGGGCGCGTCCAGGGCGCCGATCACGTCCCGCAGGGCCTCCTCGGCGAGCTGCCGGTCGACGGAGCGCAGCCGCTGGAAGCCACTCGCCGTCCGCACCTCGCCGGCCAGCACGGCGGGCAGCGAGGGCTCGTCCAGCTGGAGCACCACCTCCGCGCCCGGCACCCGGCGGCGGACCTCGGCGAGGTGGCGGCGCAGGCCCTCGGTGAGCGAACCGGCGATGTCCCGGCAGGCGCCGGGATCGGCGAGCGCCTTCTCGCCGTACTTGAGCTCGATCGAGGCGGCCAGCGTCCACGGCCCCACCGCCTGCACCTTCAGCGCGCCGGTGTACCCCTGGGTGAACTCCTCCAGCGCGTCGAGGTCCTCGCCGAGCCAGGAGTGCGCCCGCCGGGTGTCCCGGCCCGGACGGTCGGCGAAGCGCCAGCCGCTCGGCTCGGTCTGCGCGAACAGCTCTACCAGCAGCCCGGCGGAACGGCCGATCATGTCGGCGCCCGGCCCCCGGGCGGGGAGTTCGGGGAGGAACGGCAGGTGCTCCAGCGCGCCGGTGGAGGTCCTGGCGGCCTCCCGGGCGTCGGTGCCGGGCAGCGATCCGACGCCGGTGGCGGCGCCGACCAGGTCGGGGAAGGGAAGTCCGTTGCTCACGGCGGAAGCCTATGGGGTCGGGAACGCCGACGGCCCCGGCACCGGGCGCGGGGCTCGGTGGCGGGGCCGTGGCACCGGGTCCCGGCGGCGGGTGCCGCCGGGACGCCCGGGTCAGTAGGTCTGGATCCCGAACAGGTCCACGATGATGTGGACGGGTGCGGCGCTCGCGTTGCGGACGGTGATGCGGCCCTCGTTCACCTTCACCACCACCTGGTTGGCGACGGTCTCCCCGGCCTGGAAGTTGAGGTTGGAGACGGCCGGCATGAGCTCGTTGCCCGGGTAGACGGTCAGGTGGCCGTCGGTGCCGGGCTCGGTGACGGTGACGTTGAGGGTCGCCGCGGCGATGTTCGGCGCGACGATCTCGACGTCCAGCGCGTCGAAGGCCCCGACGGTGCCGGCCGGGCGCGGGCAGCAACCGGTGCCGAAGTCCTGGCGGGTGTCCATGACCCGCCCCGGGCCGGTCGGGGTGAAGGTCAGCCGGCCCTCGGCGCTGTAGTAGCCGGCCAGGTCGGCGATCACGTGCACGGTGCCGCCGGAGGAGTTGTAGAACGACACCTTGCCGTCCTTCACCGGCACCGTGACCAGGTTCGGGACGGTCCGGCCCGCGGTCCAGTTGAGGCTGGAACTCTGCGGAAGCCCGGTGCCGTGCGGGTAGACCCGGAGGTGGCCGTCCTCGGTCGGGTCGGTCACCGTGACGTTCATCGTCACGGCCGTCACGCCCTCCGGGGGCGCCCCGCCCTCGCCGGCGACCTGGAGGTCCACCTGGCCGAAGGCCGGGACGGCCTGCCAGTCGGGGACGCCGACCCCCACCCGGGTGTCCAGCAGCCGGGACGGGCTGAGCGGGTGGAAGAGGTCGCCCTTGGCGCCGTAGTGGCCGGCCAGGTCGGCGATCACGTGCACGGTGCCGCCGGAGTGGTTGTAGAACGACACCTTGCCGTCCTTCACCGGGACGGTCACCTGGTTGGCGAGGGTCCGTCCGGCCGTCCAGTTGAGGTTGGAGGTGTCCGGGCGCTCCGCGCCGTGCGGGTAGACCCGGAGGTGGCCGTTCTCGGTCGGCCCGGTCACCGTGACGTTCATCGTCACGGCCGTCACCCCGCTCGCCGGGATGCCGGCCACACCCGCGACCTGGAGGTCCACCTGGCCGAAGGCCGGCACGGCCTCGGTGCCGGGGACGCCGACCGCCTCCCGGGTGTCCAGCAGCCGGGTCGGGCCGGCAGGGGTGAAGACGCTGCCGAAGTCGTGGCTCTCGACGGCGCCGCGGTCGCGGTAGCCCTTGCCGGTGCCGGTGTTGCGCACCGTCGGGTCGTCCGCGGGGGCCTGACCGGTCTGGTCCACCGGGAGCATCCCGGGGGCCGTCTCGTCGGCCGAATCGATCGACGCCGACTGCGGGCCGTCCGGGCTGTGCGGCTCGTAGATCTTCGCCACGAAGTCGTGCGCGCCCTGGCCGCTGGCGGCGGTGAACTCGGGCCGGGTCGGGAAGTCCGCGTCGGCCCAGCGGTACGGCGAGCCGCCGCCGCGCGGGTCGACCACGTTGTAGTCGACGGCGGTGCCGGCGGTCGCGGTCGGGGCGACGGCGATGCCGGTGGCCGCGGCGGTGTCGGCGCAGCGATCGGCCTGGGCCCGCGCGGTGTCGACCACGTTGTTCTTGACCACCGCGCCGGCCGAGGCCCCGGCCAGTGCGATGCCCGTGGTGCACTCGGCGAGGACCGTGTTGCTGACGACGACCGTGCCCGGTGCGCCGTCGACCAGGACCGAGGCCGGGGCGGCGTCGGTCGAGACCCTGTTGGTGGTCAGTACCGTCCCGGTGGAGCCGCCGTCGACGGTGATGCCCGGCTTGTCGGAGGTGCCGTTCGCGGCGCCGCGGGCGAAGGTGACCTGGCGGGAGCCGTTGGTGATCCGCAGGGTGTTGTACGCGCCGACGGCGGTGAACTTCACCCGGTTCCCGCCGTCGACCGTGACGCTCGGTGCCGGCGAGTTGGTGAGCACGCCCAGGTTCTCGAACTCGACGAACTCGGCGCCGCGGACGGTGAGGCCGTTCGACGGGCCCTCCACCGAGCCGATCAGCACCGAGCTCTGCGAGTTGACGTCATGGGGCCGACCGCGGAACACGATGGGCGCACCCTGGCGGCCGGAGCGCGTGATCACCAGCTCTTCGGGATAGGTCCCCCAGGCGATCTCGACCGTCTGGCCGGCGGACGCGACGGCCGCGGCGGCCGCCACGGTGCAGAGCGGCCTGGCCTGGGTGCCGCCGGTGGTGTCGCTGCAGCCGGGCGCGCGGTCGACGTAGAGCGTTGCGGCGGCGGCGGACGCGCCGCCCGTCGTGACGGCGGGAAGCCCGACCGTCGCGAGCAGCGTCAGGCCGACGGCCAGCGCGGCGCGGGTTCCGGGCGTGCGGGATCCGGGCGTGCGGGATCCGGGCGTGCGGGATCTGGCGATGTCTTTCGACATGAGAATTCCCCCTGTGAGTCGCGGCCGGAGGCCGCGGTTCCGGCCCTGCTCACCGAGCGGAGGTGGAGGGCGTACGGATCATTCCACAGGGTGGCCGACGCGTCATCAGGCATCTTGCGGCAGCGGCCCCGTACCGAGCGGTAGCTCGGTACGGGGCCGCCGGAGGGTGCGGACCGGGTGACGGTCAGTAGCTCTCGGTCCCGCTGGAGTCGACCACGAAGTGCGCCGGCGCGTCGCTCGCGTTGTACAGCACGACCGAGTTGCCGCTCGGATTGACCGGCACCACGGCCTGGTTGGCGACGGTCTGCCCGGCCTCGAAGTTGAGCGTGGAGGTGTCCGGGACCGGTCCGACGCCGGAGTACGCCGTGAGGTGGCCCGCGGCGCCCGGCTCGGTCACCGTGATGTTCAGGGTCGCCGAGGCCGGGTAGCTCCCGCCGTTCACGAAGACGGTCAGGGAACCCCAGGCCGGGACGGTGCCCGCCGGGCGGTAGTAGGGACGGCCCCAGCTCTGCCGGGTGTCCATGATCCGCGACGGCCCGCCCGGGTAGAACGCGACCCGGCCCTCGGCGCTGTGGTAGCCCGCCAGGTCGGCGATCAGGTGCACCGTGCCGCCGGAGCGGTTGTAGAACGACACCTTGCCGTCCTTCACCGGCACCGTCACCAGGTTGGCGACGGTCCGGCCGGCCGTCCAGTTGAGGTTCGAGGTCTCCGGCGCGGCGCCGCCGTGCGGGTAGACCGTCAGATGGCCGTCCTGCTCCGGCTCGGTGACCGTCACGTTCATCGTCACCGCCGTGGCCCCGGTGGCCGGCACCCCGGCCACACCGGCGACCGGCAGCTCCAGCGTGCCGAAGGCCGGCACCGCCTGCGCCGACGGGACCCCGATCGGCGCCCGGGTGTCCAGCAGCCGGGTCGGGCCCTGCTGGTGGAAGAGGTCACCCTTCGGGCTGTAGTAGCCCGCCAGGTCCGCGATCAGGTGCACCGTGCCGCCCGAGTGGTTCCAGAACGACACCTTGCCGTCCTTCACCGGCACCGTCACCTGGTTCGGCACCGTCCGGCCGCCCGTCCAGTTGAGGGTGGAGACGCCCGGCCGGTCCTGGCCGTGCGGGTACACCGTCAGGTCGCCGTCCTGGGTGGGGTCGGTGGCCGTCACGGTCAGCGTCACCGCGGTGACACCGGTCGCCGGGACCCCGGCCACCCCCGTGACCGGCAGGTCGAGCGTGCCCCCGGCCGGCACCGCCTGCGTGGACGGGACCCCGATCGCCTCCCGGGTGTCCAGCAGCCGCACCGGGCCCGCCGGCGTGTACGCGCTGCCCACGGTCAGGTACTCCTGCGCGCCCCGGTCCCGGGTGCCGCCGCCGGTACCGGTGTTGGGCAGCGTCGGGTCGTCCACCTGGGACTTGCCCTGGCGGTCGGTGGGGAGCATGCCGGGGGCGTTCTCGTCGGCCGAGTCGATCAGGTGGTTGACCGGCCGGTCCGGCCCGCGCCAGAAGGTCGTGGGCGAGACGAAGTCGTGCGCGCCCTGGCCGCTGGCCGCCGTGAACGACGGCTGGTCGGCGTAGTCGGCGCCGGCCCACCGGTAGGGGGTGCCGCCGCTGCGCGAGTCGACGACGTTGTAGTCCGCCTTCGTCCCGGCGACGGCGCTCGCGGCGACCGTGATGCCGGTCGCCATGTAGCTCCAGGTGTCGCACGGCGAATCGATGTCGCGCCCCGCGTTCACGGCGTTGTTCTCGACCGTGGCACCGCCCGAGGCTCCGGTCAGCACGATGCCCGGGGAGCAGGAGCCGAGGGTGCTGTTGGCGACCACCACGGTGTTCGGTGCGCCGTCGACCAGGACGGCCGGGTGGTCCTCACCGACGCTGGAGACGACGTAGTTGGTACTGACGACGGTCCCGGTCGAACCGCCGTCGACCGTGACGGCCGCACCCTGCGCGCCCCAGAGGCCGGCCCGGGCGTAACGCACCCGCTCGGAGCCGCCGGTGATCCGCACGCCGGTGCCGCCCGTGCCGCTGACCCCGGTGAACGAGACGTCCCGCGCCCCGTCGGCCAGCACGACCGGCCGGCCGGCGGCCGCGTCGACCTCGAGGTACTCGAACACGACGTAGCGGGCGCCCCGGACGGTGAGGCCGCCCCCGGGGTGGGCGGAGGACCCGATCACGGCGCTGCCGCCGTAGCCCGGCTCGTACGGCGACGGGCCGCGGAAGGTGATCGGTGCCCCGGCCGTACCGGAGCGGGTGACCGTCAGATCGGTCTCCTCGTACTGGCCCCTGGCGATCTCGACCGTCTGCCCCGGCCCGGCCACCGCCGCCGCGGCGGCGATGTGGCAGTAGGGGACGCTCTTGCTGCCGGGACCGCCGTCGGCGCAGCCGGCCGCGGTGTTGTCGACGTAGAGCGTGGTGACGGCCGCCTGCGCGCCGCCCGCGCCGACGGCCGGGAGGCCGAGCGTCCCGAGCAGTGTCACGCCGACGGCCAGCGCGGCGCGGGCTCTGGTTCCGGTGCTGGTTCCGGTCCTGGTTCTGGTGCTGGTTGTGGTGCGAAGTCTGGGCATGGAGTTCCCCCTGACGGACCTGTGGTCCGGTGCCGTGTCCTGCCCTCCGACCCCGGTCGGCCCCGGAGGACGCACGGATAATGCCACAGTCGGGCGCCCCCGAACCACGCGGGCCCGCGCTCCGCCCGGACACCCCGTCACGCGGCGGCCCCGGCGCCGAGCAGGGATGCTCGGCGCCGGGGCCGCGGGGTGGGGCGAGGTGGGACCGGTCAGGGGCGGTACGTGCCGTAGCGGTCGACCACGATGTGCACCGGCGCGCCACTGGCGTTGAAGAACGTCGTCACGCTGCTGCCCTGCTTCGTCGGGACCACGACCTGGTTGGCGACCGTGTCGCCGGGGCCGAAGTTGAGGGCGGACGTGTCGGGGCGCGGGCTGGTCTGCGGGTACACCTTGAGGTGTCCTTCGGCGCCCGGCCCGGTCACCGTGACGTTCAGGGTCGTCGCGGACTCGGAGCTGCCCCAGGAGGCGTCGACGGTCAGGGTGCCCCAGGCCGGAACGACACCCTCGTTGCGGTACTGCGGGCGGCCCCAGGACTTCCGGGTGTCCATGATCCGGGCCGGCCCGTAGGGGTAGAAGGCGGCGCCGCCGTCGGCGCTGTAGTGGCCCGCCAGGTCGGCGATCACCTGCACCGTCCCGCCGGAGTGGTTGTAGAACGACACCTTGCCGTCCTTCACCGGCACCGTCACCAGGCCGGCGACGGTCCGGCCCGCCGTCCAGTTGAGGTTCGAGGTGCCCGGCACCGGGTCGCCGTGCGGGTGGACCGTCAGATGGCCGTCCTGCTCCGGCTCGGTGACCGTCACGTTCATCGTCACGGCCGTGACCCCGGTGGCCGGCACCCCGGCCACGCCCGCGACCGGCAGCTCCAGCGTGCCGAAGGCCGGCACCGCCCGGGCCTGCGGCACCCCGACCGGCCCCCGGGTGTCCAGCACCCGGACCGGCTCCTGCGCGTGGAAGAGGGCGCCCGTGGCGCTGTAGTAGCCGACCAGGTCGGCGATCACGTGCACCGTCCCGCCGGAGTGGTTGTCGAACGACACCTTGCCGTCCTTCACCGCCACCGTCACCTGGTTCGGGACCGTCCGGCCCGCCGCCCAGTTCAGGGTGGAGGTGGTCTCCGCCTCGCCGAGCAGCGAGGAGGGGTTCGTCCACACGTAGCCGAACGGGCGCACCAGGAGGTTGCCGTCCTGCGTCGGATCGGTCGCGGTGACGGTCATCGTCACCGCCGTCACACCCTCCAGCGGCACCCCGGCCACCCCCGTGACCGGCAGGTCGACCGTCCCCCACGGTGCCACGGCCAGCGCCGACGGGACCCCGGTCCCCTCCCGGGTGTCCAGCAGCCGCACCGGGCCGACCGGCGTGTAGCCGCTGCCGGTGGCGGCTGCCGCCGAGCGGTCCTGCACCGTGCTGTCGGCCTGGAGCGGGCCGGACGCGGCGTGCGCGCCGACCGTGCCGACGACCGGCAGGCCGACCGTGCCCAGCAGTGTCGCGCCGACGGCCAGCGCGGTACGAAGCTTGTACATTTCAAATCCCCCCGACAGGCCGATGGCCTGACTATGCATCAATTCTCCGTGCCCGGAAGGGCCGAGAACGAACGGACACCTCCAGGGACGGCCCTCGCCCCGTCGTGGTTGCACCGCTCGGAAGATCGGGGCGCCGGACTTTCCGGCGCCCCGATCGCGGGCCCCTACCGGCCCGGACGGACCGTGATGTCGGTGATCTCGGCGTCCCGGGAGGCGTCCAGCGCCGCCAGCACCGCCTTCGCCACCGACTCCGGCTCGATCCACTGGCCGGGGTCGTACTCCTTGCCCTCCTGTTGGTGCACCTTGACCTGCATCGCGGTGGCGGTGCGGCCCGGGTAGACCGAGGTGACCCGTACGCCGTTGCCGTGCTCCTCCAGCCGCAGCGAGTCGGCGAGGGCCTTCAGCCCGTGCTTGCTGGCCGCGTACGCCGACCAGTCGGCGCTCGCCCGCAGCCCGGCACCGGAGTTGACGAACACCACGTGGCCCTTGGCCAGCCGCACCGAGGGCAGCAGCAGCCGGGTCAGCTCGGCGGGGGCGACCAGGTTGACGTTCAGGGTGTCCTGCCAGGCCTTGACCGGCAGCTCGCCGACCGGGGCCAGCTCGACCGTGCCCGCCACGTGCAGCAGCGAGTCCAGCTCGACCGGCGGCGTCTGGTGCCCGAGGGCCCAGGAGAGCTTCGCCGGGTCCGCGAGGTCGCCGACCAGGGTCCGCGCCCCGGGGAAGCGCTCGCGCAGCTCGGCGGCCCGGCGGGCGTCGCGGGCCAGCAGCCAGAGCTCGTCCCCGCGCTCGGCGAGACGGGCGGCGAGGACGGCGCCGATGCCGGAGCCGGCACCGGTGATCAGATGAGAGGCCATGACCGTGATCCTCTCAGCCCTTGAGCTGTTCGAAGACCTGGGCCGGGGTGTCGGCGAAGGTGATCAGCTCGGGCAGCGGACGGGGCAGGAAGCCCTCGGTGTCCATCCGCTCCAGTTGCGTGCGCAGCCCCGCGTAGAAACCCTCGGTGTCCAGCACCACCACCGGCTTGTCGTGCAGCGCGTGCTTCTTCAGCTCCAGCACCTCGGTGACCTCGTCCAGGGTGCCCAAGCCGCCGACCAGGACGACGACCGCGTCCGCGCGCGCCAGCAGCTTCGCCTTGCGCTCGGCGAGGTCGGCGGTGGTGATCAGCTCGTCGGCCCCGTCGTACGCCTTGTGCTTCAGGAACTCGACCGAGATCCCGACCAGCCGGCCCCCGGCGTCCTTCACCCCGTCGGCGAGCAGGCCCATCAGCCCGGCGTTGGAGCCGCCCCACACCAGTGTGTGCCCGCCCTCCCCGAGCAGTCGGGCGAATTCGGCGGCGGGAAGGGAGTAGCGGTCGTCGAGCGAGTACGCGGAGCAGAAGACAGTGATGTTCATAGTGGTCCCCGGTCTATCACGCCTCCGGGCCTGCGCTCATTTCGATTACTGGGCGGACCCGTCCCCGTACGGCACCAGCGCCGAAAGGCCCAGGGTGAAGCCGAACGGCTCCGGGATGCCGATCTCGTCGCCGAACTTCCGGTCGCTGCGGGTGTGGTAGCGGTCGTGGTCGGGTTCGGAGAACAGCGTCACCGTGCCTTCGCGCGGGTCCACGATCAGGTAGAGCGGGATCCGCACCACGGCGTAGTCGTGCAGCTTGTCCATCCAGTCGTTGCCGGGGTTCGACGGGGAGACCACCTCCACCGCGATCAGCGCCTCGGCGGCGGGGGCCCGGTTGCCGGGCTCCGAGAGCACGGCAACCGGAAGGTAGGTGAGGTCCGGACCGCGCCCCACCGAACCGTCGGGAGCGACGATCACAGCGCGTTCGGTCGGCACGTACCCCTCGGGTTCGTGCCGCTCGAACTGCCGCCGCACCTGCGCGAGGTTGAGCTGGTGGATGTTCGACGGCGACGCCTGCACGACCAGGTTGTCGCCGGACCACTCGATCCGGACGCCGTCGGGTGCGGTCCGCTCCAGCTCCGCCACGAAGTCCCGGTGCTGCTCGAACAAGCCCATGCCGTCCTTCTCCCGTCAGCCGAGCAGATGCCGCCCGTCATGGTCCCGGACAGCCGGTACGGCACCGTCCCGCAGCGCGTCCAGCACGCGCACGGCGTACACCTCGGCCATCCGGTCGGAGACCTCGCCCGGCGTGAGCCAGTCGACGGCGGTCGACTCCTCGGAGAGCCGCTCGCCCCCGCTCTCGGGGCGGCAACGGAACACCAGGGCGACGATTCCTCGGCTCACGTTCTTGTAGACACCGGTCAGCCGCTCGACGCCGACCTTGATCCCGGTCTCCTCGAACACCTCGCGCCGTACGCCGTCCTCGACGGCCTCGGTCACCTCCAGCACTCCGCCCGGCGGCTCCCAGGTCCCGTTGTCGGCCCGCCGGATCGCCAGTACCCGGCCGTCCTCCCGCACCACCACCCCCGCGACGGACACCGAGTGGAGCGGCGTTGACCGAGGCTTCCCGGCGCTGTTACTCATGTGCAGGAGAATAGGAGCCCTGAAGGACTATGGCGAATGATGACGTGGCCTCGTCGGCCACCGCGAAGTACCTGCAGATCGCGGCCGATCTCGCCGCACAGATCGCCTCCGGCGTCCTTGCCCCCGGCGCGACCGTACCCAGTGAGGCCGAACTCATGCTGCGGTACGGAGTCGCGTCCGGGACGGTGCGCAAGGCCATCGCCGAGCTCAGGACGACCCAGCTGATCGAGACGCACCACGGCCGCGGCTCGTTCGTCCGCTCCCGTCCACCGGTTCAACGGAAGTCCGCGGACCGCTTCCGCCGCGCCCACCGCAAGGCCGGCAAGGCCGCCTACCTCGCGGAGGCGGAGACCTCCGGTGGCGTCCCGTCCGTGGCCGTGCTGTTCGTGGGACCCACTCCGGCGCCACCGGACATCGCCGAGCGCCTGGGCCTGCCCGCCGACACCCAGGTGCTGGCCCGCAAGCGCCGGTACTTCCGGGACGGGGTACCGACGGAGGAGGCCGTCTCCTATCTGCCGTGGGACGTCGCCAAGGACATCCCGGAGGTCTTCGCCGAGAATCCGGGCGGAGGCGGCATCTATGCCCGCCTGGAAGAGCACGGCCACTCCCTCGCCGAGTTCGCCGAATCCGTGCGGGCCCGACTCGCGACCAAAGCGGAGGCCAAGGCGCTCGCGCTGAGCCCCGGCGCACCGGTGATCCACCTCGTTCGCAGTGCCCTCCGCACCGACGGCCGGGTGGTCGAAGTGTGCGACACCGTCATGGCCGCCGATCAGTTCGTCCTCGACTACCGCTTCCCCGCACGGGACTGAGGAGAAGTCACATCTGTCAATCTGTCGCGAAGGGGTCTCGCGACAGGTTGACTCATGTACAGGAGTCGGGCACTCTTCTGCCATGCACTCATGTACATGAGTGCATGGCAGAATCTCATTCACAGGAGATGGCCTGCGAAGGCCCGCATCTTGGAGCTCCCATGCGGCACGTCCTGTTGGAGACCCAGGCGTCTTCCGATGCCTCCCCGGACTCGCTCCCGGCACCGGCCGAAGTGCTGTTGCCCTACCTCCCGGAAGCCGCCGGTCAGGCCCGCCGGTTCCTTCGAACGACGTTCGCCGAATGGGGGTTGGACGGGCTGGTCGACGTGGCCGAGCTGGTCGGCAGCGAGTTGGTCACCAATGCCGCGAAGACCGGGTGCCGGCAGCGGATGACGGTCACGGTCCGGTACGTCTCGCAGGCGACCGTGCGGATCGCGGTGCGCGACGGCTCGTGTGTTCTGCCGGTGCTGATCCGCGCTTCCCCCGATGAGGAGTGCCACCGCGGCCTGGCCCTGGTGGACCGCCTGACCGGTGGCCGATGGGGCGCCACCGTCGAACCCGCCGGAAAGGTCGTCCACGCCGACCTGAGGGTCACCCGATGAGCCCTCGGGCGTCGGACGACGACCCCGACACCGACGACGCGCCACCCCGCCCCGATCCCGCCCAGGTCTGGGCCGCGTACGGGGTGTCGGTGGCGGCAGCCTTCCACATTGCGGTGGCGGCGCTGGTACTGGTCAACCGCTCCCGCTGAACGCCGCCCGCGTCGCCGGGTCGGCGGCGCGGGCGGTCAGGGACGGCGCCCGGCCTCAGGCGTTGACGGCCGGGCGGTGCGTCGTCGCGATGGTGGCGGAGCCGACGACGCGGGTGCCGTCGTAGAGGACGACGGCCTGGCCGGGGGCGATGCCGCGGGCGGGGGTGTCGAGCTCGACGCGGAGGGTGTCGCCGGTGACCGAGGCGCTGACCGGGACCTCCTCGCCGTGGGCGCGCAGCTGGGCGGTGTAGCGGCCGTCGGCGAGCGGCTCGGTGCCGCACCAGCGCGGGCGGATGGCCGTGAGGCCGGTGACGTCGAGGCCCTCGACCGGGCCGACGGTGACGGTGTTGTTCACCGGGGAGATGTCCAGCACGTAGCGCGGCTTGCCGTCGGCGGCCGGGCGGCCGATCCGCAGGCCCTTGCGCTGGCCGATGGTGAAGCCGTAGGCGCCGTCGTGCTCGCCGAGCTTGGTGCCGTCGACGTCCAGGATGTCGCCGGTGGCGGTGCCGAGGTGCTGGGCCAGGAAGCCCTGGGTGTCGCCGTCGGCGATGAAGCAGATGTCGTGCGAGTCGGGCTTCTTGGCGACGGCCAGGCCGCGCCGCTCGGCCTCCTCGCGGATGACGTCCTTGGTGGTGTCGCCGAGCGGGAAGAGGGAGTGGGCGAGCTGGTCGGCGTCGAGCACGCCGAGCACGTAGGACTGGTCCTTGGCCGCGTCGACGGCCCGGTGCAGTTCGCGGGAGCCGTCCGCCAGGTCGACGATCCGGGCGTAGTGGCCGGTGCAGACGGCGTCGAAGCCGAGGGCGATCGCCTTGTCCAGCAGCGCCGCGAACTTGATCTTCTCGTTGCAGCGCAGGCACGGGTTGGGGGTGCGCCCGGCCGCGTACTCGGCCACGAAGTCGTCGATGACGTCCTCGCGGAAGCGCTCGGCGAGGTCCCAGACGTAGAACGGGATGCCGATCACGTCGGCCGCGCGGCGGGCGTCCCGGGAGTCCTCGAGGGTGCAGCAGCCGCGCGCGCCGGTGCGGAAGGACTGCGGGTTGCTGGACAGCGCCAGGTGCACGCCGGTCACCTCGTGGCCGGCCTCGACGGCGCGGGCGGCGGCGACGGCGGAGTCCACCCCGCCGGACATCGCGGCGAGCACACGCAGGCGGCCGGTGGTGGACGGAGCGGTGGGGGCACCCGGGAAGTCAGTCATGATGACAACAAGCGTACGTGGTGCCGCCCGGCATTCCGCCGGGACTTCTCCCCCGGGGCGGGCTCAGCGCCGGACGGCCGCGAGACCGGCGTTGCGGGCGCGCTGGACGGCCGGGGCGATGGCCTCCGCGAGGGCGGTGACGTCCTCGCGGGTGGACGTGTGGCCGAGCGAGAACCGCAGCGAGGCCCGGGCGAGCAGCGGGTCGACGCCCATCGCCAGCAGCACGTGGCTGGGCTGCGGGACGCCGGCCGAGCAGGCCGAGCCGGTGGAGCACTCGATGCCGCGGGCGTCGAGCAGCATCAGCAGCGCGTCGCCCTCGCAGCCGGGGAAGGAGAAGTGCGCGTTGGCGGGCAGCCGTCCCTCCCCCGCCGGGTCGCCGTTGAGCACCGCGTCGGGGACGGCGGCGAGCACGGTCGCGACCAGTTCGTCCCGCAGCGCGCCGAGGGCCAGGGCGTGCTCCTCGCGGCGTTCGACGGCGATGGCCGCGGCGGCCGCGAACCCGGCGGCGGCGGGTGCGTCGAGGGTGCCGGAGCGGACGTCGCGCTCCTGGCCGCCGCCGTGCAGCAGCGGGACGGGCGTGGCACCGCGCGACAGCAGCAGCGCGCCGATGCCGAACGGGCCGCCGATCTTGTGGCCGGTGACGGTGAGCGCGGTGAGCCCGGAACCGGCGAAGGAGACCGGCACCTGGCCGAGCGCCTGCACCGCGTCGGCGTGCATCGGGATGCCGTACTCCGAGGCGACGGCGGCGAGTTCGGCGACCGGCTGGACGGTGCCGACCTCGTTGTTGGCCCACATGACGGTGACCAGGGCCACCGAGGCGGGGTCGCGTTCGATCGCCTCGCGCAGCGCCGCCGGGTGCACCCGACCGAGCGCGTCCACCGGCAGGTAGTCGACCGTGGCGCCCTCGTGCTCGGCGAGCCAGTGCACCGCGTCCAGCACCGCGTGGTGCTCGACGGGGCTGCACAGCACCCGGGTGCGGGCCGGGTCGGCGCCGCGGCGGGCCCAGTACAGGCCCTTGACCGCCAGGTTGTCGGACTCGGTGCCGCCGCCGGTGAGCACGATCTCGCTGGGCCGGGCGCCGAGCGACTCGGCGAGCGACTCGCGGGCCTCCTCGACCACCCGGCGGGCCCGGCGGCCGGCCGCGTGCAGGGAGGAGGCGTTGCCGACGACCCCCAGGTGCGCCGTCATCGCGGCGATCGCCTCGGGCAGCATCGGCGTGGTCGCCGCATGGTCCAGGTATGGCATAACCATGCGATTGTAGTGGCCCTCCGGCCTGCACCGGACCGGCGTACCCGGCACGGCCGGGCGCACCGCACCGATCCGGCCACCGGACGGCGGTCACCGGGCCGGTGCCCCTCCGGGCAGCCCAGGTACGGGACGCGGCCCCCGAACGGTTAGCCTGACGGCCATCGCCGCGCGGCTCGACGGCCACCGGCAGGCGGCCCGACCGCCACCGGCAGGCGGCCCGACGGCCACCGGCGAGCGGCCCCACGGCCACCAGCAGGCGGCCCGACCGCCACCACCACCCGGCGCGAAGGCCCCTGCCCCGCGGCCCGGCCGGAACCAGGAACGGGGAGCACCATGTCGCAGTCGGTCGATCGGGCGCTGACCCTGCTCGGCTCGCTCGGCGACGGACCGGTGACCCTGGACCAGGCCGCCGCCTCGATCGGGGTGCACAAGTCCACCGCGCTGCGGCTGCTGCGCACCCTGGAGGAGCACGGCTTCGTGCACCGGCTGTCCGACCGCCGTTACCGGGTGGGCGGCCGGGTGCTGTCGCTGGCCCAGCGGGCGCTCCAGGAGATCGACGTCCGGCAGGTCGCCGCCCCCTACCTGGCCGCGCTGAACGAGCGCTGCGGCTGTACCGTGCGGCTGGCGGTGCTGGAGGACGACGAGGTGCTGTACCTGGACGAGCTGGCCGGCCGCTGGAGCACCGACCCTGGCCGGCCGACCCGGATCGGGCGCCGGGTGCCGGCCGCCGGGACGGCGGTGGGCCGGGTACTGCTGGCCGGACTCCCGCCGGACGGCCCGGCGGCGGACGGCCTGGCCGAGGACCTGGCGGCGGTGCGCCGCCGGGGCTGGGCGGCCGAGTCGGCCGAGCACCGGGAGGCGGTCACCTGTGTGGCGGCGCCGGTGGCGGGCAGCGACGGGCGGGCGGTCGCGGCCTGCGCGATCTCGGCGCCGGTCGGCCGGATGACGCCGGCCGAGCTGCTGCGGCTGGTCCCGGAGCTGCTCTGCACCGCGGAGGCGGTCTCGCTGGCGTACGGCGGCTCGCCTACTCCTCGCTGGTGCGAGAACCGTTGCGGTGCCAGGCCCGCGGCGCGCGCCAGCCGTACTTGAGCGCGAGCATCCGCAGGCCGAACGCGGTCAGCGCGGCGGCGGTGCCGGTGGCGGCGGTGAGGCTGTCGAGGGCGATCAGCACGGCGACCAGCGCGGCGCCGACGAGGGCCGGCACGGCGTAGATCTCCCGGTCCCAGCGCAGCAGCGAGGGGAGTTCGCCGGCCAGGACGTCGCGCATCACCCCGCCGCCGGCGGCGGTCACCATGCCGAGGGCGACCGCGGAGACCGCGCCGAGCCCGTAGTCGTGCGCCTTGGCGGTGCCGGTGACGCAGAACAGGCCGAGGCCGAGCGCGTCGAGGGTCTGCACGGCGCGGTTGATCCGCTCGACCTCGGGGTGCAGGAAGAAGACCACCAGTCCGGCGAGCAGCGGGGTGACGAAGTAGCCGAGGTTGCTGAACGCGGCGACCGGGGTGGCGCCGATGACGAGGTCGCGCATCACTCCGCCGCCGAGCGCGGTGACCTCGGCGAGGACGGCGATGCCGAAGATGTCCATGTTCTTGCGAACGGCGAGCAGCCCTCCGGAGAGGGCGAAGACGAAGATACCGACGAGGTCCAGCGACTGCTGCACGTCGGAGGGGAAGATCTGCGAGGTCACCGCACCAGTGTGACCCGGCCGGGCCTCCCCTCCGACCGCGCGGTCAGGCGGAGGCCGCCGCAGCGTCCGCGGTGACGGCGTTCTCCGGGAAGTGGCAGGCCACCTGGTGGCCGGCCGTCGCCGCGACGAGCGGCGGCTCCTGGCTCGCGCAGATCTCCTGGGCCTTCCAGCAGCGGGTGCGGAAGCGGCAGCCGCTGGGCGGGTTGATCGGCGAGGGCACGTCGCCCTTGAGCAGGATCCGCTCGCGCCCGGCGCTGTGGCGCCGGCGCGGGTCGGGCACCGGGACGGCCGACATCAGCGCGGTGGTGTAAGGGTGCATCGGCCGGCTGTAGAGCGAGTCCCGGTCGGCGATCTCGACGATCTTGCCGAGGTACATCACGGCGACCCGGTCGGAGACGTGCCGGACCACCGAGAGGTCGTGCGCGATGATCAGGTAGGTCAGGCCGAGCTCGCGCTGGAGGTCGTCGAGCAGGTTGACCACCTGGGCCTGGATGGAGACGTCCAGGGCCGAGACCGGCTCGTCGGCGACGATCATCCGGGGCCGCAGGGCGAGCGCCCGGGCGATGCCGATGCGCTGGCGCTGGCCGCCGGAGAACTCGTGCGGGTAGCGGTTGTAGTGCTCGGGGCTGAGCCCGCACAGCTCCAGCAGCTCCTGCACGGCCTTCTTGGTCCCGCCCTCGGGCTCGGCCTTCTGCAGCCGGAACGGCGCGCCGACGATGGTGCCGACGGTGTGCCGCGGGTTCAGCGAGGAGTACGGGTCCTGGAAGATCATCTGGATGTCGCGGCGCAGCGGCCGCATCGCCCCGACGCCCAGGTGGGTGATGTCGGTGCCCTCGAACTCGATCGTCCCGCCGGTCGGCTCGTCGAGCCGGGTGACCAGCCGGCCCATCGTCGACTTGCCGCAGCCGGACTCGCCGACGACGCCCAGGGTCTCACCGGCGTTGACCGTGAAGTCGATGCCGTCGACCGCCCGGACGGCGCCGGTCTGGCGCCGCAGCAGGCCGCTGTGGATGGGGAAGTGCCGGGTCAGGCCGGTCACCCGGAGCAGCGGCTGCCGGTCCGGGGCGGGCGCCGGCGCGGGGATGGTCGCCGCCTGGGTGTCCGTCATCGGTTCTCTCCAGAAAGGTGGTACGAGTCCGGGCTCACAGCCGGGGCGCGATCTCTTCGGTGAAGATGCGGTGCCGCTCGGAGAGCGCGAGGTGGCAGGCCGCGTGGTGGCCGGGCGCGACCTCGGTGAGCCCCGGGGTCTCCTCGGTGGAGCGCCCGCCGGTCAGTTCCGCGTAGGGGCAGCGCGGGTGGAAGGCGCAGCCGGACGGCACGTTGATCAGGCTGGGCGGGGT
Source organism: Streptomyces sp. TLI_053 (assembly GCF_900105395.1). Lineage (NCBI taxonomy): Bacteria > Bacillati > Actinomycetota > Actinomycetes > Kitasatosporales > Streptomycetaceae > Streptomyces > Streptomyces sp. TLI_053. The sequence goes on from NZ_LT629775.1 coordinate 3,788,919, forward strand.
GCCCCTGACCGGGACGAGCCGGTCCTGGAGCTCCCGGTCGAGGCGCGGCATCGAGCCCAGCAGGCCCCAGGTGTAGGGGTGTTCGGGCGAGTCGAAGAGGGTCTCGGCCGGACCGCGCTCGACGCACTTGCCGCCGTACATGACGAGGATGTCGTCGGCGAGCTCGGCGACCACCCCGAGGTCGTGGGTGATGATGATGACGGCCGAGCCGAACTCCTCCTGGAGGTCCCGGATGAGGTCCAGGATCTGCGCCTGCACGGTGACGTCCAGGGCGGTGGTGGGCTCGTCGGCGATCAGCAGCGAGGGGTCGTTGACCAGGGCCATGGCGATCATGGCGCGCTGGCGCATGCCGCCGGAGAACTGGTGCGGGTAGTCGTCGACCCGGCGGTCGGGCTGCGGGATGCCGACCCGGTCGAGCATCTCGACGGCGCGGGCGCGGGCCTGCTTCTTGGTCGCCTGCGGGTGGTGCACCCGGTAGGCCTCGACGATCTGCTGCCCCACCGTGTAGTAGGGGTGCATCGCGGTCAGCGGGTCCTGGAAGATCATCGCCATCTGCCGGCCGCGCAGCTCCCGGACCCGGTCCGGGCCGGCCGCGACGAGGTCCTCGCCGTCGAGCCGGATCTCGCCGGTGATCCGGGCCCGCTTGGAGCGGTGCAGGCCCATGATGCCGAGCGAGGTGACGGACTTGCCGGAGCCGGACTCGCCGACGATGCCGAGGGTGCGGCCCTTGGCGAGGTCGAAGCTGACCCCGTCGACGGAGCGGACCAGGCCGTCGTCGGTGTCGAAGTGGATCCGCAGGTCCCGGACGGAGAGGTACGGGTCCCCTCCGGCCGGGGCGGCCGCGCGGGCGGCCGGGGTCTTCTGGAGCTCGGTCACGACAGCCTCACCCGGGGGTCGACAGCGGCGTACAGGAGGTCAACCACGAGGTTGCAGAGGACGATGAAGAACGCGGCGAGCAGCGTGGTGCCGAGGATCTTCGGCAGGTCGTTGTCGGAGATCGCCTGGACGGCGAACTGGCCGACGCCCTGGAGCGAGAAGACCTGCTCGGTGATCAGCGCACCGCCGAGCAGCAGACCGAGGTCCATGCCGAAGATGGTGACGATCGGGGTGAGCGCGGCGCGCAGTCCGTGCCGGGTGACGACCTTGCGCTCGGCCAGGCCCTTGGCCCGGGCGGTGCGGATGTAGTCCTCGCTCATCGTCTCCAGCATTCCGGCGCGGGTGAGCCGGGCGTAGAGCGCGGAGTAGAGGAAGGCCAGCGAGATCCAGGGCAGGATCAGGTTGCGGGCCCACATCAGCGGGTCGTCGGTGAAGTTGACGTACTGCAGGTTGTCCAGGATCGGCCACTCGTAGCTGAACACCGTGAGCAGCAGCGCGCCGGTGAAGAAGACCGGCAGCGAGACGCCGGCGAGGGCGATGCCCATCGAGATCCGGTCGAAGATCGAGCGCGGCCGGAGGGCGGAGACGACGCCGGTGGCGACGCCGGAGACCAGCCAGAGCGTGGCCGCGCCGATGGCGAGCGACAGCGTGACCGGGATCCGCTTGGACAGTTCGGGCCAGACCTCCAGGTGGTTCTTGAAGGAGTAGCCGAAGCAGGGCACGTGGCAGGTGGCCGGTTCCGGGCCGAACTTGTATTCGGCGCCGCTGACCAGCCCCTTGAGGAAGTTCCAGTACTGGGTGTACAGCGGCTGGTCGAGGCCGAGGTTCTTCTTGACCGCCGCGATCGCGTCGGGAGAGGGGTTCTTCCCGATGTACTGGGTGGCCAGCTGGTCGACCGTCTCGCCGGCGAGGCGCGGGAGCAGGAAGAAGATCGCGAAGGTGACCGCGCTGACGACCAGCAGCAGCACCGCGGCGGCGAGGATCCTGCGGATGATGTAGGCAAACACAGTTGGTCGGCTCCGGCCGCCCGCCGCCGTCCGGGATCCTCCGGACGGCGGCGGGCTTTGCCGCTGCCTTCACCTGCCTTCAGGGATGCAGAGCCAGGCTCTTACTTGGTGCCGATGTTCAGGTAGTCGTACTCACCCGAGAAGGCCGGCGTGGACGCGAGGTTGGTGGCGTTGTCCGGGCGGTACAGGAAGACCTTGAAGTCGGTCAGCGGGACGTAGACCGCGGCCTCCATGACCTTCTTGTCGATGTCGCCGTAGATCTTCTCGCGGGCCGCCCGGTCCGGGTTGGTGGCGGCGTCGTCGAGCAGCTTGTTGACCGCGGGGTCGTTCAGCGAGGCCAGGTTGCTGTTGCCGGAGGCCTTGATCGCGCGGCCGTCGACGATCTGCTGCAGGAAGCCGTAGCCGGTCGGCCAGTCGGCGCCCCACTGCATCATCATCAGACCGATGTTGTGCTCCTTGGCGAACTTCGGAGCGCCGGCGCTGTCGGCCAGGTACTTGCCCTGCGGGAACTGCTGGATCTCGGCGTTGATGCCGACCTTCTTCAGCGCGGCCTGGATCGAGGTGGCCGCGGCGACCTCGGTGGCGCGCTCGGTGCGGGCCGAGAGCACGGTGGTGATGCTGTCCTTGCCGCAGGCCTTCAGAGCGGCCTTGGCCTTGGCCTCGTCGCCCTTGTTGTCCTTGGTCTCCCAGACGTTGAAGTCCTGGTGGCCCGGGATGTCGGGCGGGAGCACGGTGTTGGCGACCTGGCCGCGGACGGGGCCGCCGAGCGCGGTCTGCACCGAGACCTTGTCGACCGCGTACTGGACGGCCTTGCGGCACTCGATGTTGTCGAACGGCGCGACATCGGTGTTGATGGCCATGTAGACCAGACGGCCGCCGTAGGCGTTGTCGGTGTTGGCCTTCAGCTTCGGGTTCTGCAGGATCTGCGCCTGGGTCTGCGGGTCGACACCGCCACCCACCAGGTCGACCTGGGCGTTGCCGGCCAGCAGGTCCTTGTCGATGGTGGCCTGGTCGATGTTCATCCGGAGCACGATCTTGTCCGGCAGCTGCTTGCGGATCGGGTCCGTGCTCGGGTCCCAGTTGGTGTTCGGGACCAGGACGGCCTGCTTGCCGTCCTCGTAGGACTCGAACTTGAAGGAGCCGGAGGAGACGATCTTCTTGACGTACTCGGCGCCGGTGTCCTTGGCCTGCGGGACCGGGACCGTCTGCGGGGCGCTGACCAGGTAGTCGAAGTCGGCGAAGGCGTGCGTCAGGTGGAAGACGATGGTGGTGTCGTCCGGGGTCTCGATCGACTTCAGGTCGCCGGTCTTGTCCTTGTACGGACCCTCGTACGGCGTGGGGTTGTCGACCAGCAGCTCCTTGAAGTACGTCGGGCCGTTGGAGTTCACGTCCGGCGCGAAGTTGGAGCGCTCGACGGCGTACTTGACGTCCTTCGAGGTGATCGGGGTGCCGTCGTCGTACTTCAGGCCCTTGCGCAGCTTGTACGTCCAGCTCAGGCCGTCGGCGCTGACCTGGCCGAGCGACTCGGCGAGGTCCGGGACGAGCTTGTTGCCCGCCTCGCCGGCGCCCGGCTGGAAGGTGGTGAGCGGACGGCCGTACAGGCGCGAGAAGTTGTAGATGTACGCGTAGTACGTGTTGCCGGGGTCGAGCGAGTCGGGGGTGCCCTTCATCTCGAAGGTCACCGTCCCGCCCTTCTTGTCGGAGGCGTTGACGATGCCCTTGGTGGCCGCGTTGGCACCGGAGCCGCCGGCGGCGTCGGTGGCGGAGCCGGAGGCGGTGGACTTGGCATCGCTGCTCTTCGTGCCGGACGAGCAGCCGGTGACGACCAGGACCGCGGCAGCGGCCGCGGCGGTCAGCGCGACGGTACGGGACCTACGCATGGGTGAGATCAACCCCTTGAGGAAGTGTTGGCCGAACGAGGGATCCTGACGCGGCGTCAGTTGCTCTTGGGATCGAGGGCGTCACGCAGCCCGTCGCCGAGCAGGTTGAAGGCGAGTACGGTGACGAAGATCGCCACACCGGGGACCACCATGTACTGGGGGTCCACCTGGTAGTACCGGATCGCGTCCTGGAGCATGCCGCCCCAGGAGGCCTGCGGGGGCTGGATGCCCACGCCGAGGAAGCTCAGCCCGGCCTCGAAGAGGATGTTGGTCGGGATCAGCAGGGTCGAGTAGACCAGGATCGGACCGACCAGGTTGGGCAGCAGCTCCTTGAAGAGGATGAACGGCCCGCGGGCACCCAGGCTCCGGGCCGCGTAGACGAACTCGCGCTCGCGCAGCGAGAGGGTCTGTCCGCGCACGATCCGGCCCATGTAGGGCCAGTTGAAGAAGCCGATCACGAAGATCAGCACCATGATGTGCAGCGGGAGGCCGTGCAGGCCGAACGCGCCGCCCTGCAGCGAGGTCGAGATCGCGATCGCGAACAGCAGCAGCGGGAAGGCGAGGAAGACGTCCATCACCCGGCTGATCAGGGTGTCCACCCAGCCGCCGTAGTAGCCGGCCATGATGCCGAGCACGGTGCCGATGGTGTTGGACAGCACGGTCGCGCCGAAGGCGACCAGCAGGGAGACCCAGGAACCCTCGATGACGCGGGTCAGCAGGTCACGTCCCTGCAGCGGGTCGACGCCGAGCGGGTGGTCCCAGCTCATGCCGCCCCAGTCGCCGAACGGCAGACCGCCGAGGTCGGCGTCCAGGAGGTCCTGGTTGAGGGCGTCGGGGTCGAGGCCGAAGGCCGATTCGATCGGCTTGGCCAGCACGGCGAGCAGGATCAGCAGGATCACCACGACGCCGCCGGCGACGGCGGCCTTGTCCCGCTTGAAGCGGGTCCAGGCGATCCGGCCGAGCGAGCGGCCCTCGATCTTCTTGGCCGGGCTCGCGGCGGCGTCTGCCTCCGGTGTGCTGCCGGCGGTCTTGATGGGTGCGGTCATGGTCAGTTCGGTCCCCTCGCCGACGGTGGCCGGCCCACGGGTGCCGGGCACCGGGATCGGCGGCGCGGCTGGTGCGGACGTGCTTGGGTGCGGACGTGCGGAAGTGCAGGAGCGGAGTCTTTCCAGCGGTACGACTGGCTCAGTACTGCTGCCACGCGGGATGGGCGTCACGTGGATCATGCGGTCCGCCAGCGCGTTCGCCCTTGTGGGACGCCAACCACGCGCGGCGGGCTGTTGCAGAACTCTCTGCCATCCGAACTGGCTTACGCCAGCCCTGACCACCGACAGATGCCCAACTGTGATCTGTGTGCATGCACCTCCACGACCATCGGCATATCCCTCTTCACACAGCTGTAACAGCCATGTCAAGATGTGTTCCATCCGGTTCGGGGAGAACGTCCGAAAAAACGCCGAAACCGGCCTGACAGAGTGTCAAGCCGGTTTCGTGGGGCCGGATTCGGCGACTCCGCCCCGATCAGCGACCGGGGTAGCCGGGCCACGGCTGCTGCGGCGGAGGCTGCTGCCCCGGCCAGGCCGGAGCCGACGGCCGGGTGCCGTAACCGAAGCCCTGCCCCTGGGCGGGGCCCTGCTGCGAGGCGTACGGCGGCGGGGGCACCGGCGGGTACGGGCCGGTCTGCGGACGGCCGTGACCGGCCGCCTCCCGGTCGTAGAACGGGCGCGCGTGCGCCCGCATCCACAGCGCCACCGGGTCGAACTCGTCCGCCATCGCGACCGTCGAGACCGCCAGACCCTCCGGCGCGACCGCGATCGCCCGCTGCATCAGCGCCCGCACCGCCTCCACCGTGGGCGGCGAGCTCTCGTACAGCTCGAGACCGATGGCGAGGTACGGCTCGCCCACCGACGGCCGCACCCAGGCCCGGCGCAGCGCCCGCACCGCCCGCACCTCGGCCGCCTGCCGCTCCAGCAGCGCGAAGAACTGCTGGGCCGGCACCTGCGGCTCGCTCAGCTTCAGCGGACCGGCCGGCAGCCGGTCCAGGCCCGCCGCCACCCGGCGCAGGTCCGCCCACGGCACCCCGACCCCGCCGCCCGGGGCGTGCGGGTTCAGCCACAGCCCCCAGCGGGTCCGGTACAGCGACGCCGCGATCTCCCGGCCGGAGATCACCTCGTGCGCCCGCGCCCAGCCGGACGCCGCCAGCTGCTCGGGCGAGGTGACGGCCGGCGCGTAACCGTGGCCGCTGATCTCCATGTTCCCGTACTGGGCGTCGGCGCTGCCCGGCGTCCCGTGCCACAGCAGCATCCAGACCCGGCCCTCGGCGAGCGCGTTCAGCATCGTCTCGTAGGCCTCGTAGCGCTCCGGCGCCACCTCGCGCAGGGCGCGTTCCAGCGCGCCCGGATCCGGGCGTCCGGTGGGCGCCTGGCCCCAGGGCCCCGGTGCACCGCCAGCTACCGATCCCGCACTCATGCGCCCACCTCGTTGCGCCTCTTCGTTCCTCGTCCGTCACCGGCGGCCCGGCGGCCGTCAGCACGCACCTTATGGGGCACCGTCGGCCACCGCCACGCCGACGTGCCAGGGCCCCCGCCGCTCCCCCGCCCGTGCCCGGCCCGACAGGCGCCGGACGAACGGCCGGGGACCGGCTCAGCCCCGCACGTGGAAGGGCGCGACCCGGTTCACCATCCACTCGACCACCGGATCGTCCGCGAGGTCGAGCAGTACGAGATGGACGCCACCGGGCAGCGGCGCGGTTCCCAGCGCGCGCCCCAGCGCCTCGTTCACCGCCCCCGGGTCGGCCGGGGCCGCCGGGTCCAGCTGGACGCCCACGAACATCACGGTCGGCTCGCCCTCGACGCTGGCCAGCGCCCGCCGGGCGGTCAGCACCCCGGGCAGCAGTGCCAGTTCGGCCCGGCAGGCGGCCAGGAACAGCTCCGGGTCCTCGCCCGGCACCGGCTCGCGCAGCGCCACCCGGCCCCCGGACGGCGCGTCCTGGGCGGCCTCCCAGCGGTCCTCGCGCGGCCCGCGGCGCAGCTCGGCCACGCCCTCCGGCGGGACCGGGATGCCCACCGGGGCCTCGGGGTTGACGGCGATGCCGACGCCCAGCGGCAGGCCGCGGGCGAACTCCCAGACCGGGGCGACCGCGAACGCCATCCCCGGCGCCTGCTGGAGCAGCACCTCCTGCGAGGAGAACACCGGGACATAGGGGCCGCCGGCCAGTTCCAGGGTCGGCAGGTCCAGCGCCCGTCCCTGCGGGTCGCCGCCGGACGGCAGCGGGATCCACACCTGGCTGCGCGCCAGCACCTCGATCACCCGCGGGGTCGCGCCCGGGTCGCCGAGCGCAGCGGTGAGCACCTGCTCCAGCTCGTTGGCCGGCCACGCACCGCCGGCCGGCGCCGACCGCGCCCCGCCCCAGCCCTGCTGCTCCTCCGGGTTGCCCATCCGCCCCTGTACCGCCCTCCGCTCGCCGATTCCCGCAGCCTAGCGTCCGGGCGCGGCACGGCGGGACGCGGAACGCGACAGAGAACGGGGAGGGACGTGTGAGGCAGCCCCCTCTCCCGCCATCGGTGCGGACGTGCCATGATGTGCCCGTCTGCGGTGGCATCCACCCAGGCCCTCCAACTCCATACCGGCCGCTCGAACCCGCGCGGGAGAGTCCGGAGTGCCCCGTCCTGGCGGCACAGCCGGCGCCGAAGGAGCAAGTCCTCCCCGGAATCTCTCAGGCCCCCCTACCGCACGGGTTAGGCAGATCTGGAAAGCGGTGCACGGCCCTGCCGTCCGCCCACCCACGGTGCAAGCCGCCATGCTGTCCTCTGACAGGGCAGTGGCCGGTGAAGCTCTCAGGTACGACGACAGATGGGGAGACCCAGCCGCCGCATGCCCGCGCGCAGGGTCCGCCGCCCCCTGCAGGGCCGGTCCCGGCGCGCGCACCCCTGAGTGCCCCGACCGAGGAGTTCCTGGCCATGTCGTCCCTCCGCCTCACCGCGCTCGACGCGCTGCACCGCGCCCTCGGCGCCACCATGACCGACTTCGCCGGCTGGGACATGCCGCTGCGCTACGGCAGCGAGCGCGAGGAGCACCTCGCCGTCCGCACCAGGGCCGGCCTGTTCGACCTGTCGCACATGGGCGAGATCACCGTCACCGGCCCGCAGGCCGGCGAGATGCTGGACCACGCCCTGGTCGGCTTCGTCTCCGCGCTCGGCGTGCTGCGCGCCCGCTACACCATGATCTGCGCCGAGGACGGCGGCATCCTGGACGACCTGATCGTCTACCGCCTGCGCGAGGACGCCTTCCTGGTCGTCGCCAACGCCTCCAACGCCCAGCTGGTGCTGGACGAGCTGATCGCCCGCGCCAAGGGCTTCAACGCCGTCGTCTCCGACGACCGCGACGCCTACGCGCTGATCGCCGTCCAGGGCCCGGAGTCCACCGCGATCCTGGCCGACACCACCGAGGCCGACCTGCCCGGCCTGAAGTACTACGCGATCCTCCCGGCCCAGGTGGCCGGCCGCGACGTGCTGCTCGCCCGCACCGGCTACACCGGCGAGGACGGCTTCGAGATCTTCTGCAACCCGGGCGACGCCGAGCAGATCTGGCAGGCGCTGACCGCCGCCGGCACCGACCGGGGCCTGATCCCCTGCGGCCTGTCCTGCCGCGACACGCTGCGCCTGGAGGCCGGCATGCCGCTGTACGGCCACGAGCTGTCCACCGACCTGACCCCGTTCGACGCCGGCCTCGGCCGGGTGGTGCGCTTCGACAAGACCACCAACGAGGGCGCCTTCGTCGGCCGCAAGGCCCTGGAGCGGGCCGCCGCCGAGGCCGAGGCCAACCCGCCGCGGGTCCTGGTCGGCCTGGTCTCCGAGGGCAAGCGGGTGCCGCGCGCCGAGTACACCGTGGTCTCCACCGACGGCGCCCCGATCGGCCTGATCACCTCCGGCGCGCCCTCCCCCACCCTCGAGAAGCCGATCGCGATGGCCTACGTGGACGCGGCCCACGCCGCCCCGGGCACCACCGTCGCGGTGGACGTGCGCGGCAAGCACGAGCCGGTGCAGGTCGTGGCGCTGCCGTTCTACAAGCGCGCCCGCTGACGCCGCTCCCCCACCTTTCCCTCGCGAGGCTCGTCCGCCCCTCGGGCCGCTTCGTCGTACCCGCTTCCCATCCTGGAGAATGACGCCATGAGCAACCCCCAGCACCTGCAGTACACCGAGGAGCACGAGTGGCTGACCACCGCCGAGGCCGGTGAGGTCGCCACGGTCGGCATCACCAAGCACGCCGCGGACGCCCTCGGCGACATCGTCTACGTGCAGCTGCCCGCGGTCGGCGACACCGTCACCGCCGGTGAGACCTGTGGCGAGCTGGAGTCGACCAAGTCGGTCAGCGACCTGTACTCGCCCGTCACCGGCGAGATCACCGAGGTCAACGAGGCCGTCGCCGACGACAACAGCCTGGTCAACAGCGACCCGTTCGAGGGCGGCTGGCTGTTCAAGGTCCGCGTGGAGTCGACCGGCGCCCTGCTGAGCGCCGACGAGTACACCAAGCTCACCAACCCCTCGGCCTGAGCCACCGCCGGGGCGGCCCGCCCGCGGCGGCCGCCCCGCCCGCCGGCCCTCCTCCCTCTCACTCCCGGGAAGACCCCACCATGACGGTTCTGAACCAGTCCTTGCACGCCCTCGACCCGGAGATCGCCGCCGCGGTCGACGCCGAGCTGCACCGCCAGCAGACCACCCTGGAGATGATCGCCTCCGAGAACTTCGCCCCGGTGGCGGTCATGGAGGCCCAGGGCTCGGTCCTGACCAACAAGTACGCCGAGGGCTACCCCGGCCGCCGCTACTACGGCGGCTGCGAGCACGTCGACGTGGTCGAGCAGATCGCGATCGACCGGATCAAGGCCCTGTTCGGCGCCGAGCACGCCAACGTCCAGCCGCACTCGGGCGCGCAGGCCAACGCCGCCGCGATGTTCGCGCTGATCCAGCCGGGCGACACCATCCTGGGCCTGTCCCTGGCCCACGGCGGTCACCTGACCCACGGCATGAAGATCAACTTCTCCGGCAAGCTCTACAACGTGGCCGCGTACCACGTGGACGACAAGACCGGTCAGGTCGACATGGCCGAGGTCGAGCGCCTGGCCAAGGAGCACCGGCCGAAGCTGATCATCGCCGGGTGGTCCGCCTACCCGCGCCAGCTCGACTTCGCCGCGTTCCGCCGGATCGCCGACGAGGTCGACGCGCTGCTGATGGTCGACATGGCCCACTTCGCCGGCCTGGTCGCCGCGGGCCTGCACCCCAACCCGGTGCCGTACGCGGACGTGGTCACCACCACCACCCACAAGACCCTGGGCGGCCCGCGCGGCGGCGTCATCCTCTCCAAGGCCGAGTGGGCCAAGAAGATCAACTCCGCGGTCTTCCCCGGCCAGCAGGGCGGCCCGCTCGAGCACGTCATCGCCGGCAAGGCCGTCGCCTTCAAGGTCGCCGCCTCCGAGGACTTCAAGGAGCGCCAGCAGCGCACCCTGGACGGCGCCCGGATCCTGGCCGAGCGCCTGCTCCAGGCCGACGTCACCGAGGCCGGCGTCTCGGTGCTGTCCGGCGGCACCGACGTCCACCTGGTCCTGGTCGACCTGCGCAACAGCCAGCTCGACGGCCAGCAGGCCGAGGACCGGCTGCACGAGGTCGGCATCACCGTCAACCGCAACGCGATCCCGAACGACCCGCGCCCGCCGATGGTCACCTCCGGCCTGCGGATCGGCACCCCGGCGCTCGCCACCCGCGGCTTCGGCGCCGAGGACTTCCGCGAGGTCGCCGACATCATCGCCGAGGCCCTGAAGCCGGCCTACGACGAGACCGTCGCCGACGCCCTGAAGGCCCGGGTCACCGCCCTCGCCGAGAAGTACCCGCTGTACCCGAACCTGTAGGTCCCTCCTGTTCGGCCGCGGGTGACCGGGCTCACGCCGCCCGGACACCGGGGATTCCGGGGCACCGCGCACACTGGAAGGTGCGCGCGGTGCCCCGACCCGTGTCGGTCGCCCGACCCACCACCTCCGCCACTGCCGTCCCTCCCTCCCTGCCGGCACCACCCACGAGACCAGACAAGGACGTCACTCCGTGGCCATCAGCGTCTTCGACCTCTTCTCCATCGGCATCGGCCCGTCCAGTTCCCACACCGTCGGCCCCATGCGCGCCGCCCGGATGTTCGCCCGCCGCCTGAAGTCCGAGGCCCTGCTGGACGAGGTGACGGCCGTCCGGGCCGAACTGTTCGGCTCGCTGGGCGCCACCGGCCACGGCCACGGCACCCCCAAGGCCGTCCTGCTCGGCCTGGAGGGCTACTCCCCGCGCACCGTGGACGTCGACCGGGCCGACCTCGACGTCGAGCGGATCACCGCCGAGAAGCGGCTCAACCTGCTCGGCACGCACGCCATCGACTTCGACCGGGACACCCAGCTGGTGCTGCACCGGCGGCGCTCGCTGCCGTACCACGCCAACGGCATGACCCTCTGGGCCTACCGGGCCGACGGCTCCACCGTGCTGGAGAAGACCTACTACTCGGTCGGCGGCGGCTTCGTCGTGGACGAGGACGCGATCGGCGCGGACCGGGTCAAGCCCGACGACACCGTGCTGAAGTACCCCTTCCGCACCGGTGACGAGCTGCTCCGGCTCAGCCGGGAGACCGGCCTGTCGATCTCCGGCCTGATGCTGGAGAACGAGAAGGCCTGGCGCAGCGAGGAGGAGATCCGGACCGGGCTGCTGGAGATCTGGCAGGTCATGCAGGAGTGCGTCCGGGCCGGCATGTCCCGCGAGGGGATACTCCCCGGCGGCCTCAAGGTGCGCCGCCGCGCCGCCTCCGGCGCCCGTGCGCTGCGTGCCGAGGGCATCGGCCCGGCCAACGCGATGGAGTGGGTGACCCTCTACGCGATGGCGGTCAACGAGGAGAACGCCTCCGGCCGCCGGGTGGTCACCGCCCCGACCAACGGCGCGGCCGGCATCATCCCCGCCGTCCTGCACTACTACCTGAACTTCATCCCCGGCGCGGACGACGACGGCATCGTCCGCTTCCTGCTCGCCGCGGGCGCGATCGGCATGCTCTTCAAGGAGAACGCCTCCATCTCCGGCGCCGAGGTCGGCTGCCAGGGCGAGGTCGGCTCGGCCTGCTCGATGGCGGCCGGCGGTCTCGCGGAGGTCCTCGGCGGTTCGCCCGAGCAGGTCGAGAACGCCGCCGAGATCGGCATCGAGCACAACCTCGGCCTCACCTGCGACCCGGTCGGCGGCCTGGTCCAGATCCCCTGCATCGAGCGCAACGGCATGGCCTCGGTCAAGGCCGTCACCGCCGCCCGGATGGCCCTGCGCGGCGACGGCCGCCACCACGTCTCCCTCGACAAGGCGATCAAGACCATGAAGGAGACCGGCGCCGACATGAAGATCAAGTACAAGGAGACGTCCCGCGGCGGCCTCGCCGTCAACGTCATCGAGTGCTGACACCGGCCCGCCGACGCCCGCGCCCCCGCCCACCGGCGGGGGCGCGGGTGTTTCGCCCTCAGAACTCCCCGGAGGCGCCGTCCGTCCACACGACCCGGGCGACGTAGAAACCGGGCCCGTACGGGGTGTCGGTCGCGTGGTACTGAACGAGTCCGAGGTCACGGGCCAGCGGGGCCGAGTAGGCGCCCGGAAGTCCGGGAACGGCCTCCGCACGGTCGGGGTGCGGGCCGCCGTCGAGCACCTCGCGCAGGCCCACCAGGAACGCGGCGAGTGCCGGGACGACGTCCGGCGGCGTCACCGCGAAGTCGAACACCGCCTCGACCTGGGGGGACAGCACGATGGGGTCGTGCTCCTCGTCGCCGTCGTACGGATCGTCCCAGTCACTCATGGGCGGCCGTGCTCCCGCAGGACTGCGGAGAGGGCCCGGCCCGGCGCCGTGCCCTGCTGGACCTCGGCGTGGACGCGAGCGGTGGCGGGGTCGCTGTAGATCTCCAGCCGCAGGCGCCATCGGCGCAGCACACCGGCGATCTCGTGCTCGTCCGCCGAGCCCATGTCGCGGTAGAACGCCATCCGCTGGGACGGCGGCAGCGCGGCGCCGATCTCGTCCTGGGTGCGGGGGTGCGGGCGGTGCGGCTCGACCGGTCGTGCGGTCATCGGTCCTCCTGCTGCGGTGGCGGCCGGCGACAGCAGCGGAACTCCCCGCCGACCGGCCTCCACCGTAGCCACTCCCGGTGTCGGGGCGGGGGCGGTCCCACGCGGCCCGGTCAGCCGGCGGGCACGCGGCGGTGGAGTTCCTCGGGGGCGAGGTCCTCCAGGTGGGTCAGGAAGATCCACAGGTGACCCGAGGGGTCCCTGAGCACGGCGGTGCGGTCGCCGTGGAACTGGTCCGTCGGCGGCTGGAGGATCTCCGCGCCGGCGGCCTCGGCCCGCGCGGTCAGGGCGTCGACGTCCGGGACGTAGACGTGCAGGGCGACGCTGGTGCCGCCGAGGGCCGCCGGGGCGGTGAAGGGCGCGCCGTCCCCGCCGGCGTCGCCCAGCATCAGGACCGACGCCCCGATGCTGATCTCCGCGTGCAGCACGCCGCCGCCCGGCGCGTCGATCCGGACGTCCTGGCGGGCACCGAAGGCCCGCCGGTAGAAGTCGATCGCCGCGGCGGCGTCCTCGACCAAGATGTGCGGCACGACGGCGTAGCGGTAGCGCTCGGGCACGACGTTGTCGGCGGTGGTGGTCGTCACGGATCCCCCTCGATGTCGCCGCCCGGCGGTGCGCCGGGCGGCCTCGGGACCACGGTAGGAATTGAAGTCGGCTTCAGGTCAAGCATGATCGGCAGTGGGAAGTCGGCCCGCCCGGCTTCCCACTACGCGAAGGCGCTCCGGAGGACCGGGTCGCGGAGCAGGGTCAGCAGCCGCTCCCGGCCCTGGACGCCCTCGAAGAACAGGTCCGCCTCGGCCCGCACGGCCTGCCGCAGCATGGACTGGAAGACGCCCGCGAACGGCTGGCCCCGGACGACGCTCGCGGCGGTGTCCACGGCGGCGCGGTCCCCGTCCGTGCGCGCGCTCCACCACTTCTCGATCGCGAACGCCGTCACCGCCATCGCCTGCCGCCTGGCCTCGGGCCGCTTCTCCCGGTTGAGGCCGACGGTGGCGATCGTGTAGTCGCCGCGGTCGTCGATGCCCAGGTACTCCCCGGTGCTCAGCACCAGGTGGAGGTGGCGGAACGGGTCCTCGGCCGTGGGATCTATCAGGAGCGGCCGCCCGGCCTCGTCGACCTCGAAGAGCCGGTTCTTGAACCTGGTGTTGCAGGGGCCGCACGCCAGCAGGTGGTTCGGCCAGGAGAAGGTCCGCGCCGGGTCGATCACGACCGGCACGAAGTGGTCGATCTGGTCGGCCAGGTCGTGCCCGCAGTACATGCAGCAGTCGGTGCCGTGGGCCATCGTCCGCAGGCACTCCAGGACCGGCGGATAGGTGTCCCGCCGGAAGCTCTCCCGCTTCCAGGCGAGTTTCGCCGTCCTGAGACGGTCGCCGGAGCCCATCACCTCGGCGGTCAGCCGGTGCAGGCTCGATTCCACCTCGGGAGGCAGGTCGCCCCGCTGGAGCGGAATCACCGTGCGTCACCGTCGCCGAGGAGTCGTGCGGAGATCTCGTCGACCCGGGTGACGGGCGAGCTGGCCAGTCTCACCTTGAGGTCCCTGAGCCGCTGCTTGTCCGCGTCAGTGGCCCGGCCGAGGACCAGCGCCTTCTCCAGCCCCACGAGCTCCCGTCTGAGTTCCTGCGACTCCGGGGAGAAGGGCGTGTCCAGCCCGAACAGGTCCGAGATGACGGCGTCGTCACCCGTGCCGTGGACGACACGGCGGTAGAGCTCGTCCTCGACGACGCACGGCGCCGATTCCTCGCTGGGGCCGGGGAGCCTGATGAGGCCGTTCGCGTCGGCCGCCTGGCAGATGTAGGGGCTGTGCGTGGTGACGATGAACTGCACCTGCGGGAAGTGCCGCTTCAGCCACTCACCGATCCGCTGCTGCCACGAGACGTGCAGGTGGGCGTCGACCTCGTCGATCAGCACGACCCCGGGGTGGCGGAGCGTCGGCACCTCGTTCTCGTAGACCAGCGCCCGCTCGCCCAGGTAGGGGTACGCCTCGAACATGGAGCGGATGATGTCGAGCACCAGAACGACCACGGTCCGGTAGCCGTCGCTCATCCGGGCGAGCGGCGCCGTCCGGCCGGTCTCCTCGTTCTCGATCCACAGCCCCCCGCCGTCCAGCTTGCTGACCCGGTGTCCGTCCGGCAGCAGCCCGTCCTGCAGCAGGGCGATGATCATCTCGACGAGCTCGACCGCGTCCCGCCGCCCCTCCAGCCGCTCCGTGTGCAGGCGCAGCAGCCAACTGGCCGTTTCGGAGAGCGAGAACTTCTCGCCGAAGAGGGTCTGCACGGCGTTCTGCTTCGCGGAGAAGTCCGGCATCCGGTCCATGTCGACCGTGCGGCGCGCACCGGCATCACCGCCGGAGAGCCGACGGAACGGCCCGTACGCCGCGACGAACCACCCGGGGATGTCGGCTCCGGACCACAGGATCTCCTCGAAGAGATCGGAGTCCGCCTCGAAGCGCACCCGCGCGAACTCGAGCCTCTTCACGACCTCCGGCTCGAAGAGCGTCGGGCCCGCCGAACGCGGACCCATCCACCAGCGGACGGTCAACCGCCCGACCAGCGGCTCGTGCGAGCCGGCGTCCCAGAGCGGGTCGCTCAGGATCTCCAGTCCGATCCTCCCCGCGTCGGCCCGCTCGGAGAGCCACCCCTCCAGCCGGTCCTCCAGCTGGACGCCCAGCCGCTCCCCGGCCCAGGCGAGTGCGATGGCACGCAGCAGCGTGGTCTTGCCGGACCCGTTGCGCCCGGCCAGGACCGTCCAGCCCGCGTAACTGCCGTCCGGGCGGGTGAAGTCGAGGTCCACTCTCCGCCGACCGTCGAAGCCGCGGACCCCGTTCATCGTCAGTCTCTTCACGTACATTCAACGATCTCCGTCGGGCGCGGTGCACAGGGTGGAGCGGGCGTCCCCGGTTCCGGGGACGAAGACGCGCGGGTCGGCGCCGGGCGGCGAGGTCCGCCACCCCCCACCACTCCCCCGTCCCCCGCGCGCATGCACGCGACAGTACCCGGTCCCACCGACCCGCCAACGCCCCCCGCAGCGGCGAGGCCGCGGCCTGGGGCGGATCGCCGACAGCGCGGCTCCTCCCAGGGAGCAATCGTGAATAATCTCAGGCGCCGACGTGAACCTATGCAAATTCCGAAGGTGAACTAAGTTACAAACCTTCCATTCGAAGCCACCGGGTTTGCCCACATGCTGAGATCCATGCGATAGTCGTGTTGTCCGACGGCGCGCGTCACCAGTTGACAGAGCCCGTCGGGGACAACCGATCTTCGGCCCGCCCGACCTGGCACGGCCGACACCCATCGCACGGCACGCACCCCCTTGGCCGCGCGATGACTTGCAAGGGCCCCCAGCCGCCGGACCACGGCGATATCGGGGGCCCTGCGTGTTTTCGGCCCGACCGTCCGCGCGGTGCGGTTCAGACCCGCTCGCGGACCTTCAGCTCGAACCAGACGCCCTTGCCGCGCGGCAGCAGGTCGGCACCCCACCGGTCAGCCAGGTCGTCGACCACCTGGAGCCCGCGCCCGCGCTCGGTGACCGGCAGCGGCTCCGCCAGGATCATGCAGGGCAGTGCCCGCGAGGAGTCCCGCACCTCGACCCGGAGCCAGCCCGGTTTGCGCACCACCTGGAGCCCGATCGTCCGCCCCGCGGCGTGCCGCACGGCGTTGGCGACCAGCTCGCTGGTGAGTAACTCGCACACCTCCAGGTGCTGGTGCAGCTCCCAGGCGTCCAGGACCGCGAGCACCAGCCGGCGCGCCACCGGCCCGGTCTCCGGCCGGGACGGGAGCCGCACCTCGCCCGGCGTCGTCCGGTCGCACAGCCTGCCGGCGTACAGCCGCTCCAGCTCGTCGCAGCTGAGCCGTTCCAGCGCCGCCAGGGAGTCCTGGAACGACCCCCACGACGCTTCGGCGACCAAGCTGGAACCCTGAATCGATGACTGATCTGTTTCGCCCCAACCCGCCATGCGCCCCATCATTGCGGAACGCAAGCGGCCGCGTACGGACAATGAACAAACGATCACTACTCTTTCGGCATATGCCGGGTGCAACCCGAACCCGCGTTCGCAAGGCCCGGGTCGCCGGCCCGCCGAAGGCCTACCAGGCGCTCCAGTCCATGTTCCAGCCGCTGAGGCCGTTGTCCGGCGCGACCTGTCCGCGGGCGGAGTTCTGCACCGTGACCACGTCCCCGATGATCGAGCCGTCGTAGAACTGCCCCGCCGAGGTGGCCGCTCCGCCGCCCTTGACGTCCTTCAGACCCACGCAGCCGTGGCTGACGTTGTCCTCGCCGAAGGCGTTGCTCCAGTAGTTGCCGTGCACGTAGGTGCCGGTGTCGGTGAGCCGCATGGAGTGCGGGACCTGCAGGTCGTAGGGGGCGCCGGTCATCCCGGGCAGGGTGCTGGACTGCATCCGCACCACGCCCTCCTTGGACATCACCACCATGGTGCCGTTCCAGGTCGGGTGCTCGGTCGAGCCGGAGGTGATCTCCACGACCGAGCTCTGCCCGTCCCGGACCACCGTCATCCGGTGCGTCTTGGCGTCAACGGTCGAAACCTGGGATCGCCCGATAGTGAAGGGCTCGTCCCGGTCGACGCCCCCGTAGACGCCCGGCGCGATCTCCACGCTCTTCAGCCGGTACTTCACGACCACCTTGGTGCCCGGGTTCCAGTACTTCTCCGGACGGAAGTCCAGCCGGCGGCTGCCGAACCAGTGGCCCTTCAGCACGGTGCCGTCGCTGGTCTCGAAGGAGATGCCGCGGGCCACCGCGTCCTTGTTCTTGACGTCCTTGTCGAAGGTGACCGAGACGATCATGCCGACGCCGTAGGTGGCGTTGTCCTGGATGTTGTCGCCGGCCTTCGCCTCCCGCTCGGGCGTCAGCGTGGTGAAGCTGCTGTCGGCCGAGGCGACCGCACCGCCGGCGTCCGCCGCCAGCGCGCTCACCTGGTACGCGGTACCGACCGCCAGCGGGCCGGACGGGCTCCAGCTGGCCCCGTCGGCGGCGAGGGTGCCGGCCACCTCCTTGCCGGTCCGGTCGCTCACCTTGACCGTGGTGAGCTTCCCGCCGGACACCGCGACCTTGAGCGAACCGTCCGGGGCGACGTCCACGGCGCCGCTCCTCGGCTGGATCTCCACCACGGCCTGCGAGACCTTGGGAGCGGCGGTGGCGGTACCGGCGGCGGCACCGGCGGCCGGAGCCCCGGCCGCCTGCCCGCCGGTCGGGGCGGCGGACGCCGGGACCCCCGCGGTCCCGGCGGCCCCCAGCTCGGCCCTGGCGGCCGTCCCGCCCCCGCTCCCCCCGCAGGCACTGGTCAGCACCAGCGCCCCGCCGACCAGCCCCGCGGCCACCACCTTGCGTATCGACTTCACCGTCGTCCCCCTCGTTCGTGTCACGGTGTTCGACATTTACACGCACCGTGCACCGGAAAGGTTGCGCCGTTCGGGGGGCATCGGCACCGAGAACACGACCGGCCCGACCCCAACGAGTGAGGGTCGGGCCGGTCGTGGACGTTCCGTGACTGGCAGGGGCTACCGGCGGGTACGACTACCAGTTCGCCCAGGCGATGTTCCAGCCGCCCAGGCCGTTGTCGGGGGAGACGACCTTCTCCTTGGAGTTCTTGATGGTGATCACGTCACCGATCATCGAGTCGTTGAAGAACTTGCCGGCCACCGAGGCGTCGCTGCCGCCCTTCTCGTCCTGCATCGAGATGCAGCCGTGGCTGGCGTTGGTCTTGCCGAAGGGGTTGGCCCAGTAGTTGCCGTGCACGAAGGTGCCCGAGTTGGTCAGCCGCATCGCGTGCGGCACGTCCGGGATGTCGTACTCGCCGCCGAGGCCGACGGTCTGCGAGTTCATCCGGGTGACCTTCTCCTTGGACATCACCACCATGGTGCCGTTCCAGGAGGGGTTCTTCTCGTCGCCCAGGGTCACCGGCACGGTGTGGCTCTCGGCGCCCCGGGTCACCGTCATCTGGTGGGTGGCCGAGTCGGCCACCGAGACCTGGGAGCGGCCGACGGTGAACGGCTCGTCCTTGTCGATGTCGCCGTAGACGCCCGGCGAGACCTCGACGTTCTTCAGGCGGTACTTGATGACGACCTTGGTGCCCGGGTTCCAGTACTTCTCGGGGCGGAAGTCCAGCCGCTTGGTGCCGAACCAGTGGCCCTTCACGGTGGTGCCGTCGCTGGCCTCGAAGGTGATGCCCTGGAGGACCGCGTCCTTGTTCTTGACGTCCTTGTTGAAGACCACCGAGACGATCATGCCGACGCCGTAGGTCCCGTTGTCGGCGATGTTGTCGTTGGTGGAGATCTTCTTCGCCGGGGTCAGCGTGGTGAACGAGGTGGTCGACGCGGCCACCAGGCCCTCGGCGTCGGTGGCCTGGGCGTTCACCTTGTACGCCATGCCGACGGCCAGCGGGGCGCTGGGCTTCCAGCCGCTGCCGTCCGCGGCGATGGCACCCGCGACCGGCTTGCCCTCCTTGTCGGTCACCTCGACCGCGGTGAGCTTGCCGCCGGTCACCCCGACCTTGAGCGCGCCGTCCGGGGCGACGTCCTGGGAGCCGTCCTTGGGCTCGACGTTCAGCACGGCGGCCGAGGTCTTCGGCGCGGCGGAGGTCTGGCCGGGCGCCGGCGTCCCCCCGCCCGCGGCGCCGGCGTCGGCGGCGCCAGCGGTGGCGGTCGCGTCACCCCCGCCGGCGGCCTTGTCGTCGCCCCCGCTGTTGCAGGCCGCGGTGAGCAGCAGCACCCCGCCCATCGCCAACGCCACCGCGCTCCGGCGCAGACGGCGGCTGGTGACAGTGGTACGTATCGCGGCGTCGGCCGCCCTAACCTGCTTCACGGTCTTTCCCCTCCCGGTGTCCATCACTGTGGACGCGCTGCTGCCCGGACGGGTTGCACCGGACCGGCGGTCTTCCGCGCCGGGCTTCGGCGCGGCAAGCAGGATAGCTGGGCCGATCGGGTGAATCCTGGGAGGGCTGCCGGTGAACGGACGTGAAGATCGTCCGCACCGCCGTCACCCGGTCGTCAGCGCCTGGAACCGGGGGACGGAGTCGGAGGGACGGCCGGGGAAGCGCCCGGGGGGAGGCCCGGGGAAGGGCTCGGCACCGGACCCGGCGCCCCGGTCGGCGACGGACCCTGCGACGCGCTCGGCGATGCCGGCGGGGACGCCACCGGGGACGCAGCGGCGCCCGGCCCGGCGGCCGGAGCACCGGAGGGGCTCGCGCCCGGCTGCAGGGCGCTCCCGGCCACCCACTGCGCCCAGGGCAGGTTCCAGCCGTTCAGTCCGTTGCTCGGCGGCACCGTGTCCCCCGTCGAGGCCCTGACCTCCAGCACGTCGCCCGGGATCGTGTGCTCGAACAGCCAGCCCGCCGGCGTCTCGCCGCTCGTCCCGCCCTTGGCGTCGGCCAGCCCGATGCAGCCGTGGCTGGTGTTGGCGGTGCCGAACACCGACGGGTCGGCCCAGTAGTTGCCGTGCACGAAGGTGCCCGAGTTGGTCAGCCGCATCGCGTGCGGCACGTCCTTGATGTCGTACTCGTCGCCCATCCCGACGGTCTGCGAGTTCATCCTGGTCACCCGGTACTTCTCGGACACCACCAGCACGCCCCGGTAGGTCGTGTGCTTGGCGTCCCCGCCGGACACCTTGAGGGTGCGCACCACCCGGCCGCCCTGGCCGGCCCGGACGGTGAGGGTGTGGGCGTCCAGGTCGACGGTGGAGACCTGCGGCCGGCCGACGGTGAACCGGACGTCCTTGTTCTGGGTGCCGAACTCGCCCGGGGCGCCCTGGACGTCCTTGAGCCGCAGCGCGACCGCCACCTTGGTGCCGGGTGCCCAGTACGCCCGGGGGCGGAAGTCCAGCCGCTGGCCGCCGAACCAGTGCGCGGCCACCTCCACCGGCGGGTCCGCGGTCACCGCGATCGCCCGCTCGACCGCCGCCCGGTCGGTGACCGGGCGGCTGAACCGCAGCGAGACCGGCATCCCCACCCCGACCGTGGAGCCGTCCTCGGGGGTGAAGAAGGCGACGAAGGTGTGCGCCCGGGCCATGGTCGAGAAGTCGGCGTGCTGGACCGCCCGCTGCCCCTGGTCGTCCTCGGCCACCGCGTCCAGGGTGAACTTCGTGCCCAGCGGCAGCGGACCGTCCGGCGCCCAGCCGGTGCCGTCCGCGGAGAGCGATCCCGGCACCTCGCCGCCCCGGCTGTCCGCCAGCCGCACGGACACCAGCCGGCCCTGGGCGACGCTCACCCGGACCGGGCCCTCGGGCGGCAGGTTCTGGGTGTCGTCGGCCGGCAGCGCGGTGATCGACGCCCGGGAGACCGGCGGCGGGCCGGACGGCTCCGCCCGGACGGCGTCCGCGCTCGTGCTCCCCGGCGCACCGCCACCGCCGGAGCACCCGGCCAGCACGGCCAGGCAGCAGACCGCCGCCGCCAGCCGCCGTGCCCACATCCGTCCTCGGGGCCGCATCCCGGGGCCTCCCGCCGTAGCCGTCCGATACCCCGCACAACGACGGCGGCCCCGGCAGGACACGCCGACACGCCGGAAGCACCCACTCCGACGGCCCAGCGGCACGGCCGCGCCCGGACGCCATCCGCCGGTAACACGGTGTTAAGCCGCTTCCGTCCGGTGCGATCAGGGAATGAGACACCGCACGGGGTCCGGGACACCCCGCCAGGGAGGGCACCGCCATGGCGTCAGGGCAGGAGTCGGCGGCCGCCGTGCGCGCGCACGCCCCCGCGACCGTCAACGGGCACCGCGCGCACGGACACCCCGGCGAGCGGCCGGACGGCGCACCGCCCTGGCCCGGCAGCCGGCTGCCGCTCGGCGCCCGCTTCCACCCGGGCCCGGACGGCCGCCCCGGCACCAACTTCGCGCTCTGGGCCGGCGGCGCCGAGGCCGTCGACCTCTGCCTCTTCGACGAGGACGGCCGGGAGAGCCGGCTGCGCCTCACCGAGCAGGACGCCCACACCTGGCACGGCTTCGTGCCCGGGGTCCTGCCCGGCACCCGGTACGGCTACCGGGTGCACGGCCGCTGGGACCCGTGGACCGGCGCCCGGTGGAACCCGGCCAAACTGCTGCTCGACCCCTACGCCCGGGCGATCGACGGCGGCTACACCGCGCACGACGCGGTCTGCTCCGCCGTCCGCAACTGGCCCGAGGCCGAGGTCGCCGACACCGTCCGGGACAACCGCGACTCCGCCCCGTACGTGCCCAGAGCCGTGGTGGTCCGGGACGACGACGACTGGTCCGACGACCACCGGCCGAAGACCCCCTGGGCCGAGACCGTCCTCTACGAGCTGCACGTGCGGGGCTTCACCCGCCGCCACCCCGACGTCCCGCCCGAGCTGCGCGGTACCTACGCCGGACTCGCCCACCCGGCGGCGATCGCCCACCTCACCGGTCTGGGCGTCACCGCGGTCGAGCTGCTCCCGGTCCACCACCACGTCAGCGAGGACCACCTCCAGGCCCGCGGCCTGGTCAACTACTGGGGCTACAACACGGTCGGCTACTTCGCCCCGCACGCCGGCTACTCCGCCGCCGGCTCGCGCGGCGGCCAGGTCGGCGAGTTCAAGCGGATGGTCCGGGCCCTGCACGCCGCCGGCATCGAGGTGATCCTCGACGTCGTCTACAACCACACCGCCGACGGGGCCGAACTCGGCCCCGCGCTGCTGCTGCGGGGCATTGACAACGCCGGCTACTACCGGCTGCCGCCCAACCGCCCCCGCGGCTACGCCGACTACACCGGCTGCGGCAACAGCCTGGACACCCGTCGCCCCCAGGTCGTCCGGCTGATCACCGACTCGCTGCGCTACTGGGTGCACGAGATGGGCGTGGACGGCTTCCGGTTCGACCTCGCCGCCACCCTCGCCCGCGGCGCCGACGGCGGCGTCACGATGGAGCACCCGCTGCTCTCCGCGGTGGCCCAGGACCCGCTGCTCAGCCGGGTGAAGCTGATCGCCGAACCCTGGGACGTCGGCCCGGGCGGCTACCAGGTGGGCGGGTTCCCGCCGCCCTGGGCCGAGTGGAACGACCGCTACCGCGACACCGTGCGGGACTTCTGGCGCGGCGCCCGCCCGGACGTCCGGGAGCTCGGTTACCGGCTCTCCGGCTCCTCCGACCTCTACCAGCGGGACGGCCGCCGCCCGTACGCCTCCGTCAACTACGTGACCGCGCACGACGGGTTCACCCTGCGCGACCTCGTCTCCTACGACCGCAAGCACAACGAGGCCAACGGCGAGGCCAACCGGGACGGCACCGACGACAACCGGTCCTGGAACCACGGCGCCGAGGGGGAGAGCGCCGACCCCGCCGTCACCGCCCTGCGCCGGCGCCAGCTGCGCAACCTCACCGCCACCCTGCTGCTCTCCGCCGGGGTCCCGATGATCACCGCGGGGGACGAGTTCGGCCGCACCCAGGGCGGCAACAACAACGCCTACTGCCAGGACAACGAGGTGAGCTGGCTGGACTGGTCGCTGCTGGACGACCCGGCCTGGCGGAGCCTGCACGACTTCACCGCCCGGCTGGTCCGGCTCCGGCGCGACCACCCGGTGCTGCGGCAGCGGGCGTTCTTCTCCGGCCGCGCCACCGCCCCCGGCGGGCGGCCCGACCTGGCCTGGTTCACCCCGCTCGGCAAGGAGATGACAGAGGCCGACTGGTTCGCGCCGACCGCCGCCGTGGGCATGCTGCTGGCCGGCACCGCGATGTCGGAACGGGACACCCGCGGCCGCCCGCTGCTCGACGACAGCTTCCTGCTGCTGCTCAACGCCGGCCCCGAACCGGTCCCCTTCGTCCTGCCCGGCACTCCCCGGGCGGGTGACGGCAGCGGCTACGAGACCGTGGTCGACACGGCGGCGGCGGACGGCGGGCCCGCCGGGCGGCACCTCCCCGGCGACCCGGTCCCGCTCGGCGCCCGCGCCCTGCACCTGCTCCGGGCCGTTCCCTGACCGGGCCGTTCCCCGACCGGGCCGGCATCCGCTCCGGCACCGACGGGCGGCCCAAGCTGGCCGGTTCTCGACGACAGGTCCGAAAAACCGGATGAGAAATGACGCGTACCCGGCCTACCCTCACCGCGATGGCCGAGAACCAAGCCCCCGACGCCGCCCCCGACTCCGCGACCGGCTCCGACCCCGAGCCCGGCAGCGGGCCGCCCGCCCCCCGCCGGTCGACGGTGCGCTCGCTGCTGCGCCTGTGGCCCTACGTCCGCCCGATCCGCGCCCGGCTGGCCGTCTCGGTCAGCGCCGCGATGCTGGCCTCGCTCAGCGCCCTGATGGTCCCGACCGTGCTCGGCCGGATCGTGGACGGCCCGATCGCCGAGCGCGACCTCGACGGCCTCTGGGCCCCGGCGGCACTGCTGCTCGTGCTCGGCCTCGCCGAGGCCGCCCTGTTCTACACCCGCCGGGTGGTGCTGGCCCGGCCGCTGTCCGGCGTCGAGACGGCGATGCGCGGCGACCTCTTCGCCAAACTCCAGCGGCTGCCGGTGTCCTTCCACGACCGCTGGGGCTCCGGCCAGCTGCTCTCCCGCGCCACCTCCGACATGTACACCATGCGGCTGTTCCTGGCCTTCCCGCTGGTCTTCCTGATCGTCAACACGGTGACCTTCCTGGTCGGCACCGCGCTGATGTTCACCCAGGACTGGCGACTGGCACTGATCGTGCTGGGCCCGGCCGTCCCGCTGCTGATCCTCACCCGCCGCTTCGAGGCCGGCTACTCCGGCGCCGCCCGCCGCGCCCAGGACCAGAACGGCGACCTCGCCACCGTGGTCGAGGAGTCCGTGCTCGGCATCCGGATCCTCAAGGCCTTCGGCCGCCACCGCTCGATGGCGGAACGTTTCCGCGAGCACTCCCGGCAGCTGCGCCGTACCGAGCTGCGGAAGGCCGGGCTGCTCGCCAACCTGTGGTCGGTCATCGTCGGCCTGCCCGAGCTGGCCCTCGGCTGCGCCCTCGCGGTCGGCGTCCACCTGGTCGCCCAGGACCAGTTGTCCGCCGGCACCCTGGTCGCCTTCCTGTCCACCGCGCTCTCGCTGCGCTGGCCGGTCGAGTCGCTGGGCTGGCTGCTCGCCTACGCCAACGAGGCCGCCACCGCCACCGACCGCTTCTTCGAGGTGCTGGACGAGCCCGAGGCGGAGGCCGACGGGTCCCCCGCCGGCCTCCCCGCAGGTTCCGCCGACACCCAGGACGGCATCCGGCTGACCGGCGTCCGCTTCCGCTACCCCGACGCCCCGGCCGGCACCCCCGACCTGCTCCGCGGCGTCGACCTGCACATCCGCAGCGGCGAGACGATGGCCCTGGTCGGTGCCACCGGCAGCGGCAAGACCACGCTCACCGCGCTGCTCCCGCGCCTCTACGAGGCCACCGGCGGCAGCATCACCCTCGACGGCCGGGACATCCGCGAGTTCGACCGCACCCGGCTGCGCGAGCTGGTCGCGGTCGCCTTCGAGGAGCCCACCCTGTTCTCCGCCACCGTCCGGGAGAACGTGCTGATGGGCGCCCCCGGCGCGGACGACGAGCGGCTGCGCACCGCGCTCGCCACCGCCCAGGCCGGCTTCGTCGAGAAGCTGCCGGAGGGCGTCGCCACCGAGGTCGGCGAGCAGGGCCTCAGCCTGTCCGGCGGCCAGCGCCAGCGGCTCGCGCTGGCCCGGGCCGTGGTCGGCGACCCGGCCTTCCTGGTGCTCGACGACCCGCTGTCGGCGCTGGACGTGCACACCGAGGCCCTGGTCGAGCGCGCCCTGCGCCAGGTCCTCGCCGCCACCACCGCTCTGGTGGTCGCGCACCGGCCGAGCACCGTCCTGCTCGCCGACCGGGTCGCCGTCCTCGCCGAGGGCCGGATCGAGGCCGTCGGCACCCACCAGGAGCTGCTCCGCGACTCGGCGCGCTACCGCGAACTGATGTCGGGCGAGGCCGCCCTCGTCCCCGAGGGGAGCACCGCCCGATGACCACCACCGTCGAACCCGCCGCCACGCGCACCGACCCGGCCGCACCGGACCAGGAGGAGCTGCCCGCCCCGCCCGCCGACGAGGAGGACATCCCCGTCCCACCGGGCGCGCCGCGCGCGCTGCTGCGCTCGCTGCTCGGCCCGCACCGGGGCCGGATCGCCACCGCCATGGCGGTGATCCTGCTCCAGCAGGCCGCGCTGCAGGCCGGACCGCTGCTGGTGGCCTTCGCGATGGACCGGGGCATCCCCGCACTGCGGGAGCACGACTCCGGGCCGCTGGTCGCGGTGGTGGTCGCCTACCTGGGCTGCGCGCTGCTCGGCACCCTGCTCCAGTGGGCCTTCATCAAGATCAGTGCCCGGGTCAACCAGGACATCCTGCTGGACCTGCGCGGGCGGATCTTCCGGCACGCCCAGCGGCTCAGCCTGGACTTCCACGAGCGCTACACCTCCGGCCGGATCATCTCCCGCGCCACCAGCGACGTGGACGCGCTGCGCGAGCTGCTCTCGGAGGGCCTCCAGGAGCTGCTGACGGTCTTCCTCTCGGTCTGTTCCATCTCGGTCGTCCTGCTGGTGCTGGACTGGCGGCTCGGCCTGGCCTCACTGGCCTCCTTCCTGCCGCTGTGGCTGATCGCCCGCTCGTTCCGCCGCCGCTCGCGCCGGGTCTACCGGCGCTCGCGCACCGCCGCGGCCTCGCTGATCGTCCGCTTCACCGAGACCATGAACGGCATCCGCCCGGTCAAGGCCTTCCGCCGCGAGCGGGCCAACAACGCGGCGTTCGGCGTGGTGAACCGGCAGTCGGCCACCGCCACCGCGGACGGCCTGCTGGAGATCGCCCGGTACGTCGGCCTCTCCCGGGGGACGGCCAACGCGTGGACCACCGGGGTGCTGCTGCTGGGCGCCTGGCTGGTCACCGACGGCGCCGTCGAGCTGGGCGTACTGACCGCCTTCGTGCTCTACCTGCGCCGGCTGTTCGACCCGATCGACCAGCTGGCGATGTTCCTGAACAGCTACCAGTCGGCCGCCGCCGCGCTGGAGAAGATCGCCGGCCTGCTGGCCCACGAACCGACCGTCGCCGAGCCGACGGAGCCGAAGCAGCTGCCGGCCACCCCGGTGACGGGCCGGGAGGTGCGCTTCGAGAAGACGCAGTTCGCGTACCGCACCGGCAAGGAGGTGCTGCCGCCGTTCGACCTGGTGCTGCCCGCCGGGCAGACCGTCGCCGTGGTCGGCGCCACCGGGGCCGGCAAGTCGACGGTGGCCAAGCTGCTGGCCCGGTTCTACGACCCGACCGAGGGCCGGATCACCCTGGACGGGGTGGACCTGCGCGACCTCGCCGGTCCCGAGCTGCGGCGCGGGGTGGTGATGGTGACCCAGGAGTCCTTCCTGTTCTCCGGCACCGTCGCCGAGAACATCGCGATCGGCCGGCCCGGCGCCACCCGGGCCGAGGTCGAGGAGGCGGCCCGGGCGATCGGGGCGCACGCCTTCGTCGCCGAGCTGCCGGACGGCTACGACACCGATGTGCGCAAGCGCGGCGGGCGGATCTCGGCGGGCCAGCGGCAGCTGGTGGCCTTCGCCCGCGCGCTGCTCGCCGACCCGGCGGTGCTGATCCTGGACGAGGCCACCAGCTCGCTGGACGTGCCCGGCGAGCAGGCGGTGCAGCGGGCGATGCGCACCGTGCTGGCCGGACGGACGGCCGTGATCATCGCCCACCGCCTCTCCACCGTGGAGATCGCGGACCGGGTGCTGGTGATGGAGCAGGGCCGGATCGTGGAGGACGGCAGCCCGCGGGAGCTGATCGACGGCGCCGGGCGCTTCGCGCGGTTGCACCGGGCCTGGCGGGACAGCCTGGTCTGACCCCCCGCCCGCGGCCCGGCCGCACCCCCGGCGGGTAATAGTCCATAGACCCTTTCGTCCATTACCGAAAGGGTCTATGGTCGTCCCCAGGGCTTACCGCCCCCGGGTCCGCGAAGGGGAACGAACATGGTCGACCGTCAGCACTGGGAGCAGTGGCAGCGCAGCTGGGACCGGCAGCAGGAGTGGTACCTGCCCGACCGCGAGGAGCGGTTCCGGGTGATGATCGACCTCGTCGGGGCCGTGACCGGCCCGGCCCCGCGCGTGCTCGACCTCGCCTGCGGCACCGGCAGCATCACCGAGCGGCTGTTCGCCCGGCTGCCCGGCGCCACCAGTGTCGGCGTCGACCAGGACCCGGCGCTGATGACCATCGCCCGGGGCGTGCTCGGCGAGGACGAGCGGTTCAGCCTGGTGACCGCCGACCTCAAGGACCCCCGGTGGGCCGACGCGCTCCCGCCGGGGCCGTTCGACGCGGTGGTGACCGCCACCGCCCTGCACTGGCTTCCCGCCACCGACCTCGCCAGGCTCTACACCGACCTGGCCGGCCTGGTCCGCCCCGGCGGGGTGTTCCTCAACGCCGACCACATGCCGGACCCGGAGGTCCCGCTGCTCAACGCCGCCGAACGGGCCCAGCGGCACGGGCGGCAGGAGCGCGAGAAGGCCGAGGGCGTCCTGGACTGGGAGTCCTGGTGGCTCGCCGCCGCGGCCGACCCGCTGCTCGCCGACCAGGTCGCCGCCCGCAACGCGCTGTACGGCTCGCACGCCGACGGCGAGTCCCACCCGGCCGGCTGGCACACCGAGCGGCTGGTGGCGTCCGGCTTCGCCGAGGCCGGGGTGGCCTGGCGCTCGGTCACCGACGCCATGGTGGCGGCCGTCCGCTGAAGCGCCCCGACGGACGATCCGCCGGGCGGATCGTCCGTCGGGCGGGGCACCGGCCGGGCCGGCACCCCGCCCGGCGGGCTCAGCGCAGCAGGACCGCGTCCATGCCCGGCACCTCCGGCGGCAGCGCCACCAGTCCGAGCTCGGCGGGCGAGGCCAGCCGGGGGTGCGAGGGCAGCACCCGCACCGTGTAGCCGAACGGTCCGGTGCGGCCGAGCTCCAGCGAGCCCTCGTACCTGGTCCGCCCGTCGAGGTCGGGCCCGCCGACCGGCTTGAGGGCGAGCAGGCAGGCGTCCGAGATCCGGTCCGACTCGTCCACCCGGCCGGAGACCACCTGGACCTCGACGTCGGCCGGCTCCAGCGGGCCCAGGGTCACCTGCACCCGCAGCGCCAGGGCACTGCCCAGCTCCTGCGCCTCGTCCGGGCAGTCCGCCTCGACGTGCTCCACCCGCACGGCCGGCCAGGCCTCCCGCACCCGGGCCTTCCACCCGGCCAGCTCGCGGGCGGCGCGGTGCTCCCCGCCGCCGGCCAGCTCCCGCTGGGCCTGCGCGGCCGGGGCGTAGAGCCGTTCGACGTACTCGCGGACCATCCGGCCCGCCAGCACCTTGGGCCCGAGGGTGACCAGGGTGTGCCGGACCATCGCGATCCACCGGTGCGGCAGGCCGTCCGAGCCCCGGTCGTAGAAGCGCGTGGCGACCTGGTCCTCGATCAGGTCGTAGAGCGCGGCGGCCTCGATGTCGTCGCGCCGCTCGGCCTCCCGGCTGTCCGGGTCGAGCACGCCGTCGCCGGTGTCGGCGGTGGGGATCGCCCAGCCGTTCTGGCCGTCGAACCACTCGTCCCACCAGCCGTCCAGCACCGACAGGTTGAGGCAGCCGTTGAGCGCGGCCTTCATCCCGGAGGTGCCGCAGGCCTCCAGCGGGCGGAGCGGGTTGTTCAGCCAGACGTCGCAGCCCGGGTAGAGGTGCCGGGCCATCGCCATGTCGTAGTCCGGCAGGAAGACGATCCGGTGCCGGACGGCGGGGTCGTCGGCGAAGGCCACCATCTGCTGGATCAGCCGCTTGCCGCCGTCGTCGGCCGGGTGGGCCTTGCCGGCCACCACGATCTGCACCGGCCTGGTCGGGTGCAGCAGCAGCGCGCGCAGCCGCTCCGGGTCGCGGAGCATCAGGGTGAGCCGCTTGTAGGAGGGCACCCGGCGGGCGAAGCCGATGGTGAGCACGTCCGGGTCGAGCACCGAGGCGACCCAGCCGAGCTCGGCCTCGCCGGCCCCGCGCTGGTGCCAGGAGGCGCGCAGCCGCCGGCGGACCTCGTCGACCAGCTGGGCCCGCAGGGTGCGGCGGAGGTCCCAGACCTCGGTGTTGCCGATCCGCTCGAGGCCGGTCCAGCGCTTGGTCTCGCCGGTGGTCATCGCCTCCTCGGCGCGGTCGGCGCCGATCTCGGCGGCGCCGAGCCGGACCACCGCCGGGTCGATCCAGGTGGCCGCGTGGACGCCGTTGGTGACCGAGGTGATCGGCACGTCCGCGGCGTCGAAGCCCGGCCAGAGGCCGTTGAACATCGAGCGGCTGACCTCGCCGTGCAGGGTGGAGACGCCGTTGGCGCGCTGGGCCAGCCGCAGGCCCATGGCGGCCATGTTGAACAGCTTCGGGTCGCCGCCGCGCCAGGTCTCGGCGCCGAGCGCGAGCACCTGCTCGACCGGGACGCCGGGGAGCGCGGTCTCGCCGCCGAAGTGCCGGGCCACCAGCTCGCGGTCGAACCGGTCGATGCCGGCCGGGACGGGCGTGTGGGTGGTGAAGAGGGTGCCGGCCCGGACCGACTCCAGGGCGGCCGCGAAGTCGAGCCCGGCGTCCGCGACCAGTTCGCGGATCCGCTCGACGCCGAGGAAGCCGGCGTGGCCCTCGTTGGTGTGGAAGACCTCGGGCGCGGGGTGGCCGGTGAGCCGCTGGTAGGCGCGCACGGCCCGGACGCCGCCGACGCCGAGCAGCATCTCCTGCAGCAGCCGGTGCTCGCTGCCGCCGCCGTAGAGGCGGTCGGTGACGTCGCGCTCGGCGGGCGAGTTGGCCTCGATGCCGGAGTCCAGCAGCAGCAGCGGGACCCGGCCGACCTGGGCCTTCCAGATGTGCGCGGCCAGGGTGCGGCCGCCGGGCAGGGCGAGGTCGACCCGGCTGGGCGTGCCGTCGGGCTCGCGCAGCAGGGTGACGGCCAGCTCGTCCGGGTCGAGCAGCGGGTAGCGCTCCTGCTGCCAGCCGTCCCGGTCGAGGGACTGCCGGAAGTAGCCGTGCCGGTAGAAGAGCCCGACACCGATGATCGGGACCCCGAGGTCGCTGGCGGCCTTGAGGTGGTCGCCGGCGAGGATGCCGAGGCCGCCGGAGTACTGGGGCAGCGCGGCGGCGATGCCGTACTCGGGCGAGAAGTAGGCGATGGCGGCGGGGGGCGGCGCGGCGGCCTGCTGCCCCGCCGTCTGGTACCAGCGCGGGCCCGCCAGGTACTCCCGCAGGTCGTCGGCGAGGTCGCCGAGCCGGCGCAGGAACCTGCGGTCGGCGGCGAGCGCGGCGAGCCGGGCGGCCGGGACCTCCCCGAGCAGCCGCACCGGGTCCTCGCCCGTCGCGGCCCACACGTCCGGATCCACGGACCGGAAGAGGTCCCGGGTCTCGGGGTGCCAGGACCAGCGCAGGTTGAGGGCCAGCTCGTGCAACGGCTGGAGTTGTTCGGGCAGGACGGTGCGGACGGTGAATCTGCGGATTGCCTTCACGGCGTGAAGCGTAGCCTCGCCCGATGGCATGATGGTGCGTCAGTTGGGCTATTCGACATCCGTTCGGCCTATTGATGAGATCGCATTCGGCGCATTGGACTGCACGGGGGGCGCACGAGGCGCACTTTCCGGGGCACCGCGCCACCAATACGTGAACGCGGCGGAACAGATCCATTTCCGCCGGCGGGCCCGCGCCCGATCACCTCCGAAACTCCGGCCGGACCGGTGCGGAATCCGCTCGACCGGTGCGAGGATGAACCGCGGTCGTCGATGCTGCGGGGAGTGCGGAGACGGGTGGCGTTCCCCCGCGAAGCAGCACGTCCGAATCCTTTTCGTGTTGATCGTTCGTCATCCTGATTGGTCCATTCGGCGCCCATCGCGGACCGCCGCGTGTCCTCGCGATCACCCCGCTCGTTCACGGGTGGGTCGGGTCCTCCGGGGGCGCGCTCCGAGAGGCGTGCGCCGGGACGCGCGCGGGCTCTCGGGCCCTCCGCCACGGGCTCGGCGGGAGCGGGGCAGGTTGCCCGGAACGGCGGCGCGGGCAGGCTTCCGGTCGCAGGTCCTCCCCACCCAGTAGTCCTCCCGGTACTCCCCTGGCCCTGCCGGCCCGCGGGAGCTGCCGCCGATCTCGGGCAGGAGTTTGGCATGCACGGCGACACGCGGGACCAGTCCACACCGGTGGCCGACACCCTCGACGCAGCGGTCGCGGAATCCGCCGGACGGATGGATTCTGACGCTCGGACGGACGCGGCGATGCCGGGACCCCGGGGTGCCGGGGCAGACCGTACGGAGCGACCGGACGAGCCGGCCCGACAACCCGGGGCCGAGGACAGCCGGACCGCTTCCGGCCCGACCGGGGCCGCGACCCCGCGCGGGCGCACCACCGCCCGCGGCGCGAGCGCCTCCGAACCCGCCACCGGCCGGGCCGGGGGCGCCGCACCCGCCGGGGCGTCCACCGCGCGCCCCGCCGCCGGCCGGGCCCGCGCGAAGCCCGCCACCACCCGCAAGACCGCCCGCAAGACGACAGAGAGCGACACCGTGATCGGCCGCATCCCCGTCCTGGACGTCAGCCCCCTCGTGGACGCCGGCCGCCGCCCGGCCAAGGCGGTGGTGGGCGAGTCCTTCCCGGTCTCCGCGACCGTGTTCCGTGAGGGCCACGACGCGGTCGCCGCCAATGTGGTGCTGCGCGACCCGCGCGGCCGCGGCGGCCCCTGGACGCCGATGCGCGAGCTGGCCGAGGGCTCCGACCGCTGGGGCGCGCACGTCACCCCGACCGCCCCCGGCCGCTGGTCGTACGTGGTCGAGGCGTGGTCGGACCCGGTGGCCACCTGGCGCAAGGCCGCGGCGATCAAGCTGCCGGCCGGGATCGACACCGCGCTGGTCCTGGAGGAGGGCGCGCAACTGCTGGAACGCGCGGCCGCCGGGGTCCCGAAGAAGGAGGGCCGGGCGGTGGTGCTGGCGGCCGCCGAGGCGCTGCGCGACCCGGCCCTGCCGCCGCTGTCCCGGCTGGCCGCCGCGCTCGCCCCCGAGGTGCAGGAGCTGCTGGGCCGCTTCCCGCTGCGCGAACTGGTGAGCGCCTCCCGGCCGGTGCCGCTCCAGGTGGACCGGGAGCGGGCGCTGTTCGGCTCCTGGTACGAGTTCTTCCCCCGCTCCGAGGGCGCGGTGGTCGACCCGTCCGGGGTGGAGCCGCCGCGCTCGGGCACCCTGCGGACCGCCGCCGAGCGGCTGCCCGCGGTGGCCGCGATGGGCTTCGACGTGGTCTACCTGCCGCCGGTCCACCCGATCGGCCGCGCCTTCCGCAAGGGCCCGGACAACAGCCTGACGGCCGGCCCGCACGACGTCGGCTCGCCGTGGGCGATCGGCTCGCCGGAGGGCGGCCACGACGCCGTCCACCCGGACCTCGGCACGATCGAGGACTTCGACCACTTCGTCGCCGAGGCCACCGCGCTGCACCTGGAGGTCGCGCTGGACTTCGCGCTCCAGTGTTCGCCGGACCACCCGTGGGTGAACAAGCATCCGGAATGGTTCAGTCACCGGGCGGACGGCACCATCGCCTACGCCGAGAATCCTCCGAAGAAATATCAGGATATTTATCCGATCAACTTCGACCAGGACATGGACGGAATCGTCAAGGAGACGATCCGGGTCCTCCGGTTCTGGATGGCGCACGGGGTACGGATCTTCCGGGTCGACAACCCGCACACCAAACCCGTGGTCTTCTGGGAGCGGGTGCTCGCGGACATCGCCCGCACCGACCCGGACGTGGTCTTCCTCGCCGAGGCCTTCACCCGTCCGGCGATGATGCACACCCTGGGGAAGATCGGTTTCCACCAGTCGTACACGTACTTCACCTGGCGCAACACCAAGGCCGAACTCACCGAGTACCTCACCGAGCTCACCGGCGACGCGGCCGCCTACATGCGCCCCAACTTCTTCGCCAGCACCCCGGACATCCTGCACGCCTACCTCCAGGACGGCGGCCGGGCCGCCTTCGCGATCCGCGCGGTCCTGGCGGCCACCCTCTCCCCCAGCTACGGCGTGTACGCCGGCTACGAGCTCTACGAGAACGAGCCGGCCCACCCCGGTTCCGAGGAGTACCTGCACTCGGAGAAGTACGAACTGCGCCCCAGGGACTGGAGCCGCACCGACACCCTCGCCCCGCTGCTCACCGTCCTGAACCGGCTGCGCCGCCGTCACCCGGCACTCCAGCAGCTGCGTTCACTGCGCTTCCACCCCACCGACAACGACCAGGTGCTCGCCTACTCCAAGACCGCCCCGACGCCCGACGGCCTCACCGACCACCTCATCACCGTGGTCAACCTGGATCCGCACCACGCCCAGGAGGCCACCGTCACCCTGGACGGGGACGGGCCGTACGCGGTCCACGACGAGCTCACCGGCGCCGCCTACACCTGGGGCCGGCACAACTACGTCCGGCTCGACCCCTCAGCCGAGCCGGCCCACCTCCTCACGGTTCGGAGGAACCCAGCGTGACAGTCAACGAGCCCGTCCCCGACACCTTCCCCGAGACCTCGAAGAAGAACCTGGACCCGGAGTGGTTCAAGCGTGCGGTCTTCTACGAGGTGCTGGTGCGGTCCTTCCAGGACAGCAACGGCGACGGGGTCGGAGACCTCAAGGGGCTCACCGCCAAACTCGACTACCTGCAGTGGCTCGGGGTCGACTGCCTCTGGCTGCCGCCGTTCTTCGCCTCGCCGCTGCGCGACGGCGGGTACGACGTGTCCGACTACAAGTCGGTGCTGCCCGAGTTCGGCGACCTCGCCGACTTCATGGAGTTCGTCGACGCGGCGCACGCCCGCGGCATGCGCGTGGTCATCGACTTCGTCATGAACCACACCAGCGACCAGCACCCCTGGTTCCAGGCCTCCCGGGAGGACCCGGACGGCCCGTACGGCGACTTCTACATGTGGGCCGACGACGACAAGCAGTACCCGGACGCCCGGATCATCTTCGTCGACACCGAGACCTCCAACTGGACCTACGACCCGGTGCGCAAGCAGTACTTCTGGCACCGGTTCTTCTCCCACCAGCCCGACCTCAACTACGACAACCCCCGGGTCCAGGACGAGATGATCGCCGGGCTGCGGTTCTGGCTGGACCTCGGCATCGACGGGTTCCGGCTGGACGCGGTGCCGTACCTGTTCGCCCGGGAGGGGACCAACTGCGAGAACCTCCCGGAGACCCACGAGTTCCTGCAGCGGGTCCGCAAGGAGATCGACGCCGACTACCCGGACACCGTGCTGCTCGCCGAGGCCAACCAGTGGCCGGAGGACGTCGTCGACTACTTCGGCGACTTCGCCTCCGGCGGCGACGAGTGCCACATGGCGTTCCACTTCCCGGTGATGCCGCGGATCTTCATGGCGGTCCGCCGGGAGTCCCGCTACCCCGTCTCGGAGATCCTCGCCAAGACGCCCAACATCCCGCACGGCTGCCAGTGGGGGATCTTCCTGCGCAACCACGACGAGCTGACCCTGGAGATGGTCACCGACGAGGAGCGCGACTACATGTACGCGGAGTACGCCAAGGACCCGCGGATGCGCGCCAACGTGGGCATCCGCCGGCGGCTCGCCCCGCTGCTGGAGAACGACCGCAACCAGATCGAGCTCTTCACCGCCCTGCTGCTCTCCCTGCCCGGTTCGCCGGTGCTCTACTACGGCGACGAGATCGGCATGGGGGACAACATCTGGCTGGGCGACCGGGACGGCGTCCGGACCCCGATGCAGTGGACCCCGGACCGCAACGCGGGTTTCTCCTCCGCCGACCCGGGCAGGCTCAGTCTGCCGCCCATCATGGATCCGGTGTACGGCTATCAGGTGACCAACGTCGAAGCGCAGCAGAGCAGTTCGAGCTCACTGCTGCACTGGACGCGTCGCATGATCGAGATCCGCAAGCTCAACCCGGCGTTCGGCCTCGGCAGCTACACCGAACTGCCCTCCAGCAACCCCGCGGTGCTGGCCTTCGTCCGTGAGTACGAGGGGGACCTGGTCATGTGCGTGAACAACTTCTCGCGGTTCGCGCAACCGACCGAACTGGACCTGCGGCGGTACGGCGGACGGAATCCGGTCGAGCTGATCGGCGGGGTGCGCTTCCCCTCGATCGGCGAGTGGCCGTACCTGCTCACCCTGGCCGGGCACGGCTTCTACTGGTTCCAGCTCCGCCGGCCCGCCCGGCCGACCGGAACCGTGCGGCCGAAGTAACGATCCGGCAGCCGCCGCGGGTCCCACCGAACCCTCCGGGGGCGCGAGTTCGTACCCCGCGCCCCCGGTCGTCTCTGCACCACCGCGTACGGAGAACAGCCCAACGGCCACCCACACGAAGGCGTGACACCCGGGCCCCTCGCTCGCGTGCCGCGCCGCCGCGCCGCCGCAATCCGGAAGACTGACGGACCCGGCCAGACCCGTCGGGCGATCCGCCCAGCTCCTCCGGGGAAAGGGAGTCATGTCCGAAACCTCCCGTTCGCAAGTCCCCCTGCACCAGGACGCCCCCGCCGGCTCCGCCGCGCCGGCCGTCCCGCGGGGTACCGGGGTCCGGAGGACCGCCCTGGGGGTGAGCGAACTCGTCCAGGCGGCGCTGCCGCTGATCGCCGAGTGGCTACCCACCCAGCGCTGGTACGCCGGGAAGGGGCGGCCGATCACCGGCCTCGTCCCCGTGGTCGGCACCCCCCTCCAGGTCGGCGACCCCGCCCTGCTGCACCTGCTGCTCCGGGTCGAACACGCCGCCACCGCCGGCGTGCCGCACGGCGACCTGTACCAACTGCTGCTCGGCATCCGCTCGAAGGGCCCGGCCGGCATCGAGCCGGCCGCCGTCCTCGGCCGCCTCACCCAGGGCCCGTACGACGGGGCCACGCTCTTCGACGCGGTGCACGACCCGGAGCTCACCGGGCGGCTGCTGGAGCACCTGGCCACCGGCGACCGGTTCGGCGCGCTGTCGTTCCGGCGCACCCCCGGCTCCGGACTGCCCACCAACCTGCCCGGGCGGGCCTCCACCGCCGAGCAGTCCAACAGCTCCGTCATCTACGGCACCTCGTACATCCTGAAGCTGTTCCGCCGCGTCCACCCCGGCACCAACCCCGACCTGGAACTCTCGCTCGCGCTCTCCCGGGCCGGTTCGACCCGCATCCCCCGGGTCGCCGCCTGGTTCGAGAGCCGGCTGGAGCGCACCGAGCCGGCCACCCTCGGCCTGCTCCAGCGCTACCTCCCGGAGGCCGAGGACGGCTGGGAACTCGCCCTCGACCAGGTCGGCCGGCTGAAGGGCGACCCCTCCCCCGGCAACTTCGCGATCGAGGCGCACCGGCTCGGCCGCGCCACCGCCGAGGTGCACCGGGTGCTCTCCCGGTCGATGCCGGTCGCCCGGCTGGACCGGGCGCAGACCAGGCAGCTGGCCACCGCGATGGCCGACCGGCTGGACAGCGCGGTCGCCGCCGTCCCGGGGCTGATGCGCTACCGGGGTGCGCTGCGCTCGGCCTTCGGCCAGATGGCCGACGCCCACCCGGACGGCCTGGCGGTCCAGCGGATCCACGGCGACCTGCACCTCGGCCAGGCCATGCGCACCCCGCACGGCTGGGTCCTGCTCGACTTCGAGGGCGAGCCGGCCAAGTCGGTGGCCGAGCGGCGCGAACCGCAGACCGCTCTGCGGGACGTCGCCGCGATGCTCCGCTCCTTCGACTACGCCGCCGCCCACCTGCTGGCCGGCGGGCCGTCCGACCCGGAACTCGCGCACCTCGCCGCCGCCTGGGCGCAGCGCAACCGCACCGCCTTCTGCGCCGGCTACACCGCGGGCGGCGGCACCGACCCGGCGGCGTCGCCGGAGCTGATGCGCGCGCTGGAGATCGACAAGGCGGTGTACGAGGTGGTCTACGAGGCCAGGCACCGGCCCAGCTGGCTGCCGATCCCGCTGGCCGCCATCAACCGGCTCGCCCTCACGGTCTGACCCTCCGCTCCCCCTCGCTCGGCCGGTCCGGTCCCCGCCCCACCGGGGGCCACCCCCTCCTCCTCCCCCGTTCCGCCGCCGGAGCCCCTCCCTCCCCGCCCCGGCGCCGACGGGCCCGCCGCCGCCCCGCTTCCGCCGCCCCGCCCCCGAATCCGCGCCCCGCTCCAGGAGGTCCTCGCCGTGACGCCGCTCGATCCGCCAGGCCGCACCATCCGCACCGTGCCGGCCACCTTCCTGGCCGGCCCGGACGCCCCGAAGCGCGAACCCGCGGCCGCCCGGCGGGCCGAGTCGGAACCCACCGGGACCGCCCCCGCCACGACCGCCCCGACTGCGACCGTCCCTGCTGCCCCGGCTCCGGGCCCGGCTCCGGCTCCGGCTCCGGCTCCGGCTCCGGCGACCGTGCCGCCGCCCGCGGCCGCGCCCGTGCCCCCGGCCGGCGGCGACGCCGCCCCGGTGACCTCCGGGGCGCTGCGGCTGCCCGAGGCCCCGCTGCCGCCCGGTGAGGTGGACCGGCTGGTCGGCGGCCAGCACCACGACCCGCACGCCCTGCTCGGTGCCCACCCCGTCAACGGCGGCACCGCGATCCGGGTGCTCCGCCCGTTCGCCGACCGGGTCCTGGTGGAGACCGACCAGGGCTCCGTCGAGCTCACCCACCAGCAGGGCGGCCTGTTCACCGGTCTGCTGGCCGCCGCGGAGGCCCCCGACTACCGGCTGCTGGTCGACTACCCGGGCTCCGAACCGCTGCGCCAGCACGACGGCTACCGCACCCCGCCCACCCTCGGCGAGCTCGACCTGCACCTCATCTCCGAGGGCCGGCACGAGCAGCTCTGGCAGGCGCTCGGCTCGCACGTGCGCACCGTCGGCGGGGTCACCGGCACCGCGTTCGCGGTCTGGGCGCCGAACGCCGCCGGGGTGCGGCTGATCGGCGACTTCAACCACTGGAACGGCACCGGGCACCCGATGCGCTCGCTCGGCTCCTCCGGCGTCTGGGAGCTCTTCGTCCCCGACATCGGCGAGGGCGCCCAGTACAAGTACGAGATCCACACCCGGCACGGCCGGGTGCTCGACAAGGCCGACCCGCTGGCCCGGGCCGCGCAGCTGCCGCCCGGCACCGCCTCGGTCGTCACCAGCTCCTCCTACCGCTGGCAGGACGGCGAGTGGATGGCCCGCCGGGCCCGCACCGCGCACCACCGCGCCCCGATGTCGGTGTACGAGCTGCACCTGGCGTCCTGGCGGCCCGACCTCACCGACTACCGCGCGATCGCCGCCGAACTCCCGGCCTACCTGAAGGAGTTGAACTTCACCCACGTGGAGTTCATGCCGGTGATGGAGCACCCCTTCGGCGGCTCCTGGGGCTACCAGGTGTCGGGCTACTACGCGCCCACCTCCCGGCTCGGCGGCCCCGACGACTTCCGCTTCCTGGTCGACACCCTGCACCGGCACGGCATCGGCGTCATCGTCGACTGGGTGCCCGCGCACTTCCCCAAGGACGACTTCGCGCTGGCCCGCTTCGACGGCGAGCCGCTCTACGAGCCGGCCGACCCGCTGCGCGCCGAGCACCCGGACTGGGGCACCCTGGAGTTCGACTACGGCCGGGTCGAGGTGCGCAACTTCCTGGTGGCCAACGCGGTCTACTGGTGCGAGGAGTTCCACGTCGACGGCCTGCGGGTGGACGCCGTCGCCTCGATGCTCTACCTCGACTACTCGCGCGAGGGCGGCGCCTGGACCCCCAACCAGTACGGCGGGCGGGAGAACCTCGACGCGGCCGCCTTCCTCCAGGAGATGAACGCCACCGTCTACCGGCGCTGCCCGGGCGTGATCACCGTCGCCGAGGAGTCCACCGCCTGGGACGGCGTCACCCGGCCCACCGACCGGGGCGGTCTCGGCTTCGGCCTGAAGTGGAACATGGGCTGGATGCACGACTCGCTGGTCTACATGGGCAAGGACCCGGTGCACCGGCGGTTCCACCACAACGAGATCACCTTCTCGATGGTGTACGCCTGGTCGGAGAACTACGTCCTGCCGATCTCCCACGACGAGGTGGTGCACGGCAAGCAGGCGCTGGTCTCCAAGATGCCCGGCGACTGGTGGCAGCAGCGCGCCAACCACCGCGCCTACCTCGGCTTCATGTGGGCCCACCCCGGCAAGCAACTCCTCTTCATGGGGCAGGAGTTCGCCCAGGGTGCCGAGTGGGACCACGAGCAGGGCCCGCAGTGGTGGGTGCTCGACGAGCAGTGGCCGGCCCACCGTGACCACCTCGGCGTGCGCCGCCTCGTGGCCGATCTCAACGGGCGCTACCTGGAGACCCCGGCGCTGTGGGAGCAGGACAGCGTCCCGGCCGGCTTCAGCTGGCTCGACGGCGGCGCCGCCGAGGACAACCTGCTCTCCTTCGTCCGCTACGCCGCCGACGGCACACCGCTGGTCGCGGTCTGCAACTTCTCCCCCGTGGTGCGGCACGGCCGCCGGGTCGGCCTGCCCGAGCTGAACGGCCGCGACCAGCTGTGGGAGGAGGCCCTCAACACCGACGCCGCGGCCTACGGCGGCAGCGGGATCGGCAACTCCCACCCGGTGAAGTCGGAGGCCGTCGAGTGGGACGGCCAGCCGCGCAGTGCCGAGCTGGTGCTGCCGCCGCTGTCGACCGTCTGGCTCCGCCCGGCCTGAGCCGCCGGTGGTCCGCCGCTCCGCCCCCGTGGTGCGGAGCGGCGGCCCGACGGCGTCAGGGGCCGGGCGGGGGGAACGCGGGCAGGGTCAGGGGGCCGGAGAGGGCCCCCTCCGTCGACGGGAGCGACGGCGCGGGTACGGCGCCCTCCTTCCCCGGGCCGGTCGCGGCTGCCCGGAGGGAGGCGAGGTCGGAGGGGCTCATCGGCCGGACCGTCGCAAGCCCACCGTCCGCCCCGGTCGGCTGCGGCATGACGGGGTGCTCCGGGATGGCGGCGGCGACCGTCTTCCAGCGCTCGTCCGCCGCCACCTCGGCGATCCGCCCGGTCGTCATCGGCGGGTCGACCCGGGTGATGCCGGACCCCGGCTCCAGCGGATTGCGGTTCCACTCCTGGAGCATGAGGTGGTACCCGCTCTTGCTGTAGAGGGAGGCGGACCAGGTCTTCGACCCGTCCGGCTCGCCGTCCCGGGTGCCGGCCTGGTAGACCACCAACTGCGAGCCGTCCGTCGTGGTGGCGGAGGTGCAGACATCGAGGCCGTCGGCGTACGCGCAGCCCTTGGCGTCATCGGGCATCACCGAGGGGCCGGTGATCCAGAACAGGTAGTACGCCAGGCCGTGCCCGTCGTCGTGGGTCAGCCGGAGCTGCGGGGTACCGCTCTCCGTCCCCCGCGCCTCCTCGACCTTCACGATGTTCCCGGCCGGCAGCAGCGGCGTGAACAGGTCGAGGAACTCCTGGCCGGACACCGGCGCCGCGGTCGCCCCGGCGGACGGTGCGCCCGCCGCCGCGACCCGGCC
This sequence comes from Streptomyces sp. TLI_053, assembly GCF_900105395.1. Taxonomy (NCBI): domain Bacteria; kingdom Bacillati; phylum Actinomycetota; class Actinomycetes; order Kitasatosporales; family Streptomycetaceae; genus Streptomyces; species Streptomyces sp. TLI_053. The sequence continues at coordinate 3,830,062 of NZ_LT629775.1, forward strand.
GGTGCCACCGCCCGGCAGGCCGGCCAGCGCCACCCCGCCGACGCCGACCAGGGCCAGCGCGGCGGCTCCGGCCAGCACCGACGCCCGCCGGCGGCGGCGCAGTCGGCGCCCGTACGACCAGCCGGTGTCGACCAGCGGCAGGGGCTCGGTGTGGAACGTCTCCCCCGCCCGGGCCATCGCCGCGGAGAGGTCCTGCTCGTACTGGGTGTCGGTCTCGGGAAGGTCCCGGTCTGCGGGCATGCTGAACCACCGTTTCGGGTCGGTCGGTCGGTCGATGAAGGTCGGTCGATGGAGGTGGAGCGGGAGCTCAGTGGTCGGCGAGGGCGCGCAGGTCGTCGCCGAGCACGGCCCGGATCCGGGCCAGCGCCCGGACGGACTGCGTCCGCACGGCGCCCGGGCTGCGGCGGAGGATCTCGGCGGTCTGCTCGACGCTGCGGTCCTCCCAGTAGCGCAGGACCAGCACCGCCCGGTCGCGCGGCGAGAGCCGGGCGAGCGCGTCGACCAGCGCCAGCCGCAGCGCCGGGTCGCCCTCCCTGGCGGCGGTGTCCGGAACCGCGTCGACCGGCTGCTCGCCGCTGCTGCGCCGGCTGCGGTGCGACAGGAAGGCCCGGACCAGCACGGTGTGCGCGTAGCCGGCCGGGTTGTCGATCCGCTCGCGCGGGGCGAACCAGGAGGTCCGGTGCCACTGGGCGTAGATCCGCCCGAGCGTCTCCTGGACCAGGTCCTCCGCCAGGTGGGTGTCACCGCCCGCGAGCAGGCAGGCGGTGCGGTACAGGTGCGGGGTCCTCGCCGTCGCGAAGGCCCGGAAGTCCTCGTCCCGGCCCGCCTTCGTCCGTAGCTGACTCTCTCGTGCCATCCGCCGGGCTCCCCTGCCTCGTTTTCCCCTACACCTGAATGACCTGCGGACGGCCGGGCACGTTACAGGCACCCGCCGAATTCCCTCCGCCCCGCGGCTAGGCTCCCCGCCGGGGACGTCGGTGGGGACCGGGGGGAGCTTCGTGGGGACGGTGCTGGGGTGGGGGTACGTGCTGCTGCCGCTGGTCTGCTGGGCGGTGCTGGCGCGGACCAGGGCGGTCGGGGCGGCGGTCGCCGGGGGGCTGGCCGCGTTGGCGGTCGTCCCGGTGGGCCTGGAGTACGGCTGGTTCCACAGCCGGGCCGTCGCGGAGTCGCAGGCCGGCTATCCGCTCGCCGCCGGACTGGTCGTGCTGCTCGGCGCCCTGGCCGAGCACCTGCGGCGCGGCCACCGGCCGGCCGGCGGGTCCGGCCGGACCACCGCCGCGATCGCCCTGACCGCGGCGCACGCGCTGCTCGGCCTCGTGGTCGGCCTGCTCTACCAGCTCGCCGTGCACGAGCCCTTCTCCCCCGAGCGGTACGAGCTGGCGCTGCCGCCGGGCCTCGCCGTCGAGCACGACAGCGGCCCGGACCGGGACTGCGGCCTGCACACCTGTCTGCGCGAGCTCACGGTGGTGAGCACCGAGGGCCTGCCCGCCGCCGAGGTCGCCCGCCGGCTGCGGGAGCGGCTGACGGCGGACGGCTGGCGCACCCGGCCGGACCTCGTCCTGGCCCGTCGGCACGGGTGGCTGCTGGACAAGCGGATCACCCTGCTGACCGTCACCGAGCGGCCGGCCGGGGTCGCCGTCGAACTCGCCGGTCCGGACCGCTCGCCCTGGTGACCTTCGGCCCCTTGCCCCCGCCCGACCGTTCCGCTCGCCGACACGCGTTCACGGTGCGAATGTATGGTCGATATGACCACTTCCTGGGACGACGGGACGGAGAGAACCGCGTGGCGCGCAGCGTGTACGTGACCGGGATCGACCGGGGCGACGGCCGGCAGGCGGTGGAGCTCGGGGTCATGGAGCTGCTCACCCGCCAGGTGGACCGGGTCGGGGTGTTCCGTCCGCTGGTGCACGCCTCCGCACAGGGCGCCGCCGGCTCCGACCACGTGGTCGAGCTGCTGCGGGCCCGCTACCGGCTGGACCTGCCGCCGGCCGACCTCTACGGCCTCGACTACGAGGCGGCCGCCGCGCTGCAGGCCGCCCAGGGCCAGGACGAGCTGGTCTCGGTACTGGTGGACCGGTTCCGGGCGCTGGAGCGCCGCTGCGAGGCAGTGCTGGTGCTGGGCACCGACTTCGCGGACACCAACATCCCCGACGAGCTGGCCTTCAACGCCCGGCTGGCGAACGAGTTCGGCGCCGCCGTGCTGCCGGTGGTCGGCGGCCACGGCGAGGACGCGGACGCGGTGATCGCCGAGGTCCGCAACGCCCACCGCGCGTACACCGACCTCGGTTGCGAGACCCTGGCGATGGTCGCCAACCGGGTCGCCCCGGCGGCCAAGCAGCCGGTCCAGCGCAAGCTGACCGAGAAGCTGCCGATCCCCGCCTACGTCATCCCCGAGGAGCCGGCGCTGGCCGCGCCGACCGTCGCCCAGCTGGTCGAGGCCACCGGCGCCGAGGTGCTGATCGGCGACGCCTCCGGCCTCGCCCGGGACGTGCGCGGCTTCGTCTTCGGCGGCGCCATGCTGCCGACCTTCCTGGACGCGCTGACCGAGGGGGCGCTGGTCGTCACCCCCGGCGACCGCGCCGATCTGGTGATCGGCTCGCTGGCCGCGCACGCCGCCGGCGCCCCGCCGATCGCCGGGGTGCTGCTCACCCTCGGCCAGCACCCCGGCCCGAACGTGATGGCGCTCGCCGCCCGGCTGGCCCCCGGCACCCCGGTGGCGGTCGTCCCGGAGGGCAGCTGGCTCACCGCCGCCGCCCTGACCCATCTGGAGGGCAAGCTCTCCTCGGCCAGCCCGCGGAAGGCCGAGATCGCCCTCGGGCTGTTCGAACTGCACGTGGACACCGCCGAGTTGACCAATCTGATCGAGGTCGGCCGGTCCGAGCGGGTGACCCCGATGATGTTCGAGCACGCGCTGCTGGAACGGGCCAGGGCGGCCCGCCGGCACGTGGTGCTGCCGGAGGGCACCGAGGAGCGGGTGCTGCGCGCCGCCGAGATCCTGCTGCGCCGCAACATCTGCGACCTCACCCTGCTCGGCGAGGTCGACGCCGTCCGCCGCAGGGCCGCCGCCCTGGGCATCGCGCTGCCCGAGCCGGACGCCGGGGCCGACCGGGCCCAGGTGCGGATCGTCGACCCGGCCACCAGCCCGCTGCGCCGCCAGTTCGCCGAGCTGTACGCCAAGCTGCGGGCGCACAAGGGCATGACCGTGGAACTGGCCCTGGACGTGGTCACCGACGTCTCCTACTTCGGCACCCTGATGGTCCAGGAGGGCATCGCCGACGGGATGGTCTCCGGCGCGGTGCACTCCACCGCCGCCACCATCCGGCCCGCGTTCGAGGTGATCAAGACCTCGCCGGGCGCGTCCATCGTGTCCAGCGTCTTCTTCATGTGCCTGGCGGACAAGGTGCTGGTCTACGGCGACTGCGCGGTCAACCCGGACCCGGACGCCCAGCAGCTGGCCGACATCGCCATCCAGTCCGCCGCCACCGCCGCCCAGTTCGGGGTCGAGCCGAGGGTCGCGATGCTGTCCTACTCGACCGGCACCTCCGGCTCCGGGGCGGACGTCGACAAGGTCCGCAAGGCCACCGAGCTGGTCCGCGAGCTGCGCCCGGACATCCTGGTCGAGGGGCCGATCCAGTACGACGCGGCGGTGGACGAGTACGTCGCGGCGACCAAACTGCCGGGCTCGGCGGTGGCGGGCCGGGCGACCGTGCTGATCTTCCCGGACCTCAACACCGGCAACAACACCTACAAGGCGGTGCAGCGCTCGGCGGGCGCGGTCGCCGTCGGGCCGGTGCTCCAGGGGCTGCGCAAGCCGGTCAACGACCTGTCGCGCGGCGCGCTGGTGCAGGACATCGTCAACACGGTGGCGATCACCGCCATCCAGTCCCAGGAGCGCACCGAGGTGAAGGCATGAGTGAAGGTACCCGCGTCCTGGTGCTGAACGCCGGGTCCTCGTCGGTGAAGTACCAGCTGATCGACATGCTGGACGGCGCCCGGCTCGCCTCCGGCCTGGTCGAGCGGATCGGCGAGACCGGCGGGCGGCTGGTGCACACCCCGCGCGGCGGCACCGAGCGGGAGGCCGCCCAGGCCTTCCCCGACCACGGCGCGGCCCTCAAGGCGGTCGCCGAGGAGCTGGCCGCCGACGGCCTCGGCCTGGACTCCCCCGAGCTGGCCGCGATCGGGCACCGGGTGGTGCACGGCGGACTGCGGTTCACCGAGCCGACCGTGATCACCGACGAGGTGCTGCGGGAGATCCGCCGGCTGATCCCGGTGGCGCCGCTGCACAATCCGGCCAACATCACCGGCATCGAGGTGGCCCGCGCGCTGCGGCCCGACCTGCCGCAGGTGGCCGTCTTCGACACCGCCTTCCACGCCTCGATGCCGGAGTACGCCGCCCGGTACGCGATCGACCGGGCGGTGGCCGACGAGCACCGGGTGCGCCGCTACGGCTTCCACGGCACCTCGCACCAGTACGTCTCGCGGGCCACCGCGCGGCTGCTCGGCAAGGACCCGGCCGAGGTCAACGTGATCGTGCTGCACCTGGGCAACGGCGCCTCCGCCTCGGCCGTGAGCGGGGGGCGCTGCGTCGACACCTCGATGGGCCTGACCCCGCTGGAGGGCCTGGTGATGGGCACTCGTTCGGGTGATATCGACGCCGGCGTGGTCTTCCACCTGCACCGGGTCGGCGGCCTGTCGGTCGACGCGATCGACGACCTGCTCAACCGCCGCAGCGGACTGCTGGGCCTGTGCGGCGACAACGACATGCGCGAGATCATGCGCCGCGCCGACGCGGGCGACCAGGACGCGCGACTGGCCTTCGACACCTACGTGCACCGGGTGCGCAAGTACGTCGGCGGCTACTACGCGGTCCTCGGCCGGGTGGACGCGATCGCCTTCACCGCCGGGGTCGGGGAGAACGCCGCGCCGGTGCGCGCGGCGGTCGCCGCCGGCCTGGAGGAACTCGGCATCGCCGTCGACCCGGAGCTCAACTCGGTACGCTCGCGCGAGCCGAGGATCATCTCTCCCGCGCTGCTGCCGTCCGGGAGCCGCGCCCGGGTGGCGGTCGCCGTCGTCCCGACCGACGAGGAGCTGGAGATCGCCCGGCAGACCTTCGCCCTGGTGCACCGATCGGCCGAAAACTGACCCCTCGTCGTCTCGCTCCGCGGAATCCTTCGTCGGCGATTCCTTTCCATTCGGGCCGAATGCACCCATAACACGAACGGATAGACTGATCGATATGCGCCGAGCGAAAATTGTCTGCACCCTGGGTCCCGCGACGGACTCCTACGAACAGCTGAAGGCCATCGTCGAGGCGGGCATGAACGTCGCCCGACTGAACATGAGCCACGGCACCCACGCGGACCACGAGGAGCGGTACCGCAAGGTCCGCCAGGTCTCGGAGGACACCGGCAAGGCCATCGGCGTCCTGGCCGACCTCCAGGGTCCCAAGATCCGTCTGGCGACCTTCGCCAACGGCCCGGTGACCGTCGACAACGGCGACGAGTTCACCATCACCACCGAGGACGTCCCCGGTGACCAGTACATCTGCGGGACCACCTACAAGGGCCTGCCCGGCGACGTCAAGCCCGGCGACCCGGTCCTGATCAACGACGGCGTCATCGCCCTGGAGGTCGTCAGCGTCGACGGCCCGCGGGTGAGGACCGTGGTCGTCGAGGGCGGCGTGCTCTCGAACAACAAGGGCATCAACCTCCCCGGCGCGGCCGTCAACGTGCCCGCCCTGTCCGAGAAGGACAAGGAGGACCTGCGGTTCGCCCTCCGTCTGGGCGTCGACATGGTCGCGCTGTCCTTCGTCCGCAACGCCGCGGACGTCAAGGACGTGCACGCGGTCATGGACGAGGTCGGCATCCGGGTGCCGGTCATCGCCAAGATCGAGAAGCCGCAGGCCGTCGAGGCCATGGAGGAGATCGTCCTCGCCTTCGACGCGATCATGGTGGCGCGCGGCGACCTGGCCGTCGAGTACCCGCTGGAGCGGGTGCCGCTGGTCCAGAAGCAGCTGATCACCCTGGCCCGCCGGAACGCCAAGCCGGTCATCGTCGCCACCCAGATGATGGAGTCGATGATCCACGCCTCGCGCCCCACCCGCGCCGAGGTCTCCGACGTCGCCAACGCCATCCTGGACGGCACCGACGCGGTCATGCTGTCCGCCGAGTCCAGCGTCGGCAAGTACCCGGTCGAGACCGTCCGCACCATGAGCCGGATCTGTGAGAAGGCCGAGGAGGAGCTGCTCTCCCAGGGCCTCCAGCCGCTCAACCCGGGCCGCAAGCCGCGCACCCAGGGCGGCTCGATCGCCCGCGCCGCGTGCGAGCTGGGCGACTTCCTCAACGGCAAGGCGCTGGTCGCGTTCACCAAGTCCGGTGACACCGCGCGCCGGCTCTCCCGCTACCGTTCGCCGATCCCGGTGATCGCGTTCACCCCGGACAACGCCACCCGCAACCAGCTCTCGCTGAGCTGGGGCGTCGAGGCCCACGTCACCGAGCAGGTCGGCTCGACCGACGCGATGGTGGCCCAGGTCGACGGCGAGCTGCTGCGCATCGGCGAGCTGAACGAGGGCGACACGGTCATCGTCACGGCCGGCTCCCCGCCCGGGATCCCCGGCAACACCAACATGGTCCAGGTCCACCACCTGGGCACCCGCAGCGCGTAAGCGGCGCGGAACACGCCCGTGGGGCGGCCCCTCCTCGTCGGAGGGGCCGCCCCACGGGCGTTTCCGGAGCCGGGGCGGATCAGGCCGCCCCGGGGTACGGCTGGTCGTCGTTGTAGAGCTTCATGCCGGGGATCTTCAGGGTCCCGCCGAACTGGCCGGACTGGATCGCGGTCACCCCGGTCAGCTCGATCCACAGCGGCAGCTGGAGCTGGCCGATCAGGTCGTAGAGCCACTGCGGCAGCGGCCCGTCCGGAGTGAGGGTCAGCTCGCCCAGGTCGATCGGGATCGGCAGGCCGAGCACCTTGGCCAGGTGGCCGGAGAGCCGCTCGACGTACATGGTGACCGGGCCCTGGCGCATCGTCGAGACCGAGCCCGGCGCGCCCTTCACGTGGAAGGTCTTGCCGTTCCCCTGCAGCGTCGTCATGTGCAGGTTCTCGATGTCGACCGTCTCCACCTCGAACTTCAGCACCCGCTTGGTACCGGTCGGCGTCTGGACGTTGACCACGCCCAGCAGCACCGCGTGGTTCAGGGTGAGCCGGCTGGTCTGGAGGGTCCAGTTCTGGTCCGGCACCAGGATCGGGTTGTCCGGCGGCTTGCCGGCCGGGCTCAGCGCCTTGGTGTCGACCAGGCAGTTCGGGTCCTTCGACGGGGTGCCCGAGGCGGACGGCGTCGCCGTGGCGGACCCGGCGGCGGGCTTCGCGGACGCCTTGCCGGACGCCTTCGCGGAGGCCGACGCGGAGGGCGCCGTGCCGCCGGTGGCCGGGGCGCCGGTCGTGGGCGCCGCGGTGGGCTTCGGGCTCGTCGGCGCGGTGGTGCCCGGCGCCGTGGTGCCCGGGGCGGTCGGCGCGGCGGTGCCGGCCGGGGTGCCCGTCGGCCCGGTGGACGGGGCGGTGGACGGCCCGCCGGTCCGGGCCGGCGACGCGGAGCCCGACGCGGCGGGCGCGGGGGCGGCCGGGGCGACGGCACGGGTCCCGGCCGCCGGGCTCGCGGTGGCCGTCGGGCTCGGCGTGCCGCCCGGGAGGAGCAGATCGGTGACCCCGCCGACGATGTCGCCGATGAGTCCGGCCTGGACGACCCCGCCGCCGCCCGCCGTACGGGCCTTGGTGGCGGCCGGCTCCGGCGCGGTCGTGCCGGCCGCCGGGGCGGTCGTGGGCGCGGCGGGTACGGTCTCGGCGGGCGCCGTCACGGGCGGTGCCGCGGGCACCGTCGTCGGCCCGGCCGCGGGCGCGGCCGTCGGCTCGGGCGCGGTGGTGGCCGGCGCCTCGGGGATCGGGACGGACGGGCCCGGGATCGGCGGCGGCAGCTCGCTCTTGGGCACCGGTGTCTCGACGACCTTCGGCGGCGCGTCCGGGGCGGTGGCGCACGGCTTGCTGGCCGCGGTCTCCGCGATCGCCGGGTTCGGCGTGTACGTGGCGGCCATCAGCAGCGCGGTCGGCACCGCCGCCATCGCCAGCGCCCGGCCGCGCAGCCGGAGCCGTACGGGTGTGCGGGGCGCCGCGTGCCGGGGCGAACGGCGCTCCGCCGGCTCGGGAAGCTCCTCGCGCGGGTCGCTCACCGGACCTCCTTGGGCTCTGCGGCCTGCTGCGCCGGAACGGTCCCCCCGGCGGCGGGCGGCTCGGCGGCGGGCTCCTCGGTGACCGGCTGCTCGGCGACCGACTGCTCCGCGGCGGGCGCGGCGGAAGGCTGCTCGGTGGCGACGGACTCGGCCGTCGTGCCCTCGGCCGCCTCGGCCACGGTGGCGACCGCCGGCTCGGGCAGCTTGGCCCACGCCATCATCAGTCCGCCGCCGATCAGCCCCGGCAGCAGCGCCATGCCGAAGCCGGCGAGGTTGGAGACCGGGATCGACACCAGCGTCAGCAGCGTGGTGGCGACGCCCGCGAAGATCCGGACGGCGGGCTGGAACCAGGCGGTGAGCCCGAGGATGATCAGGAGCACGCCGATGATCAGCGAACCGGCGCCCGCCGTGGTCGACATGGCGATGGTCACGCCGCCCAAGGACAGGTGCGCGTAGGGGAAGTACAGGATCGGGACGCCGGCGATCATGGCCAGCAGGCCGCCCCAGAAGGGCCTGGAGCGGCGGAAGTCACGGAAGCCCCGCCAGAACGCCCCGACCAGGTTCCGATGTTCGGGCCGAGCCTCGGCCGTTGCGCTGGACATGGTGCAGCTCCTCGATGTCTCTACGAGGGAAGAACTGTGATGTCGGGCCGGGGGCGGTGTTCGCCGCCCCCGGCCCGCGTGGAACCCTCACCCGGACGTGCCGGTGGGCACGCCCTCAGCCGGGGCTCAGAAGCACTCGTTGCCCGCGCCGTCGCCGCTCTTGAGCTTGAGGCTCAGGCCGTTGAGCACGAAGGTGCCGGCCGAGGTGGCGCGCGCGGTCTGCTTGACGTCGGTCAGCACGGCCTGCTTGGCGGCCTGGGAGAAGCCCACCGCGCCGGTCGGGAGCTTCGCACCGGCCTCCTTCAGCGCCGGGTGGCCGTGCCAGCCCTGGGTGGCCGAACCGGTGAGGGTGGAGGCGTCCTGGCCGATGTTGATGTCGGTGAAGGTCGCGTCGGCGTCCAGCTGCTCCAGGTCGATGAGCAGGTTGTGCGCGGTGACCGGCTTCTTGTCGTCGTTGCCGGCGTTCAGCTGGAGGGTGATCTTGCCGAGGCCGAGACGCGACAGGTCGGTGACGACCGACTGGCAGAGGTTGTGGATCTCGGCGTCGTCGAAGGCCGAGACGGCGACCGGGTGCAGCGTTCCGTTGGCCTCGACGTCGACCGCGCCGAACTGGGCGAAGTTGTCGCCCTTCAGGTACGAGGTCTTCACCTTGAACTGCTGGCCGGAGACGCTGAACGACGCGGCGAGCGCGCTGTTGGCGATGGAGACACCGACCATCGCGGTGGCCGCGATGCTCGGGACCATCACCAGGGCGAAGCGCTTCCAGCGGGTCTTGCCGTGGGTCTGGGACATGCGTGTCCTCCTTCTGGACGTACATCTCCGGCTCCCCGGTGGCGCGTCCCGCGTCAATGGGGGCCTGGGATGGGAGAGAGCTACGTCCTCGGTAGCGGAGAGCGCCGTGGCAACACGGGCGATCCCCCCGAGCGACAACCAGTGACCGCGCGGGCAGCGCGGCCTTGCGAAGGACAGGAACCGCCGTGGGAGCGGATACCCCCCTGCCTTCTCGCCGGCGGCGGGGCCGTCGGCAGCCCGGTGGGGATCCCCTACGTCGGGCCCGCCGACCGGCTGCCGGCGGAGGTCGAATCGTGGGGACCGGGCGTGCCGATGCTGCTCGAATCCCGGGCTGAGCACAAGAGGTCGCATTACTGACGGGTAATCCCATACGAGCCGAAACGATCATGGAATCGGCCGGGAAGACACGCAGAGTGACGAAATGGAGGATTAGTGAGGGCGAAATCCCTCGGAAACATCAGCGAAACACCCGTGGACGGTCACATGTCGTGACCGTCCACGGGTGTTGTCAAGATTTGGTAAACCTCAGCGGCGATGACCGGATTGTCGCCAAATCACCAGGCGGCACCGCAGGTCACCCGCCGTGTCACCGGGCCGGGCGCGGCACGCCGTTCGCGGCGACCGACTCAGAACAGCACCCGGGCCAGCGCCTGACGCGCCGCGGTGACCCGCGGGTCCTCGGTGCCGATCACCTCGAACAGCTCCAGCAGCCGCACCCGGACCGCGTCCCGGTCCTCGCCGAAGGTCCTGCCGACCGTCGTCACCAGCCGGCCGAAGGCGTCCTCGACGTGCCCGCCGACCAGGTCCAGGTCGGCCGCGCCCATCTGGGCCGCGACGTCCTTGGGGTCGGCGGCCGCGGCCGCCCTGACCGTCTGCGGGTCCAGCCCCTCGACCCGGTACAGCAGTTGCGCCTGCGCCAGGCCGAGCCTGGCCTCGGTGTTGCCCGGCTGCTCGACCAGCACGTTCCGGTAGGCCTGGACGGCACCGGCCAGGTCGCCCCGGTCCAGCGCGTCGTGGGCGGCGGAGAGCGCCGGGTCCTCCGGTCGCTGCGGGACGGCGGCCTCGCCGCCCTCGGCCGGAGCGCCGGTGCCGCCGACGATGCCGAAACGCTGCTCGGCGACCAGGATCAGCTGGTCCAGCACCTTGCGGACGTTGGCCTCGTTCTCGGCCCCCTGGAACAGCGGCACCAACTGGCCGGCGACCACGGCCATCACGGCCGGGATGCCCTGGATGCCGAACTGCTGGGCGATCAGCTGGTTGGCGTCCACATCGATCTTGGCGAGCACGATCCGGCCGACGTACTCCTCGGCCAGGCGCTCCAGGATCGGACTGAGCTGCTTGCAGGGCCCGCACCACTCGGCCCAGAAGTCGACGACCACCGGCACCTCGGTGGACCGCTGGACGACCTCGGTCTCGAAGGTGTCCTCGGTGACGTCGATGACGAGCTCGTAGCCGACCCCGGCCGGGGCGACCCCGGCCTCCTCGGCGGCGGCCGACTGGCGGGCCCGCTCGGCCCTGGCCTGCTCGGCCTTCTGGGCAGCCTCGCCGGCTGCCTTCACTGCGGCGAGGTCGACCGCGCCACGCAGGGCGGCACTGTTGAGACGAGAATTCCGTGGCTGCATGGCACCATCCTCCCCCGCTCGCGCCGCCGGTGGGCACCAACCTCCCGGAAATCGCCCCGCGCGGGCTGCGCGGTCCCGATCCCCGAGGTGGTGCGCCCACCTCCGAGTAGCCTGAACCGTTCGGCGCGGATCCCCATCCGCGCCCGCGCCGCTCCCGTCCCACGGGGACACGGCGCCTGGTCGTCGCTTTCGCTACGAGTCGTAGCGTAACTGGATCGGGGCCACCCGCCGCAACCCCTATCGGCAGTCGCCCGACGTGAGCTGGGCCACTTTCCCGGGCGCCCCGGCTGACCTGGGTGCGGAGGAGTCGCTACCGTTACCGGTCCCACCCAAGTTACTTACCGGTAAATCGCAAGGAGGCCCGGTGCCGGCCCCCCAGCCACCCGTGACCCCGCCGCACGAGGTCCGCCCGGCCGAGGCCCCCCAGGACGCGCCCCGGGGCCCCGGGCTCCCCACCCCCACCCGCTCCCCGGAGCCCCCCGAGGGGGGCGCCGCCCGGGCCAAGGGGCGGCCGCGCAGCGCCGCCGCCGACCGCGCCATCCTGGACGCCACCCGCGAGGCCCTCGCCGAACTCGGCTGGGGCGGACTGACCATGGGCCATGTGGCGACCAGGGCCGGGGTCGCCAAGACCACCCTGTACCGGCGCTGGCCGTCCAAGAACGAGCTGGTGGTCGACGCCGTCGCGAGCCTCTTCGACGAGCTGGTGATGCCCGACCTCGGCAGCCTGCGGGCCGACATCGAGGCAGTGGTGACCCAGTTCGCCGATCTGCTGGCCCGCCCGGAGACCCAGGCCGCGCTGCTCGCCCTGTTCGCCGAGGGCACCCGCGACCGCCAGCTGCGGCGGCGGATCCGGGAGGCGATCGTCGATCCGCAGAAACGGCTGGTCCGGCAGGGCCGGTCCGCCGCCCAGGCCCGGGGCGAGCTGGCCCCGGACTGCGACGAGGCCGCCGCCCGCGAGGAGATCGACATCATCTTCGACACCATCGCCGGGACGGTCGAGCACCGGGTGCTGGTCAGCGGCGAGCCGATCACCCCGGAGTGGACCCGCCGCTTCACCGGCCTGCTGCTCGGCCCGTTCCCGAGCCTGCTCGACGGCTGAGGGCGGCCGCGGGCACGCCGAAGGGCCGTCCGGCGCCACGGGGCACCGGACGGCCCGACCGTTCGACGCCCTGGAACCGGGCGGCCCGACCGCTCGACGCCCTAGAACCGGGCGGTCTCCCGGTAGATGCCCCACTCCTCGCGCAGGGCGTTGCAGATCTCGCCGAGGGTCGCCTCGGCGCGCACCGCGTCCAGCATCGGCGGGATCATCGACTCGCCGGACCGCGCGGCGGCCAGCATCGCGTCCAGCCCGGCCCGGACCGCGGCCTCGTCGCGGGCCGCCCGGCGGGCGCCCAGCACCCGGACCTGCTCCCGCTCCACCTCGTGGCTGACCCGGAGGATCTCCAGCTCGGGGGTGACGCTGCGGGGGTGGCAGTTGACGCCGACGACCCGCTTCTCGCCCTTCTCCACCGCCTGCTGGTACTGGAAGGCCGCCTCGGCGATCTCGCCGGTGAACCAGCCGTCCTCGATCCCGCGCAGGATCCCGGAGGTGATCTGGCCGATCGGGTGGTCCTCCCGGCCCTTGTCCAGGATCTTCCGGAAGATCTCCTCGGCCTGCTGCTCGATCCGGTCCGTCATCGCCTCGACGTACCAGGAACCGCCCAGCGGGTCGGCCACATTGGTGATGCCGGTCTCCTCCATCAGCACCTGCTGGGTGCGCAGGGCGATCTCGGCGGCCTGCTCGGAGGGCAGCGCCAGGGTCTCGTCCAGGGCGTTGGTGTGCAGCGAGTTGGTGCCGCCGAGCACCGCCGAGAGCGCCTCGACGGCGGTGCGGACCACGTTGTTGTACGGCTGCTGCGCGGTGAGCGAGACACCGGCGGTCTGGGTGTGGAACCGCAGCCACTGGGCCTTGTCTGTCCTGGCGCCGAACCGCTCGCGCATCCAGCGGGCCCAGATCCTCCGGGCGGCGCGGAACTTGGCGATCTCCTCGAAGAAGTCCAGGTGCGCGTCGAAGAAGAACGACAGACCGGGCGCGAAGACGTCCACGTCCAGACCCCGGGAGAGGCCCAGCTCGACGTAGGCGAAGCCGTCGGCCAGGGTGTACGCGAGCTCCTGCGCGGCCGTCGCGCCGGCCTCGCGGATGTGGTAGCCGGAGACCGACAGCGGCTTGTAGGCCGGGATGCCCTCGGCGCAGTGGGCCATCAGGTCGCCGATCAGCCGCAGGTGCGGCTCGGGGGCGAAGAGCCACTCCTTCTGGGCGATGTACTCCTTGAAGATGTCGGTCTGCAGGGTGCCGTTGAGCACGGCCGGGTCGACGCCCTGCCGCTCGGCGGCCACCAGGTACATGCAGAAGATCGGCACGGCCGGGCCGCTGATCGTCATCGAGGTGGTGACCTCGCCCAGCGGGATGCCGCGGAACAGCACCTCCATGTCGGCGGCCGAGTCGATCGCCACACCGCAGTGGCCGACCTCGCCGAGCGAGCGCGCGTCGTCCGAGTCGTAGCCCATCAGGGTCGGCATGTCGAAGGCCACCGAGAGGCCGCCGCCGCCCGCCTCCAGGATCATCCGGTAGCGCTCGTTGGTCTGCTCGGCGTTGCCGAAGCCGGCGAACTGGCGGATGGTCCACGTCCGGCCCCGGTAGCCGGTCGCATGCAGACCGCGGGTGTACGGGTACTCCCCGGGCCAGCCGATCCGCTCGAAGCCCTCGACGGGCTGCCCGGGGGCCGGGCCGTAGACCGGCTCGACCTCGTCCCCGGAGAGGGTGGTGAAGTCCGCGTCCCGCTTGCGGGAGCTGTCGTACCGCTGCTGCCAGCGCTGCCGTCCGCGCTCGATCTCCTCGGCGTCCATGACCCCGAACTCCGCTCCGTACGGCCGCCACACCAACGGGCGGCACAGCTATTAGGACGTCCTACCAATTTACTCGGACGTCCTACTATTTGTCGACGGACACCCGGCCAAGCACACCGGGAGCATGCGAAAGGGCGCCCTCCCCCGGACGGGGAAGGGCGCCCTCTGCGGCTTCTGCGGCCTCGGCGCGGGGGCCGGCGGCGGCTGGGCTCAGACGCCGGCCGGCTGGCGGGCGGCGTCACCGGCGGACTGCCCGGCGGCCGCCTCGGCGACCACCTTGCGCTCGGCGACGAAGGAGGCGAACGGGATGCAGCCGGCGGCCAGGAAGAAGACCATCCGCCCCAGCGGCCACTTGAGCTTCTGGCCGAGCAGGAAGGTCACCACGAAGTACCCGATGTAGAGGTATCCGTGCAGCATCGCGACGTAGGTGGTCACGTCCTCGGCCGCGTGGAAGCCGTACTTCGCGACCATGAAACCGCAGAAGACCAGCAGCGCCACACCGGTCGCAAGGGCCAGGGCGCGGTACCAGCCCAGCAGGGGGGTCGCCTTCATCTCTGCATCGCCTCGTCAGCATCGGGGGGGTACGTCCTGATCCGCGCACCGCTCCCACGAGGGTAGCCGCCCTCACGCCCCGCCCGGCGCAGGCCCCTCGCCCGGCAGCTCGGCGAAGTCGCCGGCCGCCACCCGCAGCGGGCGCAGCAGGTCGAACACCTCGCGGCACTGCCCGCCGTCGAACTCCTCCAGGCCGAAGTCCATCTCCATGAGCTCCCCGGTGGCCCCCTCGACGACCTCGCGCCCCCGGTCGGTGATCGTGGCGAGCACGCCCCGGCCGTCCAGCGGATTGGGGCGGCGGGCGACCAGCCCGGCCCGCTCCAGGCGGTCGACGGTGTTGGTGACGCTGGTCGGGTGGACCATCAGGCGCTCGCCGATCTTGGAGAGCGACAGCTCCCCGGTCCGGCTGAAGGTGAGCAGCACCAGCGCCTCGTAGCGGGCGAAGGTCAGCCCGTACGGCTTGAGCACCGCGTCCACGCGGGACAGCAGGATCTGGTGGGCCCGCATGATCGAGGTGATCGCCGCCATCGCGGGGACGGCTCCCCAGCGGCGGGTCCACAGCTCGTCGGCACGGGCGATCGGGTCGAAGTCGAGTGCGAGGGGCTTGGCCACCTCCCAACCGTACCGGCGGGAGGGGTCGGTGCTACCAGGCGTCCTGAGGGATGGACAAGCGCGACACGTGGCGGGATCACGCCAGCGGGCCCGTCAGGTCCGTACCAGCACGTTGCGGGGGTGTGAACGGGTACCAACCGTTCCGCCGGCCGGGCCGGGAGGCCCCCGGACCGCCCGCGGACGGCATCGGCGCCGCTACCGGGCGGCGGTTCGGGCCGGAACCCGTGGCCGGGCCGGCGGATTCGCCCCATTCCTCACTCTGTTCACGTTCCGCCACATTGGCGAGACCTGGCCAATCCATGAACAAGACCTGTCATTTCACTTATTGGATTGTCATGCTTTCGCCCAGCCCCGTCCGGTGGCCACCGCCCCACTCACCGGTGACCGCCGTGGACCGCACGGAGCAGCACGCCAGCGCCCGTTCCGCCCCTAAGGTGCCAACCCCGGCACCCCGGAGCGAGGCGCGACCGCGCACACGCGGTTTCCCGGAAGGACCTGTACGTGAAGCGATCGCTCGCAGCCGGCGCCGTACTCTCCGCCACCGCCCTCCTCACCGGCGTCATCCAGGTGAGCACCGCTGCCCAGGCCACCCCCACCCCCTCGGTCCAGGCCCAGGCCGCCGAGCACCGCGCCGGCCTGATCGCGCTGGCGAACGGCGAGTCCGGCCCGCTGACCAAGGCGCTCGGCCTCGGCGGCAAGGAGACCCTGGTCGCCAAGGACGCCGTGGTGGACGCCGACGGCACCCGCCACCTCCGCTTCGAGCGCACCTACGCCGGACTCCCGGTGCTGGGCGGCGACCTGGTCGTGCACCAGGCCGCCGGCGGCGCGGTCGAGGCCGTGGACAAGGCCGTCACCGCGCCGATCGCGGTGCCCAGCCTGACCCCGGCGATCCCGGCCGACAAGGCCGCCGCCCAGGCCTCCGGCGCGGTCGCCTCCAGTGTCGGCATCGCCGCCGACAAGGACGAGTCCCCGCTCGCCGAGGTGCACCAGGCCGGGGCCGCCCAGCTGGTCGTCTGGGCCGCCGACGGCAACCCGCGGCTGGCGTACCGGACCACCGTCCAGGGCGTGCGCGCCGACGGCACCCCGAGCAGCCAGCTGCTGGTCACCGACGCCGCCACCGGCGAGGTGCTGTCCACCCACGAGCAGGTGCAGACCGCCACCGGCACCGGCAAGGGCGTCTTCGTCGGCAGCGTCCCGCTGACCACCACCAAGAGCGGGTCCACCTACCAGCTGAAGGACACCACCCGCGGCGGGCAGTCCACCAGCGACCTCAAGGGCAAGACCTCGGGCTCCGGCACCCTCTTCACCGACGCCGACAACGCCTGGGGCGACGGCACCGCCGCCAACCGCCAGTCGGCCGCGGTGGACGCGCAGTTCGGCGCGGCGGCCACCTGGGACTACTACAAGAACACCTTCGGCCGCAGCGGCATCAAGAACAACGGCGTGGGCGCCACCAGCCGGGTCCACTACGGGCGCAACTACGTCAACGCGTTCTGGGACGACACCTGCTTCTGCATGACCTACGGCGACGGCAGCGGCAACACCAACCCGCTGACCGCGCTGGACGTCGCGGGCCACGAGATGACCCACGGCGTCACCTCGGCCACCGCCGGCCTGAACTACTCGGGCGAGTCCGGCGGCCTCAACGAGGCCACCTCGGACATCTTCGGCACCATGGTCGAGTGGTCCGCGAACCTCCCCGCCGACAAGCCGGACTACCTCATCGGCGAGGAGATCGACATCAACGGCGACGGCACGCCGCTGCGCTACATGGACAAGCCCTCCAAGGACGGCGGCTCGGCCGACTACTGGTCCTCCTCGGTCGGCAACCTGGACGTGCACTACTCCTCGGGCGTGGCCAACCACTTCTTCTACCTGCTGGCCGAGGGCAGCGGCGCGAAGACCGTCAACGGCGTCGCGTACAACAGCCCGACCTCCAACGGCTCGACGCTCACCGGCATCGGCCGCGACAAGGCCGCGGCGATCTGGTACCGCGCGCTGACGGTCTACTTCACCTCGACCACCAACTACAAGGCGGCCCGGACCGGCACCCTGAGCGCCGCGAAGGACCTCTACGGCGCCGGCAGCGCCGAGTACAACGCGGTCGCGGCCGCGTGGAGCGGCGTCAACGTCAACTGACGCGCGGTCCGACGGACGTCCGGGGCCCTCACTGGGAGGGGAGGCCCCGGACGTCCGTCCTTTTCCGGCGTCCGGCGGCCCCTCCCGCGCGTCCGCCCGCCCCTCCCCCGCGTCCGGCCGTCCTTTCCCGCGCGCCCGTCCCTCCCGCGCGCCCGCCCGTTCCTCCTCCGCCCGCGTAGCAAGACCGGCGGAGGCCGACAAGGGCCGCCGCTGGCGGGATCCCGCCAGCGGACGAAAGCGGACAACCGGCACAACCGTCGCACCGCCACCACCCGTTGGGGCCTTGGCGAGACCTGGCCAATACCCGGTCGCTCCCTGTTGTTCGCCGAACTGACTTGTCATGCTTCTGCCCAAGCCCCGTCCGGACGTCCGTCGCCCCACCCACCGACGGACCGTCAGGCCGCACGGAGCAGCACGTCAACGCCCTACCGCCCCAAGGCGCCAACCCCGGCGCCCCGGTACGCGGCGTGACCGCGCACCCGCGGTTTCGTGGAAGGAACCCCGCACGTGAAGCGAAAGCTGACAGCCGGCGCCGTACTCTCCGCCTCCGCACTTCTGGCCGGCGCCATCCAGGTCGCCGCCGCCCCCGCCCAGGCCGCCCCCGTCCAGCAGCGCGAGGCGATCATCGCCCTGGCCGGCCAGCAGGCCGCGCCGGTGGCGAAGGCCATCGGCCTCGGCGGCCAGGAGCAGCTGATCGTCAAGGACGCGATCGTCGACGCCAACGGCACCCGCCACCTGCGCTACGACCGGACCTACGCCGGCCTGCCGGTCCTGGGCGGCGACCTCATCGTCCACCAGAAGGCGAACGGCACCGTCGCCTCCGTGGACCGCGCCTTCGACGGCCGGCTCTCGCTGCCGAGCCTCACCCCCAAGCTCTCCGCCGGCACCGCCTCCACCCAGGCCGTCGACTCGGTCCGGGCCACCGTCGGGATCGCCCCGGCCGACGAGGACGCGTCGCCGGTCACCCGGGTCGACGGCGCGAGCAGCCCGACCCTGGTGGTCTGGGCGGGCGACGGCAGCCCGCGGCTGGCGTACCAGACCGTGGTCCACGGCGAGCGCGCCGACGGCACCCCGAGCAGCCAGCGGCTGGTCACCGACGCCGCCACCGGCCAGCTGCTCTCCACCCACGAGGAGGTGCAGACCGCCACCGGCACCGGCAAGGGCGTGCACGTCGGGACGGTGACCCTGACCACCACCCAGAGCGGGTCCACCTACCAGCTCAAGGACGCCTCCCGCGGCAACCAGTGGACCGGCAACGCCAAGAGCGGCAACGCGCTGTACACCGACGCGGACAACAACTGGGGCAACGGCAGCGCCTCGGACACCCAGTCCGCCGCGGTCGACGCGCAGTTCGGCACCGGGGCGACCTGGGACTACTACAAGGCCAAGTTCAACCGGAACGGCATCAAGAACAACGGTGTCGGCGCCAGCAACCGGGTGCACTACGGCAACGCCTACGTCAACGCCTTCTGGCAGGACTCCTGCTTCTGCATGACCTACGGCGACGGCACCGGCAACGTCAACCCGCTGACCGCCATCGACGTGGCTGGCCACGAGATGAGCCACGGCGTCACGGCGGCGACCGCCAACCTCACCTACTCCGGCGAGTCCGGCGGCCTCAACGAGGCCACCTCGGACATCTTCGGCACCATGGTCGAGTGGTACGCCAACCTGCCCTCGGACGTGCCGGACTACCTGATCGGCGAGAAGATCAACATCTTCGGCAACGGTCAGCCGCTGCGCTACATGGACAAGCCCTCCAAGGACGGCTCGTCCAAGGACTCCTGGTACTCCGGGATCGGCAGCATCGACGTCCACTACTCCTCGGGTGTCGCCAACCACTTCTTCTACCTGCTGTCGGAGGGCAGCGGCGCGAAGGTGATCAACGGCGTCAGCTACAACAGCCCGACCTCGAACGGCTCCACGATCACCGGCATCGGCCGCGACAAGGCCGCCGCGATCTGGTACCGCGCGCTGACGACCTACTTCACCTCGAGCACCAACTACAAGGCCGCCCGCACCGGCACGCTGAACGCCGCCAAGGACCTCTACGGCGCCGGCAGCGTGGAGTACAACACGGTGGCCGCGGCCTGGAGCGCGGTGAACGTCAACTAGTCGGGACCGGACCACTCCCGGAAATGCGACAGGCTGCCGGGGCCCACTGGGAGAGGGGGCCCCGGCAGCCTGTCGGCGTCGGGCGTCGGGAGGGCTCGCGCGGGCCCGTCAGGCCGCGGCCGGCACCGCGGCCGCGGCCCCGGCGCGCTCCTCCTTGGCGAGCATCCGCTCGGCCACGAAGCCGCCGCCGGGCAGCACCGACAGGACGAACAGCACGGCACCGCGCTTGACGTCCCACTTCTGCGACTGCCAGGCCATGATCCAGAAGACCACGTAGAGGATGAACAGGATCCCGTGGACCATGCCCATCACCGGCACGCCGTTGAAGCTGGTGGTGCGCTTGAGCACCGAGCACAGCAGCAGGAGCAGGAACGAGACCCCTTCGGGGCCGGAGACCAGGCGCAGACGGTGGACGGCGCTGCTGTTCACGATGGGTACCTCGATACGGGGGCTCGGAGATCGCTTGTGAACCGACTCACAAGCATCCGCCCCATTATCACCGAGCACATGTCCGACCCCGTCGCCGGGGTGCGGGGAGCGGAGTCCGGACGGCCGCTTTGTACCGGACGCGTACCAGAACCGGGCCTCCCCCTCCCCCGCCCGGCCCGCCGACCGCTACATTGCGGCCGTGGCACAGTTTCGACTCCAGGGGTCCAAGACGCTCGCCGTCGACATGACCGGCGACCTCGTGAAGGCCAAGAACGGTTCGATGGTCGCGTACACCGGCCAGATGAACTTCAAGAAGCTCAGCGGTGGCGGTGACGGCATCCGCGGCATGGTGACCCGTCGGCTCACCGGCGAGCAGATGACCGTCATGGAGGTGAAAGGACAGGGCACCTGCTACTTCGCCGACCAGGCCACCGAGATCAACCTGGTGCGGCTGAACGGCGAGACGCTCTACGTCGAGTCCGACAATCTGCTCTGCACCGAGGGCACCCTCAAGACCGGTACCAGCTTCACCGGCCTGAACGGCGTCTCCTCCGGCAACGGCCTGTTCACCACCAAGGTCGAGGGGCACGGCTGGGCCGCCGTCACCTCCAAGGGGCCGGCGATCATCCTCCGGGTGTCCCAGGGCATGCCGCTGCGGGTCGACCCCGGCGCCTACGTGGCGCACACCGGCAACCTCAACCGCTCCATCAAGTCCGGCGCCGGCTGGAGCACCTTCATCGGCGAGGGCGGCGGCGAGGCCGTCCAGGTGGAGTTCACCGGCGAGGGGCTGGTCTACGTGCAGCCCTCCGAGAAGCTCACCATCGGGGGCGACGTCTGATGGCGTTCACGAAGATCAACAGCAAGATGATCGAGGCCCGGGTCGTACCGGGCCAGCGGCTGTTCAGCCAGCGCGGCGCGATGCTCGCGTACACCGGCGAGGTGCGGTTCACGCCGAACATCACCGGCGGCCAGGGCGGCGTCATGTCGATGATCGGCCGCCGGGTGGCCAACGAGGACACCCCGCTGATGACCGTCGAGGGCCAGGGCAGCGTGATGTTCGGCCACGGCGGGCACCACGTGCAGGTGATCGACCTGACCGGCGACACCCTGTACGTCGAGGCCGACCGGCTGCTCGCCTTCGAGGGCTCGCTGCAGCAGTCCACCATGTTCATGGGCTCGCAGGGCGGTGTGATGGGCATGGTCCGGGGCCAGGTGACGGGCCAGGGCCTGTTCACCACCAAGCTGGACGGCCACGGCGCGGTCGCGGTGATGGCGCACGGCGGCGTCTTCGAGCTGCCGATCACCCCGCACCAGCCGGTGCACGTGGACCCGCAGGCCTATGTCGCGCACCGCGGCCAGGTCCAGAACAAGCTGTCGACCGCGCTGGGGTGGCGCGACATGATCGGCCGCGGCTCCGGCGAGGCGTTCCAGCTGGAGCTGTCCGGGCACGGCACGGTGTACGTGCAGGCGAGCGAGGAGAAGCTCTGATGTCCTACCCGCCGCAGCCCCCGTACGGGCAGCCCCAGGACCCCTACGGCCAGTCCCCGTACGGCCAGCCGACCCAGCCCGGCTACCCCGCCGCACCGCCGCCCGGCTACCCGCCGCAGGGCTACCCCCAGCAGGGCCAGCAGCCCTACCCGCCGCAGGGCTACCCGCAGCAGGGCGGCTACCCGCCGCCCCCGCCGCAGGGCTACCCGGCCCAGCCGCCGCAGCAGTACGCCCAGGAGCAGTACGGCGGCGCCCAGGCCCCGCTGCCCAAGGCGCAGGACGGCACCGGGCCGGTCGTCCACGACGTGCACAGCCTGCCGTCCAACGACAACGTCAACCCGTACGCCTTCTCGGTGGACCTCAACGGCTCGTACTTCCTGCAGAAGGGCAAGATGATCGCCTACTACGGCGACATCTCCTTCAAGGGCGTCGGCGCCGGGGCGATCGACCGGATGCTCGGCCAGCACTTCAACTCGCCGATGCACGCCGCGGACTGGGTGGTCGCCGAGGGCCGCGGCAAGCTGCTGCTGGCGGACCGGGCCTTCGACCTCAACTCCTACGACCTGGAGGAGGGGAACCTGACGGTCCGCTCGGGGAACCTGCTGGCCTACGAGCCCACCCTGCGGCTCAAGCAGTCGATCATCCCGGGCTTCCTGACCCTGATCGGCAGCGGCAAGTTCGTCGCCGCCTCGAACGGGCCGGTGCACTTCGTCGAGCCGCCGATCCGGGTGGACCCGCAGGCGCTGGTCGGCTGGGCCGACTGCCCGGCACCGTGCCACCACTACGACCACGACTACATGCACGGCGTGATCGGCGGCCTGCGCCGGCTCACCGGGCTGGGCGGGGCCTCCGGCGAGGAGCACCAGTTCGAGTTCATCGGCGCCGGCCAGGTGCTGCTCCAGTCCAGCGAGGTGCTGATGGCCGAGCGCGCCGTCGGCCAGGTGCACGCCGAGGCCGGGGTGCCGATGGGCGGGGTGCCCGGCCAGCACGGCGCCGGCCACGGCAGCCAGCTGCCGAACGTGAACGTGCCCGGCCTCGGCAACCTGGGCGACCTCGGGCGGCGCTTCGGGCTCTGACCCGCCCCCGCCCGCCGGTCCGACCGCCGCGGCGCCGCGCCACCCGCGCGGCGCCGCGGCCGGACCGCGACCGCCGGACCGCGACCGCAGCCGTGTGAACGCCGGTAAAGTCGTACAACATTGAACTAAGTGCGGTATCGTAGAACCATGGACACGCACATCGTCGACCCGGCAGACGCCTCGGCCCCGCAGCCCGAAGGGCCCGAGGAGGAGACCCCCTGGCTGACCGTCCGGGAGCAGCGGTTGTGGCGCGCCCACCTGGAGGTCGCCAAGCTGCTGGAGTACCAGCTGAGCCGCGAGCTCCAGCCGCACAACCTGGCGATCAACGACTACGAGATCCTGGTCGTGCTCTCCGAGGCGCCCGAGCGGCGGCTGCGGATGACCGACCTGGCCACCGCGACCCTCCAGTCGAAGAGCCGGCTCTCGCACCAGATCACCCGGATGGAGAACGCCGGGCTGGTGCTGCGCCAGGAGTGTCCCGGCGACCGCCGGGGCCTCTACGCCAACCTCACCGAGCAGGGCTGGAAGACCATGCAGCGGGTCGCGCCCTGCCACGTACGCAGCGTCCGGGCGCACTTCATCGACCGCTTCTCGCCCGAGCAGCTCGACGCGATGTACGAGGCGCTCGCCCCGGTCGCCGAGCACCTGCGCGGCCTGCGCGGACGCGGCTGAGCGTCCCGACCGGGCCCCGCGGCCGGCACCCCTCGGCGGGGGGCGCCGGCCGTGGCACGGGCTCAGCCGGTGGTCAGGCCGGCCACCAAACGGTCGGACGCGCCGTACGGGTCCAGCTCGCCGGCCACCACCTGCTCGGCCAGCGCGGCCAGCTGCCGGTCGCCGTGCAGGTCCCCGATCCGGGCCCGCAGCGCGGACAGCGCGATCGCCTCGATCTCCTGGGCGGCCCGGCGGCGGCGCCGCACCTCCAGCTCGCCGTGCTCCTCCAGCCAGGCGCGGTGCTTCTCCAGCGCCTCCACCACCTCGTCCACGCCCTCGCCCCGGGCCGCCACGGTCTTCACGATCGGCGGGCGCCAGGCCCCCGCCTCGCGGGCCTCGCCGAGGCCCAGCATGTGGTTCAGCTCCCTGGCGGTGGCGTCGGCGCCGTCCCGGTCGGCCTTGTTGACCACGAACAGGTCGCCGATCTCCAGGATCCCGGCCTTGGCGGCCTGGATGCCGTCGCCCATGCCGGGGGCGAGCAGCACCACCGCGGTGTCGGCCTGCGCGGCGATCTCCACCTCGGACTGGCCGACGCCGACGGTCTCGACCAGGATCACGTCGCAGCCGGCCGCGTCCAGCACCCGCAGTGCCTGCGGCGCGGCCCAGGACAGACCGCCCAGGTGGCCCCGGGTGGCCATCGAGCGGATGAACACCTCGGGGTCGGTGGCGTGGTCCTGCATCCGGACCCGGTCGCCGAGCAGCGCGCCGCCGGAGAACGGCGAGGACGGGTCGACCGCCAGCACGCCGACCCGCTTGCCCAGCCGCCGGTAGGCGGAGACCAGCGCCGAGGTGGAGGTGGACTTGCCCACGCCCGGCGAGCCGGTCAGCCCGACCGTGTAGGCGTGCCCGGTGTACGGCGCCAGCGCGGCCATCACCTCGCGCAGCTCCGGCGCGGCGTTCTCGACCAGTGAGATCAGGCGGGCGACGGCCCGCGGACGGCCCTGCCGGGCCTGCTCGACCAGGGTCGGCACATCGATCATGGGTGGGTCTCCTTGCGCCGAAGGGCTGCGCCCCGCTTGTGGCGGTGCGCAGCCCCGGTGTGATTCGGTCGGTGGGCCGGCGTCGGTCAGGCCTTGGGGACCCGCACGATCAGCGCGTCGCCCTGGCCGCCACCACCGCAGAGCGCGGCCGCGCCGATGCCGCCGCCGCGGCGCTTCAGTTCCAGCGCGAGGTGCAGCACGACCCGGGCGCCGGACATCCCGATCGGGTGACCCAGCGCGATCGCGCCGCCGTTGACGTTGACGATCTCCGGGGAGACGCCGAGGTCCTTGGTCGACTGGTGCGCGACGGCGGCGAAGGCCTCGTTGATCTCGATCAGGTCGAGGTCCTCGACCGTGATGCCCTCCTTGGCCACCGCGTGCTTGATCGCGTTGGACGGCTGCGACTGCAGCGAGTTGTCCGGGCCCGCGACGTTGCCGTGCGCGCCGATCTCGGCGATCCAGCTCAGGCCCAGCTCCTCGGCCTTGGCCCGGCTCATCACGACCACGGCGGCGGCGCCGTCCGAGATCTGCGAGGAGGTGCCGGCGGTGATGGTGCCGTCCTTGGTGAACGCCGGGCGCAGCCGGGCCAGGCCCTCGACCGTGGTGTCGGCGCGGATGCCCTCGTCCTGGCCGAACACGACCGGCTCGCCCTTGCGCTGCGGGATCTCCACCGGGACGATCTCGGCGTCGAAGATCCCATCGGCCTGGGCCTTGGCCGCGCGCTGGTGCGAGGCGGCGGCGATCTCGTCCTGGACCTCGCGCGGGATGCCGAGCCGGGTGTTGTGCTTCTCGGTGGACTCGCCCATCGGGATGTTCTCGTAGGCGTCGGTCAGGCCGTCGTGGGCCATCGCGTCGAGCAGCTCGATCGCGCCGTACTTGTAGCCCTCGCGGGACTTCGGCAGCAGGTGCGGGGCGTTGGTCATGGACTCCTGGCCGCCGGCCACCACGATGTCGAACTCGCCGGCCCGGATCAGCTGGTCGGCCAGCGCGATGGCGTCCAGGCCGGAGAGGCACACCTTGTTGATGGTGAGCGCCGGGACGTTCAGCGGGATGCCGGCCTTGACGGCGGCCTGGCGGGCCGGGATCTGGCCCGCGCCGGCCTGGAGCACCTGCCCCATGATCACGTACTGGACCTGGTCGCCGGTGACGCCGGCCCGCTCCAGCGCGGCCTTGATCGCGAAGGCGCCGAGCTCCGCGCCGGAGAAGCCCTTCAGGGAGCCGAGCAGCCGGCCCATCGGGGTCCGTGCCCCGGCAACGATCACAGAGGTGGTGTTGGTCATGGGACGAGCCCCTTCGCACGTCGTGGCCAGGTGGAGGATTCCGCTCAATGTACTGACCTGTTACCCCCCCGTCACCGGACCCATGGTGTGATCGAGCGCACTGGCACGCTCCGGTCAACACCGTGCCGACCCGGTCCGGGTGAACCGTGCCGGGGTCCGTGTGAGCAGGCTCGCACGCCGATCGGTGGCGCCGCAGACCGTCATGCGCTGCACTGTTGCCGTCCTGTCGCGCCCGCCCCTCACCGGAGGCCATCCGTGCTCACCCGCATCGACCACATCGGCATCGCCTGCCGAGACCTCGACAAGACGGTCGAGTTCTACCGTGCCACCTACGGCTTCGAGGTGTTCCACACCGAGGTCAACGAGGAGCAGGGGGTCCGCGAGGCCATGCTCAAGATCAACGACACCGGCGACGGCGGCGCCTCCTACCTCCAGCTGCTGGAGCCGGTCCGGGAGGACTCCCCGGTCGGCAAGTGGCTGGCCAAGAACGGCGAGGGCGTCCACCACATCGCCTTCGGCACCGGCGACGTCGACGCCGACTCCGAGGAGATCCGCGCCAAGGGCGTCCGGGTGCTCTACGACGAGCCGCGGACCGGCTCGATGGGCTCGCGGATCACCTTCCTGCACCCCAAGGACTGCGGCGGGGTGCTGACCGAGCTGGTCACCGCCGCCGAGCCGGGCTCGCACGAGGGCCACTGACGCCTCCCCGGGTGCCGTCGCGGTGCGGCACCCGGGCCTCCGGGGCCCCGCCGCGGCCCCGACCGGCCGGTAACCTCGGCGGTCGGGCCGGAAAACCCCCACGCGACCATTCCCCCGCCACACGCTCCCACTACAATGCCCAGGTGCGCGGAGACTCCGGGGGACGGAGGCGACGGGCACGGCCGAAGACAGGCCCGTCCGCCCCGGTGGGAGGCCCGTCGCAGGGGAGTCCACTACGCGGGCACGGCTGAACAGTCGCAAGACGGATCTGTCACCATTCTCCACAAGGCAAGAGTTCGCCCAGGAGTCCACCCGGACGGGGGAATGCGGATCGACCGCGCTCCCACGCCCCGGACTCCGACGACGCGGCGGACGTTCCCGGTACGACGGGGGCGTCCGGACGGCCGCGATGCAAGGACCAGTCGGACAGCGCCCGGACCACGGGAGCGGACCGGCCGGGTCGAGGACGCGACCAGGAGATGGATGGGACCGCGGAGTGCGGGGCTACGACCGCTACGAGGTTGACGATCACCTCTCCCAGTTCGAGGCCGAGATGGATCGGACTCGGAAGGAGCGGGACAAGTCAGTCGAGCATGCCGAGGACCTCGCCTACCAGGTGGAGGTGCTCCGGGCCAAGCTGCACGAATCCCGCCGGATGCTCGCCCAGCCGCGCGCCTTCGACGCCGTCTCCGGCCAGGCCGAGCAGATGCTCCGCACGGCCGAGATGCAGGCCCAGCAGCTGCGCGCCGACGCCGAGCGCCAGCTGCGCGAGTCCCAGGCCGCGACCCAGCGGATCATGGCCGAGGCCGCCGAGCGCACCGCCCGGCTGGAGGCCGAGCTCGCCGCCCGCCGCCGCCAGCTCGAGGACGAGCTCGCCGAGCTGCGGCGCAGCGCCGAGCAGCACGTCAACGAGAACGTCAGCTGGGCCGAGCAGGCCCGGGCCGGCACCGAGCAGGAGGCCCAGCGCCTGCTCCAGGAGGCCCGCGGCGAGGCCGACCGGATGATGGCCGCGGCCCGCGCCGAGGCCGCCGCCCTCGCCGACCAGGCCCGCGCGCAGACCGCCGCCGACGTGGACGCCGCCCGCGGCGAGGCCCAGGCCGCCGCCGAGGCCGCCCTCCACCGTGCCCAGAACGACGCCGAGCGACTGCTGCGGGCCGCCTCCGAGCAGGCCCAGCAGGCCGGTGCCCAGGCCGCCGCCGACGTGGACGCCGCCCGCGGCGAGGCCCAGCTGCAGCTCGCCGCCGCGCACGCCGCCGCCGAGCAGGAGCTGGCCGCCGCCCGCGCCGAGATCGGCCGGCTCACCGAGGTCGCGGCCGCCGAGCAGGCCCACGCCGAGCAGCAGCTGTCCCACGCCCAGGCGGAGATAGCACGACTGCGCGCCGAGGTCGCCGCCGAGGCCGAGCGGGCCCGGCAGGAGGCCGCCGAGCTGCGCGCCAGGACCGAGGCCGCCGCCGAGCAGCTCCAGGCCGAGGCCGAGGCCGCCGCCGAGCGGCGGGTCGCCGACGGCGAGGCCGCCAGCGAGCAGCGCTCGCAGACCGCCCGCGCCGAGGTCGCCCGGATGGTCGCCCAGGCCACCAAGGAGGCCGAGGCGATCAGTGCCCGGGCCGCCACCCGGAAGGCCGAGGCGGACGCCGCCAAGGCCGCCGCCGCCGAGGAGGGCGAGCGGCTGCGCGCCACCGCCGAGTCGGTGGCCGGACAGCTGCGCGCCGAGGCCGAGGCAGCGATCGCCGAGATGCGGGCGCAGGCCGAGCGGGACGTCGCCGAACTGCGGACCCAGGCCGAGAGCGCCGCCGAACGGCTGCGCGGCGAGGCCGAGGAGGCCGGCCGGGCGGCCGGTGCCGCGGAGGCCGCCGCCCACCTCGCCAAGGCGGCCAAGAGCGCCGAGGAGATGCTCGACCGGGCCGGCCGGGACTCCGAGGCCACCCGTACCGGGGCGACCGCCGAGGCCGAGCGGATCAGGACCGAGGCCGCCGCCGAGGCCGAGCGGCTGCGCGAGCAGGCCCGGGCCGCGGTCGAGGCCGCCCAGAACGCCGCCCTGGACGACGCCGCCGCGATCCGCGAGCGGATCCAGGAGATGCAGGACGAGGCCGCCCGGCTGCGTGCCGAGGCGGAGGAGCTGCGCGCCCAGGCCGCCGCCGAGGCGGAGCGGGTGCGCGGCGAGGCCCGCCGGCAGGCCGTGGTGCAGATCGAGGAGTCGGCGAAGACCGCCGAGGAACTGCTCACCACGGCCAAGTCCGACGCGGACGAGCTGCGCTCGGGTGCCGCCGCCGAGATCGAGCGGCTGCGCGAGCAGGCCAAGGAGCAGGCCGCCGAGACCCAGGGGCGGGCCGAGCAGACCCTGGAGCGGGCCCGCGCCGAGGCCGCGAAGATCACCGCGACGGCCGAGCAGCAGGGCCAGGACGCGCTCACCGCCGCCAAGGCCGCGGCCGCCGAGAACCGCTCCGCCGCCGAGCGCGAGACCGCCGAACTCCGCCGCGAGGCAACCGAGTTCGACCAGCAGCTGCGGGCCTCGGCGAACGCCGCCGCGCAGGCCCTGCGGGCCGACGCCCAGGCCGAGGCGAACGCCGTCCGGGACGCCGCCGTCGCCGCCGCCGAGCGGCTGCGCACCGAGACCGACGGCGAGACCGCCCGCAGCCGGGCCGAGGCCCAGTCCGCCGCCGAGGCGCTGCGCGAGGAGAGCCGCCGCGAGCGCGAGGAGGCCTCCGCCGGGCTGCTCCGGGAGCGCGAGGAGACCACCGAGCAGCTGGCCGCCGCCAGGACGGCGCGCGAGCAGGCCGAGGCGGCCGCGGAGGAACTGGCCGCACGCACCGCCACCGAGGCCGCCGCCGTCCGCGAGGCCGCCGACACCCACGCCGAACGCGTCCGCACCGAGGCCGAGGCGGCCGCCGCCGACCTCACCGAACGCACCACCGCCGAGACCACCCGGCTCCAGGCCGAGGCCGAGCGGGCCCTGGAGGCCGCCGGGGCCGCCGCCGAGCAGCTCCGCGCCGAGGCCGAGTCGGCCGCCGAGCGGCTGCGGACCGACAGCGAGGCGGCCGCGGAGGAACTGGCCGCACGCACCGCCACCGAGGCCGCCGCCGTCCGCGAGGCCGCCGACACCCACGCCGAACGCGTCCGCACCGAGGCCGAGGCAGCCGCCGCCGACCTCACC
Organism: Streptomyces sp. TLI_053; assembly: GCF_900105395.1. NCBI lineage: Bacteria > Bacillati > Actinomycetota > Actinomycetes > Kitasatosporales > Streptomycetaceae > Streptomyces > Streptomyces sp. TLI_053. The sequence continues at coordinate 3,859,415 of NZ_LT629775.1, forward strand.
GAGCACACCACCGCCGAGACCACCCGGCTCCGGGCCGAAGCCGAGGCGGCCGCGGCGGAGCTGCGCGAGCGGGCCGAGGCCGAGCGCGCGCTCGCCGACGAGCAGGCCGCGACGGTCCGCGCCGAGGCCGGCCGCGAGCTGTCCGAGGCCCGGGCCACGGCGGCGACGATCCGGGCCGAGGCCGGCGAGGAGCTGGAGCAGGCCCGGCGCGACGGCGAGGAACTGGTCGCCGTCGCCGGGACCGAGGCCGCCGCACTGGTCGAGGCCGCCGAGGAGGAGGCCGCCGGGGTCCGCCAGTCGGTGGCCGGGCTGCACGAGACCGCCTCCCAGCAGATCGCCGAACTCCGGGCCACCGCCGAGCGGGAGGCCGCGGAGCACCGCGAGCAGGCCGAGCGGGCCGCCGCCGAACTGCGCGACACCGCCGACCGCGAGACCACCGAACTGCGGGCACTGGCCGACCGCGAGACCACCGAGCTGCGCGACGCGGTCGAGCACGAGGTGGCGGAGCTGCGGGCGACCGCCGAGCGGGAGACCACCGACCTGCGGGCCCGCACCGACGCCGAGACGACCGCACTGCGCGAGCAGACCGAGCTGGAACTCGCCGCCGAGCGCGAGTCCGCCGAGGCCGAGCTGGCCCGGCACCGGGCCGAGGCCCTGGCCTGGGACGAGCAGCTGCGCGCCGAGGCGGACGACACCCTGCGGGCGGCCCAGGAGGACGCCGACCGGCAGCGCGCCGAGGCCGCGGAGCTCGCTGCCCGGACGGTGGCCGCGGGCGAGGACCGGGCCGCCGCGGGCATCGCGGAGGCGGAGGAGTTCGCCGCCGCGCTGCGGGCCGAGGCCGAGGAGTACGCGCTCGCCACCCGCACCCTCGCCGACGACTACGACGCCGACACCCACACCCGCGCGGACGCCTACGACGCGGACACCCGCGAGGCCGCCGAGCAGTTCGACAAGTCCACCCGCGAGCACGCCAAGTCCGTCCTGGAGAAGGCCTTCGCGGACGCCGAGGCGCTCGGCGAGGACGCCCGCACCACCGCGCTGGCCACCACCGCCGCCGCCGAGGAGCAGGCCGACGCGATGGTCGCCGCCGCCCGCAAGGAGGCCGACCGACTGGTCGCGGCCGGCGAGGCCACCGGGCAGGAGGCGGTCGAGAAGGGCCGCTCCGACGCCGACGCGCTGCTCTCCGAGGCCCGCCGGGACGCCACCGCGATCCGCGAGCGCGCCGAGGAGCTGCGCGAGCGCACCGACGCCGAGGTCGAGGCCCTGCACGAGCGCGCCCGCAAGGAGAACGCGCAGGCCATGAAGTCGGCCGGCGAGCGGGTGGACGCCCTGGTGACGGCCGCCCAGGACCAGCTGACCGAGGCCGAGGAGCAGGCGGTCGCCACCGTCGCCGAGGCCGAGGACCGGGCGGCGGCGCTGGTCGCGGGCGCCGAGGACCGCGCCAACGAGCTGACCTCGGAGGCGTCGAGCGAGGCCAGCAAGGTCCGGCTGTCCGCCGTCCGCAAGGCCGAGGGCCTGCTGAAGGAGGCCGAGACCAAGCTCGCCAGTTCCACCGACCGCGCCGAGGCCCTGATCGTCAAGGCCGAGGCGAAGCTGAAGTCCGCCCAGGACGAGGCGGAGGAGCGGCTGGAGTCGGCCGCCGCCGAGGCCGAGAAGCGGCTGCGGGCCGCCGACCGGACCGCGGACGAGCAGATCGAGCTCGCCCGGGCGGAGGCCGAGCGGCTGCTCGCCGAGGCCAGGGCCGAGGCGCAGCGGGTCACCGACGAGGGCCGGCGCGAGCTGGACGAACTGGTGCGCCGGCGCAAGGACATCAACACCGAGATCTCCAGGGTGCAGGACGTGCTGTCCGCGCTCGAGGCCTTCGAGGCACCGTCACCGGTCGCACAGGCAAACGGGGGAAGTACCAAGAAGGAAGGGAGTGCCAAGGCCGGTGCCGGAATTGGCTCTCCCCGATCGGGTGGCAATCGCTCCAAGAGCGCACCACCCGATTGAGCGGACATTGTCCGCGGGACAACGGCGTTTCGCCGCCGACACTCCGGTACCGTGTCAGGATTCCCTCAACCACCTCAGCGGTTTGACGACAGGAAGCCCAGAACCCCATGAGCGACAGTCACTCCCCTCACGGCTTCGACCTGGTGCGCCGTGGGTACGAGCGCGCCCAGGTCGACGAGCGGATCACCAAGCTGGTGGCCGACCGTGACAGTGCCTTGACCCGGATCAGCGCACTCGAGAAGCGCATCGAGGAGCTCCACCTGGAGACCCAGACCGCCCAGGCGGCGGTCGCCGAGGCGGAGCCGTCGTACGCCGGTCTCGGTGCCCGGGTCGAGAAGATCCTGCGCCTCGCCGAGGAGGAGGCCAAGGACCTGCGCGAGGAGGCGCACCGCGCCGCCGAGCAGCACCGCGAGCTCGCCGAGGCCGCCGCCCAGCAGGTGCGCACCGAGGCCGAGAACTACGCCAAGGACCGCAAGGCCAAGGCCGAGGACGAGGGTCTGCGGATCGTCGACAAGGCCAAGAGCGACTCCGCCCAGCTGCGCGCCGAGGCCAACAAGGACGCGCAGAACAAGCGCGAGGAGGCGGACGCCCTCTTCGAGGAGACCCGCACCAAGGCCGCCCAGGCCGCGCTGGAGTTCGAGACCAACCTGGCGAAGCGCCGCGAGCAGTCCGAGCGCGACCTGGCCGCCCGCCAGGCCAAGGCCGAGAAGCGGCTGGCCGAGATCGAGCACCGGGCCGAGCAGCTGCGCCTGGAGGCCGAGAAGCTGCGCACCGACGCCGAGCGCCGCGCCCGCCAGACCGTCGAGACGGCCCAGCGCCAGTCCGAGGACATCGTGGCCGACGCCAACGCCAAGGCCGACCGCATCCGCAGCGAGTCCGAGCGCGAGCTGGCGGCGCTGACCAACCGCCGCGACAGCATCAACGCCCAGCTGACCAACGTCCGCGAGATGCTGGCGACGCTGACCGGCGCGGCCGTGGCCGCCGCCTCGCTGCCGAACGACGACACCATGGGCGTGCCCGCCCAGCAGTCGCGCTGACGCGGTCCGCGAACCCCGACGGCCCCCGCCCCTCCCGGGCGGGGGCCGTCACGCTTCCTCGGCGCGGGCGGGCGGCTCAGCGCGGGTAGGCGCCGTCCGGCCGCTGGTGGCCGTGGCTCAGCTGGTTGCCCTCGTCGTCCGAGACGGTGCCGAACCACGAGGTGCACCAGACCGACACCGAGTCCGGCCAGTACTGCACCTCGAACGGGTGCCCCGACCCGTAGTCGCCGTACGAGGTGACGATGAACGTCTCCCCCGGACGCATCCAGTAGTCCTCCCCCAGCGGCTCCAGGGTCAGTTCGAGCAGCCCCTCGCCCCGATTGGTCAACGGGATCCGGCCGGTCACCTCCAACGCGGAGAAGTCCCAGCCGCCGGCCTCCGCACGGTCCTCCGTCATCCCGCCGCCACCACCCGCTCCAGCAGCCGGCGCGCGACCGCGTCGAAGGCCTCCGGTGCCTCGATCGCGCTCAGGTGCCCCACCCGGGGCAGCACGGTCAGCTCGGCGTCCGGCAGGGCCCGCGCCATCAGCTCGGCCTCGCCGACGGGCATCAGCGCGTCCTCCGCGCCCGCCAGCACGGCGGTCGGCACCCGCACCCCGGCCAGCACCTCCAGCCGCTCCGGGCGGGCCGCCATGGCCCGCTGCGCCCACGCGACGGTGGCCGGCGGGGCGGCCGCGACCATCCCCTCCACCCGGTCCACCAGATGCTGGGAGTCCGGCCCCAGCTGGCCGGCCGCCATCCGCTCGTCGAGCAGCAGCCGGACGCTGTCCCGGGCCAGTACCGCGGCCGCGATCCGCTCCCGGTTGGTCCTGGCCGGCTCCGGGTCGGCGGTGGCCTTCGTGTTGGCCAGCAGCAGGCCCGCCAGCCGGTCGGGGTGGCGCTCGGCGAAGGCCAGCGCCACGTAGCCGCCCATGGAGAGCCCGCCGAGCACCGTCCGGTCGATCCCGGCGGTGTCCAGCAGCCGGGCGACGTCGTCGGCGACGGTGTCCAGCGAGGGCTCCTCGGAGCCCAGCCCGGCACCGCCGAAGCCGCGCTGGTCCGGGGCGATCACCCGGGCCCGGTCCCCGGTCGGGCCGGGCAGCGTCTCCAGTTGGGCGGACCACATGGCGGCACTGAGCGGAAAGGCGTGCAGCAGCACGAGGGGAGTTCCGGTACCGCTCTCGCGGACCGACACTGCGGAGGGGAGCTGGGTCATGGGGCCACCGTATTCCGGTGCGCCCGGCGGGCCCACTCAGCGGGCCACCTTGTCCGCTTTGTCATAGCCTGACGGAGAGTAAGGGAGCAGCGATGATCGAGTTGCACGACCTGACCAAACGTTACGGCTCGACCCTGGCCGTCGACCGGCTGAGCTTCAAGGTCCCGCAGGGCGTGGTCACCGGGTTCCTGGGGCCCAACGGTGCCGGGAAGTCCACCACGATGCGCATGATCCTCGACCTGGACCGCCCCACCGGCGGCCGGGTCACCATCGACGGCAGGAGATACGGACAGCTGAGCGAACCGCTCAAGTACATCGGCGCGCTGCTGGAGGCCAAGGCCGTCCACCCCGGCCGCACCGCCCGGGACCACCTGCTCTGGCTCGCCCAGAGCAACCGGATCCCCGAGCGCCGGGTCGACGAGGCGCTCGCCCTGGTCGGCCTCACCCCGGTCGCCCGCAAGCGGGCCCGCGGCTTCTCGCTCGGCATGGGCCAGCGCCTCGGCATCGCCTGCGCGCTGCTCGGGGACCCGGAGATCGTGATGTTCGACGAACCGGTGAACGGGCTCGACCCGGAGGGCATCCTCTGGATCCGCAACCTCATGAAGCGCCTCGCCGCCGAGGGCCGGACCGTCTTCGTCTCCTCCCACCTGATGAGCGAGATGGCCGTCACGGCGGACCACCTGGTGGTCATCGGCCGGGGCCGGCTGCTGGCCGACCTGCCGATGGCCGAATTCATCCGGCGCAACTCCCGCTCCGCCGTCCGACTGCGCACCCCGCAGCCCGAGCGGCTGCTCGACGCGCTGGCCGGAGCCGGGCTGCGGCACGAGGCGGGCCCCGGGGGTTCGGTCGAGGTGGTCGACGGCGACCTCGCCGCACTCGGCGACCTGGCCGCCGCGAACGGCGTGGTGCTGCACGAACTCAGCCCGCAGCAGGCCTCGTTGGAGGAGGCGTTCATGCAGATGACGGCCGACGCGGTGGAGTACCACGCCGGCGACGGGCCGGGCCGGGACGCGGCCGGCGCACCCGGCGTCTGGGGCGCCGACTGGAAGGGCGGGGCGGCCGGGCAGCCGGCCGCCCGCGGCACGGAGGAGAACTGAGATGGCGTCCTTCCCCGCGGTCCTGCGCTCCGAGTGGACCAAGATCCGCAGCGTCCGCTCGACGATCTGGACCCTCGCGCTGACCTTCGTGGTCACCCTCGGCGTCGGCGCCCTGCTGTCGCTGCTGACCAACAACAACTTCGAGGAGTTCCGCAGCGACAACACCCCGTTCGACGCCACCGGCACCGCCTTCTCCGGCATTCTCCTCGGCGAGCTGGCGATCATCGTCTTCGGCGTCCTGGCGATCGGCAACGAGTACAGCAGCGGGATGATCCGGGTCACCCTGGCGGCCGTCCCGCAGCGCGGCACCCTGCTCACCGGCAAGGCCGTGGTCCTCGGGGGGCTCGCCCTGGCGGTCTCGCTGGTGACGGCCTTCCTGACCTTCTTCACCGGCCAGGCGCTGCTCGGCGACCACTCGACCTCGCTGGGCGAGCCGAACGTGCTGCGCGCGGTGTTCGGCGCCGCGCTCTACCTGACGATGCTCTGCCTCTTCTCGGCCGGGGTCACCACGATGCTGCACAACCAGACCCTCGCGCTGGGCGTGCTGGTGCCGTTCTTCTTCCTGCTCTCGCCGATCCTCTCCGCGGTGCCGGGCGCCAAGACCGTCGCCCACTACTTCCCCGACTACGCGGGCTCCCGGATGCTGCTGGTCTACGAGCAGCACGGCCAGCCGTACGGGCCGTGGGCGGGCTTCCTGATCTGCCTGGCCTGGACGGTCGCCGCGCTGGCCGGCGGGGCGCTGGTGCTGAAGAACCGCGACGCCTGAGCCGGGCGGGACGCCGGAACCGGTCGGTGCGGACCGACCGGTACGGGTCAGTAGCGGGGAGCGCCGCGGCCGCGGAGCAGGTTCGAGGCCCGGCGCTCCCGCGCGCCCCAGCAGGCCCGGTGCCAGTGCCGCCGGTCGTCCACGCCCGCGCCGTGCAGCGGCCACGCCACCAGGTGCCCCGTCCCGGGCGGGATCTCCTGGTCGCAGCCCGGGCAGCGGTAGTGCCGGCCGGCCGTCCCGGCGACCGTCTGCACCACCCAGTCGTCGCCCTGGTAGCTCTCGGTCCGGCGCATCGAGCTGCCCATCGGGGCGGCCGGCTCCGCCCGGTCCGGTTCGGCGGCGCTCTTGATCCGGTTGCGTCGGGGCGACACGTCGGACTACCTCTCTGCGGGGTGTCGGGAACCGTTCCAGCGTACGGCCGCGCACCGCCGGGGCGGGCCACTATCACGGCATCGGAGGATGATCGGCTGTTTCCCGTGAGATCCACCCGATTCTCTGGGAAATTGGTGGTTCGGCGTGCCATTGGCACATGACATGGGCTACTCACGAGGGGACAGGCGGGGCCCGCAGACCCTGCGCGCACCCGAGGAGGCCTCACCATGACCAGAACCAGCACCCGCGCCGAGACCCGCCGGCCCGTCGGGGTACGCCCGCCGGCCCCCGGCCCGGCGCTGACCCCCACCACCGTGACGGCCGCCGCCGGCACCCCGCTGCCGGCGGACCGGCGCACCGCCGCCGCCGGCGCGGACACCGCACCCGTCCAGGTCGGGGCGTTCCTGCTCTCGGCGCAGTTCCCCGGCCAGACCCACGGGGAGGCGCTCGACCGCACCGTCCGCGCCGCCGTCGCGGCCGAACAGGCGGGACTCGACAGCGTCTGGCTGGCCGAGCACCACTTCGTCCCGTACGGGGTCTGCCCCAACGCCGCCACGCTGGCCGCACTGCTGCTCGGCCGGACCAGGCGGATCGGCATCGGCACGGCGGTCAGCGTGCTCTCCACCACCCATCCGGTGGCTCTCGGGGAACAGGCGGCACTGCTGCACCTCACCTCCGACGGACGCTTCACGCTCGGGGTGGGGCGCGGCGGCCCGTGGATCGACCTGGAGGTGTTCGGCGGCGGTGTCGACGCCTTCGAACGGGGCTTCCCGGAGCGGCTCGACCTGCTGCTGCGCTGGCTGCGCGGGACCCGGGTGGGCGCGGCCGGGCCGCAGTTCACCTTCCCCGAGGTCGCCGTGGTGCCACGGGCCACCGAGCCACCGCGGCAGCCGGACCTCGGCGCCTGGCTCGGCCTCGACGAACGGGCCGGCACCCTGCGCTTCCCCCGCCAGCGCCTGGACGCCGACGGCTCCGCCGAGGAGCTCACCGCCACCGGCCGGCCGGTGGCCGGCCCGCCGATGGTGGTGGCCTGCACCTCGCCCGGCGGGGTCCGCACCGCCGCCGAGCGGGGCCTGCCGATGCTGCTGGGCATGCACTCCGGCGACGAGGACAAGCTGCACATGCTGGAGCTGTATCGTTCCGCCTGGCTGGCGGCCGGGCGCGGCGAGGAGCAACTGCGGCGGATCACCCGTCAGCACGTCGCGGCCGGGGTCGCCCAGGTCGACGACCGTGCCTCGACCGCCCGGGCCACCCTGCTGGGCGCCATGCCCGGCTGGTTCGAGTTCGGGCTCGGCGCCCACCGCACGGTGGACGGCCGGGAGCGGAAGATGCGCGATCCGCACCAGTACACCGAGCTGCTCTGCGACCTGCACGCGGTCGGAACCCCGAGGCAGTGCGCGGACCGGCTGCTGGCCACCGCCGAGCGGACCGGCATCCGCCGGTTCGCGCTGCTCGCCGAAGGCAGCGGCGACCGGGAGGCCACCCTGCACAACATCGCGCGGCTCGGCTCCGAGGTCCTGCCGCAACTCGGCTGACGCACGGCCGCCGGGACCCGAGGGGTTGCCGGCGGCCGGCCTGCGCCCCGGCGCCGGAGCAGAGCGCCCGGAGGCGAGCGGGCGACTCCCGCCCCGAGCCCCACGAGGGAGGCGAGCGGGCGAAAGCACCGCCCCGAGCCCCACGACAGAGGCGAGCGGGCGACAACACAGCGAGCGGGCGACTAACAGTCCCGGAGTTCGTCGGACTGGTTGAGGAGCTGCTCGCGGACCGAGGTGAAGCGCTCGTACCGCTTCTTGTTGGCGGAGGACGGCCGGAAGACCGCCACCCGGTGACAGTTCTGGAAGGCCAGCCGGACGCCGAAGTGCCGCTCCAGGGCTCCCCGGATGGCGTCGCTGGCCAGTGCCCGCAGGAGCTGGCCGCGGGCCTGCTCGCTGGGCGGCGGTACATGGTTGTCGGCGAAGTCGGTGCCGTCGACCTCGGCCCGGGCGACCAGCGAGCTGATCAGCTCCCAGGCGTACGGCAGGGAGACGCGGACGCAGTCGACGAACTCCCGCTCGTCGACCTCGTCCCGCTCGGCCTTCTCCAGCAGGGCCGGTGAGACGTCGAGCGACATGGATTCTCCTCTCGGGACCGCCCGCGCGGCGCGCGGGCGGTGATGCGTGGTCCAAGTCAGAGCTGAGGGTGAGGGTGTAGGCGCGTCCGTGTCCGGAACACCGTCGGACGGGTGTGACGCCGTCGGACGACCGTTGTTCCCGGCAACGCGCGCCGAGGCAGGGGCGCCGCTGGTCCGTCGAGGGACGCGGCCGGGGCGCCGCCGCTCAGAACAGCGTGGCAGCCAACGACGGACCAGGCCGGTGGTTCCGGCGGATTCCTCCGGGAATACGCCCCCGTGCGGCGGATTGGCCGGAACCTGTCGGATCGTTCATCTGAAGTCTCCATCCCCGTTGACAGCGCTCCCGCAAGCAAGCCGTCACACACCGTAGCTGTCTATGGTGGTGGCCGCCAGGGTGCCGACAGGCTTTGACGGGATCGCAGGGCATCCATCGTGGCGGGGTTCGCGGATTCTTCACCCCGTCGTCGTGGAATCGCATCAACTGGCCCCGGTGGGCTAGCGTGGTCGACCGTGCGTCTCGTAATTGCCCGCTGCTCAGTCGACTATGCCGGTCGGCTCTCCGCCCATCTGCCCTCCGCCACCAGGCTCATCCTGGTCAAGGCCGACGGCAGCGTCAGCATCCACGCCGACGACCGTGCCTACAAGCCGCTCAACTGGATGTCCCCGCCGTGCGTCCTCAGGGAGGCCGACGGGGTCTGGACGGTGGAGAACAAGGCCGGCGAGAAGCTCATCATCACGCTGGAGGAGGTGCTGCACGATTCCTCCCACGAACTCGGGGTGGACCCCGGTCTCATCAAGGACGGCGTCGAGGCGCACCTCCAGGAGCTGCTCGCGGACCGGATGGAGGTGCTCGGCGCCGGCTGGTCGCTGATCCGCCGCGAGTACCCGACCGCGATCGGCCCGGTGGACATCCTGTGCCGCGACTCCGACGGCACCACGGTCGCCGTGGAGATCAAGCGGCGCGGCGAGATCGACGGTGTCGAACAGCTCACCCGCTACCTGGAACTGCTCAACCGGGACCCGCTGCTGGCCCCGGTGAAGGGCGTCTTCGCCGCGCAGGAGATCAAGCCCCAGGCCCGCGTGCTGGCCACCGACCGCGGCATCGGCTGCGTGGTGCTGGACTACGACGGGCTGCGCGGCATCGACGACGACAAGCTGAAGCTGTTCTGACCCCCGGCCGGCCGGTCAGCCGGCCGGTGAGGACATCGACGAGGACACCGGGGCGGACGTCGTCGGGCTCGCCGGGCCCGTCGGCGTGGCCGTCCCGCTAGGGGGCTGGGTCGGCGGTTGGGTCGGCGTCTGGGTCGCCGTCGGCGACGACGTGGACGGCGACGGGCTGGGGTCCCCGGTCGGCTGGGTGCCGCCGTTCCCGCCGTTCCCCCCGCCCGCGGTGCCGCCGGTCGTTCCGCCCGTGGTCCCGCCGGTCGTGCCGCCCGTCGTCCCGCCGCCGCCCGTGCCGCCCCCGGGAGGCTGCGGCGGGTTGGGGGCCTGGGTCGGCGGGGGTGTGGCGGCGGTGCTGCCTCCGGGGCTCGGCGAGCCGGTCGGCTTCTTCGAGGCCGAGCCCGAGGCCGACGGCGACCCCGAGGGGGTCCGGGAGGCCGTCGCGCCGCCGCTCGGCACGGTGCCGGCCGTCGACTGCTGCACCGGCCCGACCGCCCCCTCGGACGCTCCGCCGGCCGGCAGGGTGACCGGCGAGGAGGCCCCCGAGGCCGACGGCCGGGGCGAGGACGGACGCGGCGAGGTCCCGGCGCCGGGCAGGGTCGAACCGTCGTCGCTGCTGCTGTGCGGGTCGTTGCCGCGGTCCTCCCCGGTCACCGTCAGCCCGACCGCCGTCCCGAGCACGCCCAGCGCCAGCACCGCCGCCGAGGCGGCTATGACCGTCCGTCTGCTCCGGCCAGGACCGGCCGCCGCCGCGCCGATCCGCAGCGGCACCCGCGCGATGGCCCGGATACCGGGCCTGCGGACCGAACCCGGGCCCGCCGGCGCCGCGGCCGTCAACTGGCGGCCCTCGGCCCGCAGCAGATCGAGCATCCGGCGCGCCCCGGCCGCCCCCCGCACCTCGCCGAGCGCGGACCGCAGCCTCAGCGCGGCCTCCAACTCGGCCACGGCCCGCCCGGGTTCGTGGACGCAGACGGCGTACACACCCAGCTCGTGGCGGAACCAGGCCTCGTCGGCCCCGGCACCGGTCCGCCGGGCCGCCTCCAGGCCGAGCTCCAGCGCCCGCTCCCAGGCCCCCCAGCGCAGCGCCAGGGCCAGTGCGGGGGCAGCCGCCCGCGCCAGCCTTCGCACCGAGTCGTGCCGCCCGGCGGCCCGGTCGGCGAGCAGCACGCCGATCACCACCTCGGCCTCGGCCGCGATCTGCGGCAGCGAGACCGAGGAGTGCCCGACCCACCAGGAGAAGTGCTGGGCGGCGCCGTCCACGCTGTCCCGGGCCGGCCAGTGCGGGGCGAGCAGGTCCAGCGCCCCGGCGGTCAGCCGGTGGTGGCCGCCGATCGAGACCGCGAGTCCGGCGTCGGCGAGTTCGGCGAGCGCGCTCTCGCCCTGGCCGACGTCGATCAGGGCGGGCAGGTGCGGGGCGGTCGGGCACTCGCCGCCGAGGGCCACCGCGAGCCTCAGCACGGCCTGGGCGGTCTCGCTCAGCCCCTCGGCCAGCCGGACGGCGGGGAGGGTGGACTCGGCGACCGAGGGCAGCGGCACGCTGCCCCGCAGCGACGCCTCGCGGACCGCCGGGTCGGGGTCGTGGACGGGCTCCCGGACGGCGCCGAAGACGTCCATCCGGTCCTCCTCGGCGGCGACCAGGGCGTCCACCGCGACGTCCCGCTGCCGCAGCAGCGCGGCGGCCTGGACGAAGCGCAGCGGCAGTCCCTCGGACTCGAACCAGAGGTCCACCGCCCAGGCCTTCTCGGCCGCGTCCAGGGGCCGTCCGGCCAGCCGCGCGGCGAGCGCCAGGCAGGCCTGCCGGGAGAGACCGGCCACCAGGTGGTCCTGGAGCCGGGAGTCGGCCGGGAGCAGCGGGCCGTCGGCGGCGGAGGAGATCAGGAAGGCGCAGTCGGGCGCGGTGGCGAGCAGCGCCTCCAGTTCGGCGCCGGCGGGTTCGACCTCGTCGATGACGACGATCGCGCCGACACCCGCGAGGTGCTCGGCGAGCTGACCGGGGTCGGGGCGGAAGCCGGGGGCGTGGTGGGTCGCGGCGAAGAGTTCCTGGAGCAGGTCGGCGGCGGTGCGCCGGTGGCCGCGGAGCTGGACCACGCCGCCGGGGGCGAGGTCGCCGGCGGCCGCGGCGACGGCCGACAGCAGGGTGCTGCGGCCGGAACCGGCCTGGCCGACCAGGCGTATCGAGCGCCCCTCGGCGAGCAGGCCGAGCAGTTGGGCGATGTCGGCCTCGCGGTCGAGCAGCGGGAGGTCGGCGGGGCCGGCGCCGAGCGCCAGCGGGCCGACCTGGCGGCCGGGATCACCGACCGGGCCGCGAGCGGGTGCTCCCGGCCCGGTCCGGCGGGGGCGGGGGCGCCACTCCTCGGGACAGGGCCGGACCTCGGAGCCCTCGGGACCGCCGACCCCCACCAGCAGTCCGCCGGAGACGAGTTCACCGTTCCGGGTGCGCACGGACTCCTGCCGGAAGTCCCCGGTTGGCTGTGCCACGTTCTGCTCCGCCCCGCGCTCGCGCCGTCGCTCCGTACCGGCCGGCCGCGTCCGCGGCCCGCGGCCGGGCCCCGGCGGCCGTTTCCTGACGCCAGACTCTCGCACATCCGCACCCGCCCGCGCAGCGTCGGGCCGTCACCGGCCGAGCGGCGCAGGGGATCGCGAGGTCCGGGGCCGCTCCGGGGGCGGCGCCGGGGCGGTCAGAGGGCCGGCAGGGTGGCGCCCAGGGAGTCGGCGGTGACGCCCTCGACGGCGAGGATGCGGTGCAGCCGGGTGGCCACCAGGAGGCGCTGGAGCTGGGCCGGGACGGAGCGGAGCACCAGCCGCCGGCCGATCCGTCCGGCCCGGCGGTGGGTACCCATGATCACGCCCAGGCCGGTGGCGTCCCAGAACTCCAGCCGGCCGAGGTCGAGCACGAGGTCGCCGAGGCCGCCGTCGACGGCCTGGTGCAGCCGCGCCCGCGCGTCGGCGGCGGTACGCACGTCGAGGCGGCCTTCGAGGGCCAGCGCCACGTGGTTGCCGGTGATGCGCATGCTCTCCTCCTCCGCGGGGCGGGCCCGGCGTGCCGGGGCGGACCGGGCTCGGCGCCGGTCCTGGCGGTCGGTGCCGCCGGGTGTCGGTGGCCGGGTGGGTCTCGGTGGGGTCGGTGGCCGGGTGGGTCTCGGTCGGTACGGGTGCCGCCGGCGGTGCCGGACCGGGGGCGGTGACGCTCCGGGCGTCGGGCGGGCGCTGCGGCCCCGCGCGCCGGCCCCGGACGGAATGCCGGGTTCCCCGTCATCCATCTGACGGCGAGCCGGGCCCTCGGGTTGCTGGTTCCGGCCGGATCTGAAGCAACTTCACTCGTCCGAGGGAATATACGCAGGAACTCTCCACACTTACGCTCGATTACCGCCCAAATCACCCGTCTGCGGCACCGGCGTGAGGAAACTCACCAGGTCCGGCAGAACGGGCCGCGCGGTCCCGCGACCGCGCGGCCCGTCCGGTCCGTCGGCTCAGCCGGCGGCCGTCACTTGCCCGGGTACGGGTAGAAACCGCGGCCGCTCTTGCGGCCCAGGTCACCGGCGGTGACCATGCGCGCCATGATCTCCGGGGCGGCGAACTTCTCGTCCTGGGTCTCGCTGTAGATGTTCCGCGCGGCGTGCAGCAGGATGTCCACGCCGGTCAGGTCGGCGGTCTCCAGCGGGCCCATCGGGTGGCCGAAACCGAGCCGGCAGGCGGTGTCGATGTCCTCGGCGGAGGCGACGCCCGACTCGTAGAGCTTGGCGGCCTCGACGACCAGGGCGGTGATCAGACGGGTGGTGACGAAACCGGCCACGTCGCGGTTGACCACCACGACGTCCTTGCCGACGCCCTCGGCGAAGGCCCGGGCGGTGGCCAGCGTCTCGTCACTGGTCTTGTAGCCGCGGACCAGCTCGACCAGCTTCATCAGCGGCACCGGCGAGAAGAAGTGCACGCCGACGACGGACTCGGGGCGCGAGGTGGCGGCGGCGATCCGGGTGATCGGGATGGCGGAGGTGTTGGAGGCGAGCACCGCGCCGTCCTTGGCGAGCTTGTCGAGCTCCTTGAAGACGCCTTCCTTGACCTCCAGCTGCTCGAACACCGCCTCGACCACGATGTCCGCCTCGGCGACCGCGCCGAGGTCGGTGGTGGTGGTGATCCGGCCGAGCGCCGCCTCGGCGTCCTCGGCGGTGAGCCGGCCCTTGGAGACGAACTTGTCGTACGAGGCGCGGATGCCGTCGAGGCCCCGGCGCAGCGCCTCCTCGGTCACGTCGCGCAGGACCACCGGGTGGCCGGCCTGGGCGGAGACCTGGGCGATGCCGGCGCCCATCAGGCCGGCCCCGATCACGGCGATCTGCTTGCTGGACGCACTGCTCATGGCTTGGTCTCCCGATGCCGTCGCCGCCCTGGTGGGCGGGCCCTGAAGGCGGCTCAAGGCAGGGGTCACCCACCGAGCCGCATCACTCATGGGCGGGACTTTAATGCCGATCCGGCGCCCGTGGTGGCATCCGGGGGTGTGATCTGCGACAGACCTGAGCGGGCGAGAAGGTCAGCTGATCGGATCGATCGGACCGGTCAGATCATCAGCCCGAGATCCTGGGCCAGGATCGCCGCCTGCACCCGGCTGCGCAGCCTCAGCTTGGCCAGGATCCGGCTGACATGGGTCTTGGTGGTCGCCTCCGCCATCTCCAGCCGCCCGGCGATCTCACCGTTCGACAGCCCGGCACCGATGCAGGCCAGCACCTCCCGCTCGCGCGGCGTCAGCCCGGCCACCGCCGTCCGGACCTCCGGCCCCACCTGCCGCTCCGGCCGGGCGAAGGTCCCGATCAGCCGGCGGGTCACCGAGGGCGCCAGCATGCCGTCCCCGCGCGCCACCGTGCGGATGCCGTCGACCAGCGCGTCCGCCTCCAGGTCCTTCAGCAGGAACCCGGCCGCACCGGCCCGCAGCGCGCCGTAGACGTACTCGTCCAGGTCGAAGGTCGTCAGCACCAGCACCTGCGCGGCCCCGGCCGTCACCACCTGGCGGGTGGCCGAGACCCCGTCCAGCCGCGGCATCTGCACGTCCATCAGGACGACGTCGGGCCGCAGCTCCAGCGCCAGCCGGACGGCCTCCTCGCCGTCCGCCGCCTGGCCGACCACCTCCAGGTCCGGCTCGGCCCGCAGGATCATCACCAGTGCCGCGCGCACCGCCGCCTGGTCCTCCGCGACCAGTACCCGGATCGTCATGACCGTCCCGCCCCTTCCTCCGTCGAGTGCTCCCTCGGCAGCACCGCGCGCACGCTCCAGCTCCCGTCCTTCGGCCCGGCCTCGAAGCCTCCGCCCAGCAGCGAGGCCCGTTCCGCCATGCCGACCAGCCCGGCCCTGGCCCCCGGCAGCGCCTGCCCGGCGCCGGTCCGGAACGGGCTGTCCACACTGATCCTCAGCTCCCCGGGCCGGAAGTCCAGCAGCACCCGGACCTCCCCCGGGCCGGCGTGCTTGAGCGCGTTGGTCAGCGACTCCTGCACGATCCGGTACGCGGCCAGGCCGACCGGCACCGGCAGGACCCCGCGCTCGCCGCTCTCGGTCAGCTCGAAGTCCAGCCCGACGTCCCGCCCGGCCGCCCGCGCCTTGGCGAGCAGCGCGTCCACCGCCGACAGGTCCGGCGCGGCGTACGACTCGTCGGCCTCGCCCCCGCCGCTCTCCCGCAGCAGCCCGACGATGCGGCGCATTTCGGCCAGCCCCTGGACGCTGTTCTCGCGGATCACGCCCAGCACCTCCAGCACCGGATCGTCCGCCGGCCGGCCCTGACGCCGCGCCATCGACTGCGCGCCGGTCGCGTGGATCGCGATCGCCGACAGGTGGTTGGCCACCACGTCGTGCAACTCGCGCGCCATCCTCGACCGTTCGGCGACCACCGCCTCGCGCCGGTCCATCTCCGAGAGCAGCGCGGTCTGTTCCGCCCGCAGCCGCTGGGACTCCGCCTCCTGCCGGTGCTTGCGCACGATGTCGGCGCTCCAGAGCGGGCCCAGGAAGACCAGGGTGGTGATCACGGCCACCGCGACCGCCGAACCCGTGTCGCCGTAGACGAGGGTCAGGGTGGTCAGCACCAGCACCGAGGCGGTCCCGGTGACGTGCAGGACCGGCGACATCCGCCGGGGCCCGTACACCACCGCCGCGTAGAGCAGGTCGGTGTACATCATGGTGGTCGCCAGCAGGGCGCCGGAGAAGATGCTCCCGGCGAAGACCAGCCCACCGAGCACCGCGATGGTGATCGGCCTGGTCCGCCGGACCAGTTCCAGGGCCGCCATCGCCAGCAGCGCCGGCAGCACCTGCCAGCGAGGCATCGACGACGACTGGTCGTACACCTTGAAGGCGATCAGCAGCAGTCCGCCGGCCAGCCCGGCCAGCGCGATCGTGGCATCGACCTGCCGTGGGGTGGGTGTGGGTCTGCGCACGACCCCATCAGATCATCCCCGGACCGCGCCCGGCTCCGGAGGCGGGAGGAGCCCGGCTACATCGAAAGATGCAGCCACGGTCCGTCCCCGCCGACGACGCGCGCCCGGAGGTGCCGCGGGGAGGCTGGAGGCGTCGTCGAGAACTGGAGCGCACCATGATCGTCACCCTTGTCCTCGCCGCCGAGGTCGCCTTCTGGGTGGTTCTCGCACTGGGCCTGGCCGCCCGCTACCTGCTGCGGTGGCGGAAGGTGAGCACCGTCCTGCTGGTCGGGCTGCCCGTGATCGACCTGGTGCTGTTCCTGCTCACCTTCCTCGACCTGCGCGGCGGCGCCACCGCCTCCTGGACGCACGCCCTCGCCGCGAGCTACCTGGGCTTCTCGGTCGGCTTCGGGCCGTCCGTGGTCCGCTGGGCCGACGGGTGGTTCCAGCACCGCTTCGGCGGCGGCCCGAAGCCGCTGCCCTCGCCCAAGTACGGCACGGCCCGGAGCCGGTACGAGTGGCGGATCTGCCTGCGCACCCTGGTCTCGGTGGCGATCACGCTCACCCTGATCACCGCGCTGAAGCTGTTCACCGACGCCACCGGGACCGGGGTGTTCGACCAGTGGTACTGGCGGCTGGGCATCGCCGCCGTGGTGAACCTCGTCATCGCCACCAGCTACACCCTCTGGCCGAAGCAGCCGCCGGCCGGCGCGGTCGTCGAGGACGGCCGGATCGTCGAGCGGCACGTCCCCGAGCAGGCGAAGCAGTTCTAGAACGGCGGCGGGTGCGGTGGACCGAACGGGAGACGGTCCACCGCATCGGCGCGCGGTCGCCTCAGCGGTTCTCGCCGGGCACCCAGAGCACGTCGCCGCGCTCCTTGTTGGCGGCCCGGGCCAGGATGAACAGCAGGTCGGACAGCCGGTTCAGGTACTTGGCGGTCAGCGGGTTGACGGTGTCCCCGTGGGTGTCGATCGCCGCCCAGGTGGCCCGCTCGGCCCGCCGGACCACGGTGCAGGCCAGGTGCAGGTACGCGGCGCCCGGGGTGCCGCCGGGGAGGATGAAGCTGCGCAGCTTCTCCAGCTCCGCCAGGTAGTGGTCGCAGTCCGTCTCCAGCTTGTCGATGTAGGACTGCTCGACCCGCAGCGGCG
This sequence comes from Streptomyces sp. TLI_053, assembly GCF_900105395.1. Lineage (NCBI taxonomy): Bacteria > Bacillati > Actinomycetota > Actinomycetes > Kitasatosporales > Streptomycetaceae > Streptomyces > Streptomyces sp. TLI_053. Next base: position 3,876,681 of record NZ_LT629775.1, read on the forward strand.
GGTACTTCGGGTCCTCCACCACCGGGGTGGCCAGATCGGCGCCGACGTCGAAGAGGTCGTTCTGCACCCGGGTGAGCACCGTGACCACGTCGGCCGGCAGCGCGCCGGCCGCGATCGCCACGCCGATCGCGGCGTTGGCCTCGTTGGTGTCCGCGTAGGCGACCAGACGGGGATCGGTCTTGCTCGTGCGGCTCATGTCACCGAGCGCCGTGGTGCCGTCGTCGCCGGTACGGGTGTAGATGCGCGTCAGATTGACCATGCGGCCACCCTAGCCGGGCCGGTTAGGGTGCGTTAACCCCCGACATCCCGAGGGTCCGCCGCTGTGCGACGTTGACCTCCCCCGGCCTCCGGCCGGGAGGTGCCCCCACCCCGAGGGTCCGCCGCTACGCGACGTTGACCCTCTGCCCGGGCGGGGCCGCCTCGAGCCAGGCGAGGAAGCCGGTGAGCGCGTCCTCGCTCATGGCGAGCTCCAGCGGGGCGCCCTCGTGCAGGCAGCGCAGCACGACCGAACCGGAGAGCAGGGCGAGCTCCTCCTGCCCCTCCGGGTAGCGCCGGCCCAGCACCTCGATCTCCCGGCGCGGCAGCACCTTGCGGGGGCGCGGGGCGTAGGAGAAGACCCGGAACCACTCGATGGAGTCACCGCTGTACCGGCCGATACCAAAAACCCACCCCTTGCCGTCGGTCTGGGGAACCGGGGCCGAGGTGGGTTTGCCGTTCTCGTCGAGGTCGGGCTGCGTGGAGGCGTCGACGGGCATTTTGAGCCGGTAGCTGCAGTCGAACGTGCCGCCGACCCGCTGGATCACACGGCGGCGTACCGCGAACGCGACCAACCCGATCACTCCGAGCGCCACGACCGCCGCACACACCACAAGGGCGAGGACCATGCTCACCTACCTCCTCGCTACCCGCGTTCCCCGTTCGGTCGTACCAGGCGACCGCGTTGACCTACCAACTGAGACGACAGTCCCGGGGTCACGCTCACGCGTCCCCGGGACCGTCGGTCGACCCCGCTCAGGCGGGGTCCGGCACAATCAGGCGCGGGCCTTGAGGCCGCGTGCCGCGAACAGCCGGACCTCGGCACGCCGCTCGGCGTGCGCGTCCAGGTCGGACTTGGCCTTGTCCAGTGCGCGCTCGGCGCGCGCGACGTCGATCTCGTCCGCCAGCTCGGCGATCTCCGCGAGCAGAGACAGCTTGTTGTCGGCGAAGGAGATGAAGCCGCCGTGCACCGCAGCGATCACGGTGCCGCCGTCCGTGGTGCGGATGGTGACCGGACCGGTCTCCAGCACGCTCAGCACCGGGGTGTGACCCGGCATGATGCCGGTGTCGCCGGAGGCCGTACGGGCGACGACGATGGTGGCCGCACCGGACCACACCTTGCGGTCGGCTGCGACCAGCTCGACGTGCAGCTCAGCCAACGTGGGCTCCTAGGCTCATGCAACCCCCGATTACTCGGGAGTTTCGGTAAGAATAACGGGCCCGCGCCCCCGGCATGAAACCGGCGGCACGGATTTGACCGGAATCACAGCCGATGCGACGCGAGGGGTGGGTCCCAGGGCTGGGGCCCACCCCTCACGATCACGCTCGGCTGCTACCGGCCGCGACTACTTCTTCGCGAGCTCGGCGGCGTTGCGCTCGAGGTCCTCGATGCCACCGCACATGAAGAACGCCTGCTCCGGGACGGAGTCGTACTTGCCGTCCGCGATGGAGTTGAACGCCTCGATGGTCTCGGACAGCGGCACGGTCGAACCCTCGACACCGGTGAACTGCTTCGCCACGTAGGTGTTCTGCGAGAGGAAGCGCTCGATGCGACGGGCACGGTGGACCGTGATCTTGTCCTCCTCCGACAGCTCGTCCATACCGAGGATGGCGATGATGTCCTGGAGGTCCTTGTACTTCTGCAGGATCCCCTTGATACGGATGGCCGTGTCGTAGTGGGTCTGCGCGATGTACCGCGGGTCGAGGATGCGGGACGTGGAGTCCAGCGGGTCGACGGCCGGGTAGATGCCCTTCTCCGAGATCGGGCGCGACAGAACGGTGGTCGCGTCCAGGTGGGCGAAGGTGGTGGCCGGGGCCGGGTCGGTCAGGTCGTCCGCGGGGACGTAGATCGCCTGCATCGAGGTGATCGAGTGACCGCGGGTCGAGGTGATGCGCTCCTGGAGGAGGCCCATCTCGTCGGCCAGGTTCGGCTGGTAGCCCACCGCGGAGGGCATACGGCCGAGCAGGGTCGACACCTCGGAACCGGCCTGGGTGAACCGGAAGATGTTGTCGATGAAGAGGAGCACGTCCTGCTTCTCGACGTCACGGAAGTACTCCGCCATGGTCAGCGCGGAGAGCGCGACCCGCAGACGGGTGCCCGGCGGCTCGTCCATCTGGCCGAAGACCAGGGCGGTCTTGTCCAGAACGCCCGAGTCGACCATCTCGTCGATGAGGTCGTTGCCCTCACGGGTACGCTCGCCGACGCCGGCGAAGACCGACACACCACCGAAGTTCTCGGCGACGCGGTAGATCATCTCCTGGATCAGAACGGTCTTGCCGACACCGGCACCACCGAACAGACCGATCTTGCCACCGGTGACGTACGGGGTGAGGAGGTCGATGACCTTGATGCCGGTCTCGAACATCTCGGTCTTGGACTCGAGGTCCTTGAAGTCGGGGGCCTTGCGGTGGATCGGCCACCGGACCTGGACCTGCGACTCGAACTCGTCCTTGTCGACGTTCAGCACCTCACCGAGGGCGTTGAAGACCTTGCCCTTGGTGATCTGGCCGACCGGCACGGAGATGGCGGCACCGGTGTCGGTGACCTGCGAACCACGGACCAGGCCGTCGGTCGGCTGCATCGAGATGCCGCGGACCAGGCCGTCGCCGAGGTGCTGGGCGACCTCGAGGGTGAGGACCTTCTTGCCGCTGCCGTCGGGGTTGTCCACCTCGACGTGCAGGGCGTTGAACATGTCCGGAATCGCGTCGACGGGGAACTCCACGTCGACGACCGGGCCGATGACCCGCGCGACGCGGCCCGTCGCCGTGGTCGGCTCAACAGTGGTAGTCATACTCATTCGCTCCCGCGGCTCGCGTCAGCGAGCGCGTTCGCGCCACCGACGATCTCGCTGATTTCCTGGGTGATCTCGGCCTGACGGGCCGAGTTGGCAAGCCGCGTGAGCGACTTGATGAGCTCGCCGGCGTTGTCCGTCGCGCTCTTCATCGCGCGGCGGCGGGCGGCGTGCTCGGAGGCGGCCGACTGCAGCAGCGCGTTGTAGATCCGGCTCTCCACGTACCGCGGCAGCAGCGCGTCGAGGACGCCCTCCGCCGACGGCTCGAAGTCGTAGAGCGGGAAGATCTCCTTCGTCGCCGACTCCTCGCCGACCTTGACCTCGTCGAGCTTCAGCGGCAGCAGCCGCGCGTCGACGGCGGTCTGCGTCAGCATCGACTCGAACTTGGTCGAGATCACGTGGACCTCGTCCACCCCGCCGGTCTCGGCCGTGAAGGCCTCGATCAGCGCGGCCGAGACGAGCTTGGCGTCGCCGTAGGTCGGCTTGTCCGAGAAGCCCGTCCACGAGTCCGCGACCGCGAGGTCACGGAAGCCGTAGTACGAGACGCCCTTGCGGCCGACGGCGTACGTCACCACTTCCTTGCCCTCGGCCCGCAGGCGCTCGGAGAGCGCCAGCGAGGCCTTGATGGCGTTGGACGAGTAGCCGCCCGCCAGACCGCGGTCCGCCGTGATCAGCAGGACTGCGGCACGCGTGGCGTTCGGGTTCTCGCTGGTGAGCGGGTGCTTGGCGGTGGACCGGGTGGCCACTGCCGTCACCGCCCGGGTGAGCTCATCGGCGTACGGGGTGGAGGCGGCCACCGCGCGCTGCGCCTTACCGATGCGCGCCGCGGAGATCATCTCCATCGCCTTGGTGATCTTCTTCGTCGCGGTGACAGAGCGGATCCGGCGCTTGTAGACCCGAAGCTGTGCTCCCATGGGTCGTTACGTCCTTTCCCTCGCTACCGGACTCAGGCCTGCTCGGAGAGCAGCTTGCCGTCAGCGGTCTGGTAACCCTGCTTGAACTCGCCGATCGCGGCGGTCAGCGCGTCGACGGTGCCGTCGGCGAGCAGACCGGTCTCGACGATGCCCGCGAGCAGGTCCTTGTGCTGCAGGCGCACGTAGTCCAGGAACTCGCGCTCGAAGCGGCGGATCTCGGCGACCGGGACGTCGTCCAGCTTGCCGGTGGTACCGGCCCAGATGGAGACGACCTGCTCCTCGACCGGGAACGGCTGGTACTGGCCCTGCTTCAGCAGCTCGACCATGCGCGCACCGCGCTCCAGCTGGGCCTTGGAGGCCGCGTCCAGGTCGGAACCGAAGCCGGCGAAGGCCTCCAGCTCACGGTACTGGGCGAGGTCCAGGCGCAGACGGCCGGCGACCGAGCGCATGGCCTTGATCTGGGCGGAGCCACCGACGCGGGAGACCGAGATACCGACGTTCACGGCCGGGCGGATGCCGGCGTTGAACAGGTCGGACTCCAGGAAGCACTGGCCGTCGGTGATCGAGATGACGTTGGTCGGGATGTACGCCGACACGTCGTTGGCCTTGGTCTCGATGATCGGAAGACCGGTCATCGAGCCGCCGCCCAGGGCGTCGTTCAGCTTCGCGCAGCGCTCCAGCAGACGGGAGTGCAGGTAGAAGACGTCGCCCGGGTACGCCTCGCGGCCCGGCGGGCGGCGCAGCAGCAGGGAGACGGAACGGTAGGCCTCGGCCTGCTTCGACAGGTCGTCGAAGATGATCAGGACGTGCTTGCCGTCGTACATCCACTCCTGGCCGATGGCGGAGCCGGTGTACGGAGCGAGGTACTTGAAGCCGGCCGGGTCGGAGGCGGGAGCGGCCACGATGGTGGTGTACTCCAGCGCGCCGGCCTCCTCCAGGGCGCCGCGGACGGACGCGATGGTGGAGCCCTTCTGGCCCACGGCGACGTAGATGCAGCGGACCTGCTTCTCCGGGTCGCCCGAGCGCCAGTTGTCGCGCTGGTTGATGATCGTGTCGACAGCCACCGCGGTCTTGCCGGTCTGGCGGTCGCCGATGATCAGCTGGCGCTGGCCGCGGCCGATCGGGGTCATCGCGTCGATGGCCTTGATGCCGGTCTGCAGCGGCTGCTTGACCGACTTGCGGGCCATGACACCCGGGGCCTGCAGCTCCAGGGCGCGGCGACCGGTGGCGGCGATGTCGCCCAGACCGTCGATCGGGTTGCCCAGCGGGTCCACGACGCGGCCGAGGTAGTTGTCGCCGACCGGCACGGAGAGGACCTCGCCGGTGCGGCGCACCGTCTGACCCTCCTCGATGCCGCCGAACTCACCGAGGATGACGACACCGATCTCGCGGGTGTCGAGGTTCAGCGCGAGGCCGAGCGTGCCGTCCTCGAACTTCAGCAGCTCGTTCGCCATGACCGAGGGCAGGCCCTCGACATGCGCGATGCCGTCCGCCGCGTCAGTGACCGTGCCGACCTCTTCCACAGAGGCGGCGTCCGGCTGGTACGACTGGACAAAGTCGGCCAGCGCGTCCCGGATCTCCTCCGGACGGATCGTAAGCTCCGCCATCAGGCTTCCCTGCTCTCCTAGTTTGCGATCCTCGGCCCGCCATTGAGGGCCGCAAGTGCTCGACTCTCGGCCGGGTCGTATGAACCGGCCGTACGTTTTGCCGACTCCGGTGGAGCCGGTTTCCCGACCGAGGGTCGGATGTGCTGCTTCGGTGCTCAGCCTTCGAGTACCTGGCGAGCGCCCGAGAGGCGGCTCGACACGGTGCCGTCGATGATCTCGTCACCGATCTGCACCCGGACACCGCCGACGACCTCGGGGTCGACGTCGATGTTCAGGTGGACCTGGCGGCCGTACAGCCGGCCGAGGGCGCCCGACAGGCGCTCCTTCTGGCTGTCCGACAGCGGCACCGCGGTGGTGACCTGGGCCACCATGCGATCGCGCCGGGCGGCGGCGAGCTTGGAGTAGGACTCCAGCCCCTGCTCCAGGCTACGGCCACGCGGGTTGTTGACGAGGCTGGTGACCAGCCGCACGGTGCCCGCGTTGGCGCGGCCGCCGAGCAGCTTCTTGATCAGGCCCGCCTTGGCGACGGCGCCGGCCTTGGGCTCGGTCAGCGCGGCGCGCAGCTCGTGCGAGCCGCTCACCACCCGACCGAAGCGGAAGAGCTCGTCCTCGACGTCGTCCAGGGCACCGGCCCTGTCGGCGGCGATGACCTCCGCGTACGCGGCCAGCTCCTCCACGGCGTCGACCAGGTCACGGCCACCCGACCAGCGGGAGCGGACCAGGCCGGAGACCAGGTCGGCCGTCTCGCCGGAGACCTGGCCGGCCAGCAGCGAGGAGACCAGCTGAGCCTTGTCCTGACCCGACCGGGACGGGTCGGTCAGGACGCGGCGCAGCGAGACCTCGCGGTCCAGCAGGACCGTGACGGCGGTGAGCTCCTCGGCGAGCCGGGCCGCGTCCACCGAGGTGGAGTCGGTCAGGCTCTCGAGGTTCTGCCGCCCGGCGGCGAGGGCCTCACGGCTGGCGCCGATCACTTCGCCGCACCCTGAGCAACGGCGGCCTTGGCCTCCAGCTCGTCCAGGAAGCGGTCGACGACGCCGCTCTGTCGCGCCTGGTCCTCGAGGGACTCACCCACGATGCGGGACGCCAGCTGGGTGGCCAGCGAGCCCACGTCCTGGCGCAGGGCGGCAGTCGCCTGCTTCTTGTCGGCCTCGATCTGGGCGTGGCCGGCGGCGACGATGGCCTCGCGCTGACGCTGGCCCTCCTCGCGCATCTCGACGAGCTGGGCAGCGCCCTGCTCGCGAGCCTGCTCGACGATGCGAGCCGCCTCGTGGCGCGCCTCGGCGAGCTCGGCACGGTACTGCTCGAGCAGGGCCTGTGCCTCGTTCTGAGCGGCCTCGGCGCGCTCCATGCCGCCCTCAATGGCATCCCGGCGCTCCGCCAGCACCTTCTCGATGCTGGGGAGGATCTTCTTGCCGAGGAGACCGAAGACGATGAAGAAGCAGAGCAGGCCGATGATGATCTCGGGCCAAGCGGGGAGGAGAGGGTTCATCTTCTCCTCGGCCGCGAGCTGAGCCGCGATGCTCATATCTGGACCTTCCTCGAATGGGTCTGCGGCGGGATTACTTGTTGCCGAAGACGAACGGCATGACGATGCCGATCAGCGCGAGGGCCTCGGTGAGCGCGAAGCCGATGAACATGTTGGAGCGGATGAGGCCGACGGCCTCGGGCTGGCGGGCCATGGCCTGGACGCCGTTGCCGAAGATCAGACCGACGCCGATGCCGGGGCCGATGGCGGCGAGGCCGTAGCCGATCGAGGCGACGGAACCGTAGACAGTGCCCTCAGCGAGGAAGCTCATTGCAGTTGTCCTTTGCAGGGTGGTGAACCGGTGGTGATTGGCCACCGGGCATTCCGGGAGGTGTGGATCGTGGCGGGCCCTGACGGGCCCGGGGCTCAGTGCGCCTCTTCCAGGGCACCGGCGATGTAGCTGCTGGCCAGCATCACGAAGATGTAGGCCTGCAGGAACTGGACCAGCAGCTCGAAGGCGGTGAGGCCGACGGCGACGACGAACGAGGCCGAGCCGTACAGCGCGCCCAGGGTCGGGCTGAGCAGGTACCAGGAGGCGATGGAGAACATCACGATCAGCAGGTGGCCGGCGAACATGTTCGCGAAGGCTCGGACCGCGAGCGTGAAGGGGCGCACGAAGATGTTCGAGAAGAACTCGATCGGCACCAGGATGAACATGACCCAGCCCGGGATCCCCGACGGCCAGCAGAGGTTCTTCAGACCACCGACGAACCCGTGGTTCTTGAAGGTCAGACCCATGTACGTGACCCACACGACGGCCGCGAGGCCGGCCGGGAAGGCGATCGCCGCAGTCACCGGGAACTGGGCGAAGGGAATGACCGACAGGATGTTCATCAGCCAGATGATGAAGAACATCGAGACGAGCATCGGGACGTACTTCTCGCCCCGCTTGCCGATCGTCTCCAGCACGATGGAACGCTTGACGAAGTCGTAGCCGATCTCACCGACCAGCTGCAGCTTGCCCGGGACGAGCTTCGGCTTCGCGAAGGCGGCCCAGAAGAAGCCGATGACCAGAACAGCCACGATCATCGACAGCAGCATCGGCTTGTTGAACTCGAAGCTGCCGATGGTGAAAATCGGCTCGAACTGGAACTCGTTCAGACCCGGGGCCGGGAAGCCGCAGCCAGCGTCCCCGAAGTGGCAACTGCCTGAGGCGAGGGACGTGAGTTCAGCACTCACCACGGACTCCTTCGTCGTGACGCATGGTTACGGCAACCTCGGTGTGTCGGCATGGCCTGCGGCCACGGAGCGGCACTGGAACTTGATGGGTTTCTCGCCGACCCCGCGCGGCAGAGCACTGCACCACAGCGGGATCATCGAAGACTGCGCGGATCCGGGGGGCGATCGATCCGCGCTGCGGATGGACCAGGCCTCTTCCCGTACTCCGTTGTTGCGACGGACGATAGCAGTCCGTCAGTGCGGCATAAACACCGCCCCCCTCGTTGGGGGGACAGTGGGCCGTCGTCACTGTTGACGCCCCTTGTCCGAGGGCTTCTCGGCCTTGTTTTCGGAGGCGTCGGTCACGACGTAGAAGGTCTTGGCCTTGAGGAAGCCGCGGACCTGGAAGCCGGTCCAGATCAGTACGCAGCCCAGCAGGGTGAAGGCGAAGGCCTGCCGGTTGAAGAGCTCGGTGTTCTTGAAGACCGCCAGCACGATGCCGACCAGCAGGATCTGAGTGGTGTACACCAGCAGCCCGACGGCCATCATCATCTGCGGATTCGACCTGGTCAGCCGGTCGAGGGCGACCTGGCCGGAGGCGAAGAAGACCATCACGAGCAGAGCGCCGAGGAAGGCCCCGAGCAGGCCCTTGCCCCCCGCGACGGCGAAGGAGATCGCCATCGCGATGACTCCGGCGACCGCAGTGGGGATCGCGGCGCCTCGGAGGATCCGGGCGTCGTTGGACGGCATGTCGGCAACTCCGGCGGCATGTCGATGTGGCGGGGGGACGGGCACAGAACTCGGTGGGTGGTACCGGACCGGAACCACCGCGGGCCGGCCTCTCGACGGCGAGCCCGTCGAGTGGGACCCGCCAGGGACGGAAGTCATCCACCTGTCAGGTCTTTCGGCGCGTTCTCGGTACTCGTGAACGGTATCACAAACTATTTGATGAGAGCTTTACCATGAATGTGTGGCACCTGTCACACCGATGGCTCAAGGGTGCCGCCGATCGGGTGAACCGACTTGACGCGCCCTCACCTCTCCCAGCGGCCGCGTCCGTTGCCGTGCCCGCGGCCGGTGACCGCCGACGATCCCTTGGGCACTCCGCCGAGCAGACGCTTGTCCTCGGCCGACAGTTCGGCCATCGGCTCGGGACTCGTACGCCCGGCCGAGTCGGCGGTGAGCTCGGTGCCCTCGGTGCTCCCGGCGGTCTCCGCGACCGGGGCGGCGGCGGTCCGGCGCACCGGACGGCGGCGGTAGCGCGGCGGCACGAAGGCCTGCACCGCGCGCGGGGCCCGGGGCCGGAACCGCGGGGTGAGCAGCACCACCAGGCCGACCAGGCAGAGACCGGCCAGCGTGAGGACGACGGTACGGCCGGTGTTGGTGACCGAGAAGGCGACGGTCCCGAACGCGATCAGCGCGGCCCAGAAGTACATGATCAGTACGGCGCGGCTGTGCGAGTGGCCGACCTGGAGCAGTCGGTGGTGCAGGTGCCGCTTGTCGGCGGCGAACGGGGACTGGCCCGCCCAGGTGCGGCGGACCACGGCGAGCAGCAGGTCCGCCAGCGGCAGCGCGATGACCGTCAGGGGCAGCAGCAGCGGGATGTAGATCGGCACCAGGGCGTGCACGGTGGCGGTCTGGGAGCCCAGCTCGCTGGTGATGAGGTCGGGGTCGACCCGGCCGGTGATGGAGATCGCGGCGACGGCCAGCATCAGGCCGAGCATCATCGAGCCGGAGTCGCCCATGAAGATCCGGGCCGGGTGCATGTTGTGCGCCAGGAAGCCCAGGCACATCCCGATCAGCAGCACGCTGAACAGCACCGCGGGGGCGGCGTCGGAGATCGTGTAGCCGTACCAGAGCCGGTACGAGTACAGGAAGAAGGCCATCGCGGCGATGCAGACCATGCCGCCCGCCAGACCGTCCAGCCCGTCGATGAAGTTCACCGCGTTGACCATGACGACGACCAGGACCACCGAGATGACCATGCCCTGGGTCGGGCTGACCGCGACCGGACCCACGCCGGGCACCGGCAGGGTGATCACCGTGACGCCCTGCCAGACCATCACACCGGCGGCGATCATCTGGCCGCCCAGCTTCACCAGGGCGTCCACGCCCCACTTGTCGTCCAGCACGCCGAGCAGCCACATGATGCCGGCGCCGGAGAGCAGCGCGCGGATGTCGGTGCCCTGGGAGAACACCTTGCTCAGGTTGTCGAGCTGGGAGGCGACCAGGATGCCCGCGCAGAGTCCGCCGAACATCGCGATGCCGCCGAGCCGCGGCGTCGGCTCGCGGTGCACGTCCCGCGCGCGGACCGGGGGCATCGCCCCGGCCGCGATGGCGAACTTCCGGACCGGCCCGGTCAGCAGATAGGTGACCGCCGCGGTGCAGAACAGCACCAGCAGATACTCACGCACCACTGGCCTCCCGCAGCGCTGTCCGACGGTTGGGTACCGAAGGTACTCCCGTGCCTGTCCGAGGTTCGAGGTGCGTCGCCACGGCACACACCTTATTGAGTCGGACGCCGGGGGCGCGCATCGCGGTTCGCCCTACCGGGTAGGAGATTCGGAAGCGCGGTCAACGCCGCCCGGCGAAGGCCCGCGCGAGCTCCCGGACGCGCTCCGCCACCCGGACGTCCGTGCCCCCGGCGAGCAGCCGTCCGATCAGCCCGGCGATCTCCGCCAGCTCCGCCTCCCCCATGCCCTGCGTGGTCACGGTGCCGGTCCCGAGCCGGATCCCGGAGGCCTCCGAGGGCGGCGCCGGGTCGTAGGGCAGCGCGCACTTGCCGAACAGCAGTCCGGCGGCCGCGCAGCGGCGCTCCGCCTCGGCCCCGCTGACGCCGAGCGCGCCGACGTCGGCGGTCACCAGATGGGTGTCGGTGCCCCCGGTCAGCGGGCGCGCTCCCGCCGCCGCGAGCCCGTCCGCGAGCACCCGTGCCCCGGCCACCGTGCGGTGGGCGTACGCCCGGAAGGCGGGCGTGGCGGCCTCGGCCAGCGCGACGGCCTTGCCGGCCACCTCGTTCATCGCGGCGCCGCCCTGGCTGAACGGGAAGACCGCCCGGTCGACCCGTTCGGCCAGCTCGGCGGTGCACAGCAGCAGACCACCGCGCGGGCCCCGGAGCAGTTTGTGGGTGGCCGCCACGGTGACGTCCGCGTACGGGACCGGGGACGGCGCGACACCGGCCGCGACCAGGCCGGTGGTCTGCGCGACGGAGGCCACCAGAAAGGCGTCCGCCTCGTCGGCGATCGCCCGGAAGGCGGCCCAGTCGGGGTGCCGCGGGTAGGAGATGGAGCCGGCCACGATCGCCTTCGGCCGGTGCCGCAGGGCCAGCTCGCGGACCTGGTCGAGGTCGATCAGCCCGTCCTCGCGGCGCACCCCGTAACCGACGAAGTCGAACCAGCGGCCGGAAAAGTTGGCCCGCGAGCCGCAGCTGAGGTGGCCACCGTGCTCCAGCGACATCGCGAGCACCACGTCGCCGGGCCGCAGCAGCGCGGCGTAGGCGGCGAGCATCGCCGCGGTGCCGGAGCGCGGCTGGACGTTCGCGTGCGGGGCGGCGAACAGCTCCCGGGCCCGGTCGATCGCCAGCAGCTCGGCGGCGTCGGCGAGCGAGCAGCCGGCGTGGTGGCGGCGGCCGGGGTAGCCCTCGGCGTACTTGTCGATCAGCGGGCCGGTGAGGGCCGCCAGCACGGCCGGGCCGGTGAGGTTCTCCCCCGCCAGCAGCTGGATCGTCTCCGCCCGTCGTTCGGCCTCCGCGGCCATCAGGTCGGCCAGCTGGGGATCGGCCCGGAACAGGGCGGCGGAGAGCGCCTCGGGGGTCTCGACGGGGCCGGTCGCGGCATCGGTGACGGTCATGGCGGGGGCTCCCGGGCGCGTCGGGTCGGATCCCTCCAGCGTAGGACCGCCCCCGCGCCCCGGCACGGCGGCGCGTGCCGGGGTACGCCCGGCCGTGGGAAGCGGCGCGACCGGGCCGGCGGTGCCACGGCGGCCGGCCGGCGTCCGGGCCGGCGCTCAGCGCAGCGCGCGGACCCCGGTGAGGGCGGTCACCACCGGGTCGACGGCGTGGAATATCTCCTCGCCGCAGTTGCGGAACATCCCGATCGGCGCGCCGTACGGGTCGTGCAGCTCGTCCGTCTCGGGGTCGGCGGCCAGCAGCCAGCCGCGCAGCGCCGCGGCGGCCCGGACCAGGGCCCGGGCGCGCTCGGTGACGTCGGCGCCGCGGCGCGGGTCCGGCAGGGTCCCCGGGTCGATCGTCCGGACCAGCCGGGTGAACTCCTTCAGGGTGAAGGTGCGCAGCCCCGCCTCGTGGCCCATGGAGATGACCTGGGCCCGGTGGTCCAGGGTCGCGGTGAGCACCAGGTCGGCCTCGACCACGTGCTCGTCCAGCAGTTCGCGGCCGGTGAAGCCGCCGCTGTCGGCGCCGTACTCGTCCAGCACCGTGGCGGCGTGGTCCTCCATCGGCGCGCCGACATGGCCCCAGGTGCCGGCCGACTCGACCAGGATCCGGCCGGCCACCCGGGGGTTCAGCCGGGTGTCCAGCTCACGCCGGGTGAGCCGCTCGGCGATCGGCGAGCGGCAGATGTTGCCGGTGCACACGTACAGGATCCGGAAGTGGTCCAGCGGCCTGGGTCCCACGCTCAGGTACGGCGATATGCCGGGCCCGGCATGGAGGGAGGCGGCCGTCAACTGCCGGCCTCCAGGTCGGGGACGACCTCCCTCAGCTGCTCGACGGAGATCGCGCCGGCCCTCAGCAGCACCGGCACCTTGCCGGTGACGTCGACGATCGACGAGGCCTGGGCGTGGTCGGCGGTGCCGCCGTCCAGGTAGACCGAGATGGCGTCGCCGAGCTGCTGCTGGGCCTCGTCGCAGGTGGCCGGGGACGGGCCGCCGGTCCGGTTGGCGCTGGAGACGGCCATCGGACCGGTGCTGTTCAGCAGCTCGATGGCGACCGGGTGCAGCGGCATCCGGACCGCGACGGTGCCGCGGGTCTCGCCGAGGTCCCAGCGCAGCGAGGGCTGGTGCTTGGCGACCAGGGTGAGACCGCCCGGCCAGAAGGCGTCGACGAGCTCCCAGGCCTGCTCGGAGAAGTCCGTGACCAGACCGTGCAGGGTGGTCGGCGAGCCGACCAGGACGGGCGAGGGCATGTTGCGGCCGCGACCCTTGGCGGCGAGCAGGGCGGCCACCGCCTCCGGGGAGAAGGCGTCCGCGCCGACCCCGTAGAGGGTGTCGGTCGGCAGCACGACGAGTTCGCCGCGGCGGACGGCAGAGGCGGCCTCACGCAGACCGGTGGCGCGGTCCCCGGCATCGGCACAGTCGTAGCGGCGGCTCATCGGTGCGGTCCCCTTCCGGACGGGCTCATGGTGGTGCTCGTGGTGGTGCTCGTGCTGCTCGTGGCGCTCGTACTGCTGCCGGCGCCGGCGGCGGTGCTCCGGCGCCCCGACGGGCCGCGGTGCCCGCCGGTCACCCGCTCGGTCACAGCGACGCCTTGCGGGCCGTGGTGAAGCGCGGGCGGTTGTTCAGATCGCGGTGGTCGGCGGTGTCGGTCCAGCCGGCCTCCTCGTTGAAGATCCACGGGACCTGGCCGCCCTGGGTGTCGGCGTGCTCGATCACCACGGCGCCGCCCGGGCGCAGCAGACGGGCGGCGACGCGCTCGATGCCGCGGATGGTGTGCAGGCCGTCCTCGCCGGAGAACAGCGACATCTGCGGGTCGTGGTCGCGGGCCTCCGGGGCCACGTACTCCCACTCGGTGAGCGGGATGTAGGGCGGGTTGGAGATCACCAGGTCGAAGCGGCCGTCCCAGGCGCGGTCGTCCTCGAAGGCCCGGGTGGCGTCGCCCTCGTGCAGGGTGACCCGGGCGCGGTCGGGCGAGGAGCCGATGTTGCGCCGGGTGTAGGGCAGCGCGCCCTCGTCCAGCTCGAAGGCGTGGACGACCGAGCGGGGCAGCTCCTGGGCGAGGGCGAGCGCGATCGCGCCGGAGCCGGAGCAGAGGTCGACGACCAGCGGCTCGGCCACGTCCATGTCGCGGACGGCGTCTATGGCCCACTCGACCACCGACTCGGTCTCCGGGCGGGGCACGAAGACCCCCGGCCCGACCTCGAGCTCCAGGTAGCGGAAGAACGCCCGGCCGGTGATGTGCTGGAGCGGCTCGCGGGCCTCCCGGCGGGCCACCGCCTCCCAGTACCGGGCGTCGAAGTCGGCGTCCTTGACGGTGTGCAGCTGGCTGCGCCTGACGTTGTGGACGTGTGCGGCGAGTTCCTCCGCGTCGAAGCGCGGCGACGGCACGCCGGCCGCGGCCAACCGCTGGGTGGCCTGGGCCACCTCGGCGAGTAGCAGGTTCATCCGTACGACCTCTTGCTTCCGCTCTCCGGCCTCGACGTCGGTCCCGCCGCCGCCCGGTGTCAGTTCTGTTGGGCCGCGGCGAGCTTGGCCGCGGCGTCCGCGTCGACACAGGACTGGATGACGGCGTTCAGCTCACCGTCCAGCACCTGGTCCAGGTTGTACGACTTGAAGCCCGTCCGGTGGTCCGAGATGCGGTTCTCCGGGTAGTTGTACGTCCGGATCCGCTCGGAGCGGTCCACCGTGCGGACCTGGCTGCGGCGCGCGTCCGAGGCCTCGCGCTCGGCCTCCTCCTGCGCGGCGGCCAGCAGCCGCGAACGCAGGATGCGCATCGCCTGCTCCTTGTTCTGCAGCTGGCTCTTCTCGTTCTGGCAGGACGCCACGATACCGGTCGGCAGGTGGGTGATCCGGACCGCGGAGTCGGTGGTGTTGACCGACTGGCCGCCCGGGCCGGACGAGCGGTACACGTCGATCCGCAGGTCGTTGGCGAGGATCTCGACCTCGACCTCCTCGGCCTCCGGGGTGACCAGCACGCCCGCCGCCGAGGTGTGGATGCGGCCCTGCGACTCGGTGGCGGGGACGCGCTGCACGCGGTGCACGCCGCCCTCGTACTTCAGCCGGGCCCAGACGCCCTGGCCGGGCTCGGCGTTGCCCTTGGTCTTCACGGCCACCGAGACGTCCTTGTAGCCGCCGAGGTCGGACTCGTTGGAGTCGATGAGCTCGGTCTTCCAGCCGATCCGCTCGGCGAACCGCAGGTACATCCGGAGCAGGTCACCGGCGAACAGCGCGGACTCCTCGCCGCCCTCACCGGCCTTGATCTCCAGGATGACGTCCTTGTCGTCGTTCGGGTCGCGGGGGACCAGCAGCAGCCGCAGCTCCTCGGTCAGCTCCTCGCGCCGGGCCTCGCCGGTCTTCACCTCGGCGAGGAACTCGGGGTCCTCGGCGGCGAGTTCGCGGGCGGCCTCGATGTCCTCGCCGGCCTGTCGCCAGGCCCGGAAGACCCGGGTGATCGGCGTGAGCTCGGCGTAGCGCTTGGCCAGCTTGCGGGCGTTCGCCTGGTCGGCGTGGACGGACGGGTCGGCCAGCCTCGCCTCGAGGTCGGCGTGCTCGACGAGGAGCTCTTCGACTGCCTCGAACATGGGGGTGGCCTTCTTCCCGGGGATCGGTGGGTGGAGCTGAGGGGGACCGCGGAGCGCGGACGGTGCGGGGGGACGCGAACGGCGCCGGTCCCCCATGCCCCCGGAACGAGTACGGGGGCACCGGGAACCGGCGCCGAGGGAGCGCTAGGCCTTCGCGCTGTGCTGCTTGCCGAAGCGGGCCTCGAAGCGGGCCACGCGGCCACCGGTGTCGAGGATCTTCTGCTTGCCGGTGTAGAACGGGTGGCACTGCGAGCAGACCTCGGCGCGGATCACGCCGCTGGTCTCGGTCGAGCGAGTGGTGAACTCGGCACCGCAGGTGCAGGTCACGTGGGTGACCACGTACTCGGGGTGGGCGTTGGGCTTCAAGGGATTCTCCTAGTGTTCGGGAGGGCACCGGGTCGGCGGCGGGGACGCCGCTCGTGAACCGGGACCGACGGACCAGTCTGCCAGGACCGGCCGCTTCTTCCCAAACCGGGGGGCGCTCCGGGATATTCCGGACTCCTCCGGGGGCCGGCCGGGACTCAGCCGTGCCGGGCGGGGGCGGTCGCGGGCGCCTTCGACGTGCCGGCCGCGGGCGCCTTCGACGTGCCGCTCCCGGGCGCCTTCGACGCGCCTGCCGCGGGTGCCTTCGCCGGGGCCGTGGGGGTGGCCTGGGCGGGGTTCGACGGCTGGGCGGCGGCCACGGCCTCGGGGACCGGCCGGTCGGCCTTCAGGGCCGCCCAGAGCTGGTCGGCCTGCGGCTGGAGCTCGACCACCCGGTCCGGGTCGCCGGGGGCGGCCGTGACCGGCAGGGTGACCATGCCGAGCTGGTCCGGACCGATCCCCTTGAGCTGCTCGGCCAGGCCGACCAGGGCGTTCACCGAGGCGAGCGCGGAGTCGGTGGTGATCGAGCGGGTCAGGGTGTCGCCGACCGACCAGAGCTTCACCGGGTTGGTCATCAGCCCCACGCCGCCGGCCTGCTTGAGCAGCGAGCGCACCATCTGCTTCTGCAGCTCGATCCGGCCGAGGTCGCTGCCGTCCCCCACACCGTGCCGGGTGCGGACGAAGGCGAGTGCCTGCTTGCCGTCGAGGTGGTGCTCGCCGGGCTGGAGGTCCAGGCCGCTGTCCTTGTCGTGGATGGCCACCGTGGTGGTCACGGTGGCGCCGCCCACCGCGTCCACGAGCCGGGCGAAGCCGGCGAAGTCCACCTCGACGTAGTGGTCCATCCGCAGCCCGCTGAGCTGCTCGACGGTCTTGACCGCGCAGGTCGCGCCGCCGGCCTCGTAGGCGCTGTTGAACATCGCGCGCTTGGCGGCGGGCACCGTCCGGCCCTGCCGGTCGGTGCACTCGGGCCGCGGGACGAGGGTGTCGCGCGGTATGGAGACCACGTCGGCGCGCGAGTGGTCCTGGTTGACGTGCAGCACCATCGCGGTGTCCGAGCGGGCGGTGCCGCCGGTGTCGCCGCCGGCCAGGTCCGCGTTGCCGCCGGCCCGCGAGTCCGAGCCCAGGACCAGCAGGTTGAACGAGCCGTCGGTGGCCGTGGGCGGGCGGGAGGTGCCGAGCCCGCCGTCGATGTCGACGCTCCTGATGTTGCCGTCCAGCCGCAGGTACGCGTACCCGGCGGCCCCGGCGCCGAGGACGACGAGCGCGACGGACCCGCAGGCGGCCGCGCGCAGGATCCTGCGGCGGCGGCTCGGGACCCTCTTGTGTTCGGCCATACGGTCCAGAATAAATCGGACAAGATGCTTGAAAGAGTCCAGACTGTCCCAAGTCTGGAACAAACACCGGTCCGGAACCCGGCGAGCCCCGGGCCGCTCGCGCGGGCCGGGGCTCGTCCGTGTACCGAGGAAGGTCAGTCGCCGGACCCGGGGGTCGTCTTGGCGATCTGCATCAGGAACTCGGCGTTGCTCTTGGTCTGCTTCATCTTGTCCAGCAGCAGCTCGATCGCCTGCTGCGAGTCGAGCGCGTGCAGCACCCGGCGCAGCTTCCAGACGATGGCGAGTTCCTCGCCGCCGAGCAGGATCTCCTCCTTGCGGGTGCTGGAGGCGTCCACGTCGACGGCCGGGAAGATGCGCTTGTCCGAGAGCTTCCGGTCGAGCTTGAGCTCCATGTTGCCGGTGCCCTTGAACTCCTCGAAGATCACCTCGTCCATCCGCGAGCCGGTCTCGACCAGCGCGGTGGCCAGGATGGTCAGCGAGCCGCCGTTCTCGATGTTGCGCGCGGCACCGAAGAACTTCTTCGGCGGGTACAGCGCGGTCGAGTCGACACCACCGGACAGGATGCGGCCGGAGGCCGGCGCCGCCAGGTTGTAGGCACGGCCCAGACGGGTGATCGAGTCCAGCAGGATGACCACGTCGTGGCCCAGCTCCACCAGGCGCTTGGCGCGCTCGATGGCCAGCTCGGCGACGGTGGTGTGGTCCTCGGCCGGGCGGTCGAAGGTCGAGGAGATGACCTCGCCCTTCACCGACCGCTGCATGTCGGTGACCTCTTCCGGACGCTCGTCGACCAGGACGACCATCAGGTGGCACTCGGGGTTGTTGTGGGTGATCGCGTTGGCGACCGCCTGCAGCACCATGGTCTTACCGGTCTTCGGCGGCGCGACGATCAGACCGCGCTGGCCCTTGCCGATCGGCGAGACCAGGTCGATGATCCGGGTGGTCAGGATGCCCGGGTCGGTCTCCAGCCGCAGCCGCTCCTGCGGGTACAGCGGGGTCAGCTTGTTGAACTCGGGACGGCCGCGGCCGCTCTCCGGGTCCATGCCGTTGACGGAGTCCAGCCGCACCATGGCGTTGAACTTCTCGCGGCGCTCGCCGTCCTTGGGCTGGCGCACCGCACCGGTGATGGCGTCACCCTTGCGCAGGCCGTTCTTGCGGACCTGGGCGAGCGAGACGTAGACGTCGTTCTGGCCCGGCAGGTAGCCGGAGGTGCGGACGAACGCGTAGTTGTCGAGGATGTCCAGGATGCCCGCGACCGGGATCAGGACGTCGTCCTCGCCGATCTGCGGCTCGACGACACCGGCCTCGAAGCCCTCGCGGCGGCTGCCCCGGCCCCGGCGGTCGCGGTAGCGGCCGCGGCGACCGCGCCGGCCGTCGCCGAACTCGTCGTCGTCGAAACCGCCCTGCTGCACCTGCGCCTGCGGCTGGGCCTGCTGGGCGGCGGGCTGGCGGCCCTGCTGGCCCTCGCCCTGGGCGCCCTGCTGGCCGCCCTGGCGGTCGGTGCGGTCCGCACGGTCGGGGCGGTCGGCCCGGTCCCGGCGGTTGCGCCGGTCGCGGCGCGACTCGCGCCCCTCGCCGTCCTGACCGGCCGGGGCCTCGGCGGTCTCCTGGCGGCCCTCGCGCTCGCCGCCCTCGCGACGGTCGCGGCGGTCCCGGCGGTCGCGGCGGGTCTCGGCGCGACCCTCCTCGCGGCCCTCGGGGGCGCGGGCACCCTCGGGGCGGGCCTCGGCCTGCTTGGCCTCGGTCGCCACGGCGGCGGGCGCCTCGGTGGCCTCGGCGGTCGGGGCACCGGCGGCCGAGGTCGCCCGGCGGCGGGTGCGCTCGGCCCGGGCCGGCGCGGCGGTCTCGGCGGCGGCCTGGACCGGGATCTCGATCTGGGCCTGCGCCTCGGCGGCGGCCGGGGCCTCGGCCCGGGCGGCGGCGGCCTTGCTGGTCCGGCGGGCGGGCTTCTCGGCCGGCTCGGCGGTCTCGGCCTTGGCCGCGCGCTTGGCGGCCGGAGCGGCGGTGGCGCCGGCGAGCAGCGGGTCGCCCCCGCTCTTCTCCTTGATGGTCTCGATCAGCTGGCTCTTGCGCATGCGCCCGGTACCGGTGATGCCCAGGTCACCGGCGAGCTTCTGCAGCTCAGCCAGGACCATGCCGTCCAGGCCGGCGGCAGCGCTGCGGCGGCGCCGCGCCGGGGCCGCGGGGGCGGCGGCGTCCGACGCCTCGGCGTCCGGGCGCGCGCCCATCAGATCGGTGGTGTCGCTCACTAAGGGTCCTTCCCTGGAGCGGACGTCGGCCTGTCTGGCTCGGCGACCGGTTGTGCTGTCCTGACCAACGCTCGACTGCGTCGGTCCGAGGCGGTGTTCCCCCGGACGGCGGTGCCGGTCGGGGGAGAGCTGCGAGGTGCGGTGCTAGAAGCACGGTGGTGCTGAGTGGCGTGGCGGGACGGTCGTGTGCCGACCCTCCCCCCGGCCGCCGGCCGGGAGCTGCCCCCACGCTGCCTGCGAATCCCGGGCCCCCGTCGCGTGACGGTGGCCCGCGCTCCGCCCGTCCTGTTCCTCCAGGTGGGAGGCCGCGGGTGGGAGTCAGGTGCCGTCACGGCTTCGGGATGCGGCCGCAAGTCGCGCAGGCAGGCTGCGTACGCGCTGCGGTGGGCTCCCGGAGAATCGTCGCCCCGTGTATCGCCGGGACTCCGCTGACGCGGAGTGCTGGGATCGGGACGCGGCGCACCGAGCCCCGGAGGGCACCTGGTGCAGCAATGAGGTTAACACTACCGACCCCCTCAGACATTCCCCAGCCTTGCGGTTGCCAATCGTGTCCGGACGGCCCGGTGGCGGTGCACCGGGCCGGACCGTCGCGGACGGGGTGTTTCAGACGTCGAGCGGGAGCACCGAGGCTCCGGTCCGGTCGAGTTCGAGCCGGTGGGCGGCGAACGCCGGTCCGCCGCCGCCGTGGTCGGCCGCGAAGTCCAGGACCTTCTGCACGCCCGCCTCGTCGGTGAGCGCGAGCACGGTCGGACCGGCACCGGAGATCACCGCGGGCACGTTCTCGGCCCGCAGCGCGGCCACCAGCGCGGCGCTGTCCGGCATCGCGGAGGCCCGGTAGTCCTGGTGGATCCGGTCCTCGGTGGCGGCGAGCAGCAGGTCGGGACGCCGGGTCAGCGCCTCGACCAGCAGCGCGGACCGGCCGGCGTTGGCGGCGGCGTCGGCCAGCGGCACGGTCTTCGGCAGCAGTCCGCGGGCGGTCTCGGTGAGCACCTCGGTGGCCGGGACGAACACCACCGGAACGACCTCGGCGGAGGGCTCCAGGGCGATCGCCCGGGCCCGGTCCTCCTCGGTCCACGCCACGGTGAAGTTGCCGCGCAGGCAGGCCGCGACGTTGTCCGGGTGGCCCTCGAGCTCCGAGGCGAGCGCCAGCAGTCCGTCCTCGTCCAGGGCGGACGGGCCGCCGATGGTGACGGCGCGGGCGGCGACGATGCCGGCGCAGATCGCGGCGGACGAGGAGCCCAGGCCGCGACCGTGCGGTATGCGGTTGGCGCAGACCACCTCGAGGCCGCGCGGCTGGCCGCCGAGCAGGTCGAAGGCGGCACGCATGGAGCGGACCAGCAGGTGGCGCTCGTCGCGGGGAAGCGTCTCGGCGCCCTCGCCCGCGATGTCGACGGAGAGCCCGGAGTCGGCGACCCGGACGACCACGTCGTCGTACAGGCCCAGGGCGAGTCCGAAGGCGTCGAACCCCGGACCGAGGTTGGCGCTGGTCGCGGGGACCCGGACCCGGACGGCGGCGGCACGGAACGCAGGACCGGCCATGCGGTGGACTCTCCTGGGGAAATCGGGCGGCGCGAAGCGCGTCGGTGCGAGGGTGGGGAGCGGGCCGCGGGGCCCCGGCCGGGGCGGGCGGTCACATTCGGTGGTGCGGCCCGGAAGGGGGTCGGACCCGGGGCATGTGCCACACGGCCGCACCCAGAGTATCGAAGACAGGTTCCACAGCGGTACACCCCGTGGGCCTTCGATCTGGTGTGTTGCCGGTTCTGGCCGGAATTCATGCCGGAATCGGATCCGAATCCAGCACTGAATTGACACAAAAGAGTCAGTCCAGAACGGGACCGGGCCGACCCCCGAAAGGGTCGGCCCGGGGTGGGGGGATGTTCACCCTCCCGTCGTCCGCGCGGCGTTCCGCCGGACGTTCCGTCAGTCGAGCAGGCCCAGCTGCCGGGCGGCGGCCTCGGGGTCGATCGGGACGATCCGGGGCTGCGGCGCGCCGGCCACCGCCCAGTCCGGGTCCTTGAGACCGTTGCCGGTCACGGTGCAGACGATCCGCTGGCCCGGGTCGACCAGACCGGCCTCCGCCTTGGCCAGCAGGCCGGCCACCGAGGCGGCCGAGGCGGGCTCCACGAAGACACCCTCCTGGGAGGCCAACAGCCGGTACGCGGACAGAATCTGACGATCCGTCACCTTGTCGATGAGGCCGCCCGATTCGTCCCGCGCGGCGAGCGCGAAGTCCCAGGACGCCGGGTTGCCGATCCGGATCGCGGTGGCGATGGTCTGCGGCTTGAGCACCGGGGCGCCGTCCACGATCGGGGCCGAGCCGGAGGCCTGGAAGCCCCACATCCGCGGGGTGCGGGAGGCCAGGCCGTCCGTCGCGTACTCGCGGTAGCCCTTCCAGTACGCGGTGATGTTGCCCGCGTTGCCGACCGGCAGGACGTGGATGTCCGGTGCGTCGCCGAGCATGTCGACGATCTCGAAGGCGGCGGTCTTCTGGCCCTCGATCCGGACCGGGTTCACCGAGTTGACCAGCGCCACCGGGTACTTCTCGGACAGTTCACGCGCAAGGGTGAGGCAGTCGTCGAAGTTCCCGTCCACCTGGAGGATCTTCGCGCCGTGCACCAGCGCCTGGCCCATCTTGCCGAGGGCGATCTTGCCCTGCGGGACCAGGACCGCCGACACCATCCCGGCCCGCACCGCGTAGGCGGCGGCGGAGGCGGAGGTGTTGCCGGTGGAGGCGCAGATGACGGCCTGGGCGCCGTCCTCCTTCGCCTTGGAGATGGCCATCGTCATGCCGCGGTCCTTGAAGGACCCGGTCGGGTTGGCGCCCTCGACCTTGAGGTAGACCTCGCAGCCGGTGCGCTCGGACAGCACCTGGGCGGGGACCAACGGGGTGCCGCCCTCCAGCAGGGTGACCACGGGGGTCGCCGCGCTGACCGGCAGGCGGTCCCGGTACTCCTCGATCAGACCCCGCCACTGGTGGGTGTGGGTGCCTCTGGCGGCGTTCTCGGCAACGCTGCTCATCATCTGTTCCTATTCCCCTTCGACCCGCATGGTGCTGGCCACGTCGCGCACGCTGTCGAGTGCGCGGAGCTTGTCGACCGTCGCCGACAGCGCGGCGTCGGTCGCACGGTGGGTGACCACGACGAGCGAGGCGTCGCCGTCGCGGCCCTGCTGGCGCACGGTGTCGATGGAGACGCCGTGCTCGGCGAAGACGGAGGCGACCTGGGCGAGCACCCCCGCGCGGTCGTCGACGTCCAGGCTGACGTGGTAGCGGGTGACGACCTCGTCCATCGGCTTGGCCGGCAGCTGGGTGTACACCGAGTCACCGGGGCCGGTGGCGCCGGCGAGCTTGTTGCGGCAGACCGCCACGAGGTCGCCGAGGACCGCCGAGGCGGTCGGCGCGCCGCCCGCGCCCGGGCCGTAGAACATCAGCCGGCCGGCCGCCTCGGCCTCCACGAACACCGCGTTGTACGCCTCGCGGACCGAGGCCAGCGGGTGGGACAGCGGGATCATCGCCGGGTGGACCCGCGCGGTCACCGACTCGCCGTCGGCGGCCCGCTCGCAGATCGCCAGCAGTTTGACCACGCAGCCCATCGCCTTGGCGGAGGCGATGTCGGCCGCGGTCACCTCGGTGATGCCCTCGCGGTACACGTCCGCGGCGGTCACCTCGGTGTGGAAGGCGATGCCGGCCAGGATCGCGGCCTTGGCGGCGGCGTCGAAGCCCTCCACGTCGGCCGTCGGGTCGGCCTCGGCGTACCCGAGCGCGGTGGCCTCCTCCAGCGCCTCCGAGTACCCGGCGCCGGTGGTGTCCATCTTGTCCAGGATGAAGTTGGTGGTGCCGTTGACGATGCCCAGCACCCGGTTCACCCGGTCGCCGGCCAGCGACTCGCGCAGCGGGCGCAGCAGCGGGATCGCGCCCGCCACCGCCGCCTCGTAGTAGAGGTCGACACCGGCCGCGGCGGCGGCCGCGTGCAGCTCGGTGCCGTCCTGGGCGAGCAGCGCCTTGTTGGCGCTGACCACCGAGGCGCCCCGCGCGAACGCCGTCAGGATGAGGTTCTTGGACGGCTCGATGCCGCCCACCACCTCGACCACCACGTCGATGTCGCCCCGGTTGACCAGGGCCTCGGCATCGGTGGTGAGCAGGTGCTCGGGCACGCCCGGACGGACCCGCCCCTGGCGCCGGACCGCGATGCCGGCGAGCTCGACCGGCGCGCCGATGCGCGCGGCGAGGTCGGCGGCGTCTGTCGTCATGATGCGCGCCACCTCGGAGCCCACCACACCACAGCCCAGCAACGCCACCTTCAGCGGCCGCGTACGCATCATCCGACTCCGCTCTGCATTCGTCGTTCTTCGGTCGTTCCGGCGGGCATTTCGGTGTCCCGCCGGACTTTCGGTCCGTACCAGTCTCCGGGACTTTCCGTACGGATCTACGGTCGTTCCATGATCTGAGACAAGGATTTCGTCATCCGATATCGAGACGCAGGAGATCCTCCTCCGTCTCGCGCCGGACGATCACCCGGGCCGCACCGTCCCGGACGGCGAGCACCGGAGGCTTCAGGGCGTGGTTGTAGTTGCTCGCCATCGAGCGGCAGTAGGCGCCGGTGGCGGGCACCGCGATCAGGTCGCCGGGGGCCAGGTCGGCCGGCAGGAAGGCGTCCCGCACGACGATGTCGCCGGACTCGCAGTGCTTGCCGACCACCCGGACCAGCATCGGCCCGGCGTCACTGGTGCGCGACACGAGGGCCACCGTGTACTCGGCGTCGTAGAGCGCGGTGCGGATGTTGTCGGACATCCCGCCGTCCACGCTGACATAGGTCCGCAGACCCTCGAGCGGCTTGACGGTGCCGACCTCGTACAGCGTGAACGCGGTCGGGCCGACGATCGCCCGGCCCGGCTCCACGCTCAGCCGGGGGGCGGTCAGGTTCGCGGCGGCGCACTCGCGGCGGACGATCTCGGCCAGCGCGGCCGCGATCGCGGCCGGCTCGCGCGGGTCGTCCTCGCTGGTGTAGGCGATGCCGAGGCCGCCGCCGAGGTCGATCTCGGGCAGCTCGACGCCGTGCTCGTCGCGGATCGACGCCAGCAGGCCGACCACCCGGCGGGCGGCCACCTCGAACCCGGCGGTGTCGAAGATCTGCGAGCCGATGTGGGAGTGGATGCCGCGGAGTTCGAGGCTCCCGGGGTGTGCCAGTACCCGGCGGACGGCCTCCGCGGCCGCTCCCCCGGTCAGCGAGAGGCCGAACTTCTGGTCCTCGTGCGCGGTGGCGATGAACTCGTGGGTGTGCGCCTCCACGCCCACGGTGACCCGGATCAGCACCGGCTGGCGGACACCCTGGCGTCCGGCCACGGCCGCCAGGCGCTCGATCTCCTCGTAGGAGTCGACCACGATGTGCCCGACACCGGTCTTCACCGCCTGCTCGAGCTCGTCCACCGACTTGTTGTTGCCGTGCAGCGCGATCCGCTCCGGCGGCATCCCGGCGGCCAGCGCGACGGCGAGTTCGCCGGGGCTGCACACGTCGAGGTTGAGGCCCTCCTCGTGCAGCCAGCGCACGACCGCCTTGGAGAGGAAGGCCTTGCCGGCGTAGTAGACGTCCGCGTCGGCGCCGAAGGCGTCCCGCCAGGCGCGCGCCCGGGAACGGAAGTCGGCCTCGTCCATGACGTAGGCCGGGGTGCCGAACTCGGCGGCGACACGGTTCACGTCAAGGCCGCCGACGGTGACCACGCCGTCGGCGCCGCGCGCGACGGTCTCCGGCCAGACCTTGGGGTCGAGCGCGTTCAGGTCGGCCGGCGGTGCCTGGTAGTGACCCTCGGGCAGTACGTCACCGTGCCGGGGGCCTGCGGGATGTGCGGAGCGAGACATGTCCTCGGTTTCCTCGACCTATGGCGAGGGGCGGCGACGGTCCCCGTTGACCGTCAGCCGCCCCCGCTGTGCGCATGGGGGTGGTGCCTACATCCGCTCGGGCGACGTCACGCCAAGGAGCGTGAGGCCGTTGGCGATGACCGTGCGTGTGGCGTCGGCCAGCCAGAGCCGGGCGTGCGTGAGGTCGGTGACCTCCTCGTCGCCCTTCGGCAGGATCTGGCAGTTGTCGTAGAAGCGGTGGTACTTGCCCGCCAGCTCCTCCAGGTAGCGCGCGACCCGGTGCGGCTCGCGCAGCTCGCCGGCCGTCGCCAGCACCCGCGGGAACTCGCCGAGCTGGCCGAGCAGGTCGGACTCCCACTCGGTGGCGAGCAGCTCGGGTTTGAAGTCGTCCGAGCGCGTGATGCCCAGCTCGCCGGCCTTGCGCTGCACCGAGCACATCCGGGCGTGCGCGTACTGGACGTAGAAGACCGGGTTCTCGTTGGTCTGGCTGGTCAGCACGTTGATGTCGAGCGTGATGGTGGAGTCCGTGGAGGAGCGCGCCAGGGTGTAGCGGGCCGCGTCCACGCCGATCCACTCGACCACGTCGTCGATGGTGATGATGTTGCCGGCCCGCTTGGACATGCGGACCTCTTCGCCGTCGCGAAGCATCTTCACGAACTGGCCGATCTTGACCTCGATGTTGCGGTCCATGTCGTCGCCCGCGCAGGCGGCGATGGCCTTGAGGCGGTTGACGTAGCCGTGGTGGTCCGCGCCCAGCATGTAGACCGAGACCTCGGAGCCGCGGTCCCGCTTGGACAGGTAGTACGCGGCGTCGGCGGCGAAGTAGGTGGTCTCGCCGTCGGCCTTGATCAGGACGCGGTCCTTGTCGTCGCCGAAGTCGGTGGTGCGCAGCCAGATCGCGCCGTCCCGCTCGAAGACGTGGCCCTGCTCGCGCAGCCGCTCCATGGCCTTCTCGACGGCGCCGGAGTCGTGCAGCGACTTCTCCGAGAACCAGACGTCGAAGTGGGTGCCGAACTCCTCCATCGAGCGCTGGATCTCGGCCACCATGAGCTTGAGGCCCTCGGTGCGGAAGACCTCCAGCTGCTCGCCCTCGGAGAGGTCGAGCACGCCCGGGACGCCATCGGTGATCGCCTTGGCGATGTCGGCGATGTACTCGCCGACGTAGCCGTCCTCCGGGACGGGCTTGCCGTTGGCGGAGGCCTGGAGCGACTTGGCGAACTTGGAGATCTGCACGCCCGCGTCGTTGAGGTAGTACTCGGTGGTGACGTCGGCGCCGGAGGCGCGCAGCACCCGGGCCAGCGAGTCGCCGACGGCGGCCCAGCGGACGCCGCCGATGTGGATCGGGCCGGTCGGGTTGGCGGAGACGAACTCGAGGTTGATCTTGAGGCCCTTGAGCGCCTCGTTGCGGCCGAACGCGGCCCCGGCCTCGACGATGGTGCGCGCCAGCTCGCCCTGGGTGGCGGCGTCGAGGGTGATGTTCATGAAGCCCGGACCGGCGATGTCGACCTGGGTGACGCCGGTGATCCCTCGCAGGCGCTCGGCCAGCAGTTCGGCGACGGCTCGCGGCGGCTTGCCGGCCGACTTCGCGAGCTGGAGGGCCACATTGGTCGCGTAGTCGCCGTGGTCCCTGTTCTTGGGCCGCTCGATCGTCACGTGCTCGGGCACGGCGACGGCCAGCTCGCCCGCCTCGACGGCGGCGCTCACTGCGGCCTGGACTGCCTGGGAAAGCTCTGCGGGGGTCACGACGCCAAGCGTAGGCGAGAGGGGGTGGGCCCTCGCCACTCGGTTTGCCGGTTGAGACACCGGGGCACCCCGCTCGGGCCCGATCACTCAGGCCCGATCACTCCGGCCTGTTCGCCCAGGGCGAAACCCGTCCACCGCCCCGCCGTCCCGGTCGCGCTCCATCAGCCGCCGCACCAGCGCCACCAGGTCCGCCGGGTCGAACGGCTTGCCGAGGTAGCCGTCCACCCCGACCGACTCCCCCAGGTCGAGGTCGGCCGGCGAGCAGGCGCTCACGATCGCGATCGGCAGCAGCCGCGTCCCGGGGGCCGCCCGCAGCCGGGCCGCCGTCCGCAGGCCGTCCAGCCTCGGCATCATCACGTCCAGCGTCACCACGTCGGGCTTCACCTGGCGGACCACCTCCAGGCACTCGGCACCGTCGGCGGCGGTCACCACCTCGAAGCCCTCGAGCTCCAGGTTGACCCTGATCAGCTGACGGATCACCTCGCTGTCGTCCACCACGAGGACCCGCCCGGACACTCCCGACACCTCACCGAGGGTATCGGCGGGCCCGCCGCCCCGTCCGGCCTTTGGCCACTTCCGCCCGGACCGGCCGCCCCGGCCCCGCTCCCCCCGGGCCTCGGGCCGGACCTCCGCGAAACCCGTGCACGGAGCACGGCGCGGGCCTGGTAGTGTTCTCCACGTCGAAGCGAACGCGACGACAACAACGAGCAAGCCCCCGTAGCTCAGGGGATAGAGCACCGCCCTCCGGAGGCGGGTGCGTAGGTTCGAATCCTACCGGGGGCACTTCGCAGGAAGTGCTGAACAGGCCCAGGCCAGTGGCGATTTGCCACCGGACTGGGCCTGATTCGTTTTTCGCGCCTGACGCCCGGTCGACCCGTGGGGCCGGGGTCCGGCCCCACGGGTACGGCGGTCAGCTCGCGGCGGCGGCACCCGCACCGGCGGGGGCGGCGAAGGTCTCGACGGGACCGAAGTCGGTGAAGGTCACCTTGTTGACGTTCTTGACGCCCTGGTAGGCCAGGATCTGCTCGGCGTACCGGGTCCGGCCCTCGGCGTCGACCCACAGGTCGAAGTCGAAGGCGGTGACGCCCTTGGCCTTCGTCTTCCGGTACAACGACGGGTCGATCGTCACGAGCTGCTCCACGTCGATGCGACCGGAGAGGTGCTGCGTCGGGACGCCGTCCCGGGTCTCGGCGCCCTTGCGGGCGGACGGGCCCTGGGCCAGCAGCAGCGCGGCGTAACCCGAGTAGTCGCCCATCGAGATGTCCGCAGGCCGTGCCGTCCTGCTCCACTTCCCGGCCGGGACCTGCCGGGTGTACACGCTGTCGGTGGTGAGGATCGTCTCGATCGCACCGGCGTCGGCGACCTTCGTCTCGGTGCGCCCGGTGTGGACCGTGTTGAGGTTCATCCGGCCCGAGACGGTCCCGGAGGGCTCGCCGTCGATCTCGATGGTCGTCCTCATGGAGACCGCGTAGGGCTCCTTGCTCGCGTTCGCCACGGCCTTCGCGGGGTCGAAGTCCCCGGCCGGGGGCGTGACGGCAGCCGTCGGGGCGGCGGGAGCCGGGGCAGGGGTCCCGGCGGCGGTGGCCGTGGGCGCGGCGGCGGCCGAGGTGGTCGCCGGGGCGGGGGCCGCCGCGTTCTTGTCCTCGGTGTCGTTGCAGGCGGTGAGCGCGGCCAGGGCGATTGCGGTCGCGGCGGCGGCGAGGACGGTGGTACGGCGCATCGTGGCGGAAGCCCCCGGGGCGGAGAACGGTGGTCGGTGCGCGGAGAGCTTCCCACGGGGCCCGACCGCCGGTCGAACCCGGTTTCGATCCCGCGCCCCGGCCGCCCGGTGGCGCCTCACGGCCGCGCGGGCGCGTCCGCCAGGCGGTCCATCAGGCGGGCGGCGAGGCGGAGGACTTCGCGCTCGGTCTCCGACAGGTCCCCCAGTGCCTCCGCCAGCCAGGCGTCCCGGCCGGCCATGTCGCGGGCCAGCGCGGTACGGCCCTCGGCGGTGAGGTGGAGCACGGACTGCCGGCGGTCCCGTTCGCCCGGGACGCGGCGGAGCAGGCCGTCCCGCTCCAAGTCGGCGAACACCCGGGTCAGCGACTGCGGCTGCTGGTGGTCGGCGGCGGCCAGCTCCCCCGGGGACATCGGGCCGTGCCGGAGCAGGTGCCCGAGCACGCTCAGCTTGTTGAGGCTGAGGCCCTCCCCCACGCGTTCGGAGCGCAGTCGGCGGGCCAGCCGGACGGTGCCCTGGCGGATCTCCGCAGCCTCCGGGAGCCACCGCTGATCAATCTCCATATTGCTACGCTAACACTTACCATTCGAGTGGCAGAGAATCGGCACTTCCTGGGTCAGCGTGAGCAGGCGAGGGAGAAATCCGTACGTGATGAGTAGCTACTTCTCCCGGATCCCCCGGTCCGTCCGCTTCGACCCCGGGCTCCGGCTGCTCCGCGGGACCGCCGTCACCACGGCCGCCATGCTGGCCTCGTACGGCTCCGCGCTGCTGATCGAGCACTTCGCCCGCCTGCGGGTCGACGTGGTGGTCCAGGCCGTGGTGCTGGCCGCCACCGCCGCACGGGTCCAGCTCGGCGCCGACCGGTACGACCGGCTGCTCGGCCTCGCCGTCCTCCCGGCGGCGGGCGCGGGCGCCGCCGAGGTCGGGCGGCTGATGACCCTCCACCCGAACGCCGCCGACGCCCTGTTCACCCTCGGGACGGCGCTGGCGGTGTGGGTCCGCCGGTTCGGACCCCGGGCAACCCGGGCCGGCAGCCTGCTGGTGCTGCCGCTGGTGGCGCTGCTGGTCGTGCCGCCCGGCACCGGGCCGGTCCCCGGCCACGACCACACGCTGTGGGTCGCGCTGGTCGCCGTCGTGTCCGGTGCCTGGGTGGCCGTCCTCCAGGCCGTCGCCGTCCGCACCGGGCTGGTCCCGGCGCCCGTCCGGGAGCCCGCTCCGGAGCCGGTGCCACCGACGCAGCCGGAACCGGAGGCCCGTCGGCGTCCGGGCGTCCACACCCGGACCGCGCTCCAGATGGCGGGCGCGGTGGGCGGGGCGTTCGTCGCCGGGCGGGCCGTCTGGCCGGACCACTGGGCCTGGGTGGTGCTCACCGCGTTCATCGTCTGCAGCGGCGCCCGCGGCAGGGGCGACGTGCTGTTCAAGGGGCTGCAACGGGCGGTCGGCGCGGCGGCGGGCACAGTGGTCGCGACAGCCGTCGCGGGCTCCTTCGGCCCGCACGAGGACGCCGCCGTCGTCCTGATCTTCGCGGTCCTCGCGGTCGCCACCTGGCTGCGCGAACTCAGCTACGCGTACTGGGCGGCCTGCGTCACCGCCGTGCTCTCGCTGCTCTACGGCTGGTTCGGGCAGAGCTCGGACGACCTGCTGCGTACCCGGCTGGCGGCGATCGGCCTCGGCGCGGCCGTCGGCATCGCGGCCTCCTGGCTGATCCTCCCGCTCCGCACCCGGGACGTGCTGCGCCGACGGACCGCCGACGCGCTGGCCGCGCTGACCGAGCTGCTCGGGGTCGCGGGCACCGACCGGCCCGCCCTGGAGCGCGGGCGGGCCCGGTTCGCGTACGGGGCCGCGCAGCTGGAACTGCTGGCCCGCCCGCTGCGGGCCGAACGGCGTGCTTCCGGACTGGCCGGGCGGCTGCCGGGCGGCACTCCGTCCACCCACCCGTACCGGGCCGACGTGGTGGACGCCGTCGCCGCCTGCGAGGCCCCGCTGGGCGTGCTGGTGGACGGGGCGGTCGCCGATCCCGCGCTCTGGTCCGACCCCCGGGTGGCCCGGCTCAACCGGGCGGTGGCCGCGAACAGCGCGGCGGTCCGGCGGGCGATCGGCCGCCGCCCGGGGCCCGCCTACCAGGCGGTCCGGGCGCGGATCCCCCGGCAGCCGGGGGCGGTCCCGGCGGGTTCCCCCGAGCAGCTGCGGATGCTGGCGGCGCTGCTCGCCGTCGACGACGCGCTCGGCACGATGGCCGCGGTGTTCGGCGACCCGCCGCCTGCCGGACCGGAAGCGGCCGAGGAGGCGGAAGTCTCCTGATCGCCGCGGCTGCGGTGGCACCGCTGCTCCCGCTCGCACGGGAAGTCGGGCGGGCCGACTTCCCGTGCGAGGTTCGGAGCCGACCGTCAGCCCCCGTCGGAGCCGAGCACGCGCTCGAGGAAGTCCGGCAGCGCGCGCTTCACTCCCCCGAAGGCCTCGTGGCCGGCCCGGTAGCGCTGCCAGCCCACCGGGTGGCCCCAGTCCGCCAGGACGTCCCGCACCTTCGCCCCGCTCTGCTCCGGGATGATCCAGTCGAAGGCGCCGTGACCGATCCACACCGGCAGGTCCACCGCAACCGCCGACCGGCGGGAGGCCAGCAGCGGGACGGCCTCGTCCGGGAGGAACGGCGCGTACAGCGCCAGCCCGGCCAGCCGCTGCGGGTACCGCAGCGCCAGCACCAGCGCCATCAGCGCCCCCTGCGAGAACCCGGCGACGACCGTCCGCCCGGGCCCCACCCTCGCGGTCTCCTCGTCGAGCACGGCGCGCAGCCGCCGTTCGATGGCGAGTACACCCGGCAGCGAGGCCGGACCGGGGTTCTCCAGGGCGAACACGTCCTGTTCGAACCAGGCCCGCACCGGGTCGCCGGAGACCCGGCCGATCGGCCGCAGCGGCGCCTGCGGGAACACCCCGCGGATGCCCGCCCGGTCCAGTTCCAGCCGGTCCGCCACCTCCACCAGGCTCTCCGGTCCCTGGCCGAGACCGTGCAGCCAGAGGACGGTGGCCCGGTGCCGGCCGACCGGCTCGACCACCTCGACCACCTCGACCGGCAGCCTCACCGCCCCCACCGCGTTCCGGCCGCTCACCGGACCGGCGCCCGACGGGGCTGCGCCGGGCGCTTGAACACCATCGACGCGTACTGGCCCCCGAAGCCGAAGGAGTTCTTCAGCACCGTGGCCACCGGCCGTTCCACCGGCGTGAGCGAGGTCTTCACCGCGCAGGCCGGGTCCGGTTCGGTGCAGGTCACCACCGGCGGCACGACGCCCCGCCCGAGGGTGAGCGCCGCCGCCACCGTCTCCACCACCCCGGAAGCGGCCGAACCGTGGCCGGTGAGCGACTTCACCGCGCAGACGTCGAGCTCCGCCGTGCGCTCGCCGAACACCCGGTGCAGTGCCCGGGCCTCGGTGATGTCGTTGAGCTTGGTGGACGTGCCGTGCGCGTTGACGGTGTCGATGTCGTCCGGCGTCAGCCCGGAGCCGGCGATCGCGGTGCGCATCACCCGCTCGACCATGCCGACCTGCGGCGCGGTGATGTGGGTGGTGTCCACCGCCAGGCCCCAGCCGCCGACCACCGCGTGCGCCCCGGCCGAGCCGCGCCGGGCGGCATGGCCCGCCGTCTCCAGGACCAGCGCCCCGGCCGATTCGTTGATCACCATGCCGGAGCGGCGCCGGTCGAACGGCATCGACGAGAGGGCCGGATCGCCCTTCCAACGGGACAGTGCCATCAACTGCCCGTACTGGGAGAGCACGTACTGGGTGTTGCGGGAGACCGAGACCGCGACCACGGCGACCTCCACCCGTCCGAGCCGCAGCAGCCGGACCGCCTCGGCGATCGAGCGCAGGCCGCCGGAGCAGGTGGCCTCCACCCGGGAGGCGATCAGCGGCACGCCCAGGCGTCCGGCCAGTTCGACCGGGAACGCCGAGTGGTCCGAGGCCTCCGCCGAGAGCCGGCGGCTCCGCAGGCTCTCCAGCACGGCGGCCGGGTCGTTGCCGATCCGCCGGTAGCGCTGCCCGAGCTCCCGGAAGTGGACCGCGTAGTCCTGCGGGAAGGAGCCGCTCGGCCCCGGCCAGACCCGGGACCAGACCAGTCCGGCCGCGTCGCCGCCGAGCGGGCCGGTGATGCCCGCATCGGTGAGCGCCTGGTCCACGACGCAGTGCAGCAGGGTGTCGCCCCAGGTGCGGTCCGGGGCGCCCCAGCGTTCGGACACCTCCTTCCTGACGTCCTCGGGGATCAGGCCGGCCGCCCAGCCGCAGGGCAGTCCGCCGAGGTCCATCCGGTCCTCGGCGACCACGCCCGACCGTCCGGCCAGGTTGGCCTCCCAGAAGTCCTCCACCGTCGCACCGATCGGAGTGACCACACCCATCCCGGTGATCACGATGTCCTCGTCCGTCACCGCTCCTCCTCCCGACGTGCGTGGTGGTCGCCCGGGTCGGCGGTGACGCCGCCGAGCACCAGGGCGCCGGCCGAGGCGCTGCTCCGGCCGTGGTCGATCCCGGTGATCAGGGCGGTGCCGGGCCCCGGCACCGGACGGGCCCGCCCGGTCACCAGGTCCGGGCCGCCGAGCCGGGGGTCGGGACGGCGGAGCAGTCCGACCGGTGGCAACTGGCCCCGCCGCAGCGACTCCACCGCGAGCACGGTGTCGATCAGTGCCGAGCACTCCAGGGCGAGACCCAGGGTGCCCTTGCTGCTGGTCACCGGTACGGCGCCGATCTGGGGCAGCACGGCCGAGACCTCCTCCCGGTCGGTGGCCGGCGAGCCCGAGCCGTGCGCCCACCAGTGGTCCGGCCGCGCGCCGGCCCGGCGGAGCGCCGCCCGCACCGCCAGTCCGGTCGCGCTCGCCCGGTCGGCGGCGACGACCGTCTCGCAGGCGAGCAGCCGGGCCAGCGCCCGGGGTGCCGGGGCGTCCGCCGGGGCGGCCCGCTCCAGCAGGACGGCGGCGGCGCCCTGGCCGAGCAGCGGTCCGGCCCGTTCCTCGTCGAACGGGCCGCGTCCGGGGGCGGCCTCGGTGCCGATCGGCTCGTCCCGGTCGAAGGAGTGCAACGCGGTGACGGAGGACGGCGGGGCCACCCCGACCACCAGGACCCGGTCGAGTTCGCCGCTCTCCAGCAGCCGCAGCGCGAGTGCCAGCGAGCCCAGGCCGCCGGCCGCCACCTCGCCGTAGGCGGCGACGTTGGAGCCCCGGAAGCCCGTCGCCATGTTGACGAACTGGCCGAGCTGGGAGGGGATGCCGCGGATGTAGGAGTAGTCCGGCACCTCCTCGTAGAGCAGGGTGGCGAGCGGACGCGGGTCGTCCAGGGCCATCCCGGCGAGGCGGGGCATCACGTCGCCCAGTTCGTCGCCGGTGCTGCCGACGGCCATCACGGTGCCGCCGCGTTCCGGGTCGCCCCGGCCCGGGGCGTCGGGGGCGTCCGGGTCGCGGCCGGCCTGCCGCAGGGCCAGCCGGGCCGCCTCGACCGCCCAGTGGGCGGCCAGGTTGGCGTACTTGCGGTTGTCCACCCACTGCTTGCCGGTGGGCCACCCCACGGCGGAGCGGTCGACCGCGGCCACCGGCCATGGCAGCGGCCCGGCCGGCTCGAAGAGCGACCGGCCGGCGGCCATCGCGGACCAGAGCGGTTCGGTGCCAGGACCGGCCGGGGAGATCACCCCGGTGCCGGTCACGATCACATCGGACATGGCGAGGGCCTCCTTCCCGTCCTCACTCGCCGACCCGGAGCGGACTGTTGAGGTTGCCCCAGATCGCGTAACCGCCGTCGACGGTGATGGTCTGCCCGACGATCCAGGCGGCCTCGTCCAGGCAGAGCATGGCGACCACGTCGGCGCTGTTCTCGGGGGTGGTCATCCGTCCGTCCGCCCACGGGGAGACCGAGAGCTCGTGCCGCACCCCGTGGTTGAAGTCGGGCCGGACGCTGAAGACCCCGGTCTGCACCAGGCCCGGGCGGACGCAGTTGGTGACGATGCCGTGCGGTGCCAGTTCGTAGGACAGGAACTGGGTGAGGTTCTCCAGGGCGGCCTTGGCGGCGCCGAGCAGGCCGGCCCGCGGCACGATCCGGGTGGTGGTCGAGTTGGTGATGGTGATGAACCGGGCGCCGGGGCGGCCCTTCATCAACGGCACCGCGTGCTTGGCGAGCAGCCAGGTGGACCGGGCGTTGGTGTCCTGGACGAACTGCCACTGGCTGAGGGTGGCGTTCTCCAGCAGGGAGAACTTGGTGGCCGCCGCGTTCTGGACCAGGATGTGCAGGTCACCGCCGTGGGCCTCGCCGACCTCGGCGAGCAGCTCCTCGGCGGCCGTCGCCTCGGACAGGTCGGCCCGGTGCAGGGTCACCTTGGCGCCGGACTCGGTGAGTTCGGCCGCGAGCTCCTTCGCGGGTCCGCCCCGGTCGACGTAGTTGATCGCGACGGTGGCGCCCCAGGCTGCGAGCTTGCGGCTGATGCCGGCGCCGATGCCGCGCGAGCCGCCGGTGACCAGGGCCACCCGGCCCTCCAGCGGCCGGGGTGCCAGCGGCCCGGGCAGCGGGGCGGCCGGCGGGTTGTTCGTGGTGCCGTCGGTCATCGTTCTGTCCTCTCGCTGGTCCGGGCGGGGGCGGTGGCCGCCTGCGCCGGTTCGGTGACGGGTCCCGGGGCGGCCGGGTCCGGGGCGGTCGCGACGGCCGCGGCGCGGCGCAGCACCACCACGCTCATCCGGCCGATCGCGTAGGTCCGGTCGTTGTCGTCGTGCACCCGCCGGGTGGACTCGACCAGCCCGAGCCGGTCGTCGATCTCGACGGACCGGCCGGTGCGGGTGGTGAACCAGAACGGGGTGTCGGGGTAGAGCGGGCGGACGAAGTCCCAGGCCAGGGTCCGCAGGCCGACGACCGCGGCCGGCGAGCCGTGCTGGACCACCCAGCCTGAGGTGATCGAGTGGATGAAGCCACCGGGCACGATCCGCCGGGCGCGGTCGAGGGCCCGGGCGAAGGCGTCGTCGTCGTGGACGGGGTGCTTCTCGCCCATCAGGTCGAGCAGGCGGTCGAGCAGGTCGCCGCCGAAGACCAGCGGACCGAACCGGTGGTCGGGCGCGCCCACCAGGTCCTCCCAGTACTTCACGCCGGCACCCCCGCCCGGCGCGGCCTGGCCCCGGCGGCGGCCCGCATCACCAGCCGGCCGCCGTCCACCGTGAAGGTCTGGCCCTGGATGTAGTCGGCCTCCTCGCCGGCCAGGAAGGCGACCAGGCCGGAGATGTCCTCGGGCAGGCCCCAGCGGGTGCTGGCGCCGTCCGAGCCGAGCCGCTCGGCGACGGCGTCGGTCATCTCCGTGCGCACCTTGCCGGGGGCGACGGTGTTGATCCGGATGCCCTTGCGGCCGACCTCGACCGCCAGCGTCCGGGTGAGCGCCTCCAGCCCGCCCTTGGCGGCGGCGTAGGCGCTCTGGCCGGGGCCGGGGATCCGCACGGAGTTGGACGAGATGTTGACGATCCGGCCCCAGCCCTGGTCGAGCATCAGCGGGAGGACCTCGCGGCAGGTCAGGAAGGGGCCGGTCAGGTTGATCCGGAGCACCCGTTCCCAGTGCGCGGTCGGGGTGGCGGCGACCAGCCGGTCGTCGATCACGGCCGCGTTGTTGACCAGGACGTGCAGCGCGCCCTCCTGGTCGGCGATCCGCTCGACCAGGTCGACGACCTGCTTCTCGTCCGCGACGTCGGCGCGGTGGGCGACCGCCCGGCCGCCGGCCGCCGCGACGGCGGCGACGACGTTCCGGGCGGACTCCTCGGCCTCGCGGTAGACCAGGTGCACGGTCAGCCCGTCGGCCGCCAGGCGGTGCACGACGGCCGCGCCGATCCCGCGCGAGCCGCCCGTCACCAGGGCGATCCGGCCGGCGCCGGACGTGCCGCCGGGCCGCTCGGACCCGCCGGGCCGCTCAGACACCCTGGGCCGCCGCGACCGCGGCCAGGATCGAGCCGACCGTGCGGCGGTGCTCGGCCGCGGTCTCGTTCCAGTGGTCCAGGTCGAAGTCGACGCCGAGCCGGCGGTTGATTTTCCGGGCCAGCTGGAGAAGGTCCAGGGAATCCAGCCCGAGGTCCTCGACCACCGAGTCGGCCGGGGTGATCGGCTGTCCTTCCAGTCCGGATTTGACGTCCTTGAGCAGCTCGACCAGGACGTTGAAATCGGTGTTTTCCGTGGGCGGCATAATGTCTCCTCCGAGAGTTCCGAAATACTGCTGCGGACGCCGCCAATGCCAACAGACCGGTAAAGCACTTCGCAAGGGCCACTCATCCCTCCGGCGCCGGACAACCGCCTCGGAGGAACGCCCTCCGGACCTCTCTTCAGCCAGGCCAGGACGGCGGAACCCGTCCCACCGGATTCCGGACGAATTGAATCAACCGCTCCTGACAAGCCCCTGTGGTGGCAACTTCTACAACATCCGGGGACGCAAAGAAGAAGCAAAGGGGATTGACCTTGGGAGAACTCGATGACTACCGTGGTCGCACCCTTACGTGTACCACCCGGAACGTCATTCGAGGCGATTCACGACATCGCATCGCAGTCGGCTGGCCGAACCGGTCGGACCAGGTTCCGGCCGTTACCGGGAACGACGGCCGACCGGGCGGCACGCCGTGGGGAGGGCGGCAATGGCGCGACGCAAGAAGGCGGTGCCCGCGGCGGCACCGCACTACGAACTGGCCCAGTGGCTGCGCGCCCTGCGCGCGGAGTCCGGCCTCACCTACCGGCAGATGGCCGACCGGATCGCCCGCTCGGGGTGTTCGCCGGCCACCCTGTCCCGGGCCGACAGCGGTTCCGCCCTGCCCCGGCTGGGGGTGGTCGAGGCCTACGCGGCGGCCTGCGGGGCCTCGGTCCGCGAGGCGCGGCAGCGCTGGGAACGGGCGGCCACCGGCACGGGCACGGCGTCCGCGCGCGCGGAACGGCGGCCGGGCGCGGCGGCGGCCGGCGGGCGGGCCCGAAGACTCGAGCTGGTCTACGAGCCGGCCCATCTGCTGGAGGCGATGCACCGGCTGCGGCTGGCGGCCGGACAGCCCTCGCTGCGCGAACTCCAGGAGCGGGCCCGGACCGGCGGCTTCGGCGCGCTGCCGCGCAGCACCCTGGCGGACGTGCTGGGCGGGCTCCGGATGCCCTCGGAACCGCTGCTGGTCACCTACGTCCGCTGCTGCGGCATCCCGGGGGACCGGATCGCCGCCTGGCGCGCGGCCTGGTTCCGGGCGGTCGGCAGTTGCGGGCCGGCCGTGGTTCCGGCCGCCGTCGCCCGGGTGCGCTCGCTACCGCGGCACCGGACCCGCTACGGCGGTCAGGAGCCGGCCGCGGCCGCCGCCTCGGCGTAGAGCGCCGCGACGGTGTGGTCGAAGTAGGCGCTGTAGGAGGTGTCGTCGGTGTCGCCGCCCTGCTGGTAGCCGCCGATGGCGCCGACGACGTGGCCGGTGGCGGTGGAGATCCAGGGTCCGCCGCTGGTGCCGCCGGGGTAGTCCGGGCAGTCGACGACCCGCTGGTAGGCGCTCTGCCGGCCGGTGGTGTTGGTGCACAGCAGGGGCTGCTCGCCCCCCGCGGGGTAGCCGTAGAGCCGGACGGTGGCGCCGAACGGCTCGTCGGTGCCGAGGGTGTTGCCGCCGACCACGTCCTCGACCCGGCGGCCGCTGTCGTCCGCGGCGGTCTCCAGGACGGCGAAGTCCTCGTCCTGGTCACCGCCGCGGGACCAGCCGGTGGTGGTGTGCACGGCGGTGACCCGCCAGGTGCCGTACGGGGCCCTGCCGTCGCGGTAGCCCGGGGCGAAGGTGACGCCGCCCGGGTCGTCCAGGCAGTGGGCGGCGGTGAGCAGCAGGTTGCCGGTGGCGCTGTGCAGCACGCTGGCGGTGCAGAAGTGGTTGCCCGGGCGGACGGTGCCGGTGAACAGGGCGCCGACGGTGGCCGCCTCGGGGGTGGCCGGGGCGGTGGCGGTGGTGCCGAGCGGCCCGTCGGCGGGGGTGGGGGCGGCCGTCGTGGGCGCGGGCGTGGCGGTGGGCGTGGGCGTGGCGGTGGGCGTGGGCGTGGCCGACCCGGTGACCGGGTCCGGCGCCGAGGGGCCCGGGGGCTCCGACGGCTCCGCGGAGGCCGACGGCTCGGTGCCGGCGACCGGGACGGCGGCGGGGACGGTGGGGGTACCCGGGACCGGCGGCGCGACGGCGGCCGAGGTGGCCGGGGAGGCGACGGCGGTGGCCCGCGGGGTCAGGCTGTGGGTGCCCACCACCACGGCCGCCACGGTGAGCACGGAGAGGGCCGTGGTGACCAGGGTCGGCGCCAGGAGACGGCGGCGACGGGGGGTACGGCGGCGGTGCTGGCCCATGCTCGGTCGGCTCCTGCCCTGGTCGGCGGCGGTGCGAGGTCGGTCCCGACTATGGCGCCCCGAACTGGGAGGGTGGTGATGCGTCGCTGGGAACGGCATGAGAATTCAGCCGGTCGCCCCCGTCCGGGAGGTCCGCGGGCGGGGGCGACGGATCGGGTCAGGTGGCCCGTTGTTGCTGGTGGGCCGGGGTCTGGGCCGGTGCGCCGGCGCTCGCCGGGGCCTCGGCGGCGGTGCCGGTCGCCCCGGTGGCCTCGCCCGGCGCGGGCCGGTGGTCGATCATCACGAAGGCGATCACCGCGGCCAGCAGCAGGATGCCCATGGCCACCCAGGTGGCGATCACGTAGCCGTGCACCGCGCCCTGGGCCTGGACCGCCGGGTCCCCGGCGGTGGTGATCCGGGCGGCGAGCCAGCTCGCGGTGGCGCTGGCCGCGATGGTGTTGAGCAGTGCGGTGCCGAAGGAGCCGCCGACCTGCTGGGCCGAGTTGATGGTGGCCGAGGCCGCGCCGGCCTCGTTCGGCGCGACACCGAGGGTGGCCAGGCTCATCGACGGCATGAAGATCAGGCCCATGCCGAAGCCGAGCAGCAGTTCGGCGGGCAGCACCATGCCGGCCCAGGGGCTGTCCACCTTCATCTGGGTCAGCCAGGCCATGCCGGCGGCGGCGAGCAGCAGCCCCGGACCGATCAGGTTGCGGGACGGCACCCTGGTCATCAGCCGGGCCGCGAAACCGGTGGAGCTGATGATGATGGCCGCCGTCATCGGCAGGAAGGAGACCCCGGACATCACCGGCGAGAAGTGTTTGATGACCTGGAGGTAGTAGGTCAGGAACAGGAACAGGCCGAACATGCCGATCATCGCCAGGCCGACCGAGAGGGCACCGCCGCCGCGGTTGCGCTCGGCCACGATGTGCAGCGGCAGCAGCGCGTGCGGGGTGCGCTTCTCGACCAGGACGAACACCACGAGCAGCAGCACGCCGAGCCCCAGCGAGCCGAGCACCAGCCAGTCGCCCCAGCCGCGGGTGACGGCCTCGGAGGTCCCGTAGACGATGGCGAGCAGACCGCCGCAGCCGAGCACGGCGCCGGGCAGGTCGAGTCTGGTCCGGGTGTCCTTGCCGATGTGGTCGCGGGTCAGCACGGAGAACGCCGCGAAGGCGGTGGCGATCGCGATCGGGGTGTTCACGAACAGGCACCAGCGCCAGTTCAGGTACTCCGTGAGCAGACCGCCGAGGAGCAGGCCGATCGCGGCGCCGCCGCCGGCGATCGCGCCGAAGATGCCGAAGGCGGTGCTCCGCTCCTTGGGATCCGTGAAGGTCGTGGAGAGCAGTCCCAGGGCGGACGGGGCGAGCAGCGCGCCGAAGGCGCCCTGGAGGGCGCGGGCGGCGAAGAGCATGGTCGGGCCGTTGGCGGCGCCGCCGATCGCCGAGGCGAGGGCGAAGCCGAGCAGGCCGATGGTGAAGACGCGCTTGCGGCCGAAGAGGTCGCCGAGCCGGCCGCCGAGGAGCAGGAGTCCGCCGAAGGCCAGCGTGTAGGCGGTGATCACCCACTGGCGGTCGGCGTCCGAGATCCCGAGATCCTTCTGGGCCGACGGGAGGGCGATGTTCACGATGGTGATGTCGAGGACGATCATCAGCTGGGCGATGGCGATGACGGCCAGGGCCCACCAGCGGCGGGAACCCGCCGTTCCATGACCGGTGGCAGCTTGGGCTTGGGAGGACACTGGGGGAGCCTTTCCGGAGAGGTGCGGGAAGGTCACGCAGTCGTCTTCAAGCCAAACTCGCCTCGCGGCGAATGGCAAGGAAAAAGCTCACCAAATCGGTTGAAATGGGACCAAAGAACCAGATCGACCGGGACTGCGGCCCGGGGCCCCGGGACATGCCCGGGACCCCGCGCCGCGATCGGACGGCACGGAGGCCGCCGGACCGGACTACAGCGCGGACAGCTCCGCGACCAGGTCGTCCAGGCCCAGCGAGCCCTGCGACAGCGCCGCCATGTGCCAGGCCTTGAGGTCGAACACCTCGCCGCGCGCCTCGTGCGCCGCCCGGGCCGCCGCCCGGCCGCGCAGCCAGGCCCGCTCGCCCAGCTTGTAGCCGATCGCCTGACCGGGCAGGCCCAGGTAGCGGACCAGCTCGCTGTCCAGGAAGTCGGCGGACAGCCCG
The DNA here is from genome assembly GCF_900105395.1 of Streptomyces sp. TLI_053. Lineage (NCBI taxonomy): Bacteria > Bacillati > Actinomycetota > Actinomycetes > Kitasatosporales > Streptomycetaceae > Streptomyces > Streptomyces sp. TLI_053. The sequence goes on from NZ_LT629775.1 coordinate 3,918,128, forward strand.
CAGTAGCGGCCGAAGAACTCACGGGCGGCGTCCGGCTCGACCCGCTCCCCCGGGCGGTACGGCGAGTCGGCCGGGAAGTCCAGTCCGGCGTGCATGCCGATGTCGACGATGACCCGCAGCGCCCGCATCATCTGCGCGTTGAGGTAGCCGAGCCGGTGGCCCGGGTCGGTGAGGTAGCCGAGCTCGTCCATCAGGCGCTCGGCGTAGAGCGCCCAGCCCTCCAGGTTGGCGCTCACCCCGCCGAGGCTGACCTGGTAGGTGGAGAGCCGGTCCGCGACGTAGTTCCACTGCGCGAGCTGCAGGTGGTGGCCGGGGACGCCCTCGTGGTACCAGGTCGAGACGAGGTCCCACTCCGGGAAGCGCTCGCGGCCGAGGGTGGGCAGCCAGGTCCGGCCGGGACGGCTGAAGTCCAGCGAGGGGGCCGTGTAGTACGGCGCGGCGGCGCTGCCGGCCGGGGCGATCCGGGACTCGACCCGGGTGATCGGCTCGGCCAGGTCGAAGTGGATGCCCTGGAGGTCGGCGATCGCGCCGTCCATCAGCCCCTGCAGGAACTCACGGGCGGCCTCGGCACCGAACCGCGCGGGACCGTCGGTCTCCAGCCACTTCATCGCCTGCATCGGGTCGGCGCCCGGCCGCACCTTCTCGGCCTCGGTGCGCATCTGGGCCAGCAGGTCGTGGAACTCCTGCCAGGCCCAGGCGTAGGCCTCGTCGAGATCGAGGTCGGCACCGGTCCAGTAGCGCACCCAGCGGCCGTAGCGCTCGCGGCCGACGGTGTCCGGGGCACCGGCCGCGGCCGGTCCGTAGACCTCGCCCAGCCAGTCCCGCAGGGCCGCCAGGCCCTCGGCGGCGGCGGTCGCGCGCGCGGACAGCTCGGCGCGCAGCGACTCGGGGGCCTCCTCGACCAGGTCGCCGAACCAGCCGCCCGGGGTGTCGCCGGCCAGCCACTCGCCGAGCTGGCCGATCACCGTGGTCACCTGGCGCGGGCCGGAGAGCAGGCCGCGCTCGATGCCCTCGGCGAGGGTCGCGCGGTACCCGGCGAGCGCCTCCGGCACCCGGGCCAGGCGGCGGCCGAGGATGGCCCACTGCTCCTCGGTGTCGGTGGGCATGAGGGTGAAGACGTCACGGAGGTTGTGCAGCGGGGAGCCCAGGTTGTGGACGGCCCGGAACCGCTCGCCCGCGTCGTGGACGGCGAGCTCGGCGACCAGCCGCTCGCGCAGCAGACGGGCACAGCGCCGTTCGGCCTCGTCCCGGGCGGCATCGGCCGCGGCGGCCGGGTCGAGCGCCGCCTCGGCCTCGTCGAGCCGGGCCAGGGTGGAGCGCCCGAGCTCCGCGATCGCCTCGGCACCGGCCGGGGAGAGGTCGGGGAGGCGGTCGTCCTCGGGGTTCAGGCCCAGATACACCGCGGTCAGCGGGTCGAGCTCGGCGAGGTCCCGCACGTAGGCGTCGGCGACACGGCGGGGGGTGATGCCGTCGGAGCTGATCAGTTCAACCATCCGGACATCATTTCGTGGCGCGCGCCGTTTGCAAGCCCCTACCCGGTGGCATGGACCGGCCAATTCGCTGCTGCCGGCGCACCCTCACCCGCCCGGGCGACGCCGCCACCGGCGCCGCAGCGCCCGACCCGGGTCCCACCTGGACCGTCCGTGTGCGAAGCGGAAGAAGCAGAGACCGATCAGTACGGCGCTGAAGTGCCCGAGGTCCGTGAACGTGTGCGAGACCACCAGGGGCACCAGGTAGAAGACGACGACCCCGGCACCGTAGAGCCACCGCCAGCCGCCCGCGAACCGGTAGGTGAGCACCGCGACCACCCCCGCCAGCGCGTACGAGACCCCGACGTCCACCGTCTCGGCCATGCTCCGCTGCAGGGTCCCCCGGACGATCCCCCAGGCGACCACGCCCTCGCTCACCAGGGTCGCCAGCACGTGCGCGGTCGCGGCCACCGCGAACCAGCGCGCGGTGCCCAGCCAGCGCTCGGCGTTGGCGTGGAACACGGTGAACAGCACCGCGTACAGCGGCCAGCTGGACGACTCGGTCCACAGCGCGCTGGCCACCAGGGCGTGCACCGGACGCGAGCGCAGCTGCTCCAGGTTGGTCGAGCGGGCGGCCAGGAACCAGTCCAGGGTGTGCTGGTCCATCCGGGCCACCACCAGGCTGGTCACCCCCAGCAGGAACAGCCACAGGTACGTCCCCGGCGCCGAGCGCACCCAGGCCAGGAGCGCCCCGCGCAGGCGGCGCGCGCGGGGCGGCCGTTCCAGCGTGTGCGCCATCCGGCGGGCCTCCTCGGCAGGGTGGCGGGGTGCGTCCCATCATCCTCGGCCGGAGCCCGGTGGAGCGCCTCCCGGGGCCTCCCCCGGCCCGCCCCGGCACCGGCCCCCGGGCGGGTCGTCCCGGGGCGCGGGCGACCGCCCGGACAGGCACAAACGCCCGTTCGGAAGATCGGTGCACACCCGGCTCCGATCCGGCCCGGGGCCGTTACGCTGACCGGCATGGAAGCCAGCTCAGCCCCCGTACCGCCGGCCCCCGAACCGGCCGCCAGACCGCGGCGCGCCGGGTACCGGCGGCTGCCGGTGCAGCAGCGGCGCGAGCAGCTGATCGCGGTGGCCCTGGAGCTGTTCGCGCACCGGGCGCCCGAGGAGGTCGGGCTGGACGACGTGGCGCAGGCCGCCGGGGCCTCCCGGCCGCTGGTGTACCGCTACTTCGCGGGCGGCAAGCAGCAGCTCTACGAGGCCGCGCTGCGCAGCGCGGCCGAGGAGCTCACCGGCCGGTTCGTGGTCCCGCTCGCCGGGACCCCGACCCAGCAGCTGTCCGCCGTCCTGGAGAGCTACTTCGCCTTCGTCGCCGAGCACGGCACCGGCTACTCGGCACTGCTGCGCGGCGGATCGGTGGTGGAGACGGCCCGCACCTCGGCGATCGTGGACGAGGTCCGGCGGGCGGCGCTGAAGCGCACGCTGCGCCACCTCGGGGTGCGGCAGGCCGGGCCCAGGCTGACCCTGCTGGTGCGCTCGTGGATCGCGGTGGTCGAGGGGGCCTCGCTGAGCTGGCTCGACGAGGGCCGGGAGGTCCCGGTGGACGAGCTGCGGGAGTGGCTGGTGGACCAGTTCGTGGCGATGGCGGCGGCGACCTCGCTGCACGACCCGCAGACCGCCGAGGTGCTGGCCGGGCTGCTGGCCCTGGAGGGCGCGGACTCGCCGCGGACGGCCCGGCTGCGGGCGGCGCTGGGCGGACCGGTCGGGTAGCGGCGCCGGATCTGCCGCCGGCCGAGCAGTGCGCCGGAGGCGCGGCCCGACCGAGTGGCCCGGCGCGGCGGGCCGGGTCCGGGGTACGGCGCGGCGGGCCGGGTACGGGGTACGGCCCGACCCCCGTGCCAAGGGTCGGGACGGCCGAGCACTACGCCTTGCCGAGGACCTGCCGCTGCCGGCCGAGCCCGTCGATCTCGATCTCGACGATGTCGCCGGGCGCCAGGTACGGCGTCCCCGGGCGGCCCAGGGTGACCCCGGCCGGGGTACCGGTGACGATCACGTCGCCCGGCTCCAGCACCATGAACTGGCTCGCGTAGCGGACCAGCTCCAGCACCGGGAAGACCATCCGCTCGGTGGAGCCGTCCTGGCGCAGCTCCCCGTTGACCCACAGCCGCAGCGGCAGCCGCTGCGGATCGGCCACCTCGTCGGTGGTGACCAGCCACGGGCCGAGCGGGGTGAAGGTCTCCGCCGACTTGCCCTTGTCCCACTGGCCGCCGCGCTCGAACTGGAAGGCCCGCTCGGTGACGTCGTTGGCGATGGTGTAGCCGGCGATCACCCCGGCCGCCGCCGCGTGGTCCGGCAGGTAGCGGGCCGTCCGGCCGATCACCACGGCCAGCTCGGCCTCGTAGTCGGTCTTCTCGCCGCCGCGCGGCACCAGCACCTCGTCGTACGGGCCGACCACGGTCGAGCCGGGCTTGAGGAAGATCACCGGTTCGTCCGGGATCGCCGCGCCCGCCTCGGCCGCGTGGTCCCGGTAGTTGAGGCCGATGCCGACCACCTTGCCGGGGCGCACCACCGGCGGACCGACCCGCTGCCCGCCGATCTCGGTCACCGGCAGCCGGCCGGCCGCCAGCCGCCCGGCCAGCGCGGCCGCGCCGTCACCGGCCAGCCCGGCGAGGAAGCCGCCGTCGATGTCCGCGGTCACCCCGGAGAGGTCGTACGCGGTGCCGTCCTGGCCCAGCGCGACCGGGCGTTCGGCGCCCGGCGGGCCGACGCGGAGAAGCTTCATCCGATCCCCACCTCCTAGTTCGTCGAATTCGTCGCAGCTCGCCGGGCTCCGGACCGGGCCGCCCGGAGGCGGCGCGGACCGTGCCCGGCCCCTGTGCTGCGAGGTATATCAACGGCGCGCCGCCCCGGACCAGACCGTCCCGATCGGCGAAATCCTCCCAACCGTCCGAGCCCGGCACCGGCCGCACTGGGCGGCCGTACGGTTGACAGCCGGCCAGCCGTCCTGCGGGGTGTCACGCCCGGGGCGAACACCCGGTCGAACGGGCAACCCGCGGGGCATGCTCGATCCCATGGAGATCACCCGCATCCGCCCCGAACTGACCGTCGTCAACCTGGACTTCGGCACCGTCTACCTCTGGCGCGACGAGGACGGCTCGCTCACCCTGATCGACACCGGCACCGTCGGACAGGCCGACACCATCGAGAAGGCGATCCGCGCCGACGGCGCCGACCCGGCCGCGCTGCGCAGCATCGTGCTCACCCACTACCACGAGGACCACGCCGGATCGGCGGCCGAACTCTCCCGGCGGCTGGGCGCCGAGGTGGTGGCCCACCGGCTGGAGGCCCCGGTGCTCCGGGGCGAGCAGCAGCCCCGGCCGATGGTGCTGAGCCCCTTCGAGCAGGAGATCTGGGACAGCCTGCCGAAGCTGCCGCCCGCCCCGCCGTGCGCGGTCGACCGCGAGGTGGCCGGCGGCGAGGTGCTCGGCTTCGGCGGCGGCGCGGTGGTGGTGCACGTACCGGGCCACACGGACGGCTCGATCGCACTGCACCTGCCGGAGCGGGGTGTGCTGTTCACCGGGGACCTCGCCGCCAACGTCGAGCGGCGGACCATGCCCGGCGTCTTCAACGCCGATCCGGCGCTGGCCGTGGAGTCCTTCCGCCGGCTGTCGGAGCTGGAGGCCGACACCGTGCTGTTCGGGCACGGCGAGCCGATCGCCGAGGGCGGCTCAGCCGCGCTGCGCCGGGCCGTCGAGCAGCTCGGCCAGCACTAGCGGCCGGGCCGGGTCGGGCGCGGCGCCGGCGCTCTCGCGCTCCCACCGCTCGAGGTCCCGCCCGACGTCCTCGCGGGCCCGGGGGTGGCCGTCCAGTGCGGGCAGCAGCTCGCGCAGCAGGGCGACGGCCGCCCCCGGCCGGCCCGAGCGGGCCAGCCACAGCGCCAGGTCGTGGCAGGTGCGCAGGGTCCGGGGATCGTCCGCTCCGAAGGCCCGGGCGAACTGCGGGATCAGGGCGACGAGTTGCTCGGCGGCCCGCTCGGGCGAGCCGGCCGCGCCGCGCCGCCAGGCGTCGTCGGCCTTCTGCCGCAGCGCCTCCGGGTCGGTGCCGCCCTTGCGGTCCCGCAGCGCCTTGAGGTCGCGCAGCCGCTGCCGGACCTCGGCGGCGTCGGCGGGCCGGTCCTCCGCGTTCTTGGCGAGCAGCTGGAGGATCAGCCGGTCCAGGGCCGGGTCGCCGGTGGCCGGGGGCAGCGGCTGCTCGTGGAGGTGCGCGTACATCATGGTGACGGCCTGGTCGGCGTTGAACGGGCGGCGGCCGGTGCACAGCTGGTAGAGCACCACGCCGAGGGCGTAGAGGTCGGCCCGGCCGTCGATCCGCAGACCCGCCCAGCACTCCGGCGCCAGGTACACCGGCGTGCCGATGACCACGTCGGTGGAGGTGAGTCCGCCGGCGGCGGGCTGGGAGAGCAGCCGGGCGATGCCGAAGTCCAGCACCTTGGCCTCGCCGCTGTCGGTGATCATGATGTTCTCGGGCTTGATGTCCCGGTGCACCACACCGTTGCGGTGCGCGGCGTCCAGCGCCTTGCAGATCTGCCGCACCCAGCGCAGCGAGACCGCCGGCTCCGGCAGGCCGTCGCGCATCACCTGGGCCAGCGAGCGGCCCCGGACCAGCTCCATCACCAGGTAGTGGGTCGACCGGACGCCGTCCTGCATCCGCCCGTAGTCGTAGAGGGTGACGATGTGCGGGTTGGACAGCCCGCCGACCGTCCTGGCCTCGCGGACGAACCGGCCGACCGCCTCCTCGTCGCCCGCCTTCTCGTCGGAGAGCAGCTTGAGCGCGACCGCCCGCCCGATGGTCTCGTCGTGGGCGGCCCAGACCACACCGAACCCGCCCCGGCCCAGCTCCCGGTCCAGCCGGTAGCGGCCGCCCACGACATCGCCCGCCTGCATGCGTTCCCCCACCAAGTCCGCCGGAATCGAACACCGTTCATCCTGACCGGGTCACGATAGCGGCGGGGAGCGGCACCCGGGTGAACGACCCCGGGACCGCTCCCCCGCTGCGGTTCCGGGGCCGCCCCCGGGCCCTCGCTACGGCTGCTTGGGCTTGGGCAGGCCGACCGGGTTGACCTCCGAGGCGGGCACCGCCTCGGCGTCCAGGCCCCAGCGCTTCAGCACCTGGGCGTAGCTGCCGTTCCTGATCACCTCGTTGATCGCCCCGTTCAGTGCCCCGACCAGGCCGCTGTCCTTCTTCGTGGTGGCCCCGATCTTGCCGAGCACCTCGGCGCCGCCGCCGGAGTAGGTGCCGATCACCTCGGTCTCGCCGCTCTGCACGGCGTGGAAGGCGGCCACCGGGTTGGGGCCGACGTAGGCGTCGATCCGGCCGGAGGAGAGCGCCAGGTAGTAGTCCGAGGAGTTCTGGAAGTACTTGATGTCGGCCGGCTTCAGGCCGTTCTTGGTGTTCTCCTCGTTCCAGGCGATCAGCAGCTTCTCCTGGTTGGTGCCGGAGGCGACGGCGACGGTCCTCCCGGCGATGTCCTCGGGCCCGGTGACCTTCCAGCCGGTGCCCTTCTTCGCCTCGAAGCCGAGGACGTCCAGCCGGTAGGTGGCGAAGTCGTACTTCTCCTTCCGCGCCTCGGTGACGGTGATGTTGGAGATGCCGACGTCGTACTTGCCGCTGTCCAGGCCGACGAAGATGTTCTCCCAGGAGACCGGGTTGAACTCCACCTCGAGGCCGAGCACATTGCCGATCAGCGAGGCGATGTCCGGCTCGACGCCGATCACCGTCCGGTCGTCGTCGGCGTAGAAGTCCAGCGGTGGCGTGGTGCCGAGCGAGTCGACCACGGTCAGCGTCCCGCGTCTCCTGATCTCCTCCGGCACCAGGGCGGCCAGGGCGTCCACCTTGGGCGTGGTCACCCGGTTCTGCCGCGGGGTGAGGTTCACCGCGGTGCCGTCCGGGGCGGTGCCGCCCTTGGCGGGAGCGAGGTCCGCCGCCGCGTCCGTGGAGCTGCCGCAGGCGGCCAGGGTGAGGGAGGCGGCGAGCGCGGCGGCGGTCACGAGGGCGCGACGGGGTAGGGACACGGCGGAACTCCTGCGGGTGAAGGGGGAAGGGGGGAAGGGGGTGGGTGGACTCAGAGGACCTTGGCCAGGAAGGCCCTGGTCCGCTCGTGCTTCGGCTCGTCCAGGACGGCCCGCGGCGGGCCCTGCTCGACCACGACGCCGCCGTCCATGAAGACCACGGTGTCGGCGACCTCGCGGGCGAAGCCGATCTCGTGGGTCACCACGATCATCGTGGTGCCGGCCCGGGCGAGGTCCTTGACGACGTCGAGCACCTCGCCGACCAGCTCCGGGTCCAGCGCCGAGGTCGGCTCGTCGAACAGCAGCACCTTGGGCTCCAGCGCCAGCGCCCGGGCGATCGCCACCCGCTGCTGCTGGCCGCCGGAGAGCTGCCGGGGGTAGGCGTCCGCCTTGTCGGCCAGGCCCACCCGCTCCAGCAGCTCCCGCGCCCCGGCCCGGGCCTCGGCCTTCGGCCGGCGCAGGGCGCTGACCGGCGCCTCGACGATGTTCTCCAGCACGGTGAGGTGCGGGAAGAGGTTGAAGTTCTGGAACACGAAGCCGATGCCGGTCCGCTGGCGCAGGACCTCGCGCTCCTTGAGCTCGTGCAGCTTGTCCCCGGACCGGCGGTAGCCGATCAGCTCGCCGTCGATCGCGACGAAGCCGCGGTCGACCTTCTCCAGGTGGTTGATCGCGCGCAGCAGGGTCGACTTTCCGGAGCCGGACGGCCCGAGCACCACCGTCACCGAGCCGGCCGGGACGTCGAGGTCGACGCCGCGCAGCACCGCGTTCGGACCGAAGCTCTTCCACAGGCCGCGGACCTGCACCATCGACGGTGCGGCGGCCGGCCCGACCGCCGGGGTGTCCTGGACGAGCGGTTCCTTGACGACGGTGGTCATGAGCGGCCTCCGAGGGCGACGGCGGTGGCGGTGCGGGCGCGCAGGCCCCGGACGAGGGAGCGGGCCCGCTGGAGCGGGGTGGGCGGCGGGGTGCGGTCGGCCCCGCGGGCGAAGTACCGCTCGACGTAGTACTGGCCGATCGACAGCACGGTGGTCAGCAGCACGTACCAGACGGTGGCGACCATCAGCAGCGGCACCACCCGGCCGGTGCGGCCGTACACCACCTGCACCTGGTAGAAGAGTTCGCCGATCGCCATCACGTAGACCACCGAGGTGCCCTTGAACAGGGAGATCACCTCGTTGGCGGCGGACGGCAGGATGCCGCGCATCGCCTGCGGCAGCACGATCCGCCGGGCCTGCCGCCAGCGCGGCACGCCGAGCGCCGCGGCCGCCTCGCGCTGGCCGGGGTCGACGGCGATGATGCCGCCGCGGATGATCTCGGCCGCGAAGGCGGCCTGGTGCAGCCCGAGGCCGAGCACGGCCGCGCCGAGCGCGCCCAGCACCCCGACCGTCTCGAAGTCCCCGAAGGTGGGGCCGAACGGGATGCCGAAGCCGAAGCGCTTGTAGAGGTAGGAGAGGTTGAACCAGAAGACCAGCTGGACGATCAGCGGGATCGAGCGGAACACCCAGACGTAGGCCCAGGCGACGGTCTGCAGGATCGTGCTGCGGGAGAGCCGCATCGCGGCCACCACGGCACCCAGCAGGAAGCCCAGCACGGTGCCGTACGCGGTGAGTTCGACGGTGCGGCCGACCGCCCGCAGGATGGTGTCGGCGGAGAAGTAGACCCGGAAGGTGGCCCAGTCCCAGCCGGGGTTGGTGGCCAGGCCGTGGGCGAACTGGGCCAGCACGACGAGGGCGGCGAGGCCGGCCGCCCAGCGCCAGGGGTAGCGGGCGCGGACGGTGCGCAGGCCGGCCAGTTCGCCGAGGTCGAGCGGGGCGGTGGCGGGCGCGCGGTCGGGTTTCGAACGGGCCGGGGCGACGGTGGTGGTGGCGGTGGTCATGGGGGACTCCTCCCGGGGGGACAGGGGATCACGCGTGCTCGGGCGGGCTGATCAGGGACTCCTTGACGGCCGAGTCCGTCACTCCCCACTTCTTGAGGATCCGGTCGTAGGTGCCGTCCTTGATCAGCTCGTTGACGGCCGCCTGGAAGGCCGGGGTCAGCGCCGAGCCCTTCTTGAACGCGAAGCCGACGTCGAGCCGGTGGAACTCGCCCAGGAACCTGGTGCCGGAGGCCTCCTGCGCGGCCTGGTAGCGCAGGCCGTTGATGGTGGACATCACGACGTCCACCCGGCCCTGCTGGAGGCTGGTCAGGGTGGCGCCGTTGTCGCTGAACGCCTTGACCTCGTAGGGCTGCTTCCCCGCGTCGGTGCAGACGTTCTTCTTGGCGTTGAGGGTGGTCTCGAAGGTGGTTCCGGCGCCGGTGCCGATGGTCAGCCCGCACAGCTGGACCAGGTCGGTGACCGGCTTGACGGCGGTGTTGTCCTTCTTGACCGCGAAGCCCTGGCCGTCGTCGATGTAGGTGACGAAGTCGATGGTCCTCAGCCGGGCCGCGGTCACCCCGAAGTTGCCGGTGCCGACGTCGTACTTGCCGCTGTCGAGCGCGGGCAGGATGGTCTCGAACGCCGCCTCCTCCCGCCGCACGGTCAGGCCGAGCAGCCGGCCGACCGCGTCGCCGAAGTCGATGTCCACCCCGGCGGCCTTCTTGGTGGCCTGGTCGGCGTAGAACGCCGAGGGCGGGGCGCCGATCGAGGAGCCGAACTTCACCGTCCCGGCGGCGCGGACGTCGGCGGGCAGCAGCGCGGCGGCGGTGTCCGACTTCTTGAGGCCGGAGACGAGGTCCTCGGCGGCGGCGGAGACGGCCGGCCCGGCGGAGCCGCCCGCCGCGGTGCCGGTGCTCGGGTCCGAGCTGCACGCCGCCAGGGCCAGCACCGGCAGCAGGGCGGTGGCGGCGAGCAGCCGGGGGCGGGCGGTGGTGGTTCTCACGGAAGTGCCTTTCGGGAGGTGCGGGGGCGGTGCGGGCAGGACGGGGGGACGGGGGGCGGGCGGATTCAGGGCAGCCGCTTCTCGAACGGCAGTGGTCCGATCGTCAGAGGATCGGCGTCGACGTCGAACTGCGGGGTGTAGCCGGCGGCCAGGTACAGCCCCCTGGCCTCGGGCTGGCGCGGGCCGGTGGTGAGGAAGATCCGCCGGTAGCCGGCCCCGGCGGCGGCCCGCTCCAGCTCGGCCAGCACCCGGCGCGCCAGCCCCCGGCGACGGTGCGCCGAGGCCGTCCACATCCGCTTCACCTCCGCCGTCCGCTCGTCGTACCGCTTGTACGCGCCGCCGGCCACCGGCTCGCCGTCCTCCAGCAGGAGCAGCAGCAGGCCGTGCGGCGCGGTCCAGCTGTCCGCCGGGTAGCGGGTCATCTCCTCGTGCGCCTCGGGGCCGTAGCGGCGCACGTACTCCTCGGTGAGCTCGCGCACCAGCGGCCCGGCGAGCGGGTCGTCGATGCCGACCCGGCGGACCTCGACGTCGAGCGCCGGCGCGCCGCTCACGCCTGGGCCGCGATCAGCTGGTGCCGGTCGTGCTCGGCCCGCGCGGCCCGCTCGGCCTCCGCCGCCGCCTCGGCCGCCGCCCTGGCCGCGTCCCGCTTGGCGACCTCCTCGCGCACGATCGGGATGACGTACCGGCCGAAGTCGATCGCGTCGTCCACCAGGTGGTAGCCGCGGGCGGAGAGGATGTCCACGCCCAGGTCGTAGTAGTCCAGCAGCGCCTGGGCGACCGTCTCCGGGGTGCCGACCAGCGCGTTGGAGTTGCCCGCCCCACCGGTGGCGGCGGCGGTCGGCGTCCACAGCGCCCGGTCGTAGCGCTCGCCGGCCTCGGCGATCTCCAGCAGGCGCTGCGAACCGGCGTTCTCGGGCCCGGAGCCGGCCGGGCGGCTGCGGCGGACCAGCTCCCCGCCCTCGCGCCGGGCCTTGATCGCGGCGACCGTCCGGTGCGCCTTCTCCCAGGCCAGCTCCTCGGTCGGCGCGATGATCGGCCGGAACGCCACCTGGATCCGCGGCGCGTCCGCCCGCCCGGCCTGCCGGGCCGACTCCAGCACCCGCTCGATCTGCTCGGCGGTGCGGGCCAGCGGCTCGCCCCAGAGGCAGTAGATGTCGGCCTCGGCACCGCCGGCCGCGTACGCCGCCTCCGAGGAGCCGCCGAAGGAGACGCCCGGCCGGGGCTGCTGCACCGGGAAGACGTCGGAGACGAAGTCGTGGAAGCGGTAGTGGGTGCCCTCGTGGTCGAAGGGCTCCCGGCTGGTCCACGCCTTCTTGACGATCCGGATGTACTCCCGGGTCCGGTCGTAGCGCTCGTCCTTGGTGAGGAAGTCGCCCTCGCGCTGCTGCTCGTGGTCGTTGCCGCCGGTGATGAAGTGGACGGTGAGCCGGCCGTCGCTGATCCGGTCCAGGGTGGCGAAGGTCTTGGCGGCGAAGGTCGGGTACGAGACGTTCGGGCGGTGGGCGAGCAGGATCTGCAGGCGGTCGAGGCGGGAGGCGATGAACGCGGCGGCGGGCGCCGGATCGGGCGAGCCGGAGCCGTAGGCGAACAGCACCCGGTCCCAGTCGTGATCCTCGTGGGCGCGGGCCAGCTTCAGGGTGTAGTCGCGGTCGAACGCGGCCGTGGTGCGGGCGGTGGTCTCCGTACCGTCGGCGGTGGCGGCGATGCCGAGGAATTCGACGGGCATGGTGGCGGAACCTTTCGGATCGTCCGCAGGCCGGCCGGAGGCGGGCGGCCGGCCGGTGGGTGCGGGAACGGGGGACGGCAGGGGGCACCGCCGGCCGGCGGCCGGGGGCGGGAGGGCCGTGCGGAAGCGGGACGGCCGTACGGCGTCGGGAGGGCCGTGCGGGAACGGGAGTGTCGTACGGGAGCGGGAGTGTCGTACGGGAACGGGAACGGAGCAGCGGCGGGCACGTGACGGCCCGGGCGGTGCGGAGGACTGCCGGAGCGCAGCGGGGCGGGGAGGAAGAGAGGTGGGCGGCAGCGCGCGGCCGACGGGCCGTCAGGAGATGACGGCCGTCCCGGCCCGGGGCGGGGCACCGAGGGAGGTCGCTCCGGAGGAGGACGGGGCCGGACGGGCGGCCCGCTGCCGGGTCAGCCGCGACACGCCGCGGACCACACCCGACCGAAGTCGATGTGGTCGCGGGTGACCAGGGGCTGCTCGGCGTACATGGCCTCAAGTTGAGCAGTGAACCCCGCACCCGTCAACCGTCCACCATTGCCGCTCTGTTGCGATCTCCTGTCGCCACGCGACGCCTCCCCCGCCCCGGCCGCCCCGTCGCCGGCGGCCCTTGACACCCGCCGATCGCGCACGCGTACGATCGAAAGCGGAGTGCAGTGCCCCGCCGGACGCGTTGAGGGACGCGGGCCGGCCGCAACGGCCGTACGTGACCACGCCGTACCCCGCCCCGTGCGCCCGCGCGCACCCCGCGTCTCCGCCCTCCCGCCTGGAGCCTCCGCATGGCCACCCCGCCGGACGTCCTGCCCGCCCCCTCCTCCCCGCCCGTTCCCCCGGTCCCACGCCCGGGCGGCACCACCGCAGCACCCGCCACCGCCCCCGACGTCTCGGCCGCCACCGCCCGGATCGTCCCGCGCCGCCGTACCGGCCAGTGGATCTCCGCCGCCGTCGCCCTGCTGCTGTTCGCCATGGCGGTCAACTCCCTGGCCCGCAACCGGGCGTTCCAGTGGGACGTGGTCGCCGACTGGTTCACCGCCACCTCGGTGATGAACGGCCTCACCCTGACCCTCTGGCTGACCGCCGTCACCCTCGCCCTCGGCTTCGTGCTCGGCACCGTGCTCGCCACCATGCGGCTGTCCGCCAACCCGGTGCTGCGCACGCTCAGCTGGACCTACATCTGGATCTTCCGCTCCACCCCCGCCCTGGTGCAGCTGCTGCTGTTCTTCAACATAGGCGCGCTGTACCCGACCCTCGGCCTGGGTGTCCCGTTCGGCCCTGAGTTCGTCACCGTGCGGACCGTCGACCTGTTCGGCCCGACCTTCACCGCCGTGGTCGGACTGACCCTGCTGGAGGCCGCGTACGCCGCCGAGGTGGTGCGCGGCGGCATCCTCTCCGTCGACCGGGGCCAGCTGGAGGCCGCCGCCGCGCTCGGCCTCGGCCGGTGGCGGGTGCTGCGCCGGATCGTCGTCCCGCAGGCGATGCGCTCGATCGTGCCGACCGCCGGGAACATGCTGATCAGCGCGCTCAAGGGGACCAGCATCATCAGCGTGCTGGCCGTCTCCGACCTGCTCTACTCCGTCCAGCTGGTCTATCTGCAGTCCTACCAGGTCATCCCGATGCTGATGGTCGCCACCCTCTGGTACGTGGTGATCACCACCGTGCTCTCGGTCGGGCAGTACTACGTCGAACGCCACTTCGCGAAGGGCGCCACCCGCGAGGGCCTGCCGCCCACGCCGCTGCACCGGGCCCGCGCCGCGTACCGGCGGCTGCGCGCCGTCGCGGACCAGGCCGCCCCGTCGGACACGACCGGTGGGGAGGCTGCCCGATGAGCGCCGTCCTGGTCGTGGTGGGCGCGGGGCCGCGCGGCACCGGGGTGCTGGAGCGGATCGCCGCCAACGCCCCCGAACTGCTGCCCGCCGACCGGCCGTTGCACATCCACCTGGTCGACCCGCACCCACCGGGCGGCGGCCGGATCTGGCGCCACGAGCAGTCCCCGCTGCTGCGGATGAACTCGATGGCGGAGGACGTCACCATGTTCACCGACGAGCGCTCGACCCTCGACGGGCCGGTCCGCCCCGGCCCCTCGCTGGCCGAATGGGCCGCGCGCCCCGAGGACTTCGCCCCCCACCGGGAGATCGCCGACCCCGCGCTGCGGGCCGAGCTGCGCACCCTCGCACCGACCGACTTCCCCACCCGGCGGGCCCAGAGCGCCTACCTGGACTGGGTGTTCCGGCGCGCCGTCGCCGACCTGCCGCCGCACGTCACGGTCACCGTCCACCGGGACACCGCGCGGCGGATCGAGGGCCCGCCGGACGGCCCGCAGCTGGTCCACCTCTCCGACCGGGTGCTCACCGCCGACCACGTCGTCCTCACCCTCGGCCACCTCGACTCCTCCCCCGACCCCCGCTACGCCGCCGACGCCGCCTTCGCCGCCCGGCACGGCCGCTTCCACCTGCCGCCCGCCCACTCCGCCGACGTCGCCGCCGAACTGGAGCGCATCGCCCCCGGCGAGCACACCGTGCTGCGCGGCTTCGGGCTCGCCTTCGTCGACCTGGTCTCGCTGCTCACCGAGGGCCGCGGCGGGCGGTTCGAGGAGACGGCCGACGGCGCTGGCGGCCTGGTCTACCGGCCCTCGGGCCGCGAACCGGTGGTCCACGTCGGCTCGCGGCGCGGCGTCCCGTACCACTCCAAGACCGGCTACCGCCTGGCCGGACCGCCGCCGCCGTTCCCCCGGTACTTCGACGCCACCGCCGTCGACGAACTGCTGGACCGGCCGGGGACACTGGAACTGCGGCGCGACGCCTGGCCGTTGATGGCCAAGGAGATCGCCTTCGGCCACTACCACGAGCTGTTCCACGCCCACCCCGGGCGCACCGCCCTGCCCTGGGCGGAGTTCCTCGCCGGCCTCGACGCGCACCCCTGGGCGTCCCCCGGACTCGGCGCGCTGGTCGAACGCGCCGTCCCCGACCCGGCCGACCGGCTCGACCTCGAACGCCTCGACCACCCGCTGGCCGGACTGGAACTCGGCTCCGGCGAGGAACTCCAGCGCTACCTGCGCCGCTACATCGCCGAGGACGCCGACCGGCGCGCCGACCCCGCCCACAGCGCCGACCTCGGCGCCTTCCTCGCCCTGCTCTCGCTGTTCGGCCAGCTGCCCCGGATCCTCGCCTCCGGCCGGCTCACCGCCCGCTCGGTGGGCGAGGAGGTAGACGAGTGGTTCTTCGGCTACTTCAGCTACCTGGCGTCCGGCCCGCCCGGCTTCCGGCTGCGGCAGCTGCTCGCGCTCTCCGAGGCCGGGGTGGTCCGCTTCCTCGGTGCGGGCGTCCGGGTCGAGCGGGACGAGCGCACCGGCAGCTGGCTGGCCTCCGGCACCACCGTGCCCGGCCGCACCGTGACCGCCACCGCGCTGGTCGAGGCGTACCTGCCCAAGCACGTGCTGGCCCGCACCCGGGACCCGCTGCTGCGCGAACTGCACCGGGAGGGGCGGATCGTCGAGGAGGTGGTCACCGACCCCGAGCACACCCACCGCTCGGGTCTGCTCACGATCCGGCCCCGGGACGGCCTCGTGCTCGACCCGGCGCTCGGCGGGGAGCCGCATCCGCGGCGCACCGCGCTCGGCCCGCACACCAGCGTGCGGGCGGCGGCCGCGTTCGCCCGGCCGCGCACCGACTCGCCCGGCTTCCGGCAGAACGACGCGGCGGCGCGGGCGCTGCTGGGCGCGCTCGCCGGGGCGGGGGCGGCGGCGGAGGTGGTGGCGGCGGAGGTGGTGACGGCGGCCGTGTAGACGCTCCGCCGTCGGGCCGCGTCACGGCCCGTAGATCTCCTCCACCAGGTCCTCGGCCGTGACGTGGTCCGGCGCGGCGAGGATCCACTCGCCGATCCGCTTGATCCCGGTGCCCCGTTCCAGCGCGTCCAGACAGGCGTCGGCCTCCCGCTCCGAGGCGAACTCCCAGGCCAGCACGCGGCGGATCAGCACCAGCGCCTCGGCCGGGTGCATCCGCGGCCGCTTGCCGGGCTTCGGCCGCCCGGCCGGGGCCGCCGCCAGCCGCTGCTGCTGGGCGGCGAGGTCCTGCCAGGCGCGCGCGGTGAGTGGGTGCTGCTCGCCGAGGACGGCGGCCAGCTCCGGCAGCAGGGTGCGCAGCTGGAGCACCGCGGCCTCCGGGTCGCCCCGCTCGGCCGTGTACACCGCCAGGTCGTGCCGCGCCTGGAACACCCGCGGATCGTGCGGGCCCCAGACGGCGTGCAGCTCCGGCAGCAGTTCGGCGAGCCGGCGCATCGCGCTGATCGTCTCGCCGCTCTCGCCGATGCACCGGAGCAGGTGGTAGCGGGCGGTGAGGCTGTCCGGGTCGGACGGGCCGAGGGCGCGTGCCAGGTCCTCGGCGACGGTGGACAGCAGCCGGATCGCGCCGTCCAGGTCACCGGTGCGGCTCAGGAACCAGGCGAAGTCGCGCCAGGCGGCGAGGGTCTCGCGGTCCGCGGGGCCGAGCGCGGCCAGCGCCTCCTGGGCGAGGGCGTGGAGCAGGCCGGCGGCCTCCTCGGGCGTCGCCGCCCGGTGCGCGGCGCTCCGGCGCTCGCTCAGGGCGGAGCGGACGGTGTCGTGCGGGGTCGGCGGCACTGCGCCCTGCGGCGGCGTGGTGAGCGGGGGCAGCACGGGCGGCCCGAACACCACGGGCGGCGGCAGCACCGGTGCGAACACGACGGGCGGCGGGAACACCGGCACCGGCGGGACGAGCACCACCACCGGCCCGAACCCCGGCTGCTCGGCGGGCGCCTCCACTGCGGGCGCCTCCGCCACCGGCTCCTCCGGGCCCGTCCGCCCGGGGGCACCGCCCTCCAGCTCCGCGAGCCGCCGCTCCACCGTCCGCGCGTCCGCCGGCCGGTGCTCCGGGTCCTTCGCCAGCAGTTCGGTGACCAGTCCGGCCAGGTCCGCCGGCAGCCCGAACTCCGCCGGGTCCAGCGCCGGCGGCGGCGCGTTCAGGTGCTGGTACATCAGCACCGGCGTCGAGTCGCCGCTGAACGGCCGCGCCCCGGTGCAGAGTTCCACCAGCACGCAGCCGAAGGCGTAGAGGTCGGCCCGGCCGTCCACCCGGCCGCCGGTCCAGCGTTCCGGCGCCATGTACGCGGGGCTGCCGACGACCGTCCCGGTGGTGGTCAGCCCGCCCGCTCCGATGTCCAGCTGGGCGATGCCGAAGTCCAGCACCTTCACCGCGCCGGCGTCGGTGACCATGATGTTCTCGGGCTTGATGTCGCGGTGCACCATGCCCGCGTCGTGGGCGGCGGCCAGCGCGGAGCAGATCTGCCGCCCCCAGCGCACGCTCCGCTCCGGACCGGGCGGGCCGTCCCGGAGCACCGAGGTCAGGGTGCGGCCGGTGATCAGCTCCATCACCAGGTACGTCACCCTGCGACCGCCCAGCTCACCCTCGCCGAGGTCGTGCACCGTGACGATGTGCGGGTGCGAGAGGTTGCCCGCCGCGGTCGCCTCGCGGACGAACCGCAGCGCGGCCTTCTGCTGCTCCTCGCCGTGGTGGTTGATGACCTTGACCGCCACCGGGCGCCGCATCCGGGAGTCGAAGGCCCGCCACACCACACCGAAGCCGCCCTGGCCCAGCCGCTCGACCAGCTCGTACCGACCGTCGAGCACGTCGCCGATCATCACCCGCCCCACCCCCGCACTCGTGCCGCCTCCGCACTCTATCCACGGGACGGCCCGCTCCGGCCGTCCCTTCGTCCGCTCTTTCTCCGCCCTCCACTTCCGGCCTTCCCCCACCTCTCCCCTGCCGCGCCCGAGTGCCCTGGTGGGAGGATGGCAACGGGCCCGCGACGACGCGCGGACCGCACGCACAGCGAGGAGCGCAGTCATGGCCAAGCAGGCCCCGCAGAGCGATCCGGCGCAGGACGCCCCCCGGGTGTCCGCGCCCCAGCACGCGGCCGCCGGGCTGCCCGCGGTCGGCCACAGCCTGCGGATGGCCGCCGAGCAGATGGGTGCCCGCCGCACCCTCAGCACCCTGCTCAAGGTCAACCAGCCCGACGGCTTCGACTGCCCCGGCTGCGCCTGGCCCGAGCCGGGCAAGACGCACACCGCCGAGTTCTGCGAGAACGGTGCCAAGGCCGTCGCCGAGGAGGCCACCGAGCGCCGGATCCGCGCCGAGTTCTTCGCCGCCCACCCGGCCGCCGAGCTGGCGGAGCGCTCCGGCTACTGGCTCGGCCAGCAGGGCCGGCTCACCGCGCCGATGCTGCTCGACGAGGGCGCCACCCACTACACCCCGATCTCCTGGGACGACGCCTTCGCGCTGATCGCCGAGGAGCTGCGGGCCCTGGACACCCCGGACGGCGCCGCCTTCTACACCTCGGGCCGGACCAGCAACGAGGCCGCGTTCGCCTACCAGCTGTTCGCCCGCCGGCTCGGCACCAACAACCTGCCGGACTGCTCCAACATGTGCCACGAGTCCTCCGGCTCGGCGCTCACCGAGACCCTCGGGGTCGGCAAGGGCAGCGTCAGCCTCAAGGACCTCTACCAGGCCGATCTGATCATCGTCGCGGGCCAGAACCCGGGCACCAACCACCCCCGGATGCTCTCCGCCCTGGAGCGGGCCAAGCGCGCCGGCGCCACCATCGTCAGCGTCAACCCGCTGCCCGAGGCCGGTCTCGAGCGGTTCAAGAACCCGCAGCAGGCCCGCGGACTGGTCGGCCACGGCACCAAGCTGACCGACCTCTTCCTGCAGATCCGGCTCGGCGGCGACCTCGCCCTGTTCCGCGCCCTGAACCAGCTGATCCTGGAGAAGGACGCCGTCGACCACGCCTTCGTCGCCGAGCACGGCCACGGCTTCGAGGAGTTCGCCGCCGAGGCCCGGACCACCTCCCGCGAGGAGGTGCTCGCCGCCACCGGCCTGCCCTGGGAGCAGATCGAGGAGCTGGGCCGGATGGTCCTCGCCTCCGAGAAGGTCATCGTCTGCTGGGCGATGGGCCTCACCCAGCACAAGCACTCGGTGCCGACCATCCGCGAGGTGGTCAACTTCCTGCTGCTGCGCGGCAACGTGGGCCGCCCCGGCGCCGGCGTCTGCCCGGTGCGCGGCCACAGCAACGTCCAGGGCGACCGGACGATGGGCATCTTCGAACGCCCGTCCGCCGCGTTCCTGGACGCGCTCGGCCGCGAGTTCTCCTTCGAACCGCCGCGCGAGCACGGCTTCGACTCGGTCGACACCATCCGGGCCATGCGGGACGGCCGGGTCGGCGTCTTCTTCGCGATGGGCGGCAACTTCGTCGCCGCCACCCCGGACACCGAGGTCACCGAGGCGGCGATGCGCCGCTGCCGGCTGACCGTGCACGTCTCCACCAAGCTCAACCGCTCGCACGTGATCACCGGCGCCCGCGCGCTGATCCTGCCCACCCTCGGCCGCACCGACCGGGACATCACCGCGCACGGCGCCCAGTTCGTCAGCGTCGAGGACTCCATGGGCCAGGTCCACTCCTCGCGCGGCGGCCTGCGCCCGCCGGCCCCCGGCCTGCTGTCCGAGGTCGCCATCGTCTGCCGCCTCGCCCGCGCCGCCCTCGGCCCGCAGGACACCGTGCCGTGGGAGGACTTCGCGTCCGACTACGACACCCTGCGCGACCGGATCGCCCGGGTCGTGCCCGGCTTCCAGGACTTCAACGACAAGGTCCGCCGCCCGGGCGGCTTCACCCTCCCGCACGGCCCGCGCGACACCCGGACCTTCCCGACGGCGACCGGCAAGGCCAACTTCACGGTCAACCCGCTCACCGCGCCCGAGGTGCCGGAGGGGCGGCTGCTGCTGCAGACGCTGCGGTCGCACGACCAGTACAACACCACCATCTACGGCCTCGACGACCGCTACCGCGGCATCCAGGGCGGGCGGCGGGTGGTGCTCGTCAACCCGGCCGACGGCGCCGATCTGGGCCTTGCCGACGGCCAATACGTCGACCTGGTCAGCGAGTGGAAGGACGGCGTGGAGCGCCGCGCCCCGCACTTCCGCGTCGTCCACTACCCGGTGGCCCGGGGCGGCGCGGCCGCGTACTACCCGGAGACGAACGTGCTGGTGCCGCTGGACTCGACCGCGGACATCAGCAACACGCCGACGTCCAAGGCCGTCGTGATCCGCTTCGAGGCCGACAGTGGAGCCTGATCCCGCTGTCCTTCACCCCATGCCGGAGCAGCCCCGCGTGGTGCTGCTCCGGCCGCTGGTGAAGTCCCCGCTGATCGAGGTCGGGGAGTTCACGTACTACGACGACCCGGACGACCCGACGGCGTTCGAGACCCGCAACGTGCTGTACCACTACGGGCCGGAGCGGCTGGTCATCGGACGGTACTGCGCGCTGGGCACCGGCGTGCGCTTCATCATGAACGGCGCCAACCACCGGGTCGACGGGCCGTCCACCTTCCCGTTCCCGATCATGGGTGGCTCGTGGGCCGCGCACTTCGACCTGCTGACGGATCTGCCGAACCGGGGCGACACGGTGGTGGGCAGCGACGTCTGGTTCGGCAACGGCGTGACGGTGATGCCCGGCGTCCGCATCGGCCACGGCGCGATCGTGGCGACGGGGAGCGTGGTGACGGCGGACGTCCCCGACTACGCGGTGGTCGGCGGCAACCCTGCCCGGGTGATCCGCTCCCGGTACAGCGAGGACGAAATCGCCCGCCTGCTGGCCATGGCGTGGTGGGACTGGCCCACCGAGCACATCACCGGGCACGTCAGGACGATCATGTCCGGCACCGTCGAGGAGCTGGAAGCCGCCGCCCCTGCTTAGGAAGTCGGCCTGACCGACCTCTCATCTCCGCCACCCCTCTCATCCGGCTGCCCCTCGCTCGCTCCGAGCGAGGGGCAGCATTGGAAACGGGGAGTGGGAAGTCGGCGGTTCCGACTTCCCACTCCCCGCCGACCAGAGGCTTGCAGGGTGGCTGGCCGCTCGCTCGGCCCGAGCGAGCGGCCAGCCATGTCAGATGTGGTGGTCGAGTTCGCCTGCCTTGACGAAGTCGAGGAGGTTCGTGAAATTTGCACGGGTCGCGCAGAGTACGAGATCGCCTTCGTCGGACTCACGCAGCTCCACCCACCCATCCACCACGCGAACCTCGACACACGCGTTGCTCGAACCCGAGTGGCTGGACTTCTGCCATTGGTGATTGAACACGCCGTCCTTCCCCGTACCGGCTTGCGGCCCCTCGCTCAGCCCGAGCGAGGGGCCACAAGAAGCTGAGCGTGGTGGTCGAGTTCGCCGGCCTTGATGGCGTGGAGGAGCGCGGCTACGGCGGCAGGGGTGGTGCGGAGGATGGTCTCGCCGTCGTCGGACTCACGAAACTCCAACCCGTCGGCGGCTGCACGGACCTCAACACACTCGTCGTGCGCGCCGCTGTAGCTGGGTTTCTGCCATGCGCCGTTTGCCATGATCGCTGTTCACTTCCTTCTCACGGACTTGATGCAGGAAGTCGGACGCGCCGACTTCCCAGGTTGACCGATCAGCGGCTGGACATCTGCGGCAGAAGGCAACAGGACGTTCCGGCTGCGGAAGCACGGAGTAGGAAGTCGGCGAGTCCGATTTCCTACCCCCCGACTTGCAGGTTGCTGGCCCCTCGCTCGGGCCGAGCGAGCGGCCAGCCATGTCAGATGTGGTGGTCGAGATCGCCGGCCTTGATCGTGGCGAGGAGATCCGCGAAAACGGCGGGCCCCGCTGCGAGGACCAAGCCAGGCGCATCGGATTCGCGGAGCTCAACCGCCTCGATGCCGACCCTGACCTCGACACACTCGTTGTTCGAGGCGCTGTAACTGGACTTCTGCCACTCAGAGCTAGGCATGTCCGCTCTTCACTTCCTTCATGACGGATCGGATGAACTCACGCGAATCGGCTTCACCGAGAGCGGTCGAGTCGAGACGCGAGAAGATGACTCGATGGGTGGCCAGGTCTGCTTGTGAGTCGAAGAAAAGGGCTCCTTGGGACACATCCATCTCGATGGCATCGAGTTCGGGAACCGGCCCTTCGGCGAAGGTCAGGTTCTCGCCCGACCCCGGGAAGGTGTCGAGGGCGAACGGCACCACTCGCACAGAGATTCCAGGGTGCTCGGAGTCGTTGAGAAGAGCACCGAGCTGGTCAACAAGCACCGCCGAGCCACCGAACTGCATCCGCAACGCGGCCTCGTGGATGAAGGTTCGCAACGGCGTGGAACCTGACCGAACGATCTCCTGCCGACGAATTCGAAAGGCAGTCCTGGCTTCAACATCCCTGGCTGGGAGCGGTGGAAACATCCGAGCAAAGACCGCGGACGCGTAAGCACTGGTCTGAAGCAGCCCCGGAACGTACGCGGTGGTACAGAACGTCAACCTCTTGGCATGTGCTTCAAGCTCGGCAACCTCCAGGAAATCGATCGTCAGGACACCCCGATAGTCTTCCCACCAGCCCTTTCCTCGCTCCGAAGCCATCTCTGCGAGAGCGTCGATCAGCGGCCCATTGGCGCACCGGCACGCCGAGGCGACCATCCGCAGCCGCTCTGGACTGACGCCGATCTTCGCCATCTCCATCTGTGTCACCTGGGCCGGGCTGATGCCGAGCTTCCTGGCGAGCTCGCTGCCACCGAGCCCTGCCTGCTCCCGCATGCGTCGCAGCTCACTTCCGAGGCGACGTTGACGGAGGGTCGGATTTGGGCGAAGGGCCATGACGTCCTCTCTCACGGGGGCGGGATCAGTGTGCCGCGCGCCCGGCGGGCCGGTCCAACTACGGGTCGACCACACGGTAGGGGGAACTTTCTCGCCGATACCTATAAATAGAGGTGCTGTCGGCTATGGTCTACATCACAGCGATCCGACGGGTCGTCAGTAATGCCTGTTCATCAGGGCAGTAGGCGCATGCTGCCCTCTTGCACCGCAGAGCAGCCAGTCCGGGCTGGCCTCGTTCACAGTGACGCGTCCGTCGACGCTCCCTCTCCCTCGCCCTCCCTCTGGAGGTTCGCCATGCGTGCCTGCAACCCGCCCGACTGCTCCGCCGTCCGGGCCGAACTCCGCTCCCTCCTCCGCACCGCCGGGTGGCCGCCGGACAGCATCGCCGACGCCGAACTCGCCTTCCAGGAACTGTTCGTCAATGCGTGGCAGCACGGAGGCTGCCCCGCCCCGGCCGTCCTGGTCTGCCTGCGGCCGAGCACCCTGCGCGTCGCCGTCTGCGACGACTGCCCCGAGCTGCCCGAACCCCGGATCTCCGCCGACCCCTACGCGGTCTCCGGGCGCGGACTCCACCTCGTCAGCGCCCTCGCCGACCGCCTCGGCGTCGACCCCACCAAGACCGGCAAGGTCGTCTGGTTCGAACTGGACTTCGCCGCGTGAACACCCCCATCGACCCCCACGACCGCATCCTGCGCACCTACACCGAACCCGAGGTCACCGCCCTCCTCCGTGAACTCCACGAACGCGGCAGACCCCTCGGCCTGCGCTGGGGCTCCGCCGCCGTCTCGGACCCCACCATCGACGGCCGCCTCCTCGTCGACTTCGGCGACGCCCCCGTCTCCACCCTCCTCAACCTCCTCACCCTGCTGCGGGAGGTGCCCCGGGAGTGAGCACCTTCCTCGTCGGCGCCGCCTTCGCCGTCCTCCTGGCCCTCGCGATCGCCACCGTCGTCACCGGCGTCGTCACCGCCCTGAAGATCGGCCCGCCCCCACCCCAGATCACCCGCCACGGCCACTGGGAACCCCACACCCACCCCGACGGCACCACCGAACACACCTGGACCCCCCACCCGGCCGACCAGCAGCCCCACGACCGCCACCGCATACCCAAGTGACCCCCTCCGGGAGTGGGAAGTCGGCCGCTCCGACTTCCCACTCCACCAGCGGCCGCCGCTCGGTCCCGGTGGCTCCCTTGCACACAGCGGGGAATCACTGCGGGAGATCCCGGACGCAGGAAGTCGGCAGCATCGACTTCCCACTCCTCCCGGCCTCGTCCTCACCAGAAGGGCGGCAGCGTTCCGGTGGCCCTTGCCGCGCAAGGACCACCGGTTGACTGCCCCTCGCTCGGGCCGAGCGAGGGGCAGGAGGTAACAACCCGGGCGAACCAACTCCACCCACCTCCTGCTCCCCTCGTGGCCCCTTTGCCGCTCGCAAAGGGGCCACCGAAACGAGAACCCCAGAGGTGGTGAGAGGCTGCCGCTCGCTCGGACCGAGCGAGCGGGACCCCGGGCAGTCGTCCACGGCAGTCGGATCGTGGAGTGGGAAGTCGGCGCCGGCGACCTCCCACTCTCGGGTCGCTTCTGAGACCCGACCTGCGGTGGTCCGGCTATCGGTTCCCGGTCGTACCGAAGCTGCTCAGGCGAAGCCGACCTCGGTGAAGCAGCAACCGCCGCGCTCGGCAATGGGCAGGACCGGGCCCGGCATGAGCCGCGGGGCGTGGCGGAAGTACTGACGGAATCCCGACGCGCGGAACTTCAGGTCGAACAAGTGGCCCTCGATGTGCCATTGCTGCCAGTCCTGCTTGCCGTCGTCCGGCACCAGCCGGTGCACGTCGGCGATCTCCAGTTCCGGGTGCATGTCCTTGAAGCCGAGGCCGCCCTCAAGGTCCCAGACCTGCTCGAAGACGAGCGTCGCGGGGGCGACCCAGAAGGAGAAGGTCTTGGCAGGCCTGACCGGGTGGACCCAGCGGACAATGTAGTCGAGATCGAGCAGGAGCCTCGGCAGGATGTCATCGGTCTGCTGCACGTGCAGACCGTGGACGGTGGCGTCGTGCCAGCCCATATCCTCGAAGTCGGCATCACTCCAGACACTCTTCGAGAGACCTGATTCCTGGTGGCTGTTCATACCTGCATCCAACCAGGGCCGTCCACCTTGAGCTCATGCCAGATCGGCGTCAGGAGAACCCGGCATTGGGCCTCACCGGCAGGACGGCCCCTTGCTGCGCAAGGGGCCACCGGAAGAGGAACCCTTGGGGTGGGCAGTCAGGATCGCCGACTTCCCAGCCCAAAGTGGTGAGGGGTGCCGCTCGCTCGGACCGAGCGAGCGGCAGCCCAGGTAGCGGTCCACGGCAGTCGGATCGTGGAGTGGGAAGTCGAACCCATCGACTTCCCACTCCGAGCCCGGCTGAGGAGCTCCGAAAAACTGGCTGTACGCGGGAAGTCGACCGTTCTGACATCTCACTCCACCACCGGCACAGCTCGGTCCCGGTCGCTCCCTTGCCGCTCGCAAGGAAGCCACCGGACAAAGCCCCGGGAGCAGGAAGTCGGCGGTTTCGACTTCCTGCTCCTGCCAGCTTTGGTCCTCACAGAGAGGGACGGCGGCATTCCGGTGACCCCCTTGTCGCACAAGGGGGCCACCGGAATGAGCAGTGGCAAGCTCACGCAGCTACGGGCCGGGCAGTGAGCCGGTCAGCCCCGACCTCATCGCGGGCGGCAGGTCAGGGGTGGCTGCCCCTCGCTCGCCCGAGCGAGGGGCAGCTATCAGGTGAGGTGGTCCTACCTTGGAGGCCGGCGTGGGAAGTCGGAACCGCCGACTTCCCACGCCGTGGAGACGCATCTCGACCCTGGTGGCTCCTTTGCCGCCCGCAAGGGAGCCACCAGAGCAAGCCTTGGAGCAGGAAGTCGGCAGCATCGACTTTCCACTCCCCCCGGCCTCGCCCTCACCAGAAGTACGCCGGTATCCGGTGGCCCTTGTGCGACAAGGGCCACCGGATACCGGCTATCACGGTCTGCCCCCGACCGCAGGAAGTCGGTCTCGTCGACTTCCTGCTCCACCTGCTCCTGGATCTCGCTGGGAAGCGGCGGGTTGTGAGTGGCTGCCCCTCGCTCGGGCCGAGCGAGGGGCAGCCGGACGACGAACCTCGGGCGGGAAGTCAGGACCACCGATCTCCCGCTCCAAGGTGGTGAGGGGGTGCGGTCCAGAGCGGTCGGGCTCGGAAGGACCGGCCGCACGTGGAAAAGTCGAGGGTTCCGGCATCTTGCTCCCCCACTGGCGCAGCTCGGTCCCAGTGGCTCCCTTGTCAGCCCCGCTGTGGAGGAGTAGGAAGTCGGTCTCGTCGACTTCCTACTCCTCCAGGACCCCTACCTCACCCAGTTCGGTACTGGATAGCTGGGGCTGGGAAGTCGACGACTCCGACTTCCCAGTCCCGGCCCGCTGCGGAGGTCGTTGGCCAGCGGTGCGCGCTCGGCTCGCGGGAACGACCGGAGCGGTGGTCGGAGTCAGCGCGGGGAGTAGATCCGGTGCCCCTTGCCACCAGCAAGGGGCACCGGACAAAGACCGCACAGGAAGTCGACCCGACCGACTTTCCACTTCGAGCCGACCGGCGGAGGCTGCTGCTCGCTCGCCCGAGCGAGGGGCAGCCCGAGCTGGAGATGGCTCGTGGTGCGGGAAGTCGACGGCACCGACTTCCCGCGCCGCACTGGCTCGGGGGACGGCGATCAGGTGTAGAGCCTCAGGAAGCCGGTGATCAGCTCGGGTGGGTTGGCGGCCGTGGTGGCCTCCTCCTCCCAGCCCGGGGAGTCCATGTCGAACACCACCACCGGCAGCGGGCGGCCGAAGATCCGCTCCACCTCGCCGCTCTCGTTGAGCCGGCGGGCGAGGTCGATCACGCTCGCGTGGAAATGCCGCCGCAGCCCGTTCGCCCTGGCGGCCACCGCAGGGTCGTCCAGGCGTCGGTCCAGGTCGAACGGGCCGTCGTACCAGAGGCCGAGGCGCCCCGCCTCCGCCTTCCACAGCGCGCCGCCGGCCTGGTCCTCGGGCACGTTGCCGAGCCGGTCGAAGCCGTCGAGGATCCAGTGGGCGTAGAACCACCGGGCCTCGTCCCGGTCGGTCTCCGCCGCCACCTGGTACTGGCTCTCGGTGTTGTGGCCGATGTCGACGTACGGGCGCCGGTCGTCGGCGTCCACCCGCCAGATGTTGAGCGCGAGGACGTAGACCTCGCCCCTCACCGGCTCGGGCAGGCGCTCCAGGATGCCCGTGCTCGCCCGCAACAGATGCGCCCCGAACGTCTCCACGCCTGTCATGGGGCGAGCCTCCCACGCGACCGCACCGGCAAAGGCGGCAGGGCCGGGCTCCCGGAGACCTCCGGGAGCCCGGCCCTGCCGAGAGGTCAGTGCTGGTTCGGCGGGAGGGTGCCCGTGCTGGTGCCGGAGGCCGTCGCCGACGCGGTACCGGAGGCCGTGGCCGCGGCGGAGCCCGAAGCGGTGGGCGAGCCGGTGCCGGTCGGGGTCGAGGTCGGAGTGCCCGTCGGGGTCTCGGTGGGCGTGCCGGTCGGGGTACCCGTGGGGGTGCCGGTCGGCGTCCCGGTGGGCGTACCCGTCGGTGTCCCGGTCGGCGTACCCGTGGGCGTGCCGGTGGGCGTACCCGTCGGAGTCCCGGTCGGTGTGGTGGTCGGCGTGCCCGTCCCCGGGTCGGTCGGCGTCCCGGTCGGCGTCCCCGTGGGGGTGCCGGTCGGGGTGCCCGGGTTGGACGGGTCGGGCGTGCCCGGCGTCGGCGTACCCGGCACGGGCGTGCCCGGAGCGGTCGGCGTGCCCGGCAGGGCCGGAACGACCGGCGGGACCACGGTGCCCTCGGGAACCGGCGGCTGGTTCAGCGGGCTGGACGCGATCGGCGTGACCGCGTCCCAGCCGGCCGGCAGGTCCGGCACCTTCCAGGTGCCGCCCGCCTCGTCGGCGGCGCCGCTCGGGTCCGGCCGGACGGCGCCGAGGATCGGGTTCGCCCCGATCGGCCCGACCTTGACGTACGACCCGGGCCGCGGCGCGTGCACGACCAGCCCGCCGCCGATGTACATCGCGACGTGCGTGGCGCCCTCGAAGTAGATGACGAGGTCCCCGGGCCGCATCTGGTTCAGCGGGATGTGCTGGAGCTGCGCCCACTGCTCCTGGCTGGTGCGCGGGATCGGCTTGCCGGCGTGCAGCCACGCCTGCGAGGTGAGCCCGGAGCAGTCGAACACGTCCGGCCCGGCCCCGCCCCACACGTACGGCTTGCCCAGCTGGGCGAGCGCGAAGGCGACGGCGGCCCGCCCGGCCAGCGAGGGGGTGCGCTCGCCCTGGCCGAGCACACCGGAGGCGAGGAAGGCGAGCTGGGCCTCGTCGGCCTTGGCCTTCTCGACCTGCTCCAGTTCGGCGCGCTGCGCCCCGGTGAGCGAGGAGACCAGCTGCTCGACGGCGGCGAGGTCGGCGGCGACCTTCGCCTTGGCCGCGTCCTGCTGGCTGACCAGGGTCTGCGAGGTGCCGAGCGCCTCCTCGTTCTGCTTCTTCAGCACGCCCAGGGCGTCCCGGTCGGAGGTCAGCTTCGCGAGGAACTCGTTCTGCGAGCGGCTGGCGGTGGCGAGCAGCTCGGCGATGGTGACGGCCTCGTACGGGTCCTTGGAGAGCAGCAGCTCGGCGTAGGCGGACGCGGCGCCGTTGCGGTACTGGGCGGCGGCGAGCTGGGACGCGATGTCGGTGCCGGCGTCGACCTGCTTCTCCTGGCGCTCCAGCTTGGACTTGAGCTCGGCGAGCGAGGCCTGCTGCTCGGTGACCTTGGTGACGGCCGCGTTGTACTGCTCGGTGGCGGCCTCGGCGCCCTGGTAGAGCGAGTGCAGCTGGTCCAGCAGCGGGCCGAGGGTGGCCTTGGCGGCCGCCAGCGGGTCGCCGCCGGGGTCGGTCACCGGCGCGCCGGGCGCGGTGGTGCCGGGGACCGGCTGTGCGGGGTCGGCCCAGGCCGCACCCGCGGCCAGCGGCAGCGCGAGCGCGGCGGCCGCGAGGACCGCGCCGCAGCGCAGTGCGGCCCGTACCCAGGCCGGCTGTCCGCCGCCGCGGCTGCCCGCCCGTCGTCCGTCCGTCGGTTCCGCCCGTCGTACGCCGCCGCCCATGGGTCCCGCCCTCCCCGCCCGTCCCTGCTCCGGGGTCCCCGGACCTCCGCAGATCCTGCCATGGGTTACTCGCCGGAAACAGACCGCACCCGTACGGCTCGATGAATTTTTCGCCCCGGCTGTGAGACAGCTCTCAGCAAAACGGGCGAACCGGGCGGATCTCCACTAATGTCCAGCTCAGCGCGGTCGTGGACACCCTGCGGAAAGGTCTCGGCCACCCCCAGGTCACCATCGGAACCACGATTCCGACGCCTGTTCACCTTCCGTTCATCCAGCATCCCTACGGTCGCGAACGACGCCAACGTCTGTGCGACAACTACGACGATTGTTTGGGTATGGAACACATCTCGTTCCTGGTGGCCGTTGTGATCATCACGGCGCTCGCCTTCGACTTCACCAACGGGTTCCACGACACCGCCAACGCGATGGCCACCTCCATCGCCACGGGAGCCCTCAGGCCGAAGGTCGCGGTCACCATCGCGGCCGTCCTCAACTTCGCGGGTGCGTTCCTCTCCGTGAAGGTCGCCACCACCATCTCCGGCGGCATCGTCAACGAGAAGGCGGGCATCCATCCGGAGATCATCTTCGCCGCACTCGCCGGCGCGATCCTCTGGAACCTGCTGACCTGGCTGCGCGGTCTGCCGTCCAGCTCGTCGCACGCGCTCTACGGCGGCCTGATCGGCGCCACCGTGGTCGGTGTCGGCGTCAACGGCGTCAACTTCGACACCGTCGTCAGCAAGATCCTCATCCCGGCCGTCGCCTCCCCGCTGGTGGCCGGCCTGGCCGCCTGGGGCGCCACCAAGCTCGCCTTCGCGATCACCCGCAAGAGCAAGGACGAGGCCGTCGGCAAGGGCTTCCGCACCGGCCAGATCTTCTCCTCCTCGCTGATCTCGCTGGCGCACGGCACCAACGACGCCCAGAAGACGATGGGCATCATCACCCTGACCCTGGTCTCGGTCGGCGCCCTGCCGAAGGGCGCGCTGCCCCCCACCTGGGTCATCGTCTCGGCCGGCGCCGCGATCGCGATCGGCACCTACATGGGCGGCTGGCGGATCATCCGCTCGATGGGCAAGGGCCTCGCGGACATCACCCCGCGCCAGGGCTTCGCCTCCGAATCGGCCGCCGCGACGGTCATCCTGACCTCCTCGCACATGGGCTTCGGCCTCTCCACCACCCAGGTCTGCTCCGGCGGCATCATGGGCGCCGGCCTCGGCGGCCCGAAGGCCGAGCTGCGCTGGGGCATGGTCCGCCGCATGGTCTACACCTGGGGCCTGACGCTGCCCGCCGCCGCCACCGTGGGCGGACTCGCGGCCTTCCTCGCCGAGCAGGGCAACTGGGGCGTGGCGCTGGTCGGCGTCGCCCTGGTGGCCGGCTCGGGCGCGATGTGGGTCATCTCCCGCCGCCAGCCGGTCGGGGCGGACAACGTCACCTCCGACGACGTCACCGAGGTCGCCGACGTCACCCCGGTCGAGGTCGGCCCGGCCGCGCCCGCCACCCCGACCCCCGCCTCGACCACGGTCGCGGCCTGACCGCCGCCGGCTGAGGAGCTCGAAACACCATGCACATCAAGTGGAACGCCCTGGCCCAGACCGCAGGTGTCAGCTTCGGCGTCACCGTCGCCGTCGTCGCCGTCTTCGCACTCGGCATCCTGGCCCTCTCCCGCCGCGAGGCCTCGCTCACCGCGCAGCGCGAGGCGGCCGGACCGGGCGCCCCGGCGAACGGCGGCCGACTGGCCCTGGCCGGCGCCTACGCCTGCTTCGCCGTCTGCGGCGCGGCCGTCCTCTACGGGCTGTCGCTGATCGCGGGCAAGTAGCCGGACCGCGCGGCCCCGCACGAAACGGCCGGAGGGCCGGGAGTGGTGATCCACTCCCGGCCCTCCGGCCGTTTCGGTACCGGCGTCCGACGCCCCGACGGCGTGCCGGACACCCGCCCGGGCGTCGGGCGGACAACCGGCGGGGGGAGGGCCGTCGCGGGGACGACCGGCACGAGGACGACGGGCACGGGGACGACCCCGGGTGCCGGGCGGACACGTGCCAGGACCGCGGCCGCGCACCCGTACGACGCAGCGGACGCCCGCCCGGCGATCGGGCAGGCGTCCGCACGACCGGACGGGCATCCGTACGGAACCGGCGCCCGTCCCGGGATCAGTCCTGAGCGGTGCGCAGCACCGTCTCCCGCACGAACAGCACCGTGACGAAGGCCAGCAGCGCGAACGGCGCCGCGACCAGGAACACCACCCCGACCCCGTGCCCGAAGGCGTCGGTGACCAGCGGCACCAGCGGCGCGGGCAGCTTGTGCAGGTCCGGGATGCCGCCGCCGAGCGCGCCGCCGGGGACCGGGACGTGTGCGGCGGCCAGGTTCTCGGCGAGGTAGTGGCCGACCCGGTTGTTCATCAGCGCGCCGAGCGCGGAGACGCCCATCGCGCCGCCCATGGTGCGGAAGAAGGTGACCACCGAGCTGGCCGCGCCGAGCTCGGCGCGCGGCACGGTGTTCTGCACGGCGAGCACGAGGTTCTGCATGGTGAGGCCGAGACCGATGCCGGTGACCGCCATGTAGACCGAGAGCAGGCCGTAGGCCGTGTCGGCCCGGGCGGTGCCGAGCAGGGCGAACCCGACGGCGAGCAGCAGGGTGCCGGCGACCAGGTAGGCCTTCCAGCGGCCGTACTTGGTGATCAGCCGGCCCGCCACGGTGGAGGAGACGGCCAGGCCGAGGATCATCGGCAGGGTCATCAGGCCGGCCACCGTCGGGGACTTGTCCCGGGCGAGCTGGAAGTACTGGCTGAGGAACGTGGTGGCGCCGTACATCCCGATCCCGACCAGGACGCTGGCCAGCGCGGACAGGGTGACCGTCCGGTGCCGGAACAGGTGCGGCGGGATGATCGGCTCGGCGGCGCGGCGCTCGACCACCACGGCGAGGGCGCCGAGCAGCAGTCCGCCGCCGACCATGGCCGCGGTCTGCCAGGAGAGCCAGGCGTAGTTCTTGCCGGCCAGGGTGATCCAGATCATCAGCAGGCTGACCGCGCCGGTGATCACCAGGGCGCCCAGGTAGTCGATCCGGACCTTGCGTCGGACCACGGGCAGCTTCAGGGTCCGCTGCAGCACCAGGATGGCGGCCAGCGCGAACGGGATGCCGACGTAGAAGCACCAGCGCCAGCCGAGCCAGGAGGTGTCCACGATGACGCCGCCGATCAGCGGGCCGCCGATGGTGGCGAGGGCGAAGACGGCGCCGAAGTAGCCGCTGTACCGGCCGCGCTCGCGCGGCGGGACCATCGCGGCCAGGCAGATCTGGGCGAGCGCGGTGACACCGCCGGCGCCGATGCCCTGGAGCGCGCGGCAGGCGATCAGCTGGCCGGTGTTCTGGGAGAAGCCGGCCAGCGCGGAGGAGGCGATGTAGATCACCAGCGCGATCTGCAGCAGCAGCTTCTTGCTGGCGAGGTCGGAGAGCTTGCCCCAGATCGGGGTGGAGGCGGTGAGGGTGAGCAGGGTCGCGGTGATCACCCAGGTGTAGGCGGACTGCCCGCCGTGCAGGTCGGTGAGGATCCGGGGCAGCGCGTTGGAGACGACGGTCGACGAGAGCACGGCGACGAAGAGGCCGAGCAGCAGGCCGGAGAGCGCCTCCATCACCTGCCGGTGCGTCATCGGTTGGTCGGTGTCGGCGGCGGCTCCGGTCGTGGCGGTCGGGGTGGCGGTGGCGGTCATCGAGGTCCTTCGGGATAGTTGCCTGACACAACCATAGGCGTAGATGGTTGACTAGGGCAACATTCTTCAAGAACAAGTAAAGCCCGGACCGACCCTCGGCCCGGGCTCCCGGCAGACCGCTCGGACTTCCACGCACCCACGCACCCGCACACCGCACGTCCGCACACCCGCGCACCGGGGCGCTCAGGCGCTCAGGCGCTCGGCACGGCCGCCTCGCCCACCACGTCGTTGAAGCGGTGCAGCAGTTCGGCGAAGCGGACCACGTCCTCCTGCGACCAGTCGGCCATCAGCTCCCGCACCCGGCCCATCCGGGCGTCCCGGGCCGCCAGGAACCGCCGCCGACCGTCCTCGGTGAGCGACACCAGCGCCGAACGGCGGTCCAGCGGGTCCACTTCCCGGGCCAGCAGGCCCAGCTCCTCCAGCGCCCGGATCTGCCGGCTGACGGTCGCCTTGCCGACGGCGAAGTGCACCCCGACATCGGTCACCCGCACCGGCCCGGCCTGCTCGACATGGGCCAGCAGGCTGTACGCCATGCCCTCCAGCTGCGGATGGACCCGCCGGGACAGCTCCGCCACCCGGGCCCGGCCCCGCCGGAACAACACCCCGACCTCGCGCTCCACGGCCAGCAGGGGCTGCTCGTCGCGCTCCTCGTTCGGCACCTTCACCGCGCCAGTATCCCGCAGCCCGCCCGGGGCACTGCGGCGCGGGAGAAACACGGAGGAAACTAGTTCATGCTATTAAGTATCCGGTTTCCCCCGATACACAAGGAGATGTGCATGACCTCCGCCCCCGGGCAACAGGCAGGGCAGGAACCCACACCGGAGCCGGCGCGGGCATCGGCCCCGGAGCCGCGGAAGGGCTTCGCCGCCGAGCTGAAGGGCGCGGTCACCCCGCGCGCGGCGATGCTGGTCATCGGCGTGCTGCTGCTCCAGCTCGGCTTCGTCACCTCGTACGTGGGCGCCCTGCACCACCCCACCCCGCACGAGCTGTCGATCGCGGTGGTCGCCCCGCCGCAGGTCGCCCCCAAGTTCGTCCAGGGCCTGGAGTCCGTCCCGGACCAGGCCGTGAAGGCCGTCACCGCGCCGGACGCGGAGACCGCCACCGAGCAGATCAAGGACCAGAAGGTCTACGCCGCGCTGGTGGTGGACCCCGCCTCCACCGAAGACGTGCTGCTGGTCGCCAACGCGCGCGGCCCGTCCGCCGCCCGGGCCGCCGAGAGCATCGTCACCGGCCTGGAGAAGACCCAGGGCCGCACCGTGAAGGTCGAGGACGTGGTGCCGCTCGCCAAGGGCGACGCCAACGGCCTCTCCTCCTTCTACCTGGTGATCGGCTGGTGCGTCGGCGGCTACCTGGTCGCGTCCATCCTCGGCGTCAGCGCCGGGGCGAAGCCCGCCAACAGCAACCGGGCGGTGATCCGGCTCGGCACGCTGGCGCTCTACTCGGTCGCGGCCGGCATCGGCGGCACGATCATCGTCAAGTCGGTGCTGGACGCGCTGCCGGGACCGTTCTGGTCGATGTCCGCCGTCGGCGCGCTGGTGGTCTTCGCGGTGGGCGCGTTCACCATGGCGCTGCAGTGCCTGTTCGACATCATCGGCATCGGCGTCGCGGTGCTGCTCTTCGTGGTGCTCGGCAACCCCAGCGCGGGCGGAGTCTTCCCGCCGCCGCTGATGCCGCCGTTCTGGCGGGCGATCGGGGCCTGGTTCCCGAACGGCGCGGGCACCGACGCCACCCGCTCCGTCACCTACTTCGACGGCAGCGCGCTGACCCGGCCGCTGCTCGTCCTGCTCGCCTGGGCCCTGGCCGGGATCGCGGTGACCTTCGCCGCCGTCCTGCGCCGGCCCTCGCACCGCAGCCGCGAACTCGTCGAGAGCTGACCGCCGCCGGCCCTCAGGCCCCCGGCCGGCCCGGATCGGCGAGCACCGACCGGACCACGCCCGCCGCGGCCCCCAGCAGGGGGCCGCGGCGGCCCAGCCGGGAGACCGTCAGCCGCTCGTCCGCCCAGGGACGGACGGTCACCCGGGCGGCCAGCTCGGCCCGCATCGCGGGCAGCAGCCAGGGCGCCAGCTGCGCGTAGCCGCCGCCCAGCACCACCTCCGCCGGGTCCAGCAGATTGACCGCTCCCGCCACGGCGATCCCCAGCGCGGCCCCGGCCCCGGCGAGCGCCCGCCGCACCTCCTCGTCCCCGGCCCCGGCCCGCTCGGCGAGCAGCGCCACCCAGTCGCCCCGGACGCCCTCGAGACCGGCCGCGCGCAGCACCGCCGCCTCCCCCGCGTACTGCTCCAGACAGCCGTGCGCCCCGCAGGCGCAGCGCGGACCGTCCGGATGCACCGGGACGTGCCCCAGCTCGCCCGCGAAGCCGCGCGCGCCGCGCAGCAGCCGCCCCTCGACCACGACCGCCGCGCCGATCCCGGCCTCGGCGCAGACGTGCAGGAAGTCGGACGGTCCGCCACCGAGCCAGCGTTCGGCGAGCCCGCCCAGGTTGGCCTCGTTGTCGGCCCGCAGCGGCAGCTCGGCCAGCTCCCCGGCGCCGGCGGCGCGCAGCGCGAGCCGCAGCTCGGCGGCGAGCGGCACCTCCTCCCAGCCCAGGTTGGCGGCCCGCCGGAGCAGTGCGCCATCGATCCCGACCAGTCCGGGCACCGCCAGGGCCAGCCCGGCCGGGCGCGGTCCGGCCTCGGCGGCGGCGCGGCAGACGAGTTCGGCGAGGTCGGCCATGACGGCGGCGGGGCGCCGGCCCCGGTTGCGGACCTCCTGGCGGTGCCAGGCGCGGACCTCGCCGCGCAGGTCGACCACGCAGGCGCCCAGGTGCTCCACCCCGATCTCGGCGCCGAGGCCGCCGGGGCCGTCCGGGTTGAGTCCGAGCGCGGTGCCGGGGCGGCCGACCTTGCCGCTGGGTGCGGCCGGGCCCTCCTCGACCACCAGTCCGGCTCCGATCAGCTCCTCGGCGAGCGAGGAGACCGCGGCCCTGGTCAGCCCGGTTCCGGCGGCCACCTCGGCGCGCGAGCGCGGGGCGTGCGCGATCACACCGAGCACCAGCGCCAGATTGGCCCGGCGCATCCCCTGCTGGCTCGCGGGCCCGGTCGGGGCGCCGTCCGTCTCACGCATCACCCTCACCCGCTCCCGCCGCGGCTACTGCCCCTCCGAGCCTAGGGCCCCGACGCCCGCGGGGCTTCCCGCCCCGGCCTCCTCCACCCGGGTGAAGACCCAGCGCTGCATGGCCCAGAAGCGGAACAGCATCGCCACGAAGGTGCCCAGCACCATCCCGCTCAGGAAGTCGGCCAGCTCCTGGGTGAACGGGCTGACCCAGGGCTCGCGCAGGTCCAGCAGGTAGCGCGAGGCGATCAGCGGCAGGTCGTTCACCGCCACGGCCACGGCGCTCACCAGGACGAACAGCAGAGGCTCGCGCCGGCGCCAGGAGGAGCGGAAGGACCACCGCCGGTTGAGCAGGTAGGAGACGACGGTGCCGACCACGGTCGCCACGGTGAGCGCCAGCACCGGCTTCCTCGGCATGACGGTGAACCGCAGCGCGTAGTTGATCAGCACCGTCAGGGCGAAGCAGCCGCTGCCGACCAGGAGGAACTTCACCAGCCGCCGGTGCCGGACCAGGGCCGGACGGACCCGGCCCGGTACCCGGGCCAGGGCGCGCTGGGTGAGGGACGGCATCTTCGCAGTCTGGCACGGCGCACGGAGCCCGTCCCGTCCGGCGGACCGGGCGGGACGGGCTCCGTGCGGGGGGCCGGGACCGGGGCCGGGGAAGGGGCCCCGGCCCCGGCGGAGCGGGTCAGGCGACGGCGGCCAGCACCTCGGCGGGCTCCAGGGCCAGCCGCAGCACCTCCCGGACGTCGGCCACCGGGTGCACGGTGAGCCGCGCCAGCACCTCCGCCGGGACGTCGTCCAGATCGGCCTCGTTCCGCCTGGGGATGATCACCGTGGTGACCCCGGCCCGGTCGGCGGCGAGCAGCTTCTGCTTCACCCCGCCGATCGGCAGCACCCGCCCGGTCAGCGACACCTCACCGGTCATCGCCACGTCGGTGCGCACCTTGCGCCCGGAGAGCAGCGAGGCCAGCGCGGTGGTCATGGTGATGCCGGCGCTCGGCCCGTCCTTGGGGACGGCCCCGGCCGGGACGTGCAGGTGCACGCCGCGGTCGCGCAGCGAGGTGACCGGCAGTTCCAGCTCGGCCCCGCGCGAACGCAGGTAGGAGAGCGCGATGTGCGCGGACTCCTTCATGACGTCGCCCAGCTGGCCGGTCAGGGTCAGGCCGGTGCCGCCGGTCTCGGCGTCGGCGAGCGAGGCCTCGATGTAGAGGACGTCGCCGCCGGCCCCGGTGACCGCCAGGCCGGTCGCCACCCCGGGCACCGCGGTGCGGCGCTCGGCGGGCTCCTGGGCCGCCTCCGGCACGTGGTGCGGCCGGCCGATCAGGGCCCGCAGCTCCTGGGCGCCGATCGCGGCGGGCAGCTCCCGCTCCCCCAGCTCGGTCTGCGCGGCGACCTTGCGCAGCACCCGGGCGATCGCCCGTTCGAGGTTCCGGACGCCGGCCTCGCGGGTGTACTCGCCCGCCAGCTTCCGCAGCGCCGGCTCGTCGACCGCGACCTCCTCGTCCTTGAGCCCGGCCCGCTCCAGCTGGCGCGGGAGCAGGTGGTCGCGGGCGATGACGACCTTCTCGTCCTCGGTGTAGCCGTCCAGGCGGACCAGCTCCATCCGGTCGAGCAGCGGCTCGGGGATGGACTCCAGCACGTTGGCGGTGGCGAGGAAGACCACGTCGGAGAGGTCCAGCTCGACCTCCAGGTAGTGGTCCCGGAAGGTGTGGTTCTGCGCCGGGTCGAGCACCTCCAGCAGGGCGGCGGCCGGGTCGCCCCGGTAGTCCGAGCCGACCTTGTCGATCTCGTCGAGCAGCACGACCGGGTTCATCGAGCCGGCCTCCTTGAGGGCCCGGACCAGCCGGCCGGGCAGCGCGCCGACGTAGGTGCGCCGGTGACCGCGGATCTCCGCCTCGTCCCGGACGCCGCCGAGCGAGACCCGGACGAAGCTGCGGCCCATGGCACGGGCCACCGACTCTCCGAGCGAGGTCTTGCCGACCCCGGGCGGGCCGACCAGCGCGAGCACCGCGCCGCCCGCCCGCCGCCCGCCGCTCTTCGGGGCGACCGTCCCGACCCGGCCGTCCTGCTCGCCCGCGGCCGCCCGCCCCGCGGCCGCCTGCTCGGCCCGGCGCTTGCGGACGGCCAGGTACTCGACGATGCGGTCCTTCACGTCGGCCAGGCCGGCGTGGTCGGCGTCCAGCACCGCGCGGGCGCCGGCGATGTCGTAGCTGTCCTCGGTGCGCTCGTTCCAGGGCAGCTCCAGCACGGTGTCCAGCCAGGTGCGGATCCAGGAGCCCTCGGGCGACTGGTCGCTGGCCCGCTCCAGCTTGTCGACCTCCTTGAGGGCGGCCTCGCGGACCTTCTCCGGGAGGTCGGCGGCCTCGACCCGGGTGCGGTAGTCGTCCTCCTCGTCGGCCGGGTCGCCGTTCAGCTCGGCCAGCTCCTTGCGGACGGCCTCCAGCTGGCGGCGGAGCAGGAACTCCTTCTGCTGCTTGGCGACGCCCTCCTCGACGTCCTTGCGGATGGTGTCGTTGACCTCCTCCTCGGCGAGGTGGTCGCGGAGCAGGCCGAGCGCGTACTCCAGTCGCGCGACCTGGTCGGCCTCCAGCAACACCTTGAGCTTCTGCTCGGCGGTGACGAAGGGCGCGTAGCCGATGTTGTCGGCGAGTTCGCCGACGCCCTCGATCGCGGCCACCCGGTCGACGATCTGCCAGGCGCCGCGGCGGCGCAGCCACTGGGTGGAGAGGCTCTTGTACTCCTTGACCAGCTCGGCGGCCCGGCCGGCCACCGGGGTGCCGACGGAGGACTCGCGGAACGGCGTGGTCTCCACCCAGAGCGCGGCGCCCGGGCCGGTGGTGCCGACGCCGATCCGCACCCGGCGCACCGCGCGGACCAGCGCGGCCGGCTGCCCGATCCCGTTCGGGCCGTCGGCCAGTCGGCCGACCTGTTCGACGGTGGCGAGGGTGCCCGCCGCCGCGTAGGAGCCGTCCACCCTCGGGACCAGCAGCACCTGGGGCTTCCCGGCGGTGCCGGTGGCGGCGGCGCGCGCGGCCTCGACGGCGGCGCGGACCTCGGCGTCCTTGAGGTCCAGCGGGACGACCATGCCCGGCAGGACGACCTCGTCGTCGAGCGGCAGCACGGGCAGGGTGAGCGGTGTGGACGTCGATGCCATGATCTCTCCCCAGTCAGTGAACTTGAGTCGACCTGACTAAGGCTTGGCGGCCGCCGGATGTTCCCCTCCGCGTGTTCGCCGTGAGCGAACAGAACGGCGTCGGCGCGGCCCGTCGCGGGGCCGTCAAAAAGACCCGGTGGGCGGACCGGGAAGCGGTCCCACCGGACGGTCCGGGGAGCACCCGCCGCCGCGCGGACCGGCGAGCGGTCCCTCCCGGCGAGCGGGAGCGACTCCGGCGCGCGGACTCAGGAGCGGCCCGGCCACACGGGCCCGGGCGCGGCCCGGCGGGCCGGGGACGCGGGCGCCGGCCGGGAGGACAGCTCGGCGGGCAGGCCGAACGGGGCGCGGCGCGGCCGGTGCCCCTCCCAGCGGCGCAGCCACCGCCACAGCGCCACCCCGACCAGCAGCGCCACCGGATGCCCGACCCCGGTGACGAGGTCCCGGTCGGCGGCGATCTGGTCGGCGATCATCGCCACCGCCAGCGCGAGCGCGACCGCGCGCCCCGCCGGCCGGAGCAGCCCGGCCAGCCCGCCGAGGCTGGCGAGCACGCCGTAGCTGACACCGATGTCGAGGTAGTCCATGGCGGCCGGCTCCAGCCGCCCGCTCGCCACCGCGACGACGACCACGCCCTGGGAGAGCAGGGTGGCGGTGATGTGCCCGGCCGCGAACACGACGGCCGCCCGGCCGGGGCCGACCCGGCGCTCCAGCGGTGCGACGGTGAGGGCGAAGGCCCAGAGGTAGGGCATCCAGACCGGCCCGGCCACCCAGAAGCCGCTGAACAGCAGCGCACGCAGCGGGTGCTGCAGCAGGTTGTGCCCGTCCGAGCTGGACGCCTCCTGGAGCCGGAGCACGAGCTCCGGGTCGGCCAGCCCGGCGAAGGTGGTGGTGGCGCCGACCACGGCGAGGTAGCCGAGGGCGAAGGGATTGCGGCGCAGGGTCGGCACCCGGGCCAGGATCCAGTCGACCGCACCGGTCCGCAGACCGGCCCGGAGCATCCCGTAGGGCGGCCCGCCGCGCCCGGCGGGCACCTGCCGCTCCGTCATGCCGCCTCCGCTCCAACGCCCGCAGCCGTCACCCGCGCGTGTCCAACGTACCGGCGCGTACCGGAAATCCCACCCCCACGAATTTGTCGTGGCCACGGTACGTCCGGTGCCTGGGAGTCCGCTGGGAGAACGCCGTGAGGATCCGGGGTCCGCAGAGGTCCGCATTGGTCCAGACCTTCCCTCCCTTTCGGGACCGCTTTCCGCCCTGACCGGCGGCTTGGCGTCAACTCATGTGCATACGTACCGTTACGGAGTGAAAAAACGCCGGGTAAGGTATCGGCCCGTGCCCACTTCCCGGTGGGCCCGAAAGCCGGTCCGACAGTCCGGCCCGCGGGCCGGAAATGTCCGGTCCACCTGCCGGGAATCACCTGCGGTCCGTACGCTGCGAGGTGTACGGGAGACGGAGAGCGGCCCACGCCCTCGCCGTCGCCCGCGCACGCGACGGGACGGCGGACCCGGCACAGTCCACGACGGAACAAGACTACGAAGCGGAGCCTTCGCCATCCCCACAGGTGGCCGGCCCGCAGCCCTGGGGGCGGTGGCGTGACCGTGACAGAAATTCAGCAGGACAACCAGAACACCGGCGGCACGGTGAGCAGCCAGCGCAGAGTGCTGGTGGTGGAGGACGAACCCACGATCGCCGAGTCGATCGCGGCCCGGTTGGGCGCGGAGGGCTTCAAGGTGGCGGTGGCCCACGACGGCCCCGGCGCCGTCGACGGCTTCCACACCTGGCAGCCGGACCTCGTCGTCCTCGACATCATGCTGCCCGGCTTCGACGGCCTCGAGGTGTGCCGCCGGATCCAGGCCCAGCGCCCGGTGCCGGTCCTGATGCTCACCGCGCGGGACGACGAGACGGACCTGCTGGTCGGCCTCGGCGTCGGCGCCGACGACTACATGACCAAGCCCTTCTCCATGCGCGAACTGGCCGCCCGGGTCAACGTGCTGCTGCGCCGCGTCGAGCGCGCCCAGCAGGCCGCCCGGACGCCCGCGCTGGGCAGCCTGCGCTTCGGCGAGCTGGAGATCGACCACGTGCAGCGCCGGGTCCGGCTGGCCTCGGGCGACGTCCACCTGACGCCGACCGAGTTCGACCTGCTCGCCTGCCTGGCCGCCCAGCCGCGCGCCGTGCTCACCCGTGAGCAGCTGCTGGCCGAGGTCTGGGACTGGACGGACGCGTCCGGCACCCGCACCGTCGACAGCCACGTCAAGGCACTGCGCCGCAAGATCGGCGCCAGCTGGATCCGCACCGTGCACGGTGTCGGGTACGCGCTGGAGGCCCCGCTCTCGTAGCGGCACCACCCTCGGACACCGGGCCGCCGGGGGGCCCGCTGTCCCGAACCGCCGTGCGGCGGACCCATGCGGGGGACCACAGGACCAATGACCTTTCCACAGCAACGCAACGGGGACATCGACGGCGGTCGGCCGCCCACCCTGGCCGCCCGCGCCGCGAAACGGGTCTGGGCCGACATCCGGCCGCTCGACCCGGTCCGCTCCATCAAGGGCAAACTCGCCCTCCTGGTGATCGTCTCGGTCTTCCTGGCCACCGGCATGGTGGTCGTGGCGATCCGGTCCGAGACCCAGATCCGGATCATCATGATCTTCTCGATGATCGCCTCGCTGCTCTTCATGCAGTTCCTCGCGCACGGGCTGACCGCCCCGCTGCGCGACATGACCGCCGCCGCCCGCGCGATGGCCTCCGGCGACTACAGCCGCCGGGTCGAGGTGAACTCGCGGGACGAGATCGGCGAGCTCGCCGCGACCTTCAACCAGATGGCCTCCGACCTGGAGGCCGCCGACCGGCACCGGCGCGAGCTGGTCGCCAACGTCTCGCACGAGCTGCGCACGCCGATCGCCGCACTGCGGGCCGTGCTGGAGAACGTGGTCGACGGCGTCGTCCAGCCCAACCCGGCGACCCTGGGTGCCGCGCTGGAGCAGACCGAGCGGCTCGGCCGGCTGGTCACCCACCTGCTCGACCTCTCCAAGATCGACGACGGTGTGGTCGACCTGGACGCGCGCCCGTTCGAGGTGCGCGAGTTCCTGGACGGCGTGCTGCGCGGGGTCACCGTGGACGGCGCGACGGCCGGCGGGGCCTTCTCCCGGCGCGGCGACGTCCGGCTCGCCCTGGAGGTCAGCCCGGCCGGGCTGACCGGCGTCGCCGACACCGAACGGCTCCACCAGGTGGTGGCCAACCTGGTCGACAACGCCTGCAAGCACTCCCCGCCCGGCGGCACCGTGACGGTGCGGGCCAGGCCCGACGAGGGCCCCGGGG
Source organism: Streptomyces sp. TLI_053 (assembly GCF_900105395.1). Lineage (NCBI taxonomy): Bacteria > Bacillati > Actinomycetota > Actinomycetes > Kitasatosporales > Streptomycetaceae > Streptomyces > Streptomyces sp. TLI_053. The sequence goes on from NZ_LT629775.1 coordinate 3,960,281, forward strand.
CCCTGCTGCTGGAGGTCGAGGACCAGGGTCCCGGCATCCCGGCGGCGGACCGGGCCAGGGTCTTCGAGCGGTTCGGCCGCAGCGGCACCGCGACCGCGGCCGGCCCCGGCGCCGACGGCGGGACCGGCCTCGGCCTGGCCATCGCCCGCTGGGCGGTGGACCTGCACGGCGGGCGGATCGAGGTGGCCGAGGCCGAGCGCGGCTGCCGGATCGAGGTCCGGCTGCCCGGCCCGCGCTGACGTCCGTCCGCGTCGTCGGTCCGACCCCGGACCGACGACGCGGACGGACGTCGGCACCGGGACGCGGGCGGACCCTCGGCACCGGGACGGATGTCACAGATCCGACACAGTGCACAAACAGGACCTGCGCCCCGATTTGTCCGTATTTGGCATCCTTTGGATGGCGATCGGAAGCGGTCGGTTCCCCGCCGATGTGGCTTTCTAACGCACATTTCCAGCCAAACAGCAGGTCAGGACTGTGATCTGGGCGACGCCTGCCCCCCGGGGACTGCGCGATCACTGGTCGGAGGCGTAGCCTTAATCCCCGCTGTCCAAACATCCCAAAAGGAAGCGGAAGAGGGCGGTTGCCGCCGTGTCGCCACAGTCCCCTGAACACCCCAACAGCTCGGCTAGCTCCACTGGCTTCGGCCCCAATGAGTGGCTCGTCGACGAGATCTACCAGCAGTACCTCCAGGACCCGAACTCGGTCGACCGAGCCTGGTGGGACTTTTTCGCCGACTACAAGCCCGGTACCGAGGTGACCCCAGTGACCCAGGCCGCGACCCAGGTCGGCGTGACGCCGACCCCCGCCGCCGCCCCCGCGCCCACCGCCGCTCCGGCCGTCCAGGCCCCCGCCGCCCCGGCCGCCCCCGCGCCGGCGCAGCAGGCCCCGACGGCTCCCGCGGCCCCGGTGGCGCCCGCGCCGCTCGCCGCCGCCCCGGCCGCGCCCCCGGCGCCCAAGGCCGCCGTCCCGGCGCCCGCGCCGGCCCCCGTGAGCGCGGGCCCCGAGCTGGTTCAGCTCCGCGGCCCGGCCAAGGCCGTCGCCACCAACATGGACGCCTCGCTGGAGGTGCCGACCGCCACCTCGGTCCGCGCCGTCCCGGCCAAGCTGCTGATCGACAACCGCATTGTCATCAACAACCACCTGCAGCGCGCCCGCGGTGGCAAGGTCTCCTTCACCCACCTGATCGGTTACGCCCTGGTCCAGGCCGTCAAGGCCTCCCCGGGCATGAACCACAGCTACAAGGTGGAGGACGGCAAGTCCTACCTGGTCAAGCCCGAGCACGTGAACCTCGGCCTGGCCATCGACCTGGTCAAGCCGAACGGCGACCGCCAGCTCGTCGTCGCGGCCATCAAGAAGGCCGAGACCCTCGACTTCTTCGGCTTCTGGCAGGCCTACGAGGACATCGTCCGCCGGGCCCGCGCCAACAAGCTGACCATGGACGACTTCACCGGCGTCACGGTCTCGCTGACCAACCCCGGCGGCATCGGCACCGTGCACTCCGTGCCGCGCCTGATGCAGAACCAGGGCACCATCGTCGGTGTCGGCGCCATGGAGTACCCGGCCGAGTTCCAGGGCTCCGCCCCGGAGACCCTGGCCCGCCTCGGCGTCTCCAAGATCATGACGCTGACCTCGACCTACGACCACCGCGTCATCCAGGGCGCGGCGTCGGGCGAGTTCCTGCGCACGATCCACCAGCTGCTGCTGGGGCAGAACGGCTTCTACGACGAGATCTTCGAGTCCCTCCGGATCCCGTACGAGCCCGTCCGCTGGGCCACCGACGTCGCCACCACGCACGACGACGAGGTCAACAAGACCGCCCGCGTCATCGAGCTGATCCACTCCTACCGGGTCCGCGGCCACCTCATGGCCGACACCGACCCGCTGGAGTACAAGCAGCGCAAGCACCCCGACCTGGACGTCACCACCCACGGCCTCACCCTGTGGGACCTGGAGCGCGAGTTCGCGGTCGGCGGCTTCGGCGGTCAGCGGATGATGAAGCTCCGCGACATCCTCGGCCTGCTGCGCAACACGTACTGCCGCACGGTCGGCATCGAGTACATGCACATCCAGGACCCGAAGCAGCGCAAGTGGCTGCAGGAGCGCCTGGAGAAGCCGTACACCAAGCCGGAGCGCGAGGAGCAGCTGCGCATCCTGCGCCGGCTGAACTCGGCCGAGGCCTTCGAGACCTTCCTGCAGACCAAGTACGTCGGGCAGAAGCGTTTCTCGCTGGAGGGCGGCGAGTCCCTCATCCCGCTGCTGGACGCCACCATCGACTCGGCGGCCGAGCACCGCCTGGACGAGGCCGTCATCGGCATGGCCCACCGCGGCCGCCTGAACGTGCTGGCCAACATCGTCGGCAAGCCGTACGGCAAGATCTTCGGCGAGTTCGAGGGCAACCTCGACCCGAAGTCGATGCACGGCTCCGGCGACGTGAAGTACCACCTCGGCTCCGAGGGCACCTTCACCGGCCTGGACGGCGAGACCATCAAGGTCTCGCTGGCCGCGAACCCCTCCCACCTGGAGGCCGTGGACCCGGTCGTCGAGGGCATCGCCCGCGCCAAGCAGGACATCCTGGACCAGGGCGGCACGACCTTCCCGGTGCTGCCGATCCAGATCCACGGCGACGCGGCCTTCGCCGGCCAGGGCGTCGTCGCGGAGACCCTGAACATGTCGCAGCTGCGCGGCTACCGCACCGGCGGCACCGTGCACGTCGTGGTGAACAACCAGGTCGGCTTCACCGCCGCCCCGGCCTCCAGCCGCTCCTCGATGTACTGCACCGACGTGGCCCGCATGATCGAGGCGCCGATCTTCCACGTGAACGGCGACGACCCGGAGGCCGTGGTCCGCGTCGCGCGGCTCGCCTTCGAGTTCCGTCAGGAGTTCCACAAGGACGTCGTGATCGACCTCATCTGCTACCGCCGCCGCGGTCACAACGAGGCCGACAACCCGTCGTTCACCCAGCCGCTGATGTACGACCTGATCGACAAGAAGCGCTCGGTGCGCAAGCTCTACACCGAGGGCCTGATCGGTCGCGGCGACATCACCATGGAAGAGGCGGAGCAGGCGCTCCAGGACTTCCAGGGCCAGCTGGAGAAGGTGTTCGCCGAGGTCCGCGACGCCGCCCAGGCCCCGGCCGCCGCCACCAACGGCAAGCCGGTCGCCGACTTCCCGGTCACCATCCGGACCGGCATCTCCCAGGAGATGGTCAAGCGGATCGCCGCCTCGCAGGTCAACCTGCCGGACTGGCTGACCGTCCACCCGCGACTGCTGCCGCAGCTGCAGCGCCGCGCCGCCTCGGTCGAGGACAACACCATCGACTGGGCGATGGGCGAGACCCTCGCCATCGGCTCGCTGCTCATGGAGGGCCACCCGGTCCGCCTGGCCGGCCAGGACAGCCGCCGCGGCACCTTCGGCCAGCGGCACGCCGTCCTGATCGACCGGACCACCGGCGAGGACTACACCCCGCTGCAGTACCTCACCGAGGACCAGGCCCGCTACACCGTGTACGACAGCCTGCTGTCCGAGTACGCGGCGATGGGCTTCGAGTACGGCTACTCGCTGACCCGCCCGAACGCGCTGGTCATGTGGGAGGCGCAGTTCGGCGACTTCGTCAACGGCGCGCAGACCATGGTGGACGAGTACATCGCCTCCGCCGAGCAGAAGTGGGGCCAGCACTCGGGCGTCACCCTGCTGCTGCCGCACGGCTACGAGGGCCAGGGACCGGACCACTCGTCCGCGCGCCCGGAGCGCTTCCTGCAGATGTGCGCGCAGGACAACATGACGGTCGCCATGCCGACCCTGCCGTCGAACTACTTCCACCTGCTGCGCTGGCAGGCGCACAACCCGCACCACAAGCCGCTGGTCGTCTTCACCCCGAAGTCGATGCTGCGTCTGAAGGCGGCGGCGAGTGCGACCGAGGAGTTCCTGTCCGGCTCGTTCCGCCCGGTCATCGGCGACACCACCGTCGACCCGGCGAACGTCCGCAAGGTCGTCATCACGGCCGGCAAGTTCTACTACGACGTGGAGGCGGCCCGCACCGAGCGCGGCATCACCGACACCGCGATCGTCCGGGTCGAGCGGCTCTACCCGCTGCCGGTGGCCGAGCTCCAGGAGGAGCTGGCCAAGTACGGCGACGACGTCCAGTTCGTCTGGGCGCAGGAGGAGCCGGCCAACCAGGGTGCCTGGCCGTTCATCGCGATGAACCTGGTCGACCACCTGCAGGTCGTCATCGGCCGCAGCGCCGACGGCCCGCGACTGCGCCGCGTCGCCCGCACCGCCTCCTCGGCCCCCGCGGTCGGCTCGGCCAAGCGCCACGGCGCCGAGCAGCAGGCGCTGCTGGAGGAGATCTTCACGATCTGACGCACCGGTTCCCACCGGACGTCCGCCGACACGGCAACGGCCCCCCGTCTCCCTGGATCCCAGGAAGGCGGGGGGCCGCCGTCGTTCCCGGGCGGCGACCGGCCCGGGCGAACCGGCGGGCCCGGACGAACCGTGGGCCCGGACGGCGGCGACCGGCCCGGACGGGCCGTGCCCGCGCCGTGTGCGAAGGTCCCAGCTCTGCAACCAAAGCGGCACCGGCCTGCGCGGCCGGCTGACGGGTCGATAGGTTATGCCTCGCCGGACCGTCGGCCGGGTGCCCGTCGTCGCGCCCACCGGCGGCGTCCGGTGGACCTCACCGCTCTCCCAGGGGGATCAGAACCGCATGACCGCCGACACGCCACGGGACGCCGCCGCCCCACCCCTCCCGCCGGTCTTCCAGCCGCTGCTTCCCGACGACCCCAGGGAGGTGGGCGGCTACCGGCTGTTCGCCCGGCTCGGGGCCGGCGGCATGGGCCGCGTCTACCTCTCCTACACGCCCGGCGGCCGGCCGGTGGCGCTGAAGGTGGTCCGCCCGGAGTTCGCCGAGGACGGCGAGTTCCGCCGCCGGTTCGCCCAGGAGGTCTCCAACGCCCAGCGCATCCACGGCCTCTACACCGCCCAGGTGATCGACTCCGGCGGTCTGGACTCGGACGCGCCGTGGCTGGTCACCGCCTACGTCCCCGGACCCTCGCTGCAGCAGGTGGTCCGCGAGAACGGCGCGCTGCCGGTGCGCACCGTGCTGCTGCTGATGGGCGGCATCGCCGAGGCGCTGCAGGCCATCCACAGCGTCGAGGTGGTCCACCGCGACCTCAAGCCGGCCAATGTGCTGGTGGCCGGCGACGGCCCGCGGGTGATCGACTTCGGCATCGCCCGGGCCGCCGACGCCACCGCCCTGACCGGCACCGGCTACCGGATCGGCTCGCCCGCCTTCATGTCGCCGGAGCAGGCCCAGGGCCGCCCGGTCACCCCGGCGACCGACGTGTTCGCGCTCGGCGCGCTGGCCGCGTACGTGGCCGGCGGCAGCGCGCCGTTCGGCGACGGCCCGGACACCGCCGTGCTCTACCGGGTGGTGCACGAGCAGCCCGACCTGGACGCCGTGCCGGCCGACCTGCGCGAGCTGGTCCTGCGCTGCCTGGCGAAGTCCCCGGAGGACCGGCCCCGGCCGGCCGAGATCATCGACGTCGCCCGCAACCACCCGAGCGTCGGCGGCCAGCTGCGCTTCGCCGACGACTGGCTGCCCCGCCAGGTCAACACCGAGATCACCCGCCGCTCCGACCTGCCGAAGACCCCGCCCACCCCGCTGCCGGCCGCGCCCCCGCCGCCGTCGGGACCGCCGTCCGGGTCGTCCCCGCTGACCCCGCTGACCCCGCCGCCGCCCGCCTCGGCACCCGCCACCCACGCGGCCACCACGCCGTCCTTCGGCCCGCCGCCGCCCGGCTTCGGCCCGGTGCGGCCGGACACCCCGCCGCCCGGCTTCGTCCCGCCGCCGCTCGGCGCGTACGGCGCCGCCCAGCCGCCCACCGAGGCCCCCACCGGCCCGCTGCTCGGCACTCCGCCCACCCTCCAGCTGCGGCAGGAGCCGCCCTCCTACGACACCCCACCACCCGGACCGGTGGTCACCGACAGCCCGGCGCCCCCGCCCGCGCAGGCCCGCAGCAAGGGCGGTGTCTCCTGGAAGGTGCTGCTGACCGTCGCCCTGGTGATGGCGGTCGGCGGTACGGCCGGCGGTGTCGCGCTGATGGCCAAGTTCAGCAAGGACGACGACAAGACCAACTCCGCCCACCAGTCGGGCTCGGGCTCGGGAGGCTCCCAGCCGGCCGCGCCGCCGGCCGGCGCCGCCACCGCGGCCGCGACCACCCCCGCGACCACGCCCGCGACCACCCCCACTCCGTCCGCGACCAAGTCCTCCGACTCCTCCTCCGGAGCGGTGACCTCGGCCCCGTCGGCCGCGGGCGGCCCCGGTGTGACCGCGCCGGCCCGGCCGACCGGCTACTCCCCGCTGCTGGCGCAGAAGCCGCTGTCGATCCCCGGCACCGACGCCTACTACGACTCCTACCGGATCGACCTGGACGCCGGGACGGTGGTGCCGCGCGGCACCGACCTCAAGTGGGGCCTGGGCCTGAACGCCACCGGCAGCAGCAGCAAGGCCAACTCCTTCGTCACCGCGGGCGACAACAAGTCGGACTTCGCGGTGATCACCGAGTCCACCGTGACGCCCGACCAGTGCGCCGTCGCGATCGACTCCCGGCCCGACACCGACCTGTCCTTCAACCGGGTCTCGCCGGGCCGCCTGCTGTGCATCCGGGACCGGGTCACCCGCAACATCGCCGTCGCGGTGATCGAGGTCGCCGACGTCACCACCGGCGCGGTGAAGCTCACCGTGAGCACCTGGCGCGCCAGCTGACCCGGTCTATCCTGACCAGGTCGAATCCCCACCGGACCGGAGCGAACCGTGTATTTCACCGACCGAGGCATCGAGGAGCTGGCGAGCCGGCGCGGCGACGAGGAGGTCACCTTCGAGTGGCTGGCCGAGCGCCTGCGCGAGTTCGTCGACCTCAACCCGGACTTCGAGGTCCCGGTGGAGCGGCTGGCCACCTGGCTGGCCAGGCTCGACGACGAGGACGACGAGTGACCTGGTGAAACGCTGGTCCCGAGGGCCCGGAGGCAACCGCCTCCGGGCCCTCTCGCATGCTCCCGTAGGGGCACGTCTCGGGGTTCGCTCCGGGTCGGCCTCGGGGTCGGACTCCCTTGACTTCGCCGTCACGCGATATATCGTCTTTGGAAGAGGACGCGATACATCGCGAGTCCAGTCAACGGGAGGCGGCAGAGATGAGCCAGTGGACGGTCGAAGGACCCGACAGGATCACCATCGAGGAGACGGTCCGCACGCTCCAGGTGCGGACCATCGACGGCACGGTCAACGTGGTCGCCGCCGAGGGCCCCGCCCGGCTGGAGGTCGCCGAACTCAAGGGCGAGCCGCTGCACGTCACCCTGGTCGACGGCGTCCTCACCGTCACCTACAAGGACCTCAGCAGCTGGAACGAGTTCGGCGACGTGCTCAAGTCGGTCGAGTCGGTGAAGGGCTTCTTCTCCTCCTTCAAGCGCAAGCGGACCGCCGCCGTCACCGTGACCGTCCCGGCCGGCACCGAGGTCAAGGTCGGCACCGTCTCGGCCGCGACGACGGTCTCCGGCTTCACCGAGCACGTCTCGACCCAGACCGCCAACGCCGACATCACCCTGGTCGGCCTGACCGGGCGGACCGACGCCAACACCGTCACCGGTGACGTGGACGCCCAGTCGGTGGCCGGGCAGCTGCGGCTGAACACCGTCTCCGGCCGGCTCACCGTGCTCGCCGGCACCGCCGAGCAGGTCAGCGCCAACGCCGTCACCGGCGCGGTCACCCTGGACCTCGCGGCCGCCACCCCCGCCCGGATCAAGGTCAACACGGTCAGCGGCGCGGTCGGCGTCCGGCTGCCCGCCCTGACCGGCACCAAGGTCGAGGCCGGCACCACCAGCGGCGACCTCTCCTCCGGCTTCGAGGAGCTCACCGTCGCCGGCAACTGGGGCACCAAGCGGCTCTCCGGCCAGCTGGGCGACGGCAGCGGCAGCCTCTCGGTCACCACCGTCTCCGGCGCGGTCACCGTGCTCCAGCGGCCGGAGGCCGAGGAGGACACCCGCGCCCCCCGGGAACTGTCCGCCCCCGACCTCACCGAGTCCGACACCCCCGGCACCGGCCCCGACCTCACCAAGGAGGCCTGACATGACCCCCGTCTTCGGCCACGGCCGGCTCCGGCTCTACCTGCTCAAGCTGCTCGACGAGTCCCCGCGCCACGGCTACGAGGTCATCCGCCTGCTGGAGGAGCGCTTCCAGGGCCTGTACGCGCCCTCCGCCGGCACCGTCTACCCGCGGCTCGCCAAGCTGGAGCAGGAGGGGCTGGTCGCCCACAGCACCGAGGGCGGTCGCAAGGTCTACCGGCTCACCGACGCCGGGCGCGCCGAACTCGCCACCCGGCAGGGCGAGCTGGACGAGCTGGAGCTGGAGATCCACGACTCGGTGACCCAGCTCGCCGGGGCGATCCGCGAGGACGTCCGGGACAGCGCCCAGGACCTGCGCGAGCAGCTCTGGGGCGCGGCGGCCGAGCAGGCCGGGCACGGCACCCCGGACGCCGGGGGGACGGGCCGGGAGAACGGCGGGAACCCGTGGGCCGGGCCGTGGGGCGACCAGGCCGCCTGGCAGCGCGCCAAGGAGGAGTTCGCCACCTTCAAGCGGCAGGCCAAGGAGCAGGCGAAGCGCGCCAAGGAGCAGGAGAATGCCGCCAAGGCCAAGGCGAAGGCCGCCGAGGAGGAGGCCCGCCGGCTGCGCGAGCAGTCCCGGGCGGCCCGGACCGCGGCCCAGCAGGAGGCGTTGCGGATCAAGCGGCGGGTGGAACAGCAGGTCCGCGAGCACGCGGCCCGCGGCGACTGGCCGACCGGGCTGGCCGAGGGGCTCTCGGAGCTGACCAAGGGCCTGGCCGGGCTGGCCGACGCGGCCCGCTGGGGACAGCCCGGGGAGTCCAAGGAGGACCCCGCCGCCGAGCGGGTCACGGTCACCCGGATCGACCTGGACAAGACCGACCTGGACGGGCCGCCCGACGCGGTCCCGGCCGATCTGCCCGGGTGGACCGCCGTCGACCCGGCCGGCGACCCGGCCCGGGAACTGGAGCGGCTGCTCGACCGCTTCCGGGACCAGGTGCGCGACGCGGCCAGGGACGGCGGGGTGACCCCCGCCCGGCTGGCCGAGGCGCGCGCCGTGCTCGGCACCGCCGGCGAGCGGCTGAGGCGTCTGCTCGACCGTTCCTGATCCGGCCCGCCCGGTGCCCGGCTCCCCGCACAGGGAGCCGGGCACCGGCGCGTCACGGGCCCACGGCGTGCCGGGCCCGCGCCGCCCGGCCGTCGGCGGCCCAAGGCGTCAGCGGCTCACGGCGTCAGTGGCTCACGGGGTCCCGCCGTCAGCGGCTCACGGCGTCAGCACGAGCTTGCCGAACACCTCGCCCTTGGCCAGCCGGGCGAGCGCCTCCGGCGCCCCGTCCAGCGGCAGCACCGAGTCGATCACCGGCCGGACCCCGGTGGTGGCGCAGAACGACAGCAGCCCGGCCAGCTCCTCCTTGGTCCCCATGGTCGAGCCGACCACCCGCAGCTCCAGGAAGAAGATCCGGTTGAGTTCGGCGGCCGCCGGGCTGGGTCCCGAGGTGGCCCCGGAGATGACGATCGTGCCGCCCGGCCGCAGCGACTTCACCGAGTGCGACCAGGTCGCGGCGCCGACCGTCTCCATCACCGCGTCCACCCGCTCGGGCAGCCTGGCCCCGCCCGGGAACACCGCGTCGGCGCCGAGCTCCAGCGCCCGGTCCCGCTTGGCCGCGTCCCGGCCGGTGACCCAGACCCGCAGGCCGGCCGCCTTGCCGAGCACCACCAGCGCGGTCGACACCCCGCCGCCGGCGCCCTGCACCAGCACGGTGTCACCGGGCTTCACCCCGGCGTTGGTGAACAGCATCCGGTAGGCCGTCAGCCAGGCCGTGGGCAGGCAGGCCGCCTCCTCGAAGGAGAGTCCGGCGGGCTTCGGCAGCAGGTTCCAGGTGGGGACGGCCACCTGCTGGGCGAAGGTGCCCTGATAGCGCTCGGTCAGGATCGAGCGCGGCTCGTCCGGGCCGACCCCGTGCCCGCTCTGGCCGATGACGGAGTGCAGGACCACCTCGTTGCCGTGCTCGTCGATGCCGGCGGCGTCGCAGCCGAGGATCATCGGAAGCTTCTCGGCGGGCAGCCCGACCCCGCGCAGCGACCAGAGGTCGTGGTGGTTCAGGCTGGCGGCCCGGACCGTGACCACGCTCCAGCCCGGCCGGGCCACGGGTTCGGGGCGTTCGCCCAGCTCCAGCCCGCTCAGCGGGTCGGCGGCGTCGATTCGTGCGGCATAGGCAGCAAACATGCACCGGACGATAGCCAGAACGCCCCCGGGCCCGGAACAACGCGTGAGTGTGACGCGTGTCCCGGGCCCGGGCGGGGTTCCGGTGCTCGGACCGGCTAGGGGTTGTCTGACAATTCGCGTCGCATCAGCGCGCGGCGTTGGGCGCCCGGCTGGGCGTGCCGCCGAAGCGTCCTCGTACTGGACGTACTTGGACGATTCGGCGGTGCGTCCAGGCGGGATGCCCGGCGTCGCGCGCGCGGCGGGAATTGTCAGACAACCCCTAGCGGCGGGCGACGCCCTCGGCCCGGGCGGCCTCGGCGACGGCCTTGCTGACGGCCGGGGCGACCCGCTCGTCGAACGGCGAGGGGATGACCTTCTGCGGCGTCAGCTCGTCGGCCACCACGCCGGCCAGCGCCTTGGCGGCGGCCAGCTTCATGCCCTCGGTGATCCGGGTGGCCCGGACCTGCAGCGCGCCGGCGAAGATGCCCGGGAACGCCAGCACGTTGTTGATCTGGTTCGGGAAGTCGCTGCGCCCGGTGGCCACCACGGCGGCGTACTTGTGCGCGACCTCGGGGTGGATCTCCGGGTTCGGGTTGGCCATGGCGAAGACGAACGCGCCCGGGGCCATGGTCGCGACGACCTCCTCCGGCACGGTGCCGCCGGAGACGCCGATGAAGACGTCGGCGCCGGCCATCGCGTCGGCCAGGGTGCCCTTGAGGCCGGTCCGGTTGGTCAGCCCGGCGATCTCCGCCTTGACGTCGGTCAGGTCCCCGCGGCCCTCGTGCACCACGCCCTTGCGGTCGCACACGGCCACGTCGCCGATGCCGGCCGCCAGCAGCATCTTGGCGATGGCGATGCCGGCCGCGCCGGCGCCGGAGATGACGGCGCGCAGCGAGCCGATCTCGCGGCCGGTCACCTCGGCCGCGTTCCAGAGCGCGGCGGTGGTGACGATCGCGGTGCCGTGCTGGTCGTCGTGGAAGACCGGGATGTCCAGGGCCTCCTGGAGCCGGCGCTCGATCTCGAAGCAGCGCGGGGCCGAGATGTCCTCCAGGTTGACGCCGCCGAAGGACGGGGCGAGCCGGACCACGGTCTCGACGATCTCGTCCACGTCGGTGCAGGCGAGCGCGATCGGCACGGCGTCCACGCCGCCGAACTGCTTGAACAGGATCGCCTTGCCCTCCATGACGGGGAGCGAGGCCTCGGGGCCGATGTCGCCGAGGCCCAGCACGGCGGTGCCGTCGGTGACCACGGCCACCGTGTTGGCCTTCCAGGTGTAGTCGTTCACGAGCTCGGGCTGCTCGGCGATGGCCGTGCAGACGCGGGCGACACCGGGGGTGTAGGCGAGGGACAGGTCGTCCGCGTCGCGCACCGGGACGGTCGCCCGGACCTCCATCTTGCCGCCGCGGTGGAGCGCGAACACGGCGTCGACCGGATCGTCGGTGTCCTGGGTACTGCTGTGGATGATCTCCGCTGCCACGATGACCTCTTCGTCATTGATCGAGCGAGGACACCCGGCCGACGGTGCGGACGACCCGGCCGGTCCCGGCATCCGGTGACCGGCGGCCGGTCAGCGGAACCCGGGAACGCCGAAGCACCCCCGGGGGAAGGCTGGGTCGGGGCGCCGCCGTCGGACGGGCGCCTCGAAATGAGGGTTTATGGAGTTGTCCGCGTGTGGTCCGCGCTGTGCTTCCGGGCCGAGCGTAGGTCGGACGAGGGCATCGCACCCATGCCTTTTCGTCCAAGTCACATGGTTGTCGTACGCCTCACGGCCACCTGTGGGCACCAGGAACCATGAGAACCGGACCCCGGCCGCGGCAATGGCGCACACGTACGCACACCCGCGGGAGTGAACACGGACACGGTGGGAGGCCGGTGCCGACGGATACGGAGTCGACGTTCTGGACTTCCGTTCCTGTGCACCCCGGGCCTGATTGCGGCCCGGCGGTCCGGTTCGAGCGTCGGGGGTCACCCGGTACCGAATTCTGACACACCCGCCCACGGACGCGGCAGGTCGGGATGGGAGGATCCGTTGTTCCGCCATCTCGCGTCCATCTCCGCGACGCCGCGGCGCCTCCCCCTCCCTCCCTCAGGAGCAACCGATGCACCACCGTGCCCAGTCCCACCGCCGGGCCCCCGCCGCGCTCGCCGTCGCCACCGCCGGAACCCTGCTGCTGACCGGCTGCGGCGGGGACGAGAAGGTCGCCGAGGACCCGCTCCAGCAGCTCCGGGCGAAGGTCCCGAGCGCCCAGCAGGCAGGCAAGGTGCTGCGGATCGGGATGGACGTCAACTACCCGCCGGTGGAGTTCCGCGGCTCCGACGGCAAGCCCGACGGCCTGGACCCGGACATCGCCGCGGCGCTCGGCCGGATCCTCGACCTGCGGATCGAGTACGTCGACACTCCCTTCGACAAGCTCGTACCGAATCTCCACCACAAGCAGTACGACGTGGCGATGTCCGCGCTCAGCGACATCCGCCAGCGCCGGGACGGCGTGGACGAGGCCGGCAAGTCGACCGGCCTCGCGGTGGACTTCGTGGACTACTTCATCGCCGGCACCTCGATCGTGGTGCCCAAGGGCAACCCCAAGGGCATCCGCGGCCTGGACGACCTCTGCGGCCGGACCGTCGCGGTGCAGAGCGGCACCACCCAGGACGAGATCGTCGCCCGCCAGGTCACCGCCTGCACCCGGGCCAACAAGCCGCTCACCGTCCACAAGTTCGACAACGACGCCAAGGCCCTGGCCGAGGTCGCCTCCGGCGCGGCGCAGGCGGGCCTGAACGACTTCCCGGTGGCCGCCTACGCGGCGAAGAACACCGACGGCGGCAACCGCTTCGAGGTGACCGGCGCGCAGTCCCGGTCCAACCCGTACGGGATAGCGCTGCGCAAGGAGGACACCGAGCTGCGCGACGTCCTGGCCAAGGCGATCGACCAGCTGATCCGCAGCGGCGAGTACGACAAGATCCTCGCCAAGTGGAACGTCACCGCCGGCGCGGCCCAGAACGCGGTGGTCAACGGAGGCATCTGAGCCAGGTCCGGGCAGGGGGTCGGGCGGGGGTCCGGGCCGCCGCGGAGCGGGCGCACGATCGGGCGAGTGCGCGGCCGGGCCTCCGGGCGGACCGCAGGGAGATCTGCATACTTATACGCAGGGTGACAGGGACACGGTATTCGTCCGAATAGCGGACAGCGCGGCCCCCCGTTATCCGATTTTGATCTGAATGAGGGCCACCCGAGCGTCATCAGATGGCAGGATTCCCCCCATCTCGGATCGAGCCGGCCACTGGTCGAGGCGGTTCGGTCAACGCCCACCTCGGCGGACGGTGGCGGAGAGCAGTACCCGGTACCACCTTGCGTGTTCTCCCTGCCCGGCCGTACAGCGCCGTACGGCTCTGCTGCTCCGGCGCGCCGCTCCCCCGTGGCACGCCCGTCCGACCTCTCCCTCAGGAGGAGATCCCCCATGATCGCCCGTACCCAGCGCACCCGCCTCCTCGCCTCCGCGGCGGTGCTCGCGTCCGCGTCGCTCGTGCTGACCGCCTGCGGCAGCAGCAAGTCCTCCTCCAGCGGCGGCAGCAGTGCGGCCAACCCCAGCGTCAGCGTCGCCGCCGTGTCCGCCGACCCCGCGCTCGCCGGGCTCGTCCCCGCCGACGTCAAGTCCTCCGGCAAGCTGATCGTCGCCGCCGACGCCTCCTACGCGCCCAACGAGTTCAAGGACGACAAGGGCAACATCGTCGGCCTCGACGTCGACCTGGCCAACGCGATCGCCAAGAAGCTCGGTCTCACCGCCGACGTGCAGAACGCCGACTTCACCTCGATCATCCCGGGCATCACGGCGAAGAAGTACCAGCTCGGCATGAGCTCCTTCACCGACACCAAGGAGCGCGAGCAGACCGTCGACATGGTCACCTACTTCACCGCGGGCAGCGCCGTCGCGGTCAAGAAGGGCAACCCGGACAAGATCGACCCCAAGGACCTCTGCGGCAAGAAGGTGGCCGTCCAGACCGGCACCACCCAGGCCCAGGAGATCACCGACGTCCGCAACCCGGAGTGCACCAAGGCCGGCAAGCCGACCATCCCCAACGACGGTGACAAGTTCACCCTCCAGACCGACGTCACCACCGCGCTGGTCTCCGGCCGCGACCAGGTGATGATGGCCGACTCCCCGGTCGTCGACTACGCGATCAAGCAGACCAACGGCCAGCTGGAGAAGCTCGGCGAGACCTACGACAGCGCGCCCTACGGCGTCGTCGTCGACAAGGGGTCCCCGCTCTCCCCCGCCGTCCAGGGCGCCGTCCAGTCGCTGATCGCCGACGGCACCTACAAGCAGATCCTGGCGAAGTGGGGCGTCGAGGCCGGCGCGATCGACAAGTCCGAGATCAACGCCGCCAAGAGCTGATCCTCCGCACCACCACACCCCCTGAGGCCCCAAGGTGAAATCTTCCGAGCAGGGGGCGGTGAAATCGGGACGGCCTGAGACCATCAAGGCCGTCCCGGTGCGCCACCCCGGACGCTGGGCCGGAGCAGTAGTCATCGTCGTCCTGGCGGCGATGCTGCTCCACGCCCTGATCTTCAACCCCGCGTTCCAGTGGGACGTCGTCAGAGACACGCTCACCAACGAGCAGATCATCCACGGAATCTGGGTGACGCTCGAGCTGACCGCCCTGTCCATGCTGATGGGCGTGGTCGGCGGCGTGCTCCTCGCGATCATGCGGCTCTCGCCGAACCCCCTGCTGTCGGGGACGGCCTGGTTCTACATCTGGATCTTCCGCGGCACCCCCGTGCTGGTGCAGCTGGTGTTCTGGAACTTCCTGGGCGCCCTGTGGCCGAACCTGTCGATCGGCATCCCGTTCGGGCCCGAGTTCTGGTCCGAGTCGACCAACACCCTGATCCCGACCTTCACCGCCGCCCTGCTGGGCCTCGGCCTCAACGAGGCGGCGTACATGGCGGAGATCGTCCGCGGCGGCATCCAGTCCGTCGACGAGGGCCAGACCGAGGCCGCCCACGCGCTGGGCATGAGCCGCGCGGCCACGCTGCGCCGGATCGTGCTCCCGCAGGCGATGCGGGTGATCATCCCGCCGACCGGCAACGAGACCATCTCGATGCTCAAGACCACCTCGCTGGTCCAGGTCATCTCGCTGGCCGAGCTGTTCACGGCCGGCCACGACATCTACTCGCGGACCTTCCAGACCATCCCGGTCCTGGTCGCCGTCAGCATCTACTACCTGCTCATGACCTCGATCCTCACCGTGGGGCAGTACTACATCGAGCGGCACTACGCTCGAGGTGCGAACCGGACCCTGCCGCCCACACCGATCCAGCGGCTGCGGCTGCTGTTCCGCGGCAGGCCCACCCCGAAGGCCAAGAACGACGTGGTCCCCGGACTCGAGGGAGGCGGCCACGTATGACCGACCTGACCAAGACCCCGGCCGAGGCCGGCAACGGCGGCCCGATGGTGAAGGCCGAGGGCGTGCACAAGTCCTACGGCCTGGTGGAGGTGCTCAAGGGCATCGACCTGCAGGTCGAGCAGAGTGAGGTGTTCTGCCTGGTCGGCCCGTCCGGCTCCGGCAAGTCCACCTTCCTGCGCTGCATCAACCACCTGGAGAAGATCAACGGCGGCCGCCTCTGGGTGGACGGCGAGATGGTCGGCTACCGGCAGCGCGGCGACAAGCTCTACGAGCTCAAGGACCGCGAGGTCGCGCTCAAGCGGCGGGACATCGGCATGGTGTTCCAGCGCTTCAACCTCTTCCCGCACATGACCGCGGTGGAGAACGTGATGGAGGCGCCGGTCCAGGTCAAGCGCGAGTCCAGGGCCGAGGCCAGGGAACGCTCGATGGCCCTGCTGGAGCGGGTCGGCCTGGCCGACAAGAGCGGGAACTACCCCTCCCAGCTCTCCGGCGGCCAGCAGCAGCGGGTGGCGATCGCCCGGGCGCTCGCGATGAAGCCCAAGCTGATGCTCTTCGACGAGCCGACCTCGGCGCTCGACCCCGAGCTGGTCGGCGAGGTGCTCGACGTCATGCGCGGGCTCGCCGAGGAGGGCATGACCATGATCGTGGTCACCCACGAGATGGGCTTCGCCCGCGAGGTCGGCGACGCGCTGGTGTTCATGGACGGCGGTGTGGTGGTCGAGTCCGGCACCCCCCGCGAGGTCCTCAGCAACCCGCAGCACGAGCGCACCCGCGCCTTCCTCTCCAAGGTGCTCTGAGCCCACCCTTTCGACGGCGCCCGGCAGGCCGATCCTGCCGGGCGCCGCGCTTTTCCCGCTTTCGCCCCGCGGGTAATAGGCTTAAGGCAATCAGCCCGTTACCGATCTCTGGAAGGACCACCGTGGAGCTCGCCTCGTACGCCGATCTGGCCGTCCGGCTGGTGAACACCGAGGAGCCCGAGCGCGGCACCGACTCGCTGACCTCGGTGGACGGGGTGCGGGCGCTGTTCTCGGACTCCTCCCGTGCCCGTAGCCTCGCCGACGAATCGGACCTGCCCCGGCTGCGGGCCGTCCGCACCCGGCTGCGCGGGGTCTTCGAGGCCGCCGCCGAGGGCGAGGAGGTGCGCAGCGTCGACCTGCTGAACAGCCTGCTGATGGAGTTCCCGGTCAGCCCGCTGGTCTCCGGGCACGACTACCTCGACGCGGCCGGCCGGCCCCGCTGGCACCTGCACCTCGCCGACAACTCGCCGACCGCCACGGCGCACTTCAGCGCCGTCGCCTGCATGGGCCTGGCCGTCCACCTGACCGAACTGGGTGCCGACCGGCTCGGCATCTGCCAGGCCGCGCCCTGCCGCAACGCCTATCTGGACACCTCGACCAACCGGTCCCGCCGGTACTGCTCGGACCGCTGCGCCACCCGCGCCAATGTCGCCGCCTACCGGGCCCGCAAGCGCCTGGAGGCCCAGGAGGCCGCGGCGGCCGGGCGCTGACGGAGCCGCCGGGCGGTACCGGCTGCGGACCGGGAGTCCCGTCGGCACGGGGACGAGGCCGCGCGGCCTAGCGGACCGGGAGTTCCTCCGGCCGGATCCAGACGCCGAGGCGGCGGGCGAGCCCGGGCACCCGTGCCAGCGGGGCGGCCAGCAACAGCCGCTCCAGCCGCCGTCCGGGCGCCAGCCAGGCCGGGCGCGGGCGCAGCCGCAGCAGCACCCGGCCGAGCACCAGCTCGTCCGGCACCGCTCCGTAGCTGCGGCTGTCGCTGTCCACCGGCCGGTTGTCGGAGAGCAGCCACCAGCCCTTGGGGCGACGACCGTCGGCCCGCTTGACCACCAGCAGGTTCTGCTGGAACGGGTGACGGAACACCACCACCGCACCGGGCCGGATCCGCCCGCCGTAACGGACCAGCAGCTGGTCCCCGTCGCGCAGCGTCGGCACCATCGAGTCCCCCGCCACGTCGATCAGCCCGAACGGCGCGCCGCCGCCCGGCGGCCCGTCCTCCGGTTCCGCGCTCCGTGCCACGGCTCCTCCTCCCGGCTCGCGTCCCGCCGTGTCCCGCGTCCTGCTGTCGTGTCGTCGCCCTGTCGGGCCGTCGCACTGTCGGGCACCAGTCTGCCGCACCGGCCGACGCCCGCCGATGTCCGGATTGATCCGGTTCCGGCTCCGTCATTTGCCCCGGGCGGGCCGCCCGGCCGGGAGCCCGGACGGTCCGACAGGTAATCTCGGGCGCGGGAAGACGATCCAAGGAAGGACTCCCATGATCTCTCGTCTGTTTGCACCCCGCGCCACCGCCCACGCCCACTGCGACCTGCCCTGCGGTGTCTACGACCCGGCCCAGGCCCGGATCGAGGCCGAGTCGGTCAAGGCCACCCAGGAGAAGTACCAGGCCAACGAGGACGCGCACTTCCGCGCCCGCGCGGTCATCATCAAGGAGCAGCGCGCCGAGGCCGTCAAGCACCACATCTCGGTGCTGTGGAGCGACTACTTCAAGGCCCCGCACTTCGAGAAGTACCCGCAGCTGCACCAGCTCATCAACGACACCCTGAAGGCCGCCTCGGCCGCCAAGGCGTCCACCGACCCGGCCACCGGCCAGGCGCTGCTCGACCTCATCGCCGAGGTGGACAAGATCTTCTGGGAGACCAAGCAGGGCTGATCCCCGCCCGGTCGCCTTTCGGCCGCCCCCGTCCGGATCCGGGCGGGGGCGGCCGTGCGTCCGGGGCCGGTCGCGCGTTCGGGCCGGACGGGCCGGACGGGCCGGACGGGTACGAGCGTTCGGGCGGTAAGGGTCTCAGCACGGGAGCGCTTGTTATGCTGCCAGGGCGTCCCGCGGGGGAAGCCGGTGCGAATCCGGCGCTGACCCGCAACGGTAAGCGGCCCCCGCGGCCGTGAGCCCGATCGCCCGGGGGCGCCGACCTCCCGACAACTCGCCGCGGACTGCGAGGGGATGGCGCCCCGGCACACCCGCGACCGGCCGCGCCGCCCCTCGCCGCACCCGGCCCGAGGCAAGGCGTGCCACCAGTGAGCAGCACCACCACGGTCGCACCGGCCACCGCCGCGGCCCCACCGGGCCACCGCCGGACACCCGCCCTCCCACTGGCCGTCGCGCTCGCCGCGGCCCTGCTCGGCTCGCTGGTCTGCGCCGTCGCAGTGGGCTCCGCCGGCCTCGGCTGGGGACAGGTCCTGCGACTCCTGGGCGCGGGCCTGACAGGCGGGCGGCTGGAGGCCGACGAGGCGGCCGCGTACGCCATCGTCTGGGAGATCCGGCTGCCGCGCGCCGTCCTGGCCGCCGTGGTCGGCGCCGGACTCGCCGCCACCGGGGTCGCCGTCCAGGCGATGGTCCGCAACGCGCTCGCCGACCCCTTCGTGCTCGGCATCTCCTCCGGGGCCTCGGTCGGCGCCAACGCCGTGCTGATGTTCGGCGCCTTCGCCTCGCTCGGCGTCTGGGCGCTCTCCGCCTCCGCCTTCGTGTCGGCCCTGCTGGCCATGGTGCTGGTCTACCTGACGGCCCGTACCGCCCACGGGCTCACGCCGCTGCGGCTGGTGCTCACCGGCACCGCGATGTCCTACGGCTTCTCCGCCGTGACCGCGCTGATGGTCTTCGCCGCCGCCCGCGGCGAGGCCGCCCGCTCGGCCATGATGTGGCTGCTCGGCAGCCTGGGCGGGGCCACCTGGGGCTCGGTGCCGATCGCCGCCGTCACCGTCCTGGCCGGCCTGGCGTACCTGGCCCGGGCCGCCGGGCGGCTGGACGCGCTGGCGATGGGCGACGAGACGGCCGCCTCGCTCGGTGTGGACCCGGACCGGTTGCGGCGCGCGCTGTTCGTGGTGACCGCGGCCGTCACCGGCACCGTGGTCGCGGTCAGCGGGGCGATCGGCTTCGTCGGACTGATGGTCCCGCACCTGGCCCGGATGCTGGTCGGCGCCGGCCACCGCCGGCTGCTGCTGGTCGCGCCGCTCGCCGGGGCCCTGCTGCTGGTCTGGGTGGACATCGTCTCGCGCACCCTGCTGGCCCCCGCCGAACTGCCCGTCGGCGTGGTCACCGCGGCCGTCGGGGTGCCCTGCTTCCTGCTGCTGATGCGCCGTCGCGGCTACGCCTTCGGGGGCGGCCGGTGAGCGCCGCCGGCACCGGCGCCCTGGACCTCGCCGTCGACCGGGTCTCGGTCGACCTGGCCGGCGTCAGACTGGTCCACGAGGTCACCCTGACCGCCGCCGCCGGCCAGGTGGTCGGCCTGGTCGGCCCGAACGGCAGCGGCAAGTCCACCCTGCTGCGCTGCGTCTACCGGGCGCTGCGGCCCGCCGCCGGGGCCGTCCTGCTCGGCGGCGAGGAGATCCACCGGCTCGCCCCGCGCGAGGCCGCCCGGCGGGTGGCGGCGCTGCCGCAGGAGCACTCCGCCGAGTTCGACTTCACCGTCGCCGAGGTGGTCGGCATGGGCCGGCTGCCGCACCGGCGCGGCGCCCTGGGCGGCCCGTCCGCGGCCGACGAGGAGCACTGCGCCGCCGCGCTCGGCCGGGTCGGCGCCGGGCACCTGGCCGGCCGGGGCTTCCTGAGCCTCTCCGGGGGCGAGAAGCAGCGGGTGCTGATCGCCCGCGCGCTGGTCCAGGAACCCCGGGTGCTGGTGCTCGACGAACCCACCAACCACCTGGACATCACCCATCAGCTGGAGGTGCTGGCGCTGGTCCGGGAGACCGGGACGACGGTGCTCACCGCCCTGCACGACCTCAATCTGGCCGCCGGTCACTGCGATCTGCTGTACGTGCTCGCCGAGGGGCGGATCGTCGCCTCCGGAACGCCCGCCGAGGTGCTCGAACCGGCGCTGCTGGCGGAGGTGTTCAAGGTCCGCGCGACGCCGGTCCGGCACCCGGTCACCGGCGCCGTCCAGCTGCTGTTCGACCGCCTGTCCTGACCGGCCCCGCCCGCTCCCCGTACCACCGACCGTCCACCGCCCCGAGGATCCACCATGCGCACCAAGGCCGTTGCCACCGCCGCTCTGCTCGCCCTCGTCCTGACCGGCTGCGGCGCCGAGATAGCCCCGGGCGGCGACGCCGCCGCCTCCGCCCACTACCCGGTGACCGTCGAGAACTGCGGTGCCCCGGTGACCTTCGCGCAGAAGCCCGCCCGGGTGGTGACGAACGACGTCGGCATCACCGAGCTGATGTTCGCGCTCGGGCTGGAGGACCGGATGGCCGGCTACGTGATGCCGGACGACAAGGGCCAGGTCGACAAGGTGGCCTGGAAGGACGCCTACCAGCGCGCCCCGTGGCTCTCCAAGAAGCAGATCACCAAGGAGATCGCGCTGGAGGCGAAGGCCGACCTGGTGTTCGCCGGCTGGCACTACGGCTTCGACGAGAGCAGCGGCGTCACCCCGCAGGCGCTGGCCGGCCTCGGCATCGGCTCCTACGTGCTCACCGAGTCCTGCCGCAGCGGCAAGGGCACCGAGCGCGGGGTGATGTCCCCGCTGCACGCGCTGTACACGGACCTCACCAACCTGGGCGAGATCTTCGACGTCCGGGACCGGGCGGACCGGCTGGTCGCCGGGTTCAAGGCGGAGATCGCCGCCGTCCCCGAGCCGGCCTACCGCCCGGGCGTCTTCCTGTACGACAGCGGCGAGGACAAGCCCTTCACCTCCGGCCGGTTCGCCGCCCCGGAGGAGATCATCACCAAGGCCGGCGGGCGGAACGTGACCGGCGACCTCGCCGACTCCTGGGCCACCGTGGGCTGGGAGACCGTGGTCGAGCGCGACCCCGAGGTGATCGTGATCAACAACTACGGCACCCCGGACGCCGAGGCGAAGCGGCGGTTCCTGAAGTCCTTCCCGCCGCTGGCCGGCGTCTCGGCCGTCCGCAACGACCGGATCCTCGTCCTGGACTACGTCGACCTGGTCGAGAGCCCCCGCAACCCGGCCGCGATCACCGCGCTGGCGGCCTATCTGCGGACCGTCCCGGCCCGCTGAGGCACCGGCCGTCCCGGCCTCGACCCGACGGCCCGGGGCGGCCCGGGACGGTCCGGGGACGGCCCCAGTAGGCTCGGAGGCATGATCCGCACCGCAGTCCCCGCCGACGTCCCCGTCGTCCACCGCATGATCCACGAGCTCGCGGAGTACGAGAAGGCCCCGCACGAGGCGGTCGCCACCGAGGAGCAGCTGCGGGCCGCCCTCTTCGGCGAGCAGCCGGCCGTGTTCGGCCTGATCGCCGAGGACGACACCACCGGCGAGCCGGTCGGCTTCGCGCTCTGGTTCCTCAACTTCTCGACCTGGCGCGGCAGCCACGGGATCTACCTGGAGGACCTCTACGTCAGTCCGACCGCCCGCGGCGGCGGCCACGGCAAGGCGCTGCTGCTGGAACTCGCCCGGATCGCCGTCGAGCGCGGCTACGCCCGGGTCGAGTGGTCCGTACTGGACTGGAACCGGCCCTCGATCGACTTCTACGAGGCGCTCGGCGCAGTGCCGATGAACGGGTGGACCGTCTACCGTCTCACCGACGAGGCCCTCGTCGCCGCCGGCACCCGCTGACCCCGGCCCGCCCTCCCGGACGCTCCCGGTCCGGGCGCGCGGAGGGCGTACGCGGAGGGCGCGCACGGTCCTCGTCGGACCCCTGCCACCCTGAGTCGCGATGCCTTACCATGAGTGACTCCCGCTCCGGGGCACTAACGCGGTAACGTCTCGGGCGGACGGCGGCGTCCGGGCGACCCCCGAGGGGTATGACCGGTACGTACCGCACCACCCCTCTGGACAGTTGGGGCGAAGCAGTTGAGCCAAGCAACAGACAGTGCCGCGGCCACCGGCCCGGAAGCACAGCGCGTCACCCAGGAGGTGAGGGTGTCCCAGATCGACGGCGAGCCCGGGGTCCAGGACTTCGTAGAGGTCCGACTGCCCGCGGCCGGGGCCTATCTCTCGGTCCTGCGTACAGCCACGGCGGGCCTCGCGGCCCGGCTGGACTTCACCCTGGACGAGATCGAGGACCTGCGGATCGCGGTCGACGAGGCCTGCGCCATCCTGCTCCAGCAGGCCGTTCCCGGCTCGGTCCTCTCCTGCGAGTTCCGCCTGGTCGGCGACTCCCTGAAGGTGATCGTCTCGGCGCCCACCACCGACGGCCGGGCGCCCGAACGCGACACCTTCGCCTGGACCGTGCTCTCCGCGCTGGCCGGCGAGGTGGAGTCCTCGGTCGCCGAGGACAACACCGTGTCGATCAGCCTGCACAAGAAGCGCGGCGGCTCCGCCGCGCACTAGGCCGGCCGCGGCAGCGCGGCAGCAGCACCGAACAAGGGCCGTCCGCCCGGCACCACCGGGCCGGACGGACGGCTCCCGGTACCGCCCCCACCCGGCGGTACGACCATCGAGACGAACCGGGACCGGCGGTCCCGGTGCTCCCGGAACGGAACGGGGGAATGGCCGTGAGTGATCTGGACCGTACCGGCCTCGCGACGGCGGGCCCTGCCGTACCGACCCAGGCGAGCGTCCCCGGCCTCGCCGCTAACGACGAAGCGCACCCGAAGGACGCCCACCGGATGAGCCAGCCGACCGAGCCGACGCCCGAGTCGTCGCCCGATCAGTCGCCCCCGCCCGTGCCGTCGGCCGCGGACCTCCCGCCGGCCGACCGCCCGGACGGGGGTCCGGACAGCGACGGCCCGGAGGACGGCGCCGCCGACGAGGCGGCGCGGGCGCTGCGTGCCGCGGTGCCCGCCCAGGGTCCGCAGCGCAGCGGTGCCCCGGACCGCGAGGCGGCCCGGGCGCTGTTCGTCCGGCTGTCCGCGCTGCCCGAGGGCTCCCCGGAGCGCGTCGAGCTGCGCAACCAGCTGGTGCGGATGCACATCCCGCTGGTCGAGCACCTGGCCCGGCGGTTCCGCAACCGGGGCGAGCCGCTGGACGACCTCACCCAGGTCGCCACCATCGGGCTGATCAAGTCGGTGGACCGCTTCGACCACGAGCGCGGGGTCGAGTTCTCCACCTACGCGACGCCGACCATCGTCGGCGAGATCAAGCGGCACTTCCGCGACAAGGGCTGGGCGGTCCGGGTGCCGCGCCGGCTCCAGGAGCTTCGGCTGTCGCTCACCACGGCGACCAGCGAGCTCTCCCAGCGGCACGGCCGCTCCCCCACGGTGCACGAGCTGGCCGAGCACCTCGGGATCTCCGAGGAGGACGTGCTGGAGGGGCTGGAGTCCGCCAACGCGTACTCCACGCTGTCACTGGACGTGCCGGACAACGACGACGAGTCGCCGGCCGTCGCGGACACCCTGGGCGCCACCGACGAGGCCCTCGAGGGCGTCGAGTACCGCGAGTCGCTCAAGCCGCTGCTCGCCCAACTGCCGCCCCGGGAGCAGAAGATCCTGGTGCTGCGGTTCTTCCGCAACATGACGCAGTCGCAGATCGCGGCCGAGGTGGGCATCTCCCAGATGCACGTCTCCCGACTGCTCGCCCGGACGCTCGCGCAGCTGCGGGAGAAGCTGCTGGTGGAGGAGTAGGGCCGGAGAACAGGACCGACGGCCGCCGGGCGGCGGCCGTCGGCAGGACGCGGTACCGGAAGGCGGCGGCCCTCCGCGCTCAGCCCTCGTGCGGAGCGTAGAGGGCCGCCGTCGACTTCGGGCTGAGCAGGGCGCCGATGCCGACCAGGCCGAGCAGGCCGACGCCCGCGCCGACGGCGGCCATCGCGCCGCCGCTCTGCCACATGTAGTAGGCCACCGGCAGGCAGATCGAGTTGGTCAGCACGGCCGGGCTGCGGCCCCAGCGGCGGCCCTGGAGCAGCGCCCGGGCGGCGAGCAGCGGCAGCACGCCGAGCAGCACGATCACCAGGCCGCCGAACTCGTTCAGGGCGAGCTGCTTGGACTGGCCGGACAGGGCGGCGACCATGTCCCAGACGCCCACGACGGCCAGCGCGGCGCCCGCGACGGCCGTGATGGCGGCGCCCACGGTGAGGGCGGTCGGACGGCCGGCACCGGGCGCGGGTACGGGTGCGGAGGATTCTGCGGTCACTCCAGCAGGGTAGCCGCCGGGAGGTCCGTACCGACCCGTAGGCTGAGCACATGCGCGCTCTCCTGGTCGTCAACCCGAAAGCGACCACCACCAGCGGTCGCACCAGGGACGTCCTGATCCACGCCCTGCGCAGCGACCTCAAGCTGGAGGTGGCGCAGACCCAGTACCGGGGCCACGCGCGCGACCTGGCCCGCCAGGCGGTCGAGGACGGCACGGTCGACCTGGTGGTGGCCCTGGGCGGCGACGGCACCGTCAACGAGGCGGTCAACGGCCTGCTCTCGCACGGCCCGGGCGAGAGGGTCCCCCGGCTGGCCGTGGTCCCGGGCGGTTCGACCAATGTGTTCGCCCGTGCGCTGGGACTGCCGAACGACCCGGTGGAGGCGACCGGCGCGCTGCTGAACGCCCTGGAGAACCGGCGGGAACGCCCGATCGGGCTGGGCAAGGCGATGACCGAGGGGCTGCCGGACCGCTGGTTCACCTTCACCGCGGGGCTCGGCTTCGACGCCGGAGTGGTGGGCCGGGTCGAGGAGCAGCGCCGGGCGGGGCGCAAGTCCACGCACGCGCTCTATGTCACGCAGGCGCTCCGCCACTTCGTCACCCAGCGTGAGCAGCGCAGATCAGGCCCGGTTTCCCTGGAGCTGGCGGGCCACGGGCCGGTGCCCGGCCTGGCGCTGGCCATAGTCAGCAACACCTCGCCCTGGACGTTCCTGGGCAACCGCCCGGTCTATCCCTCGCCGCTCGCCTCCTTCGACGCGGACCTCGACGTCTTCGGCATCACCCGGATGACGGCGTTCGGCACCGCTCGAACGGTCCGTCAGATCCTGCGGTCGCACGGGCCTTCGAGCGACGGCGCCGCATCACCGGGCCCTTCCGGGAAGCATGTCGTCTCCTATCACGACGTCCGTCACTTCACCTTGGTTTCGGAGGAACCGGCCCCGTTCCAGGTCGACGGGGACCACCTTGGGTCCAGGAGTCGCGTCAGTTTCACAGGCGTACGGCGGGCACTGCGTGTGATTGTGTGACTAGAAGGGCCCTTCCCCCTTCTTCTCGAACGCACAAGCCCCCTTCACTCCATAGAAGTACTGGCTGTGAGCTAGGCGACACCGAAGAATCAAAAATTCCTCCCTGAAGGGGGTTGTATCCGGGCTCGAGGTTTGCGAACCTCTACATGGCGATCGGGACACATCGCAGCGACGGCAACCTCAGAACCTGTTGGGTGCCGACCGCGGAGTGTCCCTCGAATCGCCGAATCCCTCCCCAGCACAGACCTCCCGGGCCCGATGGGCCTTTGGTCTCTTTTGCTGTTGCGGGATTCGTGAAAGCGTTCACATTCACAAGGACCATCGATGTGCCGTGCGGGTGACCCCCGTCGGCAGGAGGAGTTGGACGACCATGGACTGGCGCCACCGCGCTGTCTGCCGCGAAGAGGACCCGGAGCTGTTCTTCCCGATCGGGAACACCGGTCCTGCTCTGCTGCAGATCGAGGAAGCCAAGGCCGTGTGCCGCCGCTGTCCGGTCATGGAGCAGTGCCTCCAGTGGGCCCTCGAGACCGGCCAGGACGCCGGCGTCTGGGGCGGCATGAGCGAGGACGAGCGTCGTGCGATGAAGCGTCGCGCCGCCCGCAACCGCGCCCGTACGGCCTGACCCGCACCGCCTGATCACACGCCGTAGTACCAGCAGTAACCACCGCACCGATCAACACATGATCAAAGGCTTCGCCTGCACTTCCTGGTGAAGCCTTCCGTACAAAGGACCTTGCCCGAAAAGGTCCTGCGACACTTGCCCGCCCAGCCACTTGATACTGTTCACTTAGAGCAATATTGTGGAGCTGTGGCGCTCACCGTGTGCAACGCACCGGCGAGTGGCGCACCACTTGAGCCCCCGTTCCGGCCGACTCCCCCCGACGGCCGGAACGGGTTGAGAGGCCCTGTCGACCCACCCCCCCCGGTCGACAGGGCCTCGTTTTTTCCTTCGCCGACTTCACACCGCGGACGGTGGTGAAGGAGCGGGCCACCGGCGCTCACGCCAGTCGCACGCTCCCCCACACCCCGGTACGTCTCAGCGCACCGGGATCTCCAGCACCACCTTGGTGCCGCCGTTCGGGCCCGCCACCATGTCGAAGGTGCCGCCCAGCTCCCCGGTGGCCAGCGTCCGGACGATCTGCAGCCCGAGGTTGCCCGCCTGCTGCGGGTCGAAGCCCTCCGGCATGCCCTTGCCGTCGTCCTGCACGGTGATCAGCAGGTACTCCTCCGGCCGCGCCCCGCCGTTCCAGCTGTCCGACCAGCCCATCCCGGTGGCCGGCGCCCGGCCGCGCAGCGCGCTGACCTCCAGGCT
Organism: Streptomyces sp. TLI_053; assembly: GCF_900105395.1. Taxonomy (NCBI): domain Bacteria; kingdom Bacillati; phylum Actinomycetota; class Actinomycetes; order Kitasatosporales; family Streptomycetaceae; genus Streptomyces; species Streptomyces sp. TLI_053. The sequence goes on from NZ_LT629775.1 coordinate 3,987,286, forward strand.
GCCGGAGGCGCTCGGCCCGAACGCGTGCTCCAGCGCGTTCTGCAGCAGCTCCGTGAGCACCATCGCCAGCGGGGTGGCCACCTCGGCCGAGAGGATGCCGAAACTGCCGCTGCGCCGGGTCGCCACCCGGCCGTCCTGGGACAGCTCCACCACCATGGCCAGCACCCGGTCGGCGATCTCGTCGAAGGCCACCTTCTCGTCCAGCGCCTGGGACAGCGTCTCGTGCACGATCGCAATCGAGCCGACCCGGCGGACCGCCTCGTCCAGGGCGGCCCGGCCGGCCTCCGAGTCCATCCGGCGGGACTGCAGGCGCAGCAGCGCGGCGACCGTCTGCAGGTTGTTCTTCACCCGGTGGTGGATCTCCCGGATGGTGGCGTCCTTGGTCATCAGTTCGCGGTCGCGGCGGCGCAGTTCGGTGACGTCGCGGCAGAGCACCAGCGAGCCCGTCAGCGTGCCCTTGGGCTTGAGCGGGATGGCCCGCAGGGTCACCACCCCGCCCTGGACCTCCACCTCGGTCTGCCGGGGCGCCCAGCCGCTCGCCAGCTTGACCAGCGCCTCGTGCACGGCCGCCCGGGAGGGCGGCACCAGTTCGGCGGTCGCCCGGCCCAGGTGGCTGCCGACCAGATCGGCGGTGAGGCCGAGCCGGTGGTAGGCGGAGAGCGCGTTGGGGCTGGCGTAGGTGACCACGCCGTCCGCGTCGAGCCGGATCAGGCCGTCGCCGACCCGGGGCGCGGCGTCCATGTCGGTCTGTTCGACCCCCGGGTAGGGGAAGGTGCCGGCGGCGATCATCTGGGCCAGGTCGGAGGCGCTCTGCAGATAGGTGAGCTCCAGCCGGCTGGGGGTGCGGACGGTCAGCAGGTTGGTGTTGCGGGCGATCACCCCGAGCACCTTGCCCTCGCGCCGCACCGGGATCGACTCGACCCGGACCGGCACCTCCTCGCGCCACTCCGGGTCGCCCTCGCGCACGATCCGGCCCTCGTCGTAGGCGGCGTCCAGCAGGGGGCGGCGGCCGCGCGGGACGAGGTGGCCGACCATGTCGTCCTGGTAGGAGGTCGGGCCGGTGTTGGGCCGCATCTGGGCGACCGAGACGTACCGGATGCCGTCCCAGGTGGGGATCCACAGGACCAGGTCGGCGAAGGACAGGTCGGAGAGCAGCTGCCACTCCGAGACCAGCATGTGCAGCCACTCCACATCGGCACCGGTCAGGGTGGTGTGGCGGCGGACGAGTTCGTTCAGCGAGGGCACAGGCTGAGCGTAGCTCCAGGGGCGCGGGAACGGCCCGGGCCCACCCCCGGCCGACGGGTGCCGCGGCCGCTCCGCCAAGTTGTCCAGACCAATTTGCGGGCCGGCCTGGACAAGCCAGATTGGTCTAGTCCACAATGAAAGGGCACCAAGGAGAGGCCCACCGCGCAACTGCCCTGACCGCGCGAGGCCCCTCCTCGGTCGGACGCCGCCGAGCGAGGACCCCGCACAGTTCTCGGTCATACACGGCGCCCGACGACAGCTCCGGGCTGCGGTGCCGCATGGGTTGAGGGTCCCGTGTCGGCGCCGTGGCCCGTAGTGCTTTCCAGGCCCCGGGCCGCGACGTCACGTCGCGGCCCGTCGTGCTGTCCGGGCCCGTTCCGCCCCGCAGGCGCAGGCCGGAACGCCGGGACCCCCGTCCACAGGCTGTGGACGGGGGTCCCGGCGTTCTGCGCGTCAGTGGCGTCAGTGGGTCTCGGTGACCTTGGCGAGGGCGCGGGGGGCGTCCGGGTCCTGGCCCCGGGCGATGGTGACCTCGTAGGCCAGCAGCTGCAGCGGCAGGATCTCCAGGATCGGCTGCACCTCCTCCGGCACGCCGGCCGGCAGCGCGAAGCCCGCCGAGGCGGACTCCACCTGCGCCTGCTGGCCCACCACGACCAGGTCCGCGCCGCGGCCGCGCAGGCGGTCCAGCACCGGCTGCAGGGCCTCGCCGCCCTTGCCGTCCGGGACGATCGCGATGACCGGGGAGACGTTGTCGACCATGGCCAGCGGACCGTGCAGCAGGTCGGCGCCGGAGAACGGGGAGGCCGGGATGTAGGTGGTCTCCATGAGCTTCAGCGCCGCCTCGCGGGCGGTCGGGTAGCCGTAGCCGCGCGAGGTGATGACCAGGCGCTGGGCGAAGCGGTAGCGGTCGGCCAGGGCCTTGACCTCGTCCTGGCGGGCCAGGATCCCGGCGGCCAGCTCCGGCAGGTCCTTGGCGGCCGCGCCGTCGCCGCCGCGCAGGCCCTCGATCAGCAGGTAGAGGGCGAGCAGCTCGGCGGTGTAGGTCTTGGTGGCCGGGAGGGCCTTCTCCGGGCCCGCCAGCACGTCGATGTGGAACTCGGAGACCTCGGCCAGCGGCGAGCCCGCGTTGTTGGTGACGGCGAGGGTGATGGCCCCGGCCTCGCGGGCCGCCTTGGTGGAGGCGACCAGGTCGGGCGAACCGCCCGACTGGCTGACGGTGATCACCAGCACGTCGGTCAGGTCCGGCTTGGCCCCGTACGCGGTGGTGGTGGACATCGAGGTGAGACCGGCCGGCTTGCCGAGCAGGATCTCGATCAGGTACTTGGCGTACAGCGCCGCGTTGTCCGAGGTGCCGCGCGCGGTCAGCAGGACGAAGCGCGGCTTGCGGGCGGCGATCTGCCCGGCGATCTCGAAGATCTTGGGGGCGCCCTCGTCGAGGATGCGCTGCAGGACGGCCGGCTGCTCGGCCATCTCCGCCGCCATGATCCGGCCAGGGACGGTCTGCGTGTCGGACATCGTGGGGTGCCTCCGATGAGATGGTTCCACCCCGCCCGGGCGGGAATGCCCGGCGGGGACCTCTACGGCGGCGAGTCCGCACACTCGCTCCGGTGATTGCTGCGGCAATCCTACGGGGGCCGCCCGGGTGCGGCACATCCGAGGACGTGGTCACGCCCGGTCCGGCGGCCGCCGGGGGTGCCCCCGGGAGTGCGGAGCCCCTCCCGGCGGTGCGGGGAGGGGCTCCGGTTCCGGGGCGGCGACTGCTCAGCCGGCCTTGTTGATCAGCTGGTCGATGGCGGCGTCCGCCTCCTTGGTGGCCTGGTCCACCGGCTTGCCCTTGAGGATCGCGGTCAGCATGTCCGGCAGGATCTTCTGCTTCTCCACCAGGCCCCAGCCGGGGGCCAGCGGGGTGAACCAGGCGTCCGGCACCGCGTTGGCCGCGGCGGCGGTGGCGGGCTTGCTCTTCAGCGGGTTCAGCTGGGTGAGGTTGTTCGGCAGGATGTCCTTGTCCGCCAGTGCCTGCTCGGACTTGGTGCTGGTGAACATCCGGACCCAGTCGGTGGCCAGGGCCGCGGCGGGCGACTTCGCGGTGACGGCGAGCGCCGAGCCGCCGATGAAGGTCGGCAGCGGCTTGCCGCCCGGCCCGGGCATCGTGGCCACCTTGACGGCGTCCTTGAGGCTCGGGTCGCCGGTGACCGGGGCGGCGACGCTGGCGGCCTCGTAGCCGTTGCCGTAGAAGGTCGCCGCGTGGCCGCGGGCCATCGCCTCGTACTGGTTCTGCTCGTTGAGCGTCAGATCGCCCTTGTTGTACTTGCGCACCAGGTCGACGAAGTGGTTGATGCCCTGCTGCGACTTGGGGTCGCTCAGGGTGCCGTGCCAGTTGCCGCCGCTGTCGAAGCGCGCGATGGCGCCGCCGTACGCGGAGACGTAGCTCATCGCGGCGTACCAGTACGGGCCGGGCAGGTAGAGCGGGGAGTAGGTCTTGTCGGCCTTGTTCTTGTCGGCGATCCGGTCCAGCGCCGTGCGCAGCTCGTCCTCGGTCTTCGGGAAGTCGGCGCTGCCCGTCGCCTGCTGGAGGGCCGCCGCGTTGTAGATCGCGACCCGGGCGCCCGCGTAGTAGGGCACGCACCAGAGCTTGTCCTGGTAGGTGCAGGTGTTGGCGAGTGCCTTGATCCAGCTGTCGGCGTTGTCGAAGGTGGTCCGTTCGACCGGCGCCAGCTGGCCGGAGAGCACGTACTTCATGGTCTCGGTGTTGCCGAGTTCGACCACGTCCGGGGCGGTGCCGTCGGCGATCGCCTTGTCGAGCTTGGCGACCTTGTCGGCCCAGCCCTGGTAGGCGAGCCGCAGGGTGACCTTGGGGTACTTGGCCGCGAACTCGTCGTTGACCCGCTGGACGAGGTCGGGCCAGCTCTTCTGGGCGTCGTCCATCAGCCAGACCGTGACGGTGCCGGTGGCGGACTGCGGGTCCGCCGAGGCCGACTTGCCGCCGGAGGCCGGACCGCCCGACGAACAGGCCGTCAGACCCGCGGCCAGCGCCATGATGCCGACCGACGCCATGAACCGAGGCTTTCCCACGCCATCCTCCGAGGTGTTTGAGCTGTGCCCGCCGGCAGCGTGCTGGCTGCCCGACGGGACGGTGTCCGGGGAGGGCGGCGAAGAGCTTCGGGGTGGGCCGATACCACATCCGGGGAAATTGAAATTCGAACCGGATGGACTGGAGCCTGGCCTAGACCACTGCTGGTGTCAACGCCAAATGACCTGGCAGGAACGGCCGTTGCAGACCTGTTGTACCCCGTGGGCGATCAGTTGCGCGGCGGTCACCCTAAGTAGAACTTAAGGGTGCCTTAAGGAGGATTTGAGGGAACACCGTCAGGTTGTTCGAATCGGCAGGTCAACCGGCCCGCGGAGGTCCGGGGACGCCGACGGGCCCGCCATGCGGCATGCGCATGACGGGCCCGTCGGCGGGGTGCCTCGCGGCCCCCGGTGTCACGGTCCGGCGGGGAGTCAGCCGATCGCCCCCGGCTGCCCGGTGAGCACCTCGACCGCGGCCAGGCCGCAGACCCGGGCCGCGCCGTGGGTGGCGATGTGCAGCGCGCCGACCGGCTCGGACTGCGGCAGGCCCATCTCGACCACCGCGGCGTCCGGCCGGGCCGCCACCAGGCGGGCCAGCGCGGCCGACATCCACTCGTGCCGGTGGACGTCCCGGACCACCAGCACCAGGCGGCGGTCCGCGGCCTCGGCCAGCACCTCGGCCACCGTCGCGTCCAGCACCTGCGGCTCGGCGGCCTCCGGGCCGACCTCACGGGTCCGGGTGCCCGGGAAGCGGTCGGCCAGCATGCCGGCCACGCCCCACGGGGTCACGTCGCCGACGGCGATGTTGGGCTCGGCGGAGAACGAGGCCACGAACGGGCGCTCGGTCACCGGCAGGACCTCCCGGCCCGGCGCGCGGACCACCCGCAGCGCCCGGCGGGCCGCCCGCAGGCCGACCGCGAGGTCCGCCTCCGGCCGCTCGCCCTGGGCCGCGATCCGGCCCCAGCTGCCCAGCGCGCGCACCCGGGCGGCCGCGTCGGCGAGCCGCTCCTCCGGGAGCCGGCCGGACTGCACGCCCGCCACGATGGCGTCCCGCAGCATCAGCACGGTGGCCTCGTCGGCCAGCCCGCCGCCCACGCAGATCGCGTCCGCGCCGGCCGCCAGGGCCAGCACGGTGCCCTCGCCCATGCCGAAGGTGTCGGCGATGGCGCCCATCTCGATCGCGTCGCTGACGATCAGGCCCTGGTAGCCCAGGCCGCCGTCCTGCGGGGCCGCGCGCAGCAGGTCGCGCAGCACGGTGGGGCTGAGCGTGGCGGGCAGCTTCGGGTCGAGCGCCGGGATCATGATGTGGGCCGTCATCACGGCCTTGGTCCCGGCGGCGATGGCGGCCTGGAACGGCACCAGGTCGCGGGCGCGCAGCACGTCCAGGTCGACGTCGATGACCGGGAGCCCGTGGTGCGAGTCGACGGCGGTGTCGCCGTGGCCCGGGAAGTGCTTGGAGCAGGCCGCGACGCCGGCCGACTGCAGGCCCTCGACCCAGGCGGCGGTGTGCCGGGCGCACAGCTCCGGGTCGGCGCCGAAGGAGCGGACGCCGATCACCGGGTTGCGCGGGTTGGAGTTGACGTCGGCGGTGGGCGCCCAGTTGTAGTTCACGCCGGCGGCGGCCAGGGCCCGGCCCAGCTCACGGGCCACGTCGCGGGTCAGCGCCGGGTCGTCGATCGCGCCGAGGGCGAGGTTGCCCGGCCAGGACGAGCCGGAGCCCGCCTCCAGCCGGGTGACGTCGCCGGACTCCTCGTCGATGGCGATCAGCAGGTCGGGGTTCTCGGCCCGCAGCGCGGCGGTGAGGGCGGCCAGCTGGCCGAGGTCGGCCACGTTGCGGTCGAACAGCGCGACCGAGCCGAGGCCGGCCGCGAGGTGGCGGCGCAGCCACTCCGGCGGCTCGGTGCCGACGAAGCCGGGCTGGAGGACGGTCAGCGCGTCGCGGTGCAGCTGGTCGGAGGCCGGGAGGGTGGGAACGAGGATGCTCACGATGGGATCAGCCCTTCACGGCGCCGTCGGTGAGGCCACCGACCGCCTTGCGCTGCAGGAAGACGAACAGGATCAGCACCGGGAGGGCGAACAGCGTCGACGCCGCCATGGTGGCGCCCCAGTCGTTGCCGAAGGCGGTCTGGAACGAGGACAGCCACAGCGGCAGGGTCTGGCCGTCGGTCTTGTTGATGATGAGGACGAGCGGGAACTCGTTCCAGGCGGTGATGAAGCCGAACAGCGAGGTGGACATCAGGCCCGGCGCCAGCAGCGGGAAGATCACCTTCACGAAGGCCTGGGTGCGGGTGCAGCCGTCCACCATGGCCGACTCCTCCAGCTCCTTCGGGACCGCCGCGATGAATCCGCGCAGGGTCCAGATGGTGAAGGGCAGCACCATCATCATGTAGAAGGCGGTGAGCGGGACGAGGCTGTTCAGCATCTCGTTGTCGCGGGAGATCAGGTAGACCGCGATGGTCATGACCTCCCAGGGCGCCATCTGCGCGGCCATGATGACCAGCACGAAGGCCTTGCGGCCGCGGAAGCGCATCCGGGCGACGGCGAAGGCGGCCAGGGTGGCGATCACCAGCGAGATGACCACCGCGAGCACGGTGACGATGAAGCTGTTGGCGGTGTACGTCCAGAACTTCGGCACGTTGACCGCGGTCTTGAAGTGCTCCAGGGTCGCGTCGAGCGGCACGAACACCGGCGTCTTGCTGATGATGTCCTTGGACGGCTTGAAGGCCGTGCTGATCATCCAGTAGACGGGGAACGCGAAGAAGACGAAGAGGACGACCGCGACGACGTTGGGCCAGGTGCGTCCGATGAGCGAGCGCCTCACAGCTCGTCCTCCTGCTTCAGAATGATCCGGAAGTAGTACGCCATCAGGACGCCCAGGATCAGGATGGTGAGCACCGCGATCGCGGCACCGGTGCCGTAGTGCTGGCGGCCCGAGCCCTCCAGGAAGGCGTGGATCGGCAGGGTGCGGGTGAGCCCGTCGGGACCGCCGGCCTTGATCGCGTAGATCTGGGTGAAGGCCTTGAAGATCCAGATGACCTCGAGGAAGGTCGTGGCGAGGAAGAACGGCTTGAGGTTGGGGAACATCACCGCGGTGAAGATCTTCACCGGCCCCGCGCCGTCCATCCGGGCCGCCTCGTAGAGCTCCTTGGGGATGGTGGTCAGCGCCGCGTACATGTTGAACGCCACGAACGGGATCGAGCCCCAGACCAGCAGCAGGAGGATCACGAAGAAGGTCGAGTACTGGCTGCCGGTCCAGTTGTAGGCGGCCATCGAGTGCCAGCCCAGGGCGTCGAGCAGCCAGTTGACGACACCGAACCGGGTCTCGAACAGCCAGGTGTACACGGTGGTCGAGGCGACCACCGGCATCGCCCAGGCGAGCAGCAGGCCGATCGACAGCAGCAGCCGCATCTTCTTGCCGAGCCGGTTGAGCAGCAGGCCGACCAGCGCGCCGCCGACCATGATCAGGAAGACGTTCAGCACCGTGAAGGCGACCGAGCGGCCGGTGACGGCCCAGAACTGCTCGTCCTTGAGCTGCTCGGTGTAGTTCTCGAAGCCGTTCCACTCGGTCAGGTGCTGGACGAGCTGGCGCGCGTTCAGGTTCTGGAACGAGACCAGGACGGTCTTCAGCAGGGGCCAGCCCAACAGGGCCAGGGTGGCCAGAGTGGCCGGCAGGAGCAGCAGGTACGGCGCGAACCGGGAGCCGATGCTCCGCCCGTCCGCCGGTCTGGCGCTCTTCTTCTTCGCGGTGCCGGCGCCGCCGCTGCGGGCGGCGCTCGTCTCAATAGTGGCCACAGCAGCCTTCCCTGACTCCGGGGACTGTGTCTGCACCCGCTCCGAATGCACAGCCATCGTTCTCTCTTCCTGACAACCCGACCACGACGGACAGGCGCCGCCCACCGGCCCCCCGCCGGGAGCCGGTGAGCGACGCCGCTCGACTGCTACTGCTTGGCGTTGAGACGCTTGGCGATCTCGTCGTCCGCCTTCTTGGCGGCGGCGGCGTAGTCGCCGGTCAGGGCAGCGGTCAGGAACTCCTTGATCGGGTTCGGGTCGTTCTCGACGCTCGCCCAGTTCGGGGTGGTCGGGGTGATGCCACCGACGACCGCGGCCAGCTTCGCGGCGGACGCGAAGTCACCGACGACCTTGTCGTTCAGCGCCGTCTTGTTCGGGATGAGACCCGAGGCGGCGACGATGCCCTCGTTCTTGTCGTTGAGGGCGACCTTCAGGAAGTCCTTGGCCATGTCGGTGTTCTTGCTGGCCGAGGCGACGGCCAGGTTCGAGCCGCCGAGGAAGGCGCCGGAGGGCTTGTCGGCGGTCTTGCCCGGGAGCGGGAAGAAGCCGATCTTGTCCTTGGCCATGGCCTTCTCGTCCGGGAGCTCCCAGCCGAGGCCGATCATCGCGCCGACGTCACCCTTGCCGAAGACGTCCTTCTGCTGCGGCTTGGCCTCGTCCTTGTCCTTGGCACCCGTGGTCGAGTAGCCCTGGAGCTTCTTGTAGACGTCGAACGCCTTCTGCGCCTCGGGGGTCGACAGACCGCCGGTCCACTTGTCGCCGTCCTTCTTCGCCAGCTTGCCGCCCTCGCTGGTGAGGAGACCGAAGTAGACGTACCACTCCTGGCCCGGCATGTAGATCGGGTCGGCGACGCCCTCGGTGGTCTTGAGCTTCTCCAGCGAGGTGTAGAACTCGTCCAGCGTCTTCGGGATGCTCAGACCGGCCTTGGTCCAGAGGTCCTTGTTGTAGGAGACGACGCGGTTGGTGACGTACCACGGGGCGGCGTACTGCTTGCCGTCCAGGATCGCGGACTCGCTCTGGTTGGCGGCCCAGTCGGCACCGCCGATGGCGGCCTTGTCCTTGGTGATGTCGAGCAGACCACCGGTGGCGGCGTAGCCCGCCGTCTGGGTGTTGCCGACCTCGAGGACGTCGACGGAACCCTCGGAGAGCGCGGCGGTGACCTTGGGACCGATGCCGGTCCACTCCTGGGTCTGGAACTCGACCTTGGAGCCCGGGTAGGTCGACTCGAACTCGGTCTTGACCGAGTCCTCCCAGCCCTTGGGGGCCGAGCCGGTCATCAGCCACACCTTGAGCGTCTTGCCGTTGTAGTCCTTCTTGCCGGCCGCGGCGGTCGAGCTGCCGGACGCGGAGTTGCTGCCGCTGTCGTCCTTCTTGGCGTCCGAGCCACAGGCCGCGAGACCAACAACCATGGCCGCGACGCCGACCGCCGCGATGAGCTGACGCTTCACGCCATCCTCCTGAGGGATGCCTGGTTACCCCCGTCGGGTGGCAGCGGCATACCCACACGAGGTGGGAGGAATGGTGCCGCGGACTCCATCGAACGGGTGGGGGGATTCATAGTGACCGGCCTAGTGGTGTAGACCAGATGCCTGGAGCTTGGCCTAGACCAATGGGCCTGTCAACGGCTGTTCGACCGATCAGGACCACCCGTTATCAAGCCGACACCGCACATCGTTCATCGCGTGATGAGGTATTCGTTCCGTAGCCATACATGCAACGATGTGAGCCGTTAATGAAGTGGCGAGGCCCCCCGGGGGCCCCGCGAGAAGCGGGAGACACGTCCGATGAGCAGCGACGGGGGCAGCACGGCCCAGGTCAACGACCCCCAGGCGAAGAGCCTCGCCGCCCAGGGCGGCTCGGACCCGACCGCCAGGGTGCCGAAGTACTACGGCCTCAAGCGCCACCTGCTGCAGCTCACCGAGACCCAGCCCGCCGGTACCCCGGTACCGCCCGAACGGGCACTGGCGGCGCAGTTCGACACCTCGCGCACCACCGTCCGGCAGGCCCTGCAGGAGCTCGTCGTCGAGGGGCGGCTCGAGCGCATCCAGGGCAAGGGCACCTTCGTCGCCAAGCCCAAGGTGGCCCAGGCCCTCCAGCTGACCTCCTACACCGAGGACATGCGCGCCCAGGGGCTGGAGCCCACCTCCCGGCTGATCGAGATCGGCTACATCACCGCCGACGACCGGCTGGCCCCGCTGCTGGACATCAAGCCCGGCGGCCGGGTGCTGCGGATCGAGCGCCTGCGGCTGGCCAACGGCGACCCGATGGCGATCGAGGTGGCCCATCTGTCCGCCAAGCGCTTCCCGGCCCTGCGCCGCAACCTGGCCAAGCACAACTCCCTCTACACGGCGCTGCGCGAGGTCTACGGGGTGACCGTGGCCGAGGCCGAGGAGACCATCGAGACCACCCTGGCCGACCCGCGCGAGGCCGGGCTGCTCGGCTCCGACCTCGGCCTGCCGATGCTCCAGCTGTCCCGGCACTCCTTCGACGCCGAGGGCGACCCGGTCGAGTGGGTCCGCTCGATCTACCGGGGCGACCGCTACAAGTTCATCACCCGCCTCCAGCGGCCCGAGCCGGCGTAGCGTACGGCCTCCCGCACCGCCCCAGCTGCTTTCCGCACCACCCCCCACCGCTTCCGGGCCCCGGCGTACGCGCCGGGGCCCGCGGTGCGTCCGGGGCGCACGACAGGTCCGGATGGCGGGAATCTGCACCGATCCGGTGACATGGATCACGCGATGCTCTAGATTCCGCATCCATACTGACTGCCGATCACCAGTGGTGCTGCTCGGCGGGCCACGGGGGTGTGCGGTTCCCCGGGGCTGCGGCGCCGGCGAGGTGAGACCCTCCGGAGCGGAGCCGAACCATGTCGTCAGATCTCGACACCGACCTGCCTGTCATGCCCGAGCCAGAAGAGCCACCGGGTCACCGCCTGCCGGCGGTCACCCCCGAGCGGGTGCTGGCCGTGCTCGCCCTGCTGGTGCCGATCGTCGCGATGCTCTGGGTGGGCTCGTACGACAAGCTCGGCCCCGAGGTGGGCGGCGTCCCCTTCTTCTACTGGTACCAGCTGCTCTGGGTGCCGGCCTCGGCCGTCTTCACGGTCGCGGCCTACCTGCTGATCAACCGCGACGAGAAGGCCCGCCGGGCCGCCCGCGCCGGGAAGGCGGGTGAGGTCCGGTGAACGGGGTCAACGTGCCCGCGCTGACGGTCTTCGTCCTCTTCTTCCTGCTGGTCACCGTGATGGGCTTCCTGGCCTCCCGGTGGCGGCGCGCCGACAACGCCCACCACCTGGACGAATGGGGCCTGGGCGGACGCAGCTTCGGGACCTGGGTCACCTGGTTCCTGCTGGGCGGCGACCTCTACACCGCCTACACCTTCGTGGCCGTGCCCGCCGCGGTCTACGCGACCGGTGCGGCGGGCTTCTTCGCCGTCCCCTACACGATCATCGCCTACCCGCTGGTCTTCCTCTTCCTCCCCCGGCTCTGGTCGGTCTCCCGGGTGCACGGCTACGTCACGCCCGCCGACTTCGTGCGCGGGCGGTACGGCTCCCGGCCGCTGTCGCTGATGGTCGCGCTGACCGGCATCCTCGCCACCATGCCGTACATCGCGCTCCAGCTGGTCGGCATCCAGGCGGTGCTGGACGTGCTGGGCGTCGGCGGCGGCGAGAACGCCAACTGGTTCGTCAAGGACCTGCCGCTGTTCATCGCCTTCGGGGTGCTCGCCGCGTACACCTACTCCTCCGGGCTGCGCGCGCCGGCACTGATCGCCTTCGTCAAGGACGCCCTCGTCTACGTGGTGATCATCGTCGCGGTGATCTACATCCCGATCCGGCTCGGCGGCTACGGCCACATCTTCGACGCGGTCGGCGAGAAGTTCGCCGCGCCCAAGTCCGGTGGCTCGCTCACCGTGCCGGAGAACAAGCAGTGGACGTACGCGACGCTGGCGCTCGGCTCGGCGATGGCCCTGTTCATGTACCCGCACTCGGTCACCGGCGTGCTGGCCAGCAAGTCCCGCAACACCGTGCGCCGGAACATGGCGATCATGCCCGCCTACTCGCTGATGCTCGGCCTGCTGGCGCTGCTCGGCTTCATGGCGATCGCGGCCGGTGTCGGCCAGGGCGACAAGGGCTTCAACACCCAGCTCTCGGTGCCGCAGCTGTTCGAGAACATGTTCCCCGACTGGTTCACCGGCGTCGCCTTCGCCGCGATCGGGATCGGCGCGCTGGTCCCGGCCGCGATCATGTCCATCGCGGCGGCGAACCTGTTCACCCGCAACGTCTACAAGGAGTTCCTGAAGCCGGCCGCCACCCCGGCCGACGAGACCCGGGTCGCCAAGCTGGTCTCGCTGCTCGTCAAGGTCGGCGCGCTGGTCTTCGTGCTCGGCATGGACAAGCAGGCGGCGATCAACCTCCAGCTGCTCGGCGGTCTGTGGATCCTGCAGACCTTCGTCTCCATCGTCGGCGGCCTGTTCACCCGCTGGTTCCACCACTGGGCGCTGCTGGCCGGCTGGGCGGCCGGCATGGTCTACGGCACCTGGAAGGCCTACGGGATCGCCAGCCCCAAGACCAAGCACTTCGGCGGGAACGCGGCCGAGATCCCCGGCATCGGCGAGATCGGCTACATCGGGCTCACCGCCTTCGTGCTCAACCTGCTGGTCGCGGTGGTGCTGACGCTGGTCCTGCGCGCCGTCGACGCGCCCCCCGGGACGGACGAGACCCGGCCGGGCGACTACAGCGCCGAGAGCGGCGACGTGGAGCCGAAGAACGCGCCGGAGCCCGTGGCAGCGCGCTGATACGTGCTGTGCGCGCCCTGTGTTCGCGCCGTCCCCTCCGTCAACACTGGAGGGGACGGCGCGATCATATGTATGAACGGCCGCGTGATTTGGGCACCACACCAGGGCACCAACCAGACCGGACCGACAGCCGGCCGGCAACTGATCGACCCACGGGGAGCGGCGGCAATGGCAGAACTCGGCACCACCCTCAACGGCCAGCACCACCACACCGACGGACGGCACCGGACGGCCGCCCCGCACCGGCCCGCCGGTCCCACCGCGGCTCCCGGCCTGTCCTCCGTCCCCTCCGTCCTGATCGCCACCCGCCACGGCGAGTCCACCGCCAACGTCGAGTTCCAGCACGCCGAGGCGGCCGGCGCGCTCAGCGTCCCGATCAGCTGCCGGGACGCGGACATCCCGCTCTCGATGCACGGCCAGCAGCAGGCGCAGGCCCTCGGCCGCTGGTGGGCCGGGCTGCCGAGCGCCGACCGGCCGCGCAGCGTCTGGTGCTCGCCGTACGTGCGCACCGCCGAGACCGCCCGGATCGCGCTCGCCCAGGCCGCCGGCCTCGGCGCCGTCCCGGTCTCGCTCGCCGTCCGCTACGACGAGCGGCTGCGCGACCGCGAGCTCGGCGTCCTGGAGATGCTCACCAGGGCCGCCATCGAGGCCGACCACCCCGGGGAGGCGGCCCGGCGGCGGAAGATGGGCGAGCTGTACTACCGCCCGCCCGGCGGCGAGTCCTGGGCCGACGTGGCGCTGCGGGTGCGCAGCGTGCTGCGCGACATCTGCGCCGAGGACGCCGGGCGGCCGGTCCTGCTGGTCGCGCACGACTGCACCGTGCTCATGCTCCGCTACGCGCTGGACCGGCTCTCCGAGGAGCAGCTGACCGCGCTGGAGCCGGTGCGCAACTGCTCCACCAGCCTCTGGCGCGCCGAGGCCGGCCGGCTGCGGCCGGAGCACTGGAACACCACCGGGCACCTGGAGCCCACGGACTGAACGGAGCCCGCGGACCGCCGGACGGCGGCCCCGGGACGGCGACCCGGGCGGCGGCCCTCAGGCCCGGACGGCGACCCGGGCGGCGGGCTCGGCGAAGCAGCGCCGGTAGGCCAGCGGCGTGGTGCCCAGCCGGCGGCCGAAGTGGTGCCGCAGGGTGGCCGCGTTTCCGAAGCCGCAGCGGGCGGCGATCGTGTCCACCGGCTCGCTGGTCGACTCCAGCAGCCGCTGGGCGAGCAGCAGCCGCTGGCCGATCAGCCAGCGGTGCGGGGTGGTGCCGGTCTCCTGGTGGAAGCGCCGGGCGAAGGTGCGCGGCGACATGTGGACCCGTCCGGCCAGCTGCTCGACGGTCGACTCCTCGTCCAGGTGGTGGCGCATCCAGTCGAGCAGCGGGGCCAGTGAATCGCCGTCCCCCTCCGGCAGCGGCCGGTAGACGAACTGGGCCTGCCCGCCCTCCCGGTGCGGGGCCACCACCATCCGGCGGGCGATGCCCCGGGCCACCTCGGCGCCCTGCACCCGGCGGACCAGGTGCAGACAGGCGTCGATGCCGGCCGCGGTACCGGCGGAGGTGATCACCGGGTCGTCGTCCACGTACAGGACGTCCGGCTCGACGGTGGTCCGCGGGTAGCGGGCGGCGAGTTCGGCGCTGTACCGCCAGTGCGTGGTGGAGCGGCGGCCGTCCAGCAGTCCGGCGGCGCCGACCACGAACGCGCCGCTGCAGATGGACAGCACCCGGGCGCCGCGGGCGTGGGCCGCCCGCAGTGCCTCCAGCAGCGGTTCCGGGTACTCCCGGCTGATGGTGGTGGCCGTGACCACCACCAGGTCGGCGGCGGCGATCCGCTCGGGGCCGTGCGGGACGTCGATGGTGAAGCCGGCATGGGTGCGGTGCGGGCCGGGGCGGGCGCCGGCGATCGCGAAGTCGTAGCCGGGCAGTCCGTCCTCGGTCCGGTCCAGGCCGAACACCTCGCAGGCCACCCCGAGCTCGAAGGGGTGGACCTCTTCCATCACGACCGCGACCACGTTCTTGAGCATGCCGACAGGGTAGCCCCGGCGTTGGCAGTTTTTCGATGCATTCGGTCATTCCTGCCACTCGTCCGGCGTCGGCGCCGACGGGAGAGTGGAGACATGGATTCCGACACGCTCGCCAGCGCACTGGCCCTGCTCGGGACAGTCGGCGGTTTCGGTCTGCTCGGTGCCCTGATCGGACGCGAGGTGGCCGCGCAGAAGGCCACCGGACGCGACAACTGGCACCGCCAGGGCGGTTACCCCGTCGACCCCGCCCTGCCCGACCGGCTGCACGGCACCATGCCCGCCGCCTCGCTCCGCCCGTCCGCCGACCCCGCCGCCTCAGCCGCTCCCGTCACTTCCACCACTTCCGCCCCTCCCGCCGCTCCCGCCGGCGGCGCCGATGCCGGACCCCCGCTCTCCGTCCTCCCCGGTGGCTCCGGCAGACTGGCCGGATGGACATCGTCATCCGCCCGGCCCGGCCCGAGGAGTTCGAGGAAGCCGGCCGCATAACCGTCGAGGCCTTCGTCGGCGACGGCCACACCGCACCCGACGGCGACTACGTCCACCGGCTGCGCGACGCGGCCCGCCGGGCCGCGGAGGCCGAACTCCTGGTCGCGGTCGACCCGGCCACCGGCACCGTCCTCGGCTGCGTCACCTTCGCGGTCGGCGGCACCACCTGGGCGGACATCGCCACCCCGGAGGAGGGCGAGATCCGGATGCTGGCCACCGCGGCGGCCGCCCGCGGGCGCGGCGTCGGCGAGGCACTGGTCCGCGCCGCGCTCGCCCGCAGCCGCGAACTCGGTCTGGCCGGGATGGCGTTCTCCACCCAGCCGGCGATGACCACCGCCCACCGGATCTACCAGCGGGTCGGCTTCGTCCGCGCCCCCGGGCGGGACTGGTCTCCGGTGCCGGGCGTCGATCTGATGGTCTACAGCATGGTGTTCTGAGCGGCTGTCGGGCACCGGCCGGACGACGTCCGAGGCCAGGGTTGCGATCCACCATCGGGTATGACGATCGGATTTAGGCGCTGCTAGGATCCGCCGCATGACGACGGGGAACACGCCGGCTGGCTGGTACGACGATCCTTCCGGCCAGCCCAATACGGAACGCTGGTGGGACGGTTCCGCGTGGAGCGGCCGCACCCGGCCCAAGTCCGCGGCCGACGCCGCGACGGTGGGCTCCGGGACCGGCGGCGCCCCGGGCCAGGGCGTGCCGGGCGCGTTCGGCCCCGCCCCCTCGGTCGCCGCGACGCCCACGGTGGTCACACCCGCCGCCGCGCCGGCCGCGCCGCAGCCGTTCACGCCGACCTCCGTCGTGTTCGAGACCGTCGAGCCCAACACCGGCCGCCGCAAGCTGCTGCTCGGTGTCGGCGCCGTCCTGCTCTCCGTGGTCATGGCGGGCGCCGGCTACGTCGTCGGCCACCGGAGCGCCGACAAGGGCACCGACTCCCCGCAGGCCGGCGGCAGCGCGAGCCCCACCAGCACCGCCGACCCCAAGAGCCCCAACGGCTTCATGGGCGCCACCCTGACCGGAGGTCAGCAGTTCCCCGGCGGGAAGCAGGTGACCGGCCAGGAGTCGAAGATGAACTTCCTGCTGCCGGCCGACTGGCAGGTCCAGAGCGACGCCAAGAACCCCACCGACGTGCGTTACGCGGTCTCCCCGTACGCCTGCGTCGGCCACGGCAGCGGCGCCTGCACCCGCGGCCTGGTGGTCCAGAACCTCCGGGTGTTCAACGGCGGCTGGGCCGACCCGAAGTCCATGGTCCTCGGCATGGGCCAGCTGCTCTACAACACCCGCTTCGGCTCCGACGCGCCCGCGCCGCCCGAGCCGCTGAAGCAGTCCGCCGTCAAGATCCAGGGCATGGACGGCTACCTGGCGCTCTGGCACGTGCCGATGTCCAGCGGCTCCTCGACGCCCGACGCCTACTGCGGCGTCCTCGAGGTGACCCCGGCGGCCGGTGCCACCACCGTGCCGGTGCTGCAGATCTGCCTCGACCAGGCCCCCGAGGCACCGGCCCTGACGCTGATGGACCAGATCGCCAACTCGGTGAAGATCACCCCCTGATCCGGAAACATCCGGACGAACGGGGTCCGGAGGCTCTCCCCGCCCCCCGGTGACCCGTCACCGGGGGGTGCCCTTATGCTCACTAGCGGCCACCGGGCCCGCCGCCCACACGGCGGGCACCACGGACGCGGCCCGCACCGCGGGCACCGCGGACGCACCGGCCGGACGAGAACGACCGCAGCCGCCCGATCACGGGGCGGCCCACAACGGGGGATTGGGCTGGTGGACTCCACCGACGAACGGACGACGCACACCGGCGGCCGGCGCGGACGAGGACGCCACAGCAGACTCCTCCCCGAGGCCCCGCACGAGCGGCGGGCGACCCGCAGCCAGTCCCGCAACGCCTCGGCCCGGCGCAACTACCTGGCCTGCGCCGAGGCCACCGGCCCGCTGCGGGACGGCGAGGGCGTCGACACGGTCCGCTACCGCACCGTCTCCTCCCCCGGCGTCAAGGTCGTGCTGACCCTGCTGGTCGCCCTGAACGCGGTGGCCGGCCTGGTGTTCGTCGGCTGGCTGCTGCTGCCCTCGCACATACCCGGGCCGGGCGTCGGCTGGTCCCCGGACTGGCGGATCAACGTCGCCCGGCTCTGCTTCTGCGCCGTGGTCACCGTCGAACTGGTGCGGCTCGTCCAGAACCTCGCGGTCTGGGTGTTCGCCTTCCGCGCCAAGGACCCGATACCCGTCACGGCCCCGCCCGGCCTCAAGGTCGCGGTGCTCACCACCATCGTGCCGTCCAAGGAGCCGATCGAGATCGTCGAGCAGACCCTCGCGGCCATGCTGGAGATCGAGTACGACGGCGAGGTCGACGTCTGGATCCTCGACGAGGGCGACGACGACCGGGTGAAGGCGATGGCCGCCCGGCTCGGCGTGCACCACTTCAGCCGCAAGGGCCGGCCCGAGTACAACCGGGCCGAGGGCGAGTTCCGGGCGAAGACCAAGTCCGGCAACCACAACTCCTGGCGGGCCGAGCACGAGCACAAGTACGACGTGGTGGCCCAGATGGACCCGGACCACGTCCCCCTGGCGTGCTTCCTGGAACGCACCCTCGGCTACTTCCGCGACCCCGACACCGCCTTCGTGGTCGCCCCCCAGGTGTACGGCAACATGTACGACAACTGGGTCGCGCACGGCGCCTCCGTGCAGCAGTACCTCTTCTCCGGCCTGGTCGAGCGCGGCGGCAACGGCATGGACGCCCCGCTGCTGATCGGCACCAACCACCTCTACCGGCCCGCCGCCTGGCAGCAGATCGGCGGCTACCAGGACTCGATCATCGAGGACCACCTGACCAGCATGCGGGTGCAGGCCACCGAGAACCCGGCCACCGGACGCCGCTGGAAGGGCGTCTACACCCCCGACGTGCTGGCCGTGGGCGAGGGCCCGACCTCCTGGACCGACTACTTCA